>CALUWJ010000004.1 GCA_944324455.1 Candidatus Gastranaerophilales bacterium | reverse complement strand
AATATGGCGGGAACGACGGGGCTCGAACCCGCGACCTCTTGCGTGACAGGCAAGCGCTCTAACCAAACTGAGCTACGCTCCCATCCATATTAAATTTTCATTTTATAAGCCTTAATCAATCTTAAAGCTATATTATTGAGCGTAAACGCTAACTTGTTTTCTTGTTCTTCTGTATGGTTCAAATTTAACTACACCATCTACTAAAGCAAATAATGTATTATCTTTACCCATTCCAACATTGTTACCTGGGTGAATTTTTGTACCACGTTGTCTAACAATTATATTTCCTGCAACAACTTGTTCATTAGCGTATTTTTTAACGCCTAATCTCTTACTTTCGCTGTCGCGTCCGTTCTTTGATGAACCTACACCCTTCTTATGTGCCATTTTTATTCTTCTCCTGTTGTTTCTTCACTTTTTGCAGCTTTTGCAGCTTTTGTGTTAATTTTATTAATCATAACACGTGTGAATTGTTGTCTGTGACCTTGTTTAACTCTTGTGCCCTTTTTAGGACGTTGTTTGTAAACAATTACTTTTTTAGCCTTGTCATTTTTAACAACGGTACCATCAACAGTAGCAGAAGCTACATAGGGTCTTCCAACTTTTGATTTCTTACCGTTCACTAACATAACGATTTTATCAAAAGTAACTTTGTCATCAGCTTGAGCATCTAATAACTCGATATCAACATATTTGCCTTCTTCAAGTTTATATTGCTTTCCGCCTGTTTCAACTATTGCGTACATTGTATTTCCTTTCTTTTAAGGGATCGTAGCTTAGATTAGTTACTTCTAGCATTTAGACACGACCAACCTATCTGCATTAAATAATATATCTAAGACAAAATTTTATGTCAAGCAAGTTTTTACAAAACTTATTTAATTAAGTCAAGCATTTCTTCTATTGCGGTTTTTAAGCCAACAAATATACTTCTTGATATTATACTATGACCTATATTTAGCTCACAAAGCCCATCAATTTTTTTCATTAAATGAACATTTTGATAATTTAAACCATGACCGGCATTAACCTTTAACCCTATACTTTGAGAATATTTAGCCATTTGTTTTAATTTATCAAATTCTTTTTCATAATTGCCTTTTTCGAATGCTTCAGCAAATGAACCTGTATGCATTTCAATATAATCAGCATTACAATATTTGGCAGCATCAGCTTGCGCTAAATCAGGATCAATAAAAAGACTAACCAATATCCCTTTTTCTTTTAAAGGTTTAATAAAATCTTTTAAGTATTCCTTTTGGCTTAGAACATCCAATCCGCCCTCTGTTGTTACTTCCTGCCTTCTTTCAGGAACAAGACACACACTATAAGGAACAATATCGAGTGCTATTTTTTGAATATCTTCTACTGCTGCCATTTCAAGGTTAATTTTTGCACCTAAAGACTTAACATCATATAAATCCCTATCTTTGATATGACGTCTGTCCTCTCTTAAATGCATTGTAAGAGCTAGAATTTCCTCTCTTAGTGCAATTTTTGCTGCTTCAACAAGATTAGGTTCAAAACCGCCTCTGGCATTTCTTAATGTTGCAATATGATCTATATTAACTCCCAATTTCATAATCAAATATTACTACAATATATTTCCCATGACATAAAAAATTTACAAAATTTACAATAAAATATCAATTTTTTTTATTTGTATTATAATTTTTTGTGTGGCAGATATATTAGGATTAGCAAATTTTGATTTGTCCCAAATGTAAGACAAAAGTATCAAAAGACGATGCAATTTGTCCTTCATGTAAATTAAGGTTGATTTTTAAATGTCCAAGGTGTGGCTCCCCAACTCGTCTTGGCTCGGTTAACTGTAAAAAATGCGGATATACTTTTGTAAAATTCTGCCCAAACTGCAACAGTGCAAATTATGCCACAAGCTCTGTTTGCAGAAAATGCGGTGCAAAACTTGATAAAGAAAAAGAAAAGCCCACATTCAAAACCACAAATAAAAAAATAGAAATTACCTCACAAGAAAATACTCAAGGAGTAGTTGTTGAAGTTAACGATAAAAAATCTAAATCAGAAAAACCATTATTATTTTATATTAATTTTATAAATTTAGAACGCACTTTTGAAAAATATAATGAAGAAGAATTTAAACAAAAAGTTATACAAAACATCAAAACAACAGTAAAAATAGTGTTTGATAAAGAATGTGAATTTATCAACCCAAGCACTGTTATGTTCAGCTTTCCATACAATAAACAAATAAAAATACTGGATAAAATCAATCAATTTGAAGCTGAATTTATTAAATTTAATAATATCTTAGAAAAAACCCTTGATGCCGGTTTATCCTATAAATTTGCAATTTCAACTATTGAAGAAGCAGAAAAAAACAAAGAAATTAAACAATTAAAACTTGGCTCTGACAAGGATGTTATCGTCACAAACGGAGTATATCCAAGATTAAACAACGAATTATCGTTAATTAAAATTTCAACTGATTCATATAAACTTGTATTTTTGGAACAAAAACCTGTTTTCAAAGAAACAAAAGATGAAAAATACGATAAAGCTCTTGAAATAATTTTAAATAATCTATCTGAAAACAATTCTCCAATTAGAGCAATTTCAGTTAATGCTCCAAGAGGTGCCGGAAAAACACATCTTTTAGATGACCTATACTATAGAGTTTCAAAATCAGGAATGAAAAATACAGTCGTATTTTATTCTCAATGCTCTGCTTTAACTCAAATTAGCCCCTACGGCTTAATTCAAAGCTTTTTTATGAGTCTTTTTGATTGCCCTAATGTATTAAATGGTGAATTCAATATTAAAGCTTTTGAAAAAAATGTATTAGAAAAATTACAGCTGGATAAAATTGACCAAGAAAATCTTGAAACACTTGCTAATTTAATTTATCCCCTAAAAAGAGATTATTTTGAAAATATTTTAATCAATAAAGAAATAACATTTAAATACTTAAAAGATATTTTTGAACATATAAAGCAAAAAAGAAATGTTATTTTTATAATAGATGATTTTGATTTAATCGATGAATCTTCATACGGATTTATAAAATATCTTGTAGATAATGATTATTTTGCCCATGATGCTAAAATGATTTTGGGTTATAAAAATGAACACTCAATTACAATTTATTTTCAATCAAACAAACTAAACAATAACAATTGTCTGAATATTTCATTAAGAAAATTAAACACATCGGAATCTAAAATATTTGTCAAAAAAATATTAGGACAAAATTGCGAAATTCCAAACGAAATCCTTTCTCAAATTGCATATAATACACAAGGAAATATTGCCTATATTGAACAAATTTTGCAATATTTATTTGAAAGAAAAATCCTAACCATTAAAGATAAAATTGTTAAATATGATACAAAATTTGAAAACACTGAAATCCCGCAAACTCTTGAACAGTGTCTGTTTGAAAGATTGGATTTCTTAAAACAAAATTTCTGCGCAGAATATAAATTTTTAAATGTCGCCTCTCTATTAGGTGATAAATTGGACTATAAGCTTTTATCAAGCGTATTTCAATTAAACGAAGATGATTTCTTTGACCTTGTTGCAAGGTTAGAAAAAAGAGGTTATATAAAACGCAAAACAAGTGATATATATGGCTTTAAAAACTCTTTAACTTGGTCATATTGCTACATCAAAGCAAAAGAAGAGGAAATTATAAAAGATGATGCTAAAAAATTACTAGCAGAATTAAATAATAAAATTATCTCAACACCCTTAATTTGCCCTATTTTAGCTCAAATTACAGATGATAAACAATTAGCCTATGTACTTTGGACAAGAAATTTGCAATATGCTAATTATATCGGAGATATTAATATTTATGCTATGGCACAAAAACAAAGTTTAATTTTGCTTGAAAATGTTAAACTTGATAATTTCGAATACACCAAAAACAATATTTGTGAAAGATTAGGAAAATTAATCTATATAAAAAGCCCGCAAGAAGCAAAAGACTATCTTTCTAATGTAATAGTTGCAGCTCAAAAATTAAACGATGTTAATAAAGTTATTGATTTATCGGGTTATTTGGTTAGAAGTTCATATTTAACTCAAGATTACACTGCTGTTGTTGAAGTAGTGGATAATATTTTAAAATATTTTGATAAAGACGATAAATCAGAAAAAAGAGCCACAGTTGATCTTCAAAAAGCGCTTATTAAAACAAGAAAACTTGAGGCTCTTTTGCAGCTTGGCTCTTGGGAAGAAATCGCAAGCCTTGTTAATACAGAAATCAATCCGATACTTCAAAAACATTTAAATTTCTTTTCAAAAAATAAATGGATTACTCAACAAGAAATTTTCTATACTTGGATTGAAGCCAATATTATTTTAGCCCAAAGTTATTGTCAGCAAGGTTCTCCTTTGGCTTTTGAGCTTATTGAAGAAATAAACAAAGTTCTTCAAAAAGAAAAAGGTCCAAGAATTGAAGCTCTAAAAGTAAAACTTGAATTCTCAGAAGCAATGGCAAATACTTCAAAAGGCTATTTTGAAGAATCAGATTTAATATTGCAAGAACTTTTAAAAGATTATTCCTATGTTATTGATAGTCCGCATTTTGTATGCAAATGGAATATCTTAACCTTAATCAATAAAATATTCAAAATGGATTTTGAAACAATTAAAGATGAACTTTTTGAAGCTACAGCTTATGCCAACAACTGCAATGATGAAGTAGCTAAAAATATTTTAAAAACGCTTTTAGCTTATGTTTTATTAGAAGAAAAATCATATTTAAAAGCAATTGAGATTGCAACACAAGAAATGCAATATTTTTCAAGCAAAAAAATTGCATTTGGAGCTCTTTTAGCTTGGTATATAAGTGCTGCTGCCACCGCTAATAATAAAACCGATATGTATTGTATTGAAATTTGCGAAAAAGCAGTTAAAATATGTGAAAACGCACAAAACAACAATTCATTCTTTAAAATATTATTCCAAGAATTATTAGCAAAAGCATATTTAAAACTAAACGATAAAGAAAATGCAAAAATGTATTGTGATTTAGCTCTTGAAAGCGCTTTATCGAATGAATTAATATATTTACAGGTACGATTAAATGAGCTTAGAGCAAATATTGCAAGAGAATGTTTAAGTCAACAACCGGACAATAAAAAATACGAATATGCACAAAATGTTTTAAAAATGTATAATAGAACCATAGATATGGCAAACAATCTAAATCTTAAAAAATATGTCAAAAAACTAGAAAAAGAAATGACATCATTTAGAGCACATTGCCAGCTAAACCGAATAATAGAGGATAAATAAAATTGGGGTATAATTCATGACTAACCTAAAATCTCCACAACATTTATACTGTGACACACCTCCAACGATATTAAGAAACAGAGAAGAAAAATTCAGAACAGCAAAAGATAATCCGTTTTGGATGATGATTGCTGATTATGTTTTTAAAAAAATGGTAGAAAAAAGATTTCATTCCTTGATGTATAAAGGATATGAAAATCTTGAAAAAAGAGACAAAACAAAAGCAACACTATTTTACACAAACCACAATAATTGGTGGGATGGCATAATTGGTTTTACTGTTGCAAGAAGAATAATGCATGGAAGATTGCGCCTTATGATTGAAGAAATGAACAGATTTCCTCTATTTCAATATATAGGCTGCTTTCCTGTTAATAAAAAATCAGCTCAAGACGCAATGAAATCCCTAAAATATGCAGCAACAACTCTTGATAAACCTGATATTAATTTTTGGCTGTTCCCGCAAGGAATAATCAGACCACCACATTATAGGCCCGAAGTTTTTCAATCAGGATTAGCGTATTTGGTTCAAAATGCAGTTAAACAATTTGGTGGAATTAACCTTTGTCCTGTTAGCGTAAATTACATATTTTTAAGGCAAGATAAGCCCGAAGTCGTAATGGAGTTTGGCGAAGTTAAAACTTTTTATGAATTCAAGGAAGATAGAAAAGAATTTTGCCACAAATTAGAGCGTGAATTTGAACAATTGTGCGACAATCAGCAGTTAAATATTTCAAAAGGCAATTTTGAAGGCTATTATTATCTTTTTAAACAAAAACTAAGCTGGTGGCGTGATATTGAGCGCAGACTTAAAAATATCGGAATGAAAGACAGCAATAAACAATAATGAAAAAATATAATATAGGAATAGATTTAGGCGGAACAAAGGTGCTTTGTGCCTTAATCGAAAAAGAAACAAATAAAATTCTTTTTTCAGTCAAGAAAAAAACAAAAAAAGAAAAAGGAAACAAAAAAGTTTTCACGAAACTAACCGAAGCAATTGATGAGCTTTTTGAAATTTCAAAAACAGATAAAGATGAAATTTCTTCAATAGGCATTGCAATAGCAGGACAAGTAGATAGAAAAGAAGGAATATTAATTAACGCTTGCAATTTACAGTGCAAAAATTTAAATTTAAAAAAAGAAATTGAAGAAAAATATAATATCAAAACTTATTTAGCAAATGACGTAGAAGCTGCAACCATAGCTGAACTCCTTTTAGGGGCAGGAAAAGGATATAAAAATATACTTTGCGTATTTGTAGGAACAGGAATTGGCTCCTGTTTAGTTATAGATGGAAAAATCTACCACGGCGCAACAGGCTCAGCCGGCGAATTGGGTCATGTTGTTGTTGATTTAAACGGTAGAAGCTGTAATTGCGGTGCAGCGGGCTGTCTTGAGGCTTATGCATCAAGAAGTGCTATTGAATCAAGAATTCAAGGCGCAATTAAAAAAGGTAGAAGCTCAATTATAACAGAATTTTGCGATGGTCAAAACATTTCAACAAAACACATTAAAAAATCTCTTGATGCCCACGATGAAGTCGTTAGCCAATTTGTAAATGAAGCTATTGAATATCTTTCAGGCGGTTTAGCAAGTGCTATAAACTTCTTTAATCCGGAATTGGTTATTTTAGGGGGCGGATTAATCCAAGGAATTGATGAAATATACCTTAAAACAATACGTCTTGCTAAAAATAAAGCTCTTAGTATAACTTCAAGCAAAACAGAATTTAAAAAAGCACAACTTGAAGATTATTCAGGAGTAATCGGCGCAAGTTTAATCGAAGAATACAGATTATGCAAAAAATAGATAATTTTAAAAACATTAATCTTGATTGCCTTAATTCCTTTTTAAAATCAAATGCAAAAGGGAAGATTGTTCTAAATGGAATGATTGCACCTTTTAATCTTTTTACAATTAATTCAATTTTAAAAAATAAAAAGAAAATTATCTATATAACCCAAGATGAACAATCAGCCCTAAAAATTCAAAAAGATTTACACACCCTTTTAAACCTTGAAAGTAAAGTTTTCCCTTCTCAAGATATCAGTTTTTATACTGAATTAGAAAAAAATTATTATATCTATCAAGAGCAGCTTAATATAATATTATCTCAACCTGATATTATTTTAATGAATACAAAAGCCTTATTTGAAAGGTTTGCACCATTAGAATTTTATAAAGAAAATATAATCAAATTAAAGAAGAACGACACAATTGATTATTCTAAAATAGCAGAAAAATTAATTTCTTATGGCTACAAAAGAACAACAAATGTTTCAGATATCGGTGAATTTGCGCTCAGGGGAGATATTTTAGATGTTTATTCTCTTGATAACAATCCGATAAGAGTTGAATTTTTTGCTGACACCATTGAAGATATAAGATATTTTAATCCAAATACGCAAAAAAGCTTCAAAAGCATTGATGAAACAAAAATTTTTCCATTATATAAATTTATTTTAGATGATGAAAAAAAAGAAAAATTTAAAAAAGAAATTAAAAATATAAAATCAGATGATGAGTTTATTGATAAAATTAAAAATGAATTAATTGAAAAAATTGATGAAACAGGATATTTTGAAGGGATTGAATATTATATAAATTATTTTTGCGATAAAACTTCATCTGTATTAGATTTTTTTAATGACTATGTTTTAGTTTTCAATGAAACAAGTCAAATTTTATCAAAATATAAAAACATAGATGAAACCTATAATCAAAATTATATTGATTCGATTAATTCAAAATTAAAACTTCCTCTTTTAAAACTAAACCACACTAACGAGGAAGAATTTTTAAAACAACTCAAAAAATTTAAAATCATAGGCCTTGATAATTTTTTATCTGATGATTGGGATAAAATAATTGAATTTGATTTATCTCTGCCTCCAATTTTATCCACCAATATTTCAGATATTTCTAATTTTATTAAAAAATATTTAAATGATGGGTTTAAGATTTACATCTGTACAAATTTCCCAACCAGATTAAAACATATTTTTGATGAACTTGAAATTTTTTCAGATGATATTTTTTATTTTCCTGATATAGCTTCAGGAGGAGCAATTTCAAAAGATGAAAAAATATCACAAGATAAAATTTTATTTTTATCTGATAAAGAACTTTTTAATAAACACAATAGAGATATAACCACAAAAAAATATTATTCAAACAAGCAAACTCAAGATTACATCGATTCAATTAACGATATAAAAATCGGCGAATATGTTGTCCATTATGTCCATGGGATTGGTATTTATAATGGCATAGTTAAACAAACAATAGATGACAACCAAAAAGATTACCTTGAAATTCAATTCCAAGGAACAGACAAGCTTTTCATGCCTGCCGAACAAATAAATCTTTTAAATAGATATAGAGGAGTGTCCTCTCAAAAACCAAAATTATCCAAAATGGGCGGTGCTTCTTGGGAAAATACAAAAACAAAAGCCAAAAAAGAAGTTGAATTAATCGCTTATGATTTATTAGATTTATATGCCAAAAGAAAAATCGCAAAAGGAATTGAATTTGAACCTGATACCAATTGGCAATATGAAATGGAAGAAAATTTTGAATACACCGAAACGCCCGATCAGATGAAAGCAATAATTGAAACAAAAAAAGACATGGAAGACTCAAAACCCATGGATAGATTAATTTGCGCTGATGTAGGTTTTGGCAAAACTGAAATTGCACTAAGAGCAATGTTTAAAGCAATTATGTCAGGTTATCAAACAGCGCTAATTGCCCCTACAACAATTCTTACCATGCAACATTTTGAAACCATAAGACAAAGATTTGAGCCTTTCGATGTCAAAATAAAAGTTTTAAACAGATTTTGTTCTAAAAAAGAACAAAATGAAATTGTAAAAGAAATAAATGAAGGCAAAATTGATGCCATAATCGGAACCCATAGGCTTTTATCAGACGACATTAGTTTTAAAAAGCTTGGACTTTTAGTTATAGATGAAGAACACAAATTTGGAGTAAGACATAAAGAAAAACTCAAAAAATTTAAAGAAAATATTGATGTTCTATCTCTTAGTGCCACTCCTATTCCAAGAACCCTTAATATGGCGCTATCAGGTTTAAAAGATTTATCTATTATAAACACCCCTCCCAAAAACAGGCTTCCTATTAAAACTTATGTTGGTGAATTTAGTGAAAACTATGTTAAAAATGCAATTAATCAAGAAATGCAAAGAGATGGGCAAGTTTTCTATCTTTATAACAGGGTTGAAACAATTAATAAATTTAGCGAAAAATTATCCTCCATTGTTCCAAACGCCAGAATTGCAATAGCTCACGGGCAAATGAACGAAAAAGAATTGGAAAATATCATCTGCGGTTTTGAACAAAAAGAATTTGATATTTTGCTATCTACAACAATAATTGAATCAGGACTTGATATTCCAAACGCAAACACAATGATAATCCACGATGCCGATAGGTTTGGCTTAGCTCAATTATATCAATTAAGAGGCAGAGTAGGTCGTTCAGATAGACAAGCCTATTGTTTTTGTTTTTATAAAAAATCAAAAGAATTAAATGAACAAGCCAAAAAAAGACTAGATTCAATTAAAGACTTTACAAGCCTTGGAAGCGGTTATCAAATCGCTTTAAGGGATATAGAAATAAGAGGCATAGGAAATATTTTAGGAACACACCAACACGGACAAATGGTTAATGTCGGATTTGATACATATTGTAATTTATTAGCTGAGTGCATTGATGATATTAAACAAAAACAAAATAAAAACCCATATGAAAAACCTGAGCCAAAAAAAGAACCGGCTATAATTGATATTAATGCAGATGCTTATGTTCCAGACGATTGGGCACAAACTTATGAACAAAAAATTCTTGAATATAAAAGATTATCCGATGTTACATCAATTTCTGAGCTTGATGATATGAAGCTTAATTTTAAAGACAGATTTTCAACTATCCCTGAGTGTGTTGAAAATATAATTAAACTTGTTAAATTAAGAATACTTGCAACACAAGCCAATATAAGCGCAGTAAGACAAGCGGGCAATTTTATCAGAATTAACACCCCTTATACTATACAAGAATGGAATATTTTAAAATCAAAAATAGATTCAAAATATACAAGATATTTTAACTTTTCTCAACCACCCAAAAACCTTAATAAAACAAAAGGAATACTTCTTATGAATAAACGTGAAGATAATTTTGATGAAATATTTAACAAATTGTCAGATTTGTTTTATTATATATCTGAAGTAGTTTTAAGTTTCAAAGTAAATAATCAATAATCTATATATTAGGAGGAAAAAATGAAGTTTACAAAATTAGCTGTTACTCTTTTGTGCTCTATGATGCTATTTTGCGCTTGCACAAAAAGCAATGACGTTGTATTAAAAATCAACGGAAAAGAAATTACAAAAGCACAATACTATGAAGACTTCAATAAAATTAAAGATGTGCAATTCAAAAATGCACCTAAAGAAATTAAAAAAGATGACAGCTATGCTGTATTGTCTTTAAAAGAGAGATACACAAACGATTTAATTGCAAGAGAATTATTATCTCAAGAATTTGAAAAAAGAAAAATCAGCGCAACAGATGAAGAAATTGAAGCAAAGAAAAAACAAATAATTGCTCAAATCGGTTCAGAAGAACAATTTAAAAAGATTTTAAAAGAAAACAATATATCTGATGAACGTCTAAAAAGCGATATGGCAAATGAAGTTAAAATAGACAAATTGGTTGACTCTATTACAAAAACAAAAGTAACAGATAATGATGTTAAAAAATTCTATAATCAAAATAAATTTCAATTTGAACAACCTGAAAGAGTTAAACTTTCACAAATCTTAATTTCATGTAATGAAAATGAAATTAAGAAAAATATAACTGAAGCTGATAAAGAGGCTAAATTATCAAGTGCTAATATTGATGAAAAAGTTAAAGAAGAAATAGCTAAACAAGAAAATTTAGCTAAAGAAGTTCAAGCAAAGGCAGCTAAAAACCCTGCTAATTTTGCTGCATTAGCTAAAGAATATTCTCAAGATAAAAACAGTGCACAAAATGGCGGAGATATAGGATTTGTAACAAAAGGTGCACTTGGTAAAGAGTTAGCTGATGTTGCTTTTTCACAAAAAGTTGGAGTGGTTAGCCCTCTAATCAAAACACCGCAAGGCTACTATATTATCATAGTTAAAGATAAAGCAGCAAAAGGATATCAACCCCTATCAACAGTGAGTGCGGATATTAAAACATTCTTAACAAGACAAAATAAATTTCAAGCTTTCCAAAAATTTCTTGAAGGCTTAAAGCAAAATGCAACTATTGAATATATGGATGATTCAATCAATCCTAAAAACATTAAAAAACAATTAGATGAAGCACTGGCTGAACAAATTAAAGCTCAAGAGCAAAAAAACAATTCTGAAAAAAAGGCAAAATAAATTTATAAGCCGCCTTCATAAGGCGGCTTTTTAAAAGGAAAAAAATGGGACAAGTAATAAATAGAAAAGATATTATTTCAACAGTTGAAAATTTAAAAAAAGAAAATAAAAAAATAGTTTTTACAAACGGATGTTTTGATATATTACACATAGGTCATGTAAGATATCTTAAAAAAAGCGCACAATTTGGTGATATTTTAATTATAGGGCTAAATTCAGATGGTTCTGTCAAAAGATTAAAAGGCGAAACTCGCCCCATAAATAACGAGCAAGACAGAGCCGAACTCTTATCAGAACTTGGCTTTGTGGATTATGTTGTTATTTTTGATGAAGATACGCCTGAAAAACTTTTAGATGAAATCAAACCAAATATATACACAAAAGGAGCAGACTACACCATTGAAACACTCCCTGAAGCAAAAACGGTCTTAAAAAACAATGGAAAAGTTGAATTTATAAGCCTTGTTGAAGGAAAATCCACAACAAATGTTATAAAAAAAATTGAAAACAAGTAAAACTTTTATTAAAAAAATAGCAATTTTTCTTTTGTTGTTATAAAATAAGTTTAAAAGACTAGTTATATGAGGGAGTGCCAATAATGGGTGAAAAAAAGTTTAGCTTGGAAGACTTAGCTCAACTGACAGGCGGTATTTTAACAAAAGTAAATGATGTTACAATTGATAAAGTTGCTCCTCCGAAATTAGCGGATGAAACAACCTTAGCACTTGCAATGAATGAAGATGAAATTGAAAATATTGCTCAATCAAAAGCAAAGGCTGTTTTAGTTCCATTAGGAGTTAATCTTGACGGTATTTCAACTATTGAAGTAGAACGCCCAAGACTTGCATTTATGAAATTGTTAAATGCTTTTTATGTTGGACCTGACACTCCAAGAGAAATTCATCCAACTGCTGTTATAGATGAAAGCGCTAAAATCGGCAAAAATGTTTCAATTGGTGCTAATGTTGTAATTTCAAAAGACGCAGTAATTGGTGATAACACTGCTCTTATGCCAAATGTTTATATTGGAAAAGGTGCTGTTGTCGGTTCAGACTGTTTATTTCATCCATCAGTAAATGTTGGTGACAGAGTAAAAGTCGGCTCTCGCTGCATACTACATCATGGTGTCAGTCTTGGAGCAGACGGTTTTTCTTTTGTAACGGAAGCCCCAAGCAATATTGAACAAGCAAGAGAACAAGGTGCAATCAAAGAAACAAATACTGAAGTAAAAGTATTTAAAATTCCATCTTTGGGATCTGTTGAAATTGGTGATGATGTTGAAATCGGCGCTAATACAACAATAGACAGAGGAACAATAGAAAATACCATAATAGGTTCTCAAACAAAAATCGACAACCTTGTTATGATTGGTCATAACTGCAAAATAGGTAAAGCCTGTACAATTGTATCTCAAGTTGGTATTGCAGGAAGCTGCACAATCGGAGATAGAGTTGTTATAGCAGGCCAAGCAGGTTTAAAAGATCACGTTGAAATAGGCGAAGATTCAATTATTCTTGCTCAAGCAGGTGTTACAAAATCATTCCCGAGAAAATCAGTTATTATGGGTGCTCCTGCTGTTTTAAGAAAAGATTTCATTAAGAGACTAAAATATCTTGATGAAGCAGAAATCATGGTACAAAAATATAAAAAATATCAACATTTATTAGAAGATTATGAGAAATTTTTAAATGAAGACGCTAAAATCTAACTTAACACTAAATGGTGCAGGGCTAATGTTTGCAGCTCCTGTTGAAATTACAATAAAACCATCAGACAAAAAAGGAATACGTTTTTACATTAACAATGCTGAAATTGAAGCTAAAATTGAAAATGTTGTTTCAACTGAGCACTGCACAATTGTTGCTGATGTTGAAAACGGAGCAAAAAACAAAATTGCTCTTATAGAACATTTTATGGCAGCTTGTGCAATATGTGAAATTGATGCACTAGATGTATATTTCAATTCACAAGGTTTTGAAATGCCAATTTTTGACGGCAGTTCAAAAAAATGGGTTGAAGAGTTTAATAAAATCGGCTTTGTTGGAGAAAGTGAAGCTATTGAACCCTTAAAGGAAACAATAGTATTCCAAAATAAAAATTCAACAATTTTAATTACTCCAACAAATGAAGAAAAAACCAATATTACATATCTGGTTAACTTTAATCATCCTGATTTAAATAACAGATGGGTTAATCTTGACCTTGATAAAAATCTTGATGAGATTATTGAAGCAAGAACTTTTGGCTATTTAAAAGACCTTGAAAAATTCCAAGCAGCGGGATATTCAAAAGGCGTAACAATAGAAAATACGGTTGGTTTGATTGATGATGGAACCTATACAGTACCCTTAAGAAGTCCTTATGAACCGGCTAAACATAAAATTCTCGATATAATAGGTGACCTATATTTAACAGGATATAATCCTTTAAAATTAAAAGCCAATATAATAGCCAAAGAAGCAGGGCATGGCTATCATTGTCAAACTGCAAAAATTCTTAAAGAAAAATTAACCAAATAAAATAAAGGAGATAAAATGGATTCAATTATAACACCAATTTCGCTTGATTATAGTGAAATTCTTGAAATGCTACCTCACAGGTATCCTTTCTTACTTGTAGATAGAATAACAGAATGTGTCCCCGGTAAATATTCAAAAGGCTACAAAAACGTAACTTTTAATGAACCTTTTTTTCAAGGACATTTCCCAAATAATCCGATAATGCCTGGGGTATTACAAATTGAAGCACTAGCTCAAACCTCAGCTCCGATTTTAATGACCATGGATCAATACAAAGGCAAATTAACACTTTTTGCAGGTGTTGAAAATGCTAAATTTAAAAACATTGTTCGCCCCGGCGATAAACTTGAAATGGAAACAGAATGCCTAAAAGTTAAAGGCCCGATTGCAAAGTGTTTAGGTCGTTCTTATGTTGACGGAAAACTTTGCACAGAAGCAACACTAACAGTAGCATTAAAATAAGGAACAAATAAAATGACATCAAATAAAATTCATCCGACAGCCATAATCCACGAATCAGCTAAAATTGCAGCGGATGTTGAAATAGGAGCTTATGCAATCATAGGAGAAGACACTGTTATTGAAGAAGGTTGCAAAATCGGAGAAAGCGCAAATATTCAATTTGCACATATTGGTAAAAATACAAGAATTTCACCATTTGCCTCAATCGGTGGAGAGCCTCAAGATTTAGGCTATAAAGGCGAAAAAACAGGTGTTATTATTGGCGAAAATTGCTGGATAAGAGAATTTGCAACAGTAAACAGAGCCTCAGGTGAAAACACAAACACAATAATAGGAAACAACTGTATGCTTATGGCATATTCTCATGTTGCTCACAATTGCGAACTAAAAGACAATGTTATAATGGCAAATGCTGCAACAATCGGCGGTCATTGTCATGTTGGTTTTGGTGCATTTTTAGGTGGAATGAGCGTATTTCACCAAAATCTTCGAATTGGTGATATGGCAATTATTTCAGGGGCTTCAGCTGCAAGACTTGATATTATTCCTTATTGTAAGGCTGAAGGCATACCTTGCTTACCAATAGGACTAAATGCCATAGGTTTAAGAAGAAAAGGCGTAGATAAAGAGTCAAGGGATGCAATCCATAAGGCAATTAGAATTTTAAGAAATGAACAATATAATACAACACAAGCCCTTGAATTGATTGAAAAGGAATTTAAAGGCAATAAATATGTTGATAACTTAGTTAACTTTGTAAGAACCTCAAAAAGAGGTTGCACACTAAGATATAAAGCAGCCTACCATGGCGCCATGGAAGAAAACGACGGAGAAAACTAATGTATAATCCAATCATCAATAAATATGCAGACGTGCTTGTTAATTATTCAACAAAAGTAGCTAAAGGCGATTTAGTTATAATCTACGCAAGAGGCTATGAAGCACAACCATTGGTTAAAGAAATCTATAAGCTTTGTTTAATTAATGGTGCAAACCCAATTGTAAGAACATCAATGGATGAACTAGCAGAAACATTTATTAAATATGCATCTGATGAACAATTGGAATATATTGATGAAATGTCCAAAACAGAAGTTGAAAAAGCTGATGTTATGATATTTATTGGAGCGCCCTCTAATATCAAAAACATGGCAAACGCCGATACAACAAAACTTGCAAAACGCTCAAAAGCTTCAAGACCAATATTAGCTAAAAGGTTGGAACGCTCAGCAAATGGCGATATGCGCTGGGTTATAGCTGATTATCCAACAAACGCACTTGCACAAGAAGCCTCAATGAGCCTTGAAGAATATTCTGAATTTCTGATAAATTCATGCTATCTTGACCTCGACAACCCAACTCAAAAATGGATTGAAATTGAACAAGAGCAAAAAAGAATAGCAGATATTTTAAATAAAACCACAAAACTAAGAATTAAAGGCGATAAAACCGATATATCTTTTTCAACAGAAGGTAGGACTTGGATTCCTTGTTCAGGGAATATGAATTTTCCTGATGGAGAAATTTTCACATCCCCTGTTGAAGATAGCGCAAATGGAAAGATATATTTTGATTTTCCTCAAAATTACCATGGCTCAACTTCTAAAGAAGTTTATCTAACTCTTAAAGATGGAAAAGTAATTGAAGCAAGTGCTGAATTTGGAGATGATTTTCTTCAAAGTATGCTAAATATGGATGAAGGTTCTCGTTTTGTAGGTGAAATTGCCATAGGAACAAATGAAAGAATACAAAATGTTACAGGCAATATTCTTTTTGATGAAAAAATAGGCGGCTCAATTCATATGGCTCTTGGCTCAAGCTATCCTGAAGCAGGCGGCAAAAATCAATCAGGGCTTCATTGGGATATGATTAAAAATATGAAAAATAACGGCGAAATCTACGCAGACGATAAATTAATATATAAAGACGGCAAATTTATAATTTAAAATGGATGAAAGAATAAAAAAAATCGCACTTCCAATAGAAAAAAACTTAAAAGTTTTTGAAGAAAAGCTTAATGATTGTTTAATAGATAACTCCAATCCCTTTAATAATCATTTAAAAGATTTTATGTTTCAAAATGCCAAGAGATTGCGCGCTATTTTTGTTTTTTTATTTGCTAAAATATTAAATTTAAAAGATGAAATCATTTTTGACATTGCTCTTTTATCAGAAATAATCCATAATGCTTCACTAATCCATGATGATATTATTGATGATTCAACAAAAAGAAGAAATCTTGAAACCTTTAATTCAAAATATAGCTCAAAAATTGCTGTTCTTGAGGGCGATTTACTTTTAGCAATTGCTCTTGAAATATTAAGCAAAACAAGTCTTGAAATCATAAAAATATATTCAAAAAGAATCAAAAACACGATTCTTGGTGAAATCAATCAAAATATTTTAAATAACACAAACGATATTAATTTATATATTGAAAAGTCATTCAATAAAACAGGAAATCTTTTTGTTGTTGGGCTTGAGGCGCTTTTTACTCTTAAAGAACAAAATGAACCTATTAAAGAAAACTTATTGGAATTTATGAAAAATTATTCAATAGCTTTTCAAATAAAAAATGATGTTTCAGATATAAAATCTAAAAATTTTTATGACGCCAAGCAAAAAAACTACACGCTTCCATTTTTATTGTTTTTTATAGAAAAGAAAATCAACCCTTTGGATTTTGAAAAATATTTATCTTCTGATTTTAATGAATACATATTAAAATCAGAAAAATATATTGAAAAATATAAAAATAAGGCTCTATATCATCTAAATGAAATTGAAAACAGCATATATAAAAAATCACTGATTGAGCTTACAAATTACACACTAAGGAGTTAATTTTGGAATTAATAAATAAAACAAAAGAAAAAATTTCATCTTTCTTTAAAAAAAATGCTAAGTTATTATTATTTTTAGTTGTTTTTTCGATTGTTGTTTTTATATATAATCAAAATTTTCAAACTCTGAATTATACCCTTAAAAGAGGTACAATTCTTGAATATTCATATAAAAACGAAAATATCGATATAAAAGATATAGAAAAACAGCTTTTAAGCTGCAAAATAAAATATAGCTCAATTAACACACAAAACAAAGAAGAATATGTAATTTATGATTCAGATAAAGAAAAAATTGAAAATTCTTTATATGTTACACTTCCATATCTTGTGAAAGAAAATAAAAACAAACTCTTTAATAAAATCAATGACTACATTTTAGAAAAATATCCAAACATAAAGCTTATTGATGTAAAAGCCCTAAATGACACATATTCAAGCCCGTATAGTGCATTTTTAAAATTTTTGGGAGTTCTTTTTGTTTCATTATTTTTATGGGCAATAATTTTATATTTAATTTGCGATAACAAAAAACTAAACAAGGAAACAAAAGAAAATCTCTCAAACTTCATCAAAAAACAAAAAGAAAATACAATAACACTTTTCAAGAAAACCAAAGAAAAAGGAATTGGATATTTTTTAAGAAAAATATTTTTTGATGAAAGCATTCAAGAAGAAAAGCAAACAAGCGCAACAAGAGAAATAATCAACACAATCGTTTTTGTATTAGTTTGCGTTATAGCTATAAGGTACTTTATAGGGGAATTAAGATGGATTCCATCTGGTTCTATGCGCCCCACTATTATGGAGCATGATAGAGTATTTGTTGAAAAACTTGAATATCCGCATAAAGAAATTAAAAGAGGGGATATTTTGGTTTTCTATCCGCCCGAAGAAAATCTTTCTAATTCACCTTGGGCAATTTTTACAAGATTATCAGGCATAATGTGTAAAGATGTAGCATTCATAAAAAGAGTTGTAGGCATGCCTAAAGACAAATTTGAAATTAAATATGATGACTACACAAATGAATACAGAGTCTATATTAATGATGTTGCGCTTAATGAACCTTATATAAGCTCAAAAGAAATCTGGACACCATGCTCTGATAGAATGTTTTGCGGGCCTTTTATAATCCCTGAAAATAATTATTTTATGATGGGGGATAATCGCTCTAATTCACAAGATAGCAGATTTTGGGGCTTTTTATCACAAGATAGAGTCATAGGCAGAGCTAATTTTATGTTCTTCCCAATTCATAGAATTAACATCTTAAAAGATAAATATATCACCCTAAATAAACAAAAAACAAAAAATGGTTTTAAAAAACAAAACTATATAGTTAACAGATATGAATTTTTATATAAAATTTGACAGCATGACAACTTTTATAGTGTAATTAAGATACGCAGACTATGGGGTTTAGCTAAGTATTTAAAAGACAATGTATATAAAAGAACTCGAAATTGATAACTTTAAATCTTTTGCATCTAAGGTTAATATTCCTTTAATGCAAGGTTTTACAGCTGTTTCCGGTCCAAACGGTTCAGGAAAAAGCAATATTATAGATAGCATTCTTTTTGCCCTAAGTTTAAGAACAGCTCGCTCATTGCGCTCTGAACAAGGTGTGGCGGATTTAATCTCTAACCATAATAAACGCGGTGAAGCCAGCGTTAAGGTTGTTTTTGCAAATGAAAACGGAGAAGAATTTTCAATAAGAAGATATGTTAAAAAAGGCAAAAACGGTGTTCAGTCTAATTATTACTATAATGATAAACCCTGCAGTTTAACTCAAATCCATTTAGAATTAGAAAAATATAATATTTCTCCAAACAGCTACAATGTTATGATGCAAGGGGATGTTACAGAAATTACAAGATGTTCTGCTATTGAGAGAAGAAAAATCATTGACGAAATCGCAGGCACAGCCGATTTTGACAGAAAAATTGCTCTTGCAAGCGAACAAATACAAAATGTTGAAGATAAAATTGCAAACGATACAATTTTAATTAATGAAATAGATAATAGAATTGAACAATTAAAACAAGAAAGAGAAGTTGCGCTTAAATACAAAAAATTTAAAGACGAAAAAACAGAGCTTGAAACAAAAATTCAAAGTGCAAAATACTTTGATACCGTTCGTTCCTTAGAGCTTGTACATCAAAATATTTTAATGGCAACAAAAACAAAAAAAGAATTAAACGAAAAGCTAAAAGAAGCAACAACTAAAATTGAAGACCTTAAAATAAAATATGACGAAATAAATTCAAAAGTTAAAGCTCAAGGAGAAGAAAAACAACTTGAAGTTAAAAAACTTTTAGAAGAAAAAAAAGGTGAAGTTGAGCGCAAAAAATCTGCCATAGCTCAATGTGATAAAACAACGCTTGATAATCTTAAATCTATCGAGGGCTATAAAAACGGTATCGAAGTTCAAAAACAAAAAATTGAAGAATACACAAACGCAATTGAAGAAAAAAATAAAGAGCTTGATGAATTAAATGCTTCTCTAAAAGCAAAAAAAGAAGAACTGAATAAAATCATCACAGAAATGACAGGATTAAATAAATCTGCTGATGAACACATCCAAAACAGAAATAAATTAAAAAAAGAAATAGAAACTCTAAAAGATAAAGAAACAGAATTAATAAAAGAACAACTGCCTCTTGAGAGTGAATACAAAAATAATTCTGAGAAAATCAATCAAACAAAAACTCAAATTGAAAAACTTTTAAATTCATCCAAAATCTTTGAAGATGAAAAAGATAAATTAAATCTTCAAATTGAAACACTATCTAAAGAGGTTGAAGAATGCAAAATAATTCAAACAAAAACCTTCGAAGAATTAGATAAAACAAAAGCACAAAAAGAAGATTCATTCTATAAAATCCAACAAGCACAAAAAAGAATAGCAATCTTGGATGCAAATAAAAATGCTTATAAAACAGCAGGGCAAGGTTCAGGCATTCAATCAGTTTTAAATGCACATATTGAGGGTGTTCATCAGCCTTTGGCTCAATTAGCCGATGTTGAAGGTGAATATATTGACGCTATTAATGTTGCAATGGGCGCTCGAGCTTATTCAATCGTTGTTGATAATCAAGATGTTGCTTATAAAGCAATTCAGGTCTTGCGTTCATTGGGTAGAGATAGAGCCTCTTTTATTCCTTTAAGCATAATCAAAAAAACACCAAATAGATTATCACTGCCAAAAGAAAAAGGTGTTATTGATTTTGCAATCAACTTAATTGATTTTGATGATAAATATCTTGATGCATTTTATTTTGCACTTGGTGAAACCATTGTTGTAGAAGATGAAAACTGCGCTAAAAAATTAGCAGGTAAATATAGAGTAGTAACCCTTGATGGCGATATAACGGAAAAAAGCGGTCTTATAACAGGTGGTGCCAAAAAGAAAAATGCTTCATTTTTTGATAAAAGCCAAGAAAGAGAACTGGAAAAATACAAAAAAGCACTAAAAGATTTAGAACAATCATCAAGAGATTTAGCTCAAAAAGAAAAAGATTTAGAGAGAAGATTGGATAACATAAGACAAAAACACTCAACCGCCCTAAATACTCTAAATGGGGCTAAAATTGAGCTTAAAAACCTTATTTCAAATAATGAGTCAAGTTCAAATATTATTTCTGACGGCGAAAAACTTTTAAAAGAATTAAAAGAAAAAAATACAAAATTATCTCGTGAACTTGATTTAATTGAAAATAAACACATTAAATTAAATGAACAAACACAAAGCCTCCAAGAAGAACTTGAAGCTGTTGAAAAATTAATTGATGAGGGTGAATTAAAAAAATTAAAAGAAAAAACAACAGGAGTTGAACAAGATATAAAAGACCTTGAAAAAGCAATAATGACAAAGGAAAATGACATTGAAAAAGATAAAAACCAAATCAAATTCCAACAAAGTCAAATTTCAACTCGTGAAAATGATATTAAAAAATTAACAAGTGATAATGAAAATCTAAAAACCGAAAAAGAACAATTTGAAAAAGAAATTTCATCTCTAAAAGAAGTTCTTGAAAAGCTTGAAAAAGAAATTCTTGAACTGGGTAAAAACCTTGTTGAATTACAACAAAAAAGAGATGAACTACAAGAAGAATTATTGAACTCTAAAACCTCTAAAAATAAAATTCAAGATGATATCGAAAGATTATTAGAACAAGAAGAAAGCTATAAAGCAAGAAGACGCGAATTAGAGCCGATTTTAGAAAATATTTTAAAAGAATTTAATGAAATCGGAATTAATCCAAAAGAGCTTGAGCAAACAGAAATTTCTCTTGATGAAATCAATTCTAAAATTTCTAAACTGCAAAAGAAAATGGAAGAATTAGAACCTGTTAACATGAGAGCTCTAACAGAATATGACGCAGTTTTAGAACGTCAAAATTCTTATAAAGAAAAAGTTGAAACTCTAAACAATGAAAAAAATGAAATCAAAACAAGGATGAATGGCTATCAAGGGCTAAAAAAAGAAACTTTCCTTGAAGCTTATCATGCAATAAACAACAATTTCAAAGAAGTTTTTGAACAAATTTCTCAAGGCTCAGGTTCTCTATCATTAGAAAATGAAGAAGATCCGTTTATGGGCGGTTTAACTTTTGTTGCAAACATAAGAGATAAAAGAAACCAAAAACTTGCCGGTATGTCAGGCGGGGAAAAATCTCTAACAGCGCTTGCTTTTGTGTTTGCAATTCAAAAATATCTGCCCGCACCATTTTATGCATTTGATGAAGTTGATATGCACCTTGATGGACCAAATGTTGAAAAATTGGCTCAAATCATCACCAATCAATCTAAAACTGCTCAATTTATCGTTGTTTCACTTAGAAAACCGATGCTTGATAATGCAGACAGAATGATTGGTGTAACTCAAAAAGACAAAGGGGTTACAAAAATCTCAGGAATTAAAATAAAGGATGAATAATGTCTGAAGCAGTTAGCGAGTTTTACGGTAATAATAAAAATATGTATGATGAAATCAAAGTGCTTGATGGCACAGTTGATTTTGGTGATAATATTGAGTTTATTTCAAATACCGGTATTAAAAAAAATGTTCAAACAGACGCCATTGAAATCATCCTTGATTTAGTTAAAATGGGCAAAATTGACCCTTGGAACATTGATATTGTTGATTTGTATGATAAATACATGAAGCGAATTTCTGAATTAAAACAAGACAATCTTCGTTTTGTCGGAAAAGCTATTTTATTTTCATCCACTCTTTTAAAAATTAAATCCGATATCTTGCAAGGAATTTCCATTAATGATTTTGAAATGGAACCTGAAGATTATTTTGAAGATGATTTCAATGATGAACTTGATTATGAACAAATGCAAATACCGACAAACAATGTTGTTTCATTTGATGAGGTTTTACAAAGAAGAACATCAGTAAGATTAAATAGAAAAAGAACGGTAACCTTAAAAGATTTAATCCGCCATATTCAATTTTATGAAGAATTAGAAAAAAAATATGCAATTAAATCTGCGCTGGATAGAAAAGAAAGGCGCGTTCGAAACTATGCTAATTTAAAAGCTTCTGATATTAAAGAATTAGCCCATGAAGAATATGTTGAACAAGTTGTTGAAAAAATGCGCCAAAATCTTGTGCAGATTTTTCAAAGAGAAGAAAATATTGAATTAAGAGAGCTTTGCCTTTTAGGATTTGATAGAAGTTCAGCTTTTATTGCATTATTGTTCTTGGCTCGTGAAGAAGAATGTGAACTTTATCAAGATGAATTTTATGGAAAATTGTTCGTAAAAAAAGAACAAAATAAAACCAAGAAAGAAAATTAAAAATGGAACCTGAAGTATTAAAATCAAAAATAGAAGCTGTTTTATTTATAACATCAAGAGCAATGCACCCTGATGAAATTGCTCAGATTATAGATATTGATGTTGAACAAGTTGAAAGTGCGCTTTTGGATTTAATGTTTGATTATTCTTCCAGAAACGGTGCACTGGAAATTGATGATGAAGACGGATATATTATCCAAGTTAAAGCAGAACACATGGATATAGTTGAAAAATTATGTCCTGTTGAATTAAAACCCGCAGTTTTAAAAACTTTAACGGTAATTGCGCTAAAAGAACCTATAAGACAATCTTATTTAAAAGAAATTCGCCCAAGTGCTTATGAACATATTGCAGAATTATTAGAACAAGGGCTAATTTCAAGAACAAAAGATAAAAACGGAAGAAGTTTTAATATTAGAACGACAAAAAAATTCCAAGAATATTTTAAACTAAAAGGAGATATCAAAGCTCTTGTTAAAAAGCTTGACGCTACTCAAGACCTAAAAAATCTATAAAATGCTTCAAATATTGCCAACTCAGCCAATTAAATCAATAAAATATAACTACATTCCCAAGATAAATCCAGCTTATAGGAATGATTTTTGTGCTTTTGAAAATCCAAATATAGATAAAAAAGTTTTAATTCAAAGAAAAATCATAAACCAAAATCAAAATATCAATGATTTTTTTGATAATATTTCAAATAAACTTTTTTCAAATTCTAATGATAAAAAAAATTTTTCCACCCTTTTAAAAGGAGGCTATGTTAGCCTATCAAGCAATGCTTATTCAAATCTTAATGACCCAAAAAGCGCAGTTGCAATAAAATTAAACCCAAAAAAAACAACTCTATCACATTGTGTTTTATTAGAAAATTCAATTAAAAACGGTTTTGGAATCGGGATTAATTTTAAAGATTTTCAAAACCCAACTGATGAAATTAAAAAGATAAATAAATATTTTAAATTTAGAGAAAGCTCGCTTTCTCGTCCTCCTGCATTAATAGGATTGTTGCCGATAAATCATCCCAAAATTCTTGATTTTATTCATTTAAAAGATAATAAAGACTACAAAAACTGGTGCTTTGATTTATCGGTTATAATAAATGATGATTTTTTAACTAAAGTTGATAATAATAAAGATTTAATCTTAAAAAACGGTTCTAAAGTAAATGCAAAAACAATTTATAATAATCTTTTATCTTCAATGCTAAAATCAGGTGAACCTGCCATAATTTTTTCAAACAATGAAAATTATCTTTGTGATTGCTGTGCTGCAGCAGAATTAAAAGAGAACCAAGGTCTAAAATTAGCACAGATTAATTTATCTAAATTTTATGATAAAAAAACCAATACTATAAATTATAAGCTTTTAAAATATAGCGCAAATTTATTATCTAAAGGTTTTAAAAATATTGCGTCTGACGGTTTTATAGGAGTTTTAGGCTATCAAAAACTTCTTGATTATCTTGGATATAATTATGGAGAAAAAAATGCAAATGAAATTTTAGAAAATTGTCTTAAAATTATTAAAAAAGAAGTAAATTCAAACGGTTTAAAAACCGCAATTTCGCCCACAGGAACAATTTCAAGACTATTAAAAACAACTCCATCAATTGAACCACATAAAAATAAATCGCTTAATTATTATAATGAAATCGACACTTTAGCAACTGCACAAAAATATACTGACGGACAAATTTCAAAAACGATAAATTTGGCACCTGAAAGCAATATTAATGACATCAATCAAATTATAAGATATTCTAAACAAAAAGGAATTAAGGGTATTAGTGTTTTTAAAGCTCAATAAACTCTTTCATATCTAATTTTAGAATATTTTTTATCTCATCAATTGATGAAGTTTTTGCAAAAACAATCGCAAAAACAGGATTATTTTTATAATCAATTTTTCTTATCACTAAAGGATTTGAAATATTTTTTAAATATTTCTCATAATTAACTGATTTAATCATTTTTTTATCCATCGAAGATGGAATATCACCCATTGTGAAATAAAAATAATCATCGGTTGAATTTTTTAATATTTCATGCCAGTTTGGTTTTAATTGTTTTAAAAAATATTCATAAACATTTATATTCCAAGCATTTTGAGCAATATCAGTTATGCACCATCCGCAAAAACGCATTGGGTTAACTTCAATCGGAATAATTTTATCTTCATTTATTCTTAATTCAATATGAAACGGAAAATTCTTATATCCGATTTCTTTGCCGATTTCATCTAACAAAACTTTTAATTTATCATGATATGTTTCAATAATCTTTTTAGAAGTATAATAAGCCCTATCAGATACATCTTTATCATCAAAAAACGGATGATGAAAAATATTTAATATAACAGCTTCACCATTTTTATCATAATAAGCATCAAGCGCATATTCTTCTCCATCTATCATTTCTTCAATAATAAAATCAGACATATCTACAACGCTTTTTGGGAAAAAACCTGCTAGTTTTTCAATGTCTTTATTTATTTTTTCAACCACATTTTTCCATTCAAATTCGTTTTTAACAGGATAAACCCCAAAACTCAAAAAGCCTACACTTGGTTTTAAAACAAAAGGAAATTTTAATTCATTAATTTTTATATTTTTAATTTCATCTAATGTAACTTTTCTAAAATAATAATCAGGGTAGATTTTTCTTAATGATTCTCTGAATAAAACCTTATCTTTGCTTATTTTAATCATTTTTGAAATATCTGAATTTTTTAAATTCTCTACAACCCAATCAATCGAATTTTCAGAATTTGAATAAATCGGCTCATTTTTAGAAACCTCAACTGCTTTTTCATCTGATAATAAATTTTCGCTATTAAAATATTTTCTTGCAATTTCATTATCTAATACACTAAAACCATTCTTTTTTATTGTTTCAATTAAAAAATCAGATACGTAGGGTTTATTTAAAATAATCATTTTTATTCCTCTATTTAAAAAATCTTGGCATAAATAATACCAAGATTTTATCATAAATATAATTATTTTGTTTTATTTTTCAGCCTTTATCTCCAATAAAACATCAACAATATTTGGATCCCATTTTATACCCGATTCTTGTTTTATTATTTCAAGAGCCTCTTTGTTGCTTAAGGCTTTTCTATGAATTCTATCTTGAGTTAAGGCACAATATGCACCGGCTAGCGCAATAATTCTTGAACCCAAAGGAATGGAATTTCCGCTCAAGCCCTCAGGATATCCGCAACCGTTATATCTTTCTTGTTGATAATTAATATATGGAACAACTTCAGACATGAAATTTATATTCATCAATAAATCAACTCCAACATTAGGAGAATTTTTCAATTCATTCCATTCTGCATCTGTTAATTTATCTTTTTTAGTGAACAATTCTTCTGATAAAGTGATTTTACCGATATTTTGCAGCAACCCTGCATAATAAATTAAATCGGTTGTTTTTTCATTTAATCCCATGTGATTACAAATTTCACGAGATAATTCAGCACATTCTATTGAATGAGAGCGTTTATATTGACCTTTTAAGTCAACCGCATAAGCTAGTTTTTCAACAAATGCTTGTTGCTGATCACCTAAATCACCGATAATAGCAGTTAATTGAGCTCTAAGATTTTGAAGTTCAAGCGTTGAAACACTATCATCTGATATTAATCTTTTAACTTCATCAATCAATTTTTGAAGTCCTAAAGATGTTACAAACAGACCTGCCATATTTTGAATTAAATCAGCGTATTCAAATTCTAGGGGTCTTTCAATCTTTCTTACAATTTCAATTACGCCTATACATTCAAAATTATTTTTCATCGGAAACAAGGAAAATTGAAAACCGTCTTTTTCAAAAACACGCTCTGTTTCCTCTTTCATAACTTCTTTTATATAATCTGTTATATTTTCATTTGAAATTTTTTCTTCTGATGAACCCGAATGACATAAAGGTAAGTTCTTTTTAGCTAAAAATATATTACATTCAACTAAATTTAGCATTAATTTTATTGTTTTAGCTATGGAATTATAAATAACAAAATCTTCATTATTGTTAAACCCTAAAAGGCTCAAAGTATTATCAATTGAATAAATCGAAATAAGCTCTTTCAATTGTTCTTTAAGACTTTGCTTTTTATCTTTTTCTTTTGCCTTTTTAGATATTTTTTCTACAAATTCAGGATTTATTAAATGCTCTGTAAAAAAATCACCTAAATTCAGCGCAAAAATTTCTTCTAAAGGATCATCTTCTAAAAGGTTTATACTCCTTGTATATAGTGAAGCATCATTATTAGTTTTTTTAGTTCTGCTCATAAATACCCAATCCTTGTGCCGTTTATATAATACCATATCGGCAGGAATTTTGAAAACTAAAGTATTTTTTTTAATAATCTATACATTAGTTAATAAATTTTTATACTTTAGATGTAGATGATAAAATAGCTTTATGGAAAATAAAATATATTCTGAAACATTAATTCTAAAACTTAAAGAACCGCTTAAATTAAAATGCGGTAAAACTTTAAATAATATCGAAATTGCTTATGAAACTTATGGCAAATTAAATGAAAATAAAGACAATGCAATTTTAGTTCTCCATGCCCTAACAGGAGATGCGCATGCCGCTTATTACCATAAAGACAGTAAAAAACCGGGCTGGTGGAATGATATGATAGGGGAAAATAAAGCTTTTGACACCTCTAAATATTTTATAATTTCATCAAATATTTTAGGCGGCTGCAAAGGAACAACGGGCCCATCATCCATTAATCCTGAAACAAATAAACCCTATGCACTTGATTTTCCAGTAATTACAGTTGAAGATATGGTAAACGTTCAAAAAAGATTAATTGACTTTTTTGGTATTAAAAAACTCATAGTAGCAGGAGGCTCTATGGGAGGCATGCAGGCTCTCGAGTGGTCAATAAAATTTCCTGATATTGTTGAAAAAACTATAATAATTGCTTCAAGCGCTCGCCTAAATGCTCAATCGATTGCTTTTAACGCTGTTATGAGAAATGCAATTTTAACAGATGTTAATTTTAATAATGGTAATTATTATGATAAAAAACATCCTGAATCAGGGCTTGCAATAGCAAGAATGATAGGACATATCACATATTTATGCGAAGAAGCAATGATTAAAAAATTCGGCAGAGAATTTAAAGATAAACCAAATTTTGATTTTGGCATAGATTTTCAAGTTGAAAGTTATTTAGAACACCAAGGGCAAATTTTTGTAGATAGATTTGACGCAAACAGCTATCTTTATATAACTAAAGCACTAGATTATTATGACCCCATTAAAGAATACGGTTCACTTGAAAACGCTCTCAAAGATACAAAATCCAAATTTTTAATTATATCTTTTTCAACTGATTGGCTTTTCACCACCAAACAAGCAAAACAAATGGTTAACGCATTAGTAAAAATAAATAAAGATGTTTCTTTTGTTGAATTAGAAAGTAAATGCGGGCATGATGCGTTTTTATTGGAATTTGACAAACAAACAAAAATAATAAAAAGCTTTTTAAGAGGATAAAATGACTACCAAAAATCTTAATTTAAACTATAAAATTGTCTTAAATTTGATTGAAAAAAATGCAAAAGTGCTGGATTTAGGCTGTGGTAACGGTGAACTTTTAAAGATTTTAAAGAATGAAAAACAAACAAATTCTCTAGGAGTTGAAATAAATGAAGATTGCGTCGTTGAAGCTCTTGAAAACGGATTAAGTGTTATTCAAGGGGATTTAGATAAAGGATTAAATGAATTTCAAAATGATAGCTATGATTGGGCAATTTTAAATCAAACCCTCCAATCAACCAAAAATCCGGAGTTTGTAATTTATGAAATGTTAAGAGTTGCAAATAAATGTATTATATCTTTTCCTAATTTTGCTTATTGGAGAGTTAGGTTTTATCTTTTTTTTAAAGGTAAAATGCCAAAATCTAAAGCACTTCCTTACGAATGGTATAATACACCAAATGTGCATCTTTTAACCATTGAAGATTTTTTTGAGTTTTGCAAAAAAAGAAATATTAAAATTGAAAAATCAATTTATCTAACACACAATAAAGCAAGGAGCGGTTTTTTAATAAAAAACATTGCAAATCTTTTTTGTGAACAAGCAATTTTTGTAATTACAAAAGATATCTAAATACAATTTACATTAAATATATAAATTATATTTACATTTTTTTTATATTTGTAGTATTATTTTATGGTAAATACTACAAAGCTAGATTAAAAAAATGAGAACTAAAAATAAGAATCACGATTTTTTACCAAAAATTTTATACGATCTCAAAACTCCGACATTAGCACAAATAACAGCACTTGAAACTTTACTTAAAATAAGTGGAAAAAATTTTGGCTCACAAGATAAAGACCTAATTGAGCTTACTATTCATTCCTGCAGATATATGCAGCATTTACTGGATATTTATAGCATAATTAACACCCTGGAATGTGAGAAAATCAAACCTTATTGCGAAATTTTTGATATAAATGAAATCTTAGAAAAAATACTAAATGAACTTAAAATTATTCTTAAATATCGCAATATAACAATTAACATCAACACAAACAAAGAACAATTTATATATGCCGATAAACTATATATGAAAATAACAATATTTAATCTGTTATCAAACAGTATTGACTATGCTTTTGATAACAGCAATATCGATATCAACTTTCACAAGAAAAAAGGCAATATTATTTTTGAGATAAAAAGCCATGGAAATCCTATTATGGCAAATGTTTCAAAAGAAATTTTTGAAAAATTCAAAAGAAAATCTACTTTTAATAAAACAACTCTTGGGCTTGGACTATATTTATCAAAAGAAATTATTAATGCCCATTTTGGAATAATTATAGTAAATTCATTAGAAAACAATACAAATATATTTGGTTTTGAAATTCCATCAAGATAAAAAAAATGCAAATCTTTCGATTTGCATTAAAGTAATTTAAGTTAAGCGGAATGTGGGTATGTAGGTTTAGCCAAAGGCATTAAATGATTTTTCAATATTTTCATCTATAACTTTTTTAACTGATTCTTCTTCTGTTTTAACAGCACTTCTTTGTGTTTCAACATTATCAAGTTCCATTTCCAGTTTTTTATCTTGAGATTGAATTTGTTGTTGCAATCTGTCGTATTTTGCTTTTGCGGAGTCATCATTATCTTGATAATAACCATCTGAAATATTTGCAGTAGCATCCCAAGATATATTTCTCCATTTTCCTTCATCAGATGAAGAATCAAATCTTTGAATTAAATATTTGCCATTCCTTAAACAGTCCTGTAAATAATTAGGACCCGTAATTGAGCCTGTTGTATCTGTTGAACCTGTTGCTAAATTTGTATCTACAACATAAACAGCACCGGTTGATTCCATTGAAACCCTAAGTTTTCCATCAGCACCTTTTTTAACTTCATAAGCTGAATCCGTAGTATTTAATTCGCCATTGTCATCGAAACTTACACCGGGGATTTCGTTTACATTTGAAACTACAATAGCTCCATCAAAATTTACAAGCCTGTATGCAACGTTACTTGTATATGCCTGTTCACCTGTAATTAAGTTAGGCTGGATACTGCCATCAGTTGTTCCAAGAGAACCGCTAACCAGGTTTGAGTATGTTAAATTTACCTCTTTAGTAATTTTTTGTGCTGCATCTTCGGAATCAGAACTTGTTGAATAAAGCGTAATCTTCATTTGTCTGTCTGAAGTTGCATCTTCATAATCAGAAGCAATATCTTCTAATTGTTGAGATAGAACTAATCTTTTTTGTGAAATTTGTTGTGCCCTGAATTCTAAATCACTCTTTCTGGCAGTTAATAATAGCATTCTGCCCTGACTTGCTGATAAACCCATTTTTACCACCTTTGCTTTAATTAAACTACTTGCAGATTTTTATTTCATCTAGTGAATTAATTCCACAACTAAATTCTCAATAACATTTTTACTTTTTTCGTTTTACATTTCTTAACAAAAAATGCCCTCTTTATTTAAAGAGGGCATTTTAATAACAATATTTATTTATTATACTTCTTCTTCAACAGCTTCTTCAAAAACTTCTTTAATTGTTTCGGAAGCACTAACTTCAACATTTAATTGAGCTTTTACTTTTGAAGAAAGTTTAATGGTCATAACAAAATTGCCAATATGATTAATTGGATTATCAAGAATAATTGATTTTTTATCAATATCCATTCCACATTTTGCAAGAAGTTCTTCAGCTAATTTCTTAGTTGTGATTGTACCAAATAATTTACCTGATTCACCTGCTTTTGCGCTTAAAGAAATAACGCCTATTTTTTCTATTTCTTCTTTTGCAGCAAGTGCTTCTTGATGTAATTTTTCAGCTTTTGCTTTAATTCTTGCAATATTTCTTTCTCTTTGAGCTAGTGCACCTTTTGTGGCAACTTCAGCTAAGGAATTAGGTATTAAATAATTTCTTGCATAACCATCTTTAACGTTAACTAAATCGCCAACTTCACCTATATTTTGAACATCTTTTTTTAATATAACTTGCATTGATTTCTCCTTTTATTTATGTGATGAGCTAAGTTTAATAATATTTAAAACATAACTAAATTTCAAGCCATGGTTAAATATTGTAATTAATCAGCTTTCTTTTTCTTTTTTGTTTCTTCAATCTGCTCTTTTTCATCTTCATTAATATTTTCTGTATCTTCTTCGGTATTCTGTTCATCATCTTTATCGGATAATTGATCAGCAAGCTCTTGAGCCTTTTCTTTTACAAGTTCTTTTAGTTCACCAACTATTTCATTGGTTTTTTCTATTTTTTTATTTTGAGCTAATGCAATAGCTTCATCTATTTCTTCATCGGTTTTAGTTCTTAATACAGGAATACTTAAATTTAAAATAGTAGTATTTTCACCCGCATCAATACTTAAATCAAAAGAATCTACATCAATTTCCAAATATCTTGAAATAGAATTAAGCATATCATCCTTAAGCATCTGCATAGCACGCTCTGAAAACCCAACTCTATCCTGCATTAATACTGTTTTCAATCTGCTTTTTGCAACAACTTTTGTTTCATCCGCAGATTGAGTTGTAAAAAAGCTCAAAACTTTATCATATAAATCCGAAAAAATATCTTTCATTTTAGCCCTGCGCTTTCTTTGTAGCAAAGAATTTTTTAATTTTTTCTATAAGTGTAGCCGGTTCATCAATATCTAATAATGGAACATCTTCGCCCATTATTCTTCTTGCAACATTCATATATGCTCTACCTGCCATGGATTTTTCATCATTTACAACAGGTTCACCTTTGTTTGTTGAAGTAATAATATTGGTATCTTCGGGAATAACGCCGATTAAATCGCAAGATAATATCTCAACAACATCATCTACACCCATCATATCATTTGATTTAATTAATTTTGGTCTTACTCTGTTTACAAGAAGTCTGTATTTTTCAACACCCTCTTTAGATTCCAACAATCCGATAATCCTATCGGCATCACGTATGGCACTCATCTCAGGTGTTGTTACAACAATTGCTTCATTAGCTCCCGCCACTGCATTTTGAAATCCTTGCTCGATACCCGCAGGACAATCAACAAGAACATAGTCAAAATCTTGTTTTAATTGTTCACAAATATCTTTCAACTGATCGGCATCAACAGCAGATTTATCCCTTGTTTGAGCCGCAGCTAACAAACATAAATTAGGGTTTTTCTTATCTTTTACTAATGCTTGTTTTAATTTACAACGTTCTTCGACAACATCAACAATTGTATATACAATTCTATTTTCCAAACCAAGCAACAAATCAAGATTTCTTAATCCAATATCCGTATCGATTAAAACAACCTTATTGCCCATATGAGCAAGGGCTGTACCAATATTGGCAGATGTGGTGGTTTTTCCTACTCCGCCTTTTCCAGATGTAATAACAATAACAGAACCTGTCATTTATATGCTCCTTTAATTTTGATTAATCTTAAACAACATTATTTCGCCATCTACTACTCTTGCTTCTTCTGGAGTAAAAATTGATGACCTTATGATATATGGAATATTAGTCCCATCAGGACGTCTTGAATAGCAATTACCTATTCTCAATTGGACTGCATTCAATTTTAATGCTCTGACTTTTGCATTTAAATTGCCCTTACAACCGGCATGAGCAATCCCTGATAATACACCCCAAACCGTAATGTCGCCTAAAGCTCTAATTTCACTTCCGGGATGGCAATCACCTATAATTACAACATTTCCGTCCGATTCAAGAATTTGACCGGAACGAAGTGTTTGATTAATATAAGTAGTTTTTTTAGAATCAGATACCACGGGGTCATTTGTTGGTGTTTCATAAAAATCAACTTCTTCCCATGTGTCATCTGAAATTTCATTTTCATCGTAAGCTTTTTTATATACGCCGATTGAATTTTTTTCAAGATTTCCAACCTCATCCAAATCCATAGACAAAGGTTTCGTAAATTCATCGGAAATATTATTAATTTGTTCAACGGACGAATATTTTTCGACCGCCTGACGTTCGATTTGACCGAAACTACCCTCAGGATTTATTCCTGCCTTAACCAAATCTCTGTTTATATCTATTCTATCTTGTTGTCTTTGTATTTCATCTAAATTTGCTTCAAAATGAAGTCCGTTTACCTCTTTTAAAGCAATTGAATTATCAGTATCAGAACTCATAGAAAAAGAATGAAATTCTTGATTTTCGTTATTCGAAAAATCATCATTTGTTCGTTTTTCAATAGGTTTTTGAACTAAAATATTCATATTTTGAGCAACTTGAACCGTTTGCTCATTCAAGGTTTCAATTGTATCTAATATACATCCATAACTCGTAATTAAAGATTGAATACTTAATAATTGAGACTGATTAAGCTGACTATCGTTTAATTTTAATATTATTTTCTTGCCTGAATGATTTAAGGTTTCAAGAGCTAAAGATAAACTATTTATAATTTCGCCGGTAGATGAACAAGACGCCATATCTACAACAAAAAATTCATTATCATACATAAAAATTACCTTAAAAAAATAATCTAATACTCATGAAAAGACTACATTAAATATGTTATAACTACAATTATTTATAACGGAATGTAAAATAATTTTTATCAAAGCAATTATTTTTATTGAGAATACTTGTAGTACATGCCTATGTTTAAAATTTCTGAAACTCAAAAAAATTTATATAAGAATTTTAATTTTCCGGAAAAGGAAGCTTATCTTACACTTCAAAAAGAAAGAAAAACAAAAAAAGCAAGCATGATTGGAAGCGCGGTAGGTACAGGAGTTGGTTTAGCTTTAAGTATTGCATTGGCAAGAAAAAAAGACCCTGTTAAAGATATCTTTGTTAAAAATGACGTTAAAAAAACAATAAAAAACATGCTGGCTTTTACAAAACTGGATTATGAGGGTTTTAGAGGATATATCTATATGATTTTACAAGCAACCGGAGCAAGCTTTGGAAGCTTAATCGCAGGCTCATGGCGAGACAAAAACAAAGAAAACAGATTAGAAAAAACAAAAGAAGCTGTTTTTGTAATAAATAATGTTGCTATTCCAACCGCAGCAGCAAAAATAATTGAACATTTATTATCAAAAGAAAACATCACAAATAAATCAAATCTATTGAAAAAAATTGCAAACAATAAACTTCTAAAAAATATTGCGGTATTATTAGGATTGGCAGCAGGGCTTGTTGGCAGTTTGAATGTTTCAAATTATATAAATACAAAAATAATAGAACCCGACGACACACGCAAAAAAACAATAAAACCAACTGATTTATTAGTGCATGTTGATGATATAGTTCCAATTTTGGCGTCATCAAAAAACAGTATATTTAATGGACTTGCTCTTGACAGGCTCATGCCTGTAATATATTTTCTTTTAGGTTCAGAAGTCGGAGAAAAAAATCACTATTCAAAAGAATAAACTTTGTCGCCTAAATTAAGTGTTATTTAAACAATTATTATATATATTTTATTTACTTTATGGTTTCCCCTAAAGCGAATTATTTCCAAAAACAGCCATAGACACCCTGCTTTTTGACTATTTTTATAAAACAAAATAAAAAAAAGGGGCTTGCGCCCCAAACTGTCTGGAATTAAGAATAGCTGGAAGTATGAAAAAGATTAATTATATATAATAATAATTTTATGCTTATTACAATTACACACATGGGTAATCTTTTTTAAAATTAATTATAATCTTGATAAATATTTAATAAGTGTACTTTTGACAGTTATTAAATTTTTTTACAAAAATCAACCTAAAATCTAGATATAGCTTAAAATAAAATATTTTTAAATAGGGGTTGACAAATAAAATTTTTAGGTGCATAATAAAAATATAAAGAACAAGTGTTAAATAAACACTAATAAATAGAAAAAACAAGAGGTGAGAAAACCAAAATGTTAACAGTAAGCAAAATAAAAAATGTACAAAATACAATTAATAATAATATACGTTTTAAAGCAGGTGTTCGTTCTAACTATGGTGCGAATGTTATAAACAACACAACAGATGTTAAACACGAAGGAAGCTTTTTAACAGATTTCTTAGGAACAATTAAACAATCTCCAATATTCTACGAAACATTCATGCAAAGACAAGCAAGCATTGAAAAAGGTTTAAATGTAGAAAGAAAAACTCTTAACGCTATTGCGTAAAAAAGCATTATCAACACCTAACAACACAATCTCGAAGCATAAACAACAAAACAACTAGCCTTATCAATCTTGATAAGGCTTTTTAATATATAATTTAATTCAAACCTGCGTATACAGGATTATTAGCTATCAATTTTTGCACCCCTTGGATGCCATTTCTTGCTCTTAGTTTTGCTATGTAGTTTTCTCTTTTTGCCAGAGGGTCATTAGAAGTTAAAAGTGTTTTATTTCTTTTTGTAAATTCATTCCAAGCTTGTGATTCGGATATCCAAGCTCTTAATTCTTCGGCTTTTGTATTTGTATATGTATGATGTTGAGATTCATGGGCAATTAAACATGCCAAACCTTCGGTGCTTGAGCCTCTATGCTCATTACTGATATAAATTACAAGCCCGTTACTTTTTGTTCTGATTGTTAATGCTTCACAATCCTGACATCCATATACGGCTAAATCCCTAAACATGACTCGAATCGGTTTTTTAGTAGCATTTCTTCCATATAAAATTGCTATAACATCTCGCCGATTTATTCCTTCTAGCGAATTAAGCGCAGCAACTATTTTAGGATTAGTTGAAATCTTTGAATAGTCCAGCGCAAAAGACGACTGAAAACCAATCAAAATGCTTAGTATTATATATAAAACTAAGAATAATCTTCGCATTTTACTCCAATAACTTTAATCATTCCTTTATATGTATGAATCTTTAAACGACAATATTAAAAAAAACTTTAAAGAAAATTTAAAATTTAAATTAGTTTTTTACAAAAATTAATAATAAACAGTTAAAAATTATCGAGAGCAATGTTTTTAAGCACTATAAAGTTTAACCTTAAATTAAACCAAGGTTAATTTTAATGCTAAAATATGTTAAATTTGAAATATTATACTGCATTATCTACGCAATCATTTTGCATTCAATGATTGTTCCATTGGCGTGCTATTGCTATGAACATGTTCAAACAATCACAATAACAAAAGAAGATATCCAAAATGCCCAAGGAACACCTGCGCCTGTTAATTTTTCAACAAAAGATTTAAAAAAAATTGAAATGATGGAAAAAAGACATTTTCTAAAATCATACCCCGAGCTGGATGACAGCACAAGATTAAGAAATCTTGAATTTGAATTATTGGGCAGATGTTGGAAATTCAGCCCTCAAGAAGATAGAATAAGAAAATTAGGTATTGCTTCAAGCAACGCTATGATATCCGGAACCTCACTTCCTGCCTCAATAAGCTCCAAAAGAAACGCCAAAAGAATGGCAAATGATTCAATAGGAATAAGAAAAAAGGATAACCCCGGATTAATAGACGGCTTTTTAAGGTTAATTAGCCCTGAAAAATATGAACAATACAGGCGATATAGCGAAGATATGTATTATAAATATGAATATTAAATCTCTTGCATGTTAACTATTCTCATTGTAATATTAACATATAGGAGATAAATATGAACCAAATTACTAAAACCGCTTGGGATTTAAATGAAAAAGCCCCAAACAGATATCAATTAGTATATGAATTAATTGAATTAGCTAAAAAATTAGTTGATGAATCTCAAATGAAAAAACCTAGAGATGATTATGGTTTTGATTCAGATATTACATTTGATTCTAACGTTAAAAAAGAAAAACCCGTTCAACATGCAATCATGGTTAAAGCGTCAGAATCAGATGATGACGGCCTTGTAGGCTAGTATAATATCTAAAAATTTATGAAAAAAATCAAAGAAACACTTGATTATATAAATTCAATAACAAACGGTTTTAAACCCGAAATTGCAGTCATTCTTGGTTCGGGTTTAGGTTCATTTTGCAATAATTTAAAAGGATACAACATTCCTTACAATGATATTCCTCATTTTGCTTCTTCAAATGTAAAAGGACATAAAGGGGAATTATTGTTTTGCAAAATTGAAGAAAAAAATTGCGTAATTATGCAAGGAAGATTTCATTTTTATGAAGGCAATTCCATGCAAGAAGCAACATACCCTATTAAAATTTTTAAGCAATTAGGTGTGAATACCTTAATTATAACAAATGCTGCAGGTGCAGTTAATAAAAATCTCAATATGGGTGATATAATTCTTATTAAAGACCATATCAACTTTATGGGCACCAACCCTTTAATAGGAAAAAACGACGACTCAATGGGAGAAAGATTTCCCGATATGAGCAACTGCTATAATAAAAATTTAATTGAAATTGCTAAAAATTGCGCAAAAAACCTTGATATTGATTTAAAAGAAGGAGTGTATCTGGCTACCACCGGCCCAAGCTATGAAACAGCGGCAGAAATTAATGCATTCAGAATTTTAGGTGCAGATGTTGTCGGAATGAGCTCTGTTCCTGAAGCAATTGTAGCCAATTGGCTTAAAATAAAAACTATGACCCTAAGTCTTGTAACAAACTTTGCAACAGGGGTTTCGCAAAACAAACTATCTCATCAAGAAGTTATTGAAACAGGAAAAAAACAAGGTCAAAAAGTTTCAAATTTAATTAAAGAAATTATAAAGAATATTTAAAAAATGCCTGCTTTATGCAGGCATTTAAAATTTTATCCAATAACAGGGGCAACAAATGTTCTTGTTGAAAGCTCTTTATCAAGAGCAAAAAGAGCATTTTTATCATCACCGATTAACTCTAATTGAGCTAAAACATTACCCACATTTGCTTCTTCTTCAACTTGTTCTTTTAAATACCAATTTAAAAATATCATAGCAGCTCTATCTTTTGTTTCTTCAGCCACATCCATCAAGGCATTAATGCTTGATGTAATAAATTGTTCATGTGCTAAAACTGCCTTAAAAACATCTAATGGTCCATTCCAAGATGTTTGAGGTTTATTTATTGCTTCAAGCTCAACTTTTCCACCTCTTTCTAAAACATAATCAAACATACCCATTGCATGAGCTCTTTCTTCTTGAACTTGAACATCCATCCAATTTACAAAACCATTTAAATTTAAATTTGCAAAGTATGCTTTCATGGATAAATAAAGATATTCAGAAAACAATTCTTTATTAATTTGTTCTAAAAAAGCTTTTTCCATTCTTTCACAAATCATAGCCGTATCTCCTTATTTTATTATATTTAATTTATAACATAAAAAATTTTAAAAAAATCACAAAGAAAAATAATTTTTGCTTTGATTTTATCCATGGTAAAATCAAAAATGCTTAGACTATATTAAAGAGGTACAAATGAAAAATAAATTTTTTAAAAGAACCAAAATAGTTGCAACAATTGGCCCTGCTGTTGATTCAGAAGAAAAAATTGAACAATTGATTAAATCAGGGGTAAATATATTTAGATTAAACACTTCCCATGAAACAATAGAAGTACACAACAGAAGATTTGATTTAATAAGACAAGTTTGCGCTAAATTAAGAGTTTACTGCTCAATTATGATAGACCTTCAAGGTCCTAAAATCAGAGTTGGAACCCTAAAAGAAAATATCAATTTAACCACTGGTCAAAATGTAATATTTGCACATCAAGAAAATTATGAAAACGGCATAATCCCTGTTGATTATCAAGGAATAGCTCAAGATGTTACAAAAGGAAGCAGAATACTTCTTGATGATGGCAAAATTCAAGCTACCGTTGAAAAAGTAGAAGAAAACAAAGTTTATGCCACAATTACAAACGGAGGCATATTAAAATCAAGAAAAGGCTTAAATATCCCCGGCTCAACAAACAGCCTTGAGGCAGTTACAAAAAGAGATATTGAATATATTAAATTTGCTGTTGAAAAAAAAGCGGACTATATAGCACTATCATTTGTAAGACAAAAAGAAGATGTATTATTAGCTAAAAAATATATAAATGACTACGGAGCAGATATTCCTGTTATATCAAAAATGGAAAAACCGCAAGCCATTGAAAATCTTGAAAGCATTATAGCTATATCTGATTGTATTATGGTTGCACGAGGCGACTTAGGAATAGAGTTATCTGCTGTTGAAGTTCCGATTTGCCAAAAAAGAATAATCAAAGAATGCAATAAACAAAATAAACCTGTTATTGTTGCAACTCAAATGCTTGAAAGTATGATAGATGAACCCATTCCAACAAGAGCAGAAAGCTCTGATGTTGCTAATGCAATTTTAGATGGCGCAGATGCTGTTATGTTAAGCGGAGAAACATCAGTGGGTAAATATGCAACAAAAGCAGTTGAAACAATGGCACAAATTGCAAAATATACAGAAAACAGCCCATTTTACAAATTTGATAACGAATTTGAATCAATAGATGAAAAAGCAATCACAAGACAAGCTATTGCTTTTGGCGCAGATAGAATGATTAAACACGTCAAAGCAAAAGCGCTTTTAAGCTTTTCACATCTTGGACACTCAACAAGATTAATGTCAAAATTAAGACCTTCTGTTCCAATTATAATGGTTTCAGACTCTGAAACAACCTGTAAAAAAATGGCTTTAAGCTGGGGTGTTTATCCTTTCTTAAAAAATTGGGATGATGTCTTAAATCATGATATATTAATCAACATCGACAACTTTCTAATAAATGAAATAGGCTTAAGCCACGGTGATTATGTAATAATAACGGGTTCAGCGCCAAAATTAATCACAAGCAAAACAAACTTCATCAGAGTTCATAAAATTGGAACATAATATCGATAATTAATTTAAAATAGCTCCCATTAATATGGGAGCTATTTTTTACTAAATAAATTAAATTATCTTATTTGCAGCATGAACTGCATGCAGCACAAGATGTATTTAATTTATCCATTGCTTCTTCAAGACGAACCTTGATACGACCGTCAACTGCGATGCCTTCACCTGTTTTTTCTGATATCAACAATGGGTTAATATCTAATTCATCAATAAATGGATAATCAGAAACTAATTGAGATAATCTTAATAATGTTTCTTGAATTTGATCCATTTGAGCAGGTTTTGTGCCTCTTGCTCCTTCTAATAATTTATATGCTTTAACTGATTTAATCATTTCAGAAGCGTCAACATCAGTTAATGGTGCAATTCTAAATGTTACATCTTTCATAACTTCAATAAATACACCGCCTAAGCCAAACATCATCATAGGTCCATATTGAGGGTCTGTTGCAATACCACATACCATTTCGCGGTTGCCTTTAACCATTTCTTGAATAATTACACCTTCAAGACCGTCAATTAGACCTTTTTGCGTTAATTTAGCAATTAAATCGTTGTATTCTGCTTTTAATTGTTCTTCTGATTGAATATTAACTCTAACACCGCCAACATCTGTTTTATGTGATGTTGTTTTAGATGTCATCTTCATAACAACAGGATATCCGATTGAATTACCAACTTTAACCACTTCATCAATATTTGTTGCAAAGCCTGATTTACAAACTCTGATACCGTATGCGTCCAACACATCGATTGATTCACGAGTTGTTAATTGAGCTCTGTTTTCCATAATTGATTGCTTCATAATAGCTTCAGCGCGAGCTCTATCAACATTGAATGTTGGAATTTTGCCTTCGGGGCGTTCTTGCCATAGTCTTTGTTGATTTAATCTGTTAAATCCGTCTGCTGCTTCTTCAGCATACATAAAGAATGGCATATTAACATTTAAATCAGACAATTTTGAGAAAAACTCGCTCTTTGTCATAAATACGCCAACAACAGGTTTAGATGGATTTTTAGCTTTAATTTCCATAACTGCTTTAGCTACATCAATATCTTTCAAGCCTAAGAATGGTAAGTAAATAACCATAATCATATCAACATTAGGATCAGCAATAACTGTTTCAAGTGTTTGTTGATAATGTTCAATTGGAGCAGAAGCAATCATATCAATCGGATTTTTAACAGATGCAGCTGAAGGTAAGAAACTTCTTAGTTTTTCTTTAGTTTCATCTGTAATTTTTGCCATTTGCATACCATATTCGCAAACTGCGTCTGTTGCCATAATTCCGGGGCCGCCTGAGTTTGTGATGATAGCAACTCTGTCGCCTTTTGGAATTGGGCAAGTCGCAAACATTTTAGCTGTTGCAAATAGATTTTTTAATGAGTATTCTCTAATTACACCTGATTGAGCCAATAGTGCATTTGCTGCTTTATCAGCACCTGCTAATGAACCTGTGTGAGATGAAGCTGCTGAAGCACCTGCTGCACTTCTTCCGGCTTTAAGGGCTAAAATAGGTTTCTTTTTAGAAATTTTAGTAGCTAATTTTCTAAAGTTTTGAGGATTTTGAATTGATTCCATATAAAGAAGAATTTGTTCAACATCATCTTCATTTTCCCAATACTCAAGAGCAGTTTCAGCATTAACATCAGCCTGATTGCCGATTGAAATAAATTGAGCAAAACCAAGGTTTAAGTCTTTTAAAATATTTAAAATACCGCCGCCAAGTGCGCCTGATTGAGAAACAAAACCAATATTACCGCGTTCAGGCAATGATTCAGCAAAACAAGCGTCCATTCTAATATCAGGATGAGTATTAACAACGCCAAGGCAGTTTGGACCAACGCAGCGCATACCATATTGTCTAACTTTTTCTAATAATTGTTTTTCTAATTCTGCGCCTTCTTTTCCCGTTTCTTTAAAACCTGCCGTAATAATGCAAAGTCCTTTAATACCTTTTTTATGACATTCATCAATTGTATTTAAAACAAATTTAGCGTTTACAACAATTAAAGCTAAATCAATTTCATCAGGAATTTCAGTAACATTTGTATAGGCTTGTATACCTTCTATTATTCCGCCTTTTGGGTTAACGGGGTAAATTTTCCCATTGAATTTATATTCTTGTAATCTTTTCATAATATCAGAGCCAATTGTATGCTCTTTTGTAGATGCGCCAATAACCGCAATTGATTTTGGCTTCATAATTTTGCTTAGCATATTATTTCATCCTTTCCTCTTTTTTATTTAATATCCATTTGGTATAAAATCTCTGGAGCGGAATTTTGCTCCTAAAGATTTAGCAATAAGCGCACATCTTTCAACATCTATCGGATAATCTGGTACATTAGCTACAACAGATGCTGTTGTTTTAATTTTTGCTTCAACACAAGCTCTGATAAAACGCTTAACTTCTTCATAAGCATTTTCTATTTTTGGGTTGGAAATTTTATTATAATTTTCTTCATTTTCAGCATTTAAACTGATTGAAATATCATCAATATATAAAGCTAATTCATCCGCCACATTTCTTTTAAAAATTGCATTAGCATGCCCGTTTGTATTTACTCTTATTTTTAAATTTGGATAATTTTCTTTTAAATATTTTGAGATTTCTATTACTTCGTTTAATCTTATTAAAGGCTCACCATATCCGCAAAATACAATTTCTTGACTATTTAAAATTTTATCTTTGTTTAGTTCAATTTGATTTATGACATCTTGAGCTTTTGTGTTGTCGAAATCGAGCCACAACTTTGCACCTTGAACATCTTCTTTTTGGTCGCGAACGCAAAAAACACATGCGTTAGTGCATGCGTTTGTCATATTTATATATGGCTTACCATCTAAAAAATATAAGAGATTTTCGTTATTTTCTTCCATATTTTAATTGTAGCGCAACAATTTTTTAAAACAAGATAAAACCCTAAAAAAACTAAAAAGTAGGTAACATCATTGAATTATTTTGTTTAGTAGTAAAATCAAGTGCTCTTTGGCGATTGATTTGTTCAGCATCAAGTTTTATTTTAGGAGTTTTATATTTTGCCTGCTCTTCTTGAACTTGTCTAATTTTATCAGATTTTTTCATTTTGTCATATTGAATAAGTGATTGGCTGTTATCGATTTCATAATCCGTAATAATAGCAGAATTATCAATCAAAAGAGGAACTTCTTCTTTTGCAATTACAAAAGAAAACCCAAGAATAGCTAAAATCATCAACATCTTTTTCATAATTTTACAGCTCCTAACCTCAACACTTCATAAGTATCATTATTGCATAAAATAACGGTTGATGGCAAGTTTTCATTTTCATCATCATTAAATGGTCTTATTATTGTTGCAACATTTGAAAATTTTTCCAAGGCTTCTTTATAATTTTTTACAGGAGGCTCAAACGAAATATTACAAGATGTTGTCGCTAATACTCTACCCTCAATTTTAGAAACCAAAGCGCAAAAATCTTCACTTTTAGGAATTCTAATTCCAATTGTATTACTGTTTGAAGTTATTTCAAAAGGACACAATTCTGATTTTTCAAAAATTAAAGTTAAACCACCGGGCAAATATTTTTCTATTAATTCCATAGCGTAATCGGGAATATATTTTATATATTTTTTTAATGGTTCAATGCTGTCACTCATTAGTATCAATGGTTTTTTAATATCTCTTTTTTTTATTTCATAAATTTTTTTTATAGCACAAAAATCTCTAGGATCTGCTCCAAAACCCCAAACAGTATCGGTTTTAAAAGCTAAAACTTCTCCTTTAGTTAACTTCATTTTTCTTCCTTTTTAATTTTGCTTCGATTTTTTCTTTTAAGTCTTCAAGGTATTCTATTTTTAATAAATGAGCCAAAATAACATACACAAAAAGACTTATAGCAAAAATAATACTTACTTTAACTATTTTTAAAACAAATGTTGAAGCTAAAAGATTACCTAAAACCAAATTTATCAAGCTTCCAATTAAAAATGCAGCAATGGCAGCAATTATAATTTTGATAACCTGAACCAAGAAAGCTCTATACCCTATTGAAATTTTCTTTCTAATTAAAAGTGCCAAAAGTGTTGCATTAATCAAAGTAATAATAGTTGTAGATAAAGCAATACCATTTATTCCCATAAATCTTACAAAAATCGAATTAAAGATTAATTTTAATAATATTGAACCTATCGCAATATAAAAAGGTGTTTTGGAATCATTAAAAGAATAATATAGTCTTGTTATTGAATCTCTAAACATATATGGAATTATAGATAATGTTATATAAAACAACACATCAGCAACCATAACCGTTGCTTTATGATCAAATGCACCACGCTCAAGCGCAAGCGAAATTAAATCAACACGAGAAATGAAAATAAATATCATCATAAATGTGCCGACTAAAATTAATGAGCCTACACCTTTATTAAAATAATATCTTACTTCATCAAATTTCTTTTGAGCAACAAGCCTTGAAAACAAAGGAAATAAAGGAACCAAAAGAGCTGACAACATTAAACCGACAGGAAATTGAAAAATTCTATTAGCATATCCATACGCAGTCCACTGCCCTTCAGCAAGACCTGACGCAAAGAAAATATCAACATATATCCCAATTTGACCTATGGTTGAAGATAAAAAAGCAGGAGCTAGCAATTCAAGAATTTCATTAAAATTCTTATTATGAAAAAAATCAAAACAAGGCTTAAAAGTATAACCCAATTTAATAACTGCAGGCGATTGCATAATAAATTGCAAAAGCGCGCCGATTGTTGTACCTATGGCAAGATAAAATCCCGTATCATCGCCTTTTGAAAATAACAAAGTTAAAATCACCCCAAAAGATAACATAGATGGAGCTATATTAGGTAAAAGAAAATGATTATATGTAACTAAAATCCCGTAATATAAACCTAAGAGTGCACCTACTAATATAACAGGAGACATAATTTTTAAATGATATGCCGCTAATGACGATAACTCAGGGCTTGCCTGAGATATAATTATATTCATTACCTGCTGCGGGAAAAAGAAACAAATTAAAGCAATAGCGCCAAATATCAACATCGAAAATGTTTCAAATGTATTAAATAATTTTTTTACTTCAGGTTCAGGTTTAGAATTAAAATTTTTAATAACTTTTGAAAACACACTAACCGTTGCAGAATGAAAAGGACCGCCCATTCCACCTAAAATAACTATTGCAAGAGCAGGTATTTGATAAGCATATAAATAAGCGTCAGATACAATGCTTGCGCCATAATAATTTGCAACAAAAATATCTCTTAAAAAACCTGCTATTTTTGATAACAAAATAACAATTACTATTAAACCAGCACTCCTTAATAGCCCAACAGGCTTTTTATCTTTTTCCGCATTTTCCATTTTTACAATAATTCCACTCTATAATCAACTGTTTTACCCTTGTTTTCTCTTGTCAAAGGCGCGAAATTAATTATATTTATACCCTCTTTTAAATATTGGGTTATATCCATTTTAATTAACTTATCTTTTGTTATTGATTTTGTATCATTAAAATCATAATTATTTATTTTAAAAGGAAATTCAGTAACATTTTTAGGATTATCAACAATTAAATACGCTTTATTAAAAGCCTTTTTGTCAAAATAAAATTCTGTCTTATACCAAACATTATATTCATTATAAAAAACCGTTTTAGGTATGGTCGAAATATTTATATCGGAATAATAATGTTTTAAAATTTGAATATAATTTTTACCCGCTTTAGATAAATTATAAGCTCCAAATTGACTCATGCCGACACCATGACCATAACCGCCGCCAATAAATTTAAAATTGGAAGGATATTTTTCCATATCAAATGAATCAAAAAAACTATTATTTTCTTCGTTGTCTTGAGCCAATTTTTCCCTGCCTTGAGTTTCAACAAAGAAATTAGCACTCGGCAGGGCTGTATTATTTTTCTTAATTAATCTTCTAATTCCAAGCTCTTTTTTAACCTTGTAATTACCGGATTTTGCAACAATTTCAATCTCAACAAGCTTACCTGATTGAGTTCTTTTAATTGGTTTAATTTCTTTTAGACCTTCTAATTTTATGTCACCATCATATTTTGGCTCAACCAAGCCTGCTTTTGATTGTTGCTGCAGGGTATTATGTAAAACTTCTTCAAGTTCAACTCTTGTAAAATCGTATTCCCATCTAAATTTTGGAGAGTTTATATCAAAACCTGTGTCTTTTGATAAATAAAACTTTTTAACATCATCTTCTGATTTTAATGGTTTTTGATTTTCTTTATCATAACTTGCCTTTAAATAAGGGTGTAAACCTTTATTTTTATCGGTTGCAAAAACATCATCCCAATCATCTGTTATACCTGCTGAAGTTGAAAAATAAAGCGCACTTATCGGTTTTTCATTATATAGAGCATAAATTCCTTTTGTTTCATTTATTGCTTTATCAGAAATATCTCTATATGAATTTACACCATAATACACTTGAGATGCCGTTGAATCAGTAACATCGTAATTAGGGCTGATTTTTGCGTTTGTTACATAATTTCTTGCTGCAACCGCTTGAGCTTTTAGAGCTTCAAGCCCGAAAGAAATCGGCATTTCATTAGGCACAACGCCTCTTAAATAATTTTCAATATCTACAACATTCACTACATTAAATCTTTGGTCATTTTTTGATTTGGTAATTTCAATCATGCCATCATATTTTGCAGGCATGCCTTTTCTATTTAATTCAACCACCTCTAATTTAGCATTTGAACTAAACAAAAGAGGTCCTTGTAGATTTTCGTATTTCTTTTCTCCATCGACTAAAATTGTATATAAACCATCAATCATTTGTATTTCTACAATTTTATTCGCTTCAATATCTTGTATTGAAGTATTTTGCGACATATCTACAACTTTTATAATATTTTGTGACGATAATTTAATATTTTGATAATCAAATTGAGAAAAAGATTGATTTGAAATACCAACTCTAACAGTGCTTTTCTCCATTTGAGCATAAGCATTCATAAATAAAAATGTTGTTATTAATAATATAATTAGTCCTTTTTTCATATTATTAATTTTACAATTAAAAAATATTAATGTAAAATTAATAATGTTTTTAATATGCTTACGGAGGAAAAAATGTCCAATGATGAGAATTTAAGAAAATTCAGCTCTTTGGCACTGCTAAATTTCTGTATAGGCTTCTTTGGCTTACAATTTGCATGGCAAATGAGAATTATTTTGTCTGGTCCATTGACAGAATCATTAGGTGCAAGCCCTCTTTTATACGGAATTATTTGGCTTGCCGGTCCTGTAACCGGAATTGTTGTGCAGCCTATAATAGGTGCACTTTCAGATAACACATTCACTAAATTCGGAAGAAGAATTCCATATTTATTCTTTGGTGCTTTACTTGGCGCAATGGGTTTAATTTTATTGCCAAAAAGCGAAGCAATAAGCAACTTGTTCGGTCAAAACCACCCTGCTTGGCTTGCATTATTTATTGCAGCAATATTTATTTGGATAATAGATGCTTGTGTTAATGCTGCCCAAGGGCCATACAGAGCATTGATTCCGGATAATATCGTAAAAAGCCAACATGCAATAGCTAATTCGTTTTTAAGTTTTGCTATTGGCTTAGGCTCGGTTATTGCAGCAGGTGCAGCTCCATTTTTAAAATGGGCTTTTAACTATCAAATGTCAACAGGTGCTCAATTTACAATGGCAGGTGTAGCGTTTATTTTAGGTATGCTTTGGACCTGTTTTACTTTTAGAGAAAATATGCCCAGCAAAGAAATTATGATTGAAAAGAAACTTGAAGCAAAAAAACAAGTTTCTAAACCTTTCATAGAAAATGTAAAAGAATTTTTAAACGCAAGCCCTGAAGTAGGCAAAATTTGTATGGTTCAATTTTTTGCTTGGATAGGTATAATGTGTTTATTTATTTTCTTCACACAATATGTAGTACACATTTTATATTCAATTCCAAATACTGCAGATTTGCCATCAAATATCATAGAAACATTCCAAGCTCGTCAAATTCAAGCGCAAAACTTTGCTTCAATATGTTTTGCATTTTTTAATTTGATATGTTTTATTATTGCAATTCCTGTTGCTAAAATGGCAGAAACAAGAGGAAACAAAAAAGTTCATGCCGGTGCATTATTTTTAATGGCATTTGCATATTTATTAATGACTTTAATGCCGAATAATGTAACAGTATTTGCTGCTATGGGCCTTGCAGGTATTGGTTGGGCTTCAACCCTATCACTTCCTTTTGCAATGCTTTCAAAATATATAAAAGAAGGAACAGAAGGTTCTGCAATGGGAATATTCAACATCTTCATTTCAGCTCCCCAAGTATTAGTTTGCACCCTTTTGGCTTGGTTTATTAATCTATCCACATTTAAAATGGGTGAATTTACAAATAATCACTGGGATTATGCGTTTTTAGCAGGTGCTATAATGTTAATTATTGCCGTTATGATAACTCTTACAGTAAAAGAAGATGAAAACGACTAAATAAATTCTAAACCATTAAAAAACCCTCTTTTATAAGAGGGTTTTTTAATGCGCTAAAAATATGTATATTAAATATCCAAAATAAAATAAACCCGCAAATAATAATGGTATCAATTTTATTTTTTTCAAAATTAAAATGCTCATAATAAAAATAAAAGAAAAAATAACAACCAATAACGCATTCAATAATATATCAAAATTCAAAACCCAAGGAGTAAACGCTATCCCTATTGAGGTTGGAATCATTGCTTGAAAAACAATTCCGCCAAGCACATTTGCCATAGCTAAATCATCTTTATTATTTTTAATCCATATTATGCTATTTATACATTCAGGAAGCTCTGTTGCAAAAGGAGTTACAATTAAACTTAAAATAACAGGATTTATATTTAAGATTGTTGAAAAATATCCAATTTCATTTACAAAAAAATGAGAAAAAATAGCTAATGCAAAAATCGAAAAAACAAACTGAAATATGGTATAAATTAATTTATCTTTTAATTTAAAAATTTTTATTATAAAAAGCTCATCTGTATAGTTTTCACAAAAACATTCTTTTGATTTTATTATTGTTCGATAAACAAATATGCAATACAAAGTCAACAAAAACAAAACTGCGACTATTTTTAAATAATAGTAAGGTAAAAAAGATGATAATATCGCAACTGCATAAGCAAAAATAAAATATTTGTATTGTCTTAAAACATTTTTGTAATCAAGGTTTAACTCTTTTTTAGGGCGCTTTATAAATATCAAAACAGCCCCCATTAAAAATAGAGCAAAAGTTGATAATATAAATGGAGAACCTATAATCGCACCAAGAGCTATATCTTGACCCAAAACAACATCTTTTTTTAATATCAATGAACCAAAAATAGCTATTATAGGAACAATTGTTTCAGGAAAGCTAGTTCCAAAAACGGCAAAAATTGAACCTATTGCATTATTTCCTATTTTTAATTTACATCCTAAATTTTCAACCGCATTTGTAAATAATGAACAAGCATATATAATCATCAAAAGATAAAATATTACTGCAAATAAGTGAATTAAAAAAAGCATTTATTTTTCCTTTGTTTTTATGGTATTTTATAACTAATGGAAAGAGAAATTTTAAACGCAATAAATAGTTCATTGTGCCCTCTTATAATAACACATATAAACCCCGATGGCGATACATTGGGTTGCGCATCCGCTATGAAAAGTTTTATAGGAGACAAAGCCGATATTTTAATTCAAATTGAAGATAATTTTAATTTTCCGTCTTCTTATTCATTTTTACCTTACATCAATAATGCTAAAAATTTTTCAAATATTGAAAATAAATATGATTTAATTATAGCCCTTGATATCGCTTCAATAGATAGAATGATAGGTAGTGCAAGAGAAATTTTTGATAATGCGAAAAATACAATCGCAATTGATCACCACAAAACAAATAAAGGCTATGCAAAATTAAACCATATAAGAGGCGGTATTTCATCAACAGGTGAAGTTTTATATGATTTTTTCAAAAATTTGAATATTGAAATCACAAAAGAAATGGCAGTTGGTTTATATTGCGCAATATTAACAGATACAGGCTGTTTTAAATATGAAAGCACCACTTCTCATACTTTTGAAATTGCTTCAGAGTTATCTAAAGCTGGTATTGACACTTCTCAAATTGCAGATTTGTGCTACACAAATAAACCAAAAAATCTGATATTATTTCAAAACAATCTTGTTTCAAATGCGCAATTTTGTCTGGATGACAAAATTGCTTACACTTTAATTTCACAAGAAATTTTAAAAAAATATAACGCAAAAGACGAATACACAGAAGGAATTTGCGAAACACTGCGCTCTATAAAAAATGTTGAAGCTGCATTTGTTTTAAAAGAAACAACAAACGGAGTTAAGGTTTCAATCAGAACAAAAGAAATTGATGCAACAAAAATTGCTCAAAAATTTAATGGCGGCGGACACAAAAGGGCAGCAGGCTGCACCATTAAATTAAAACTAAATCAAGCACTTGAAGCTCTATTAAAAGAAACAAAAACACTATTATAAAAAGTATGAAAAAAGTAATACAGATATTAAAAGAATACATTCAAAATCTCATAAACAGCATTATCAGAGATGATTTTGCAAATGCAGCAGGAGAGATGGCATATATGATGGCATTAGGAATTTTTCCTTTTATGCTTTTTTCAATGGCTGTTTTTGGCTGGCTTGGAAAAACATTTTTTATAAATAAAATTATTTTTGGACTGTCAACCATTGCCCCTCAAGGAGTTATAGATTTAATCAACAGTGTTTTAGCTGAAGTTGTTATTTTTAAAAGCGGAAAATTAATGGCAATAGTCGGCTTTTTTGTAACTTTATTTTTAACTTCAAACGCCATAGCAGTTATCATAAAAGGTTTAAATCGCGCCAATAATGTAACTGAAAATCGAAGCTTTATTAAAGTTCGTTTTTTATCAATTTTAATGGTTTTTGTAAACACATTTTTCTTATTTATAAGCATAAATTTAATTGTTTTAGGAAAATTAATCCTTAATTTTATAGGAATTTATTTATCAATTCCATCACATATTATTGATACCGTTTTATTCATCAGATGGCCAATTGCATTTATTATGTTGTTTTTATTGGCCGCAATTAATTATTATGTTCTTCCTGCAAGAGATTTTAGCGCAAAAAGAAAAAGCATAATCCCCGGAGCATCGTTTTTCTGTGTTTTTTGGTTAATTGGTTCTTGGGCATTTTCTTTATATGTTAATTCTCTTGGAACATACAATAAAGTTTATGGAACAATCGGAACTTTTGCTATTTTAATGGTTTGGCTATATTATTCATCAATTATTCTTTTAATTGGCGGACAAGTAAATAACCAAACTTTGAGAAAATTAATTATTTTAGAAAAGAAAAAACAAAAACAATGCGAATAACCATAAAAAAATTAATCACTATTATTCTTCTTTTAAGCTCTTGTTGTTTTGCAGTCGATTTAGATGATAAAATCGGACAGATGATAATTCTTGGGTTTAATGGCAATAACATTAATTCTATTGGTTTTAAGAAAATATTAAAAGATGTTGAAAATAAAAAAATATCAGGAGTTATACTTTTTTCAAAAAACATTAAATCTAAAAATGATTTAATAAAAATGAATGAAAAACTTTTATCTTCATCAGATATAGCGCCATTTATAGCAATAGATAATGAGGGCGGTTTTATTCAAAGGCATAATTTTTATGAAAGCCTAACTGCTAAAGAAGTTGCAGATAAAAATGAACTTGAAATAAAAAAAGAATATTCTAAAATGGCAGACACACTATCTGAGATAAAATTCAACCTTAATTTCGCCCCTTGCGTTGATTTAGCAATAAATGAAAATTCTATCATAGCAAAAAAACAAAGAGGCTACTCAGATAATCCTATGATTGTTTCTGATATTGCAAGAATTTTTATTGAAGAACACAATAAAAGAAAAATAATAACATCAATTAAACACTTCCCTGGACATGGTTCAGCCAAAGGCGACACGCATAAAGGTTTTGTTAATTCCACAAATGATTTTAAAGAAATTGAATTAATACCATATAAAGAATTAAAAGATTTAGACAAAATGAATATGGTAATGGTTTCTCATATTTATAATGAAAATATAGATAAAGATTTCCCAGCCAGTTTATCCAAAAAAACAATAAATGACTTATTAATAAATAAAATCGGATTTAGGGGAGTAATTATTTCTGATGATTATGATATGGGGGCAATCAAAAAAAATTATTCTCTTAGAGAAGTTATAGTAAATGCAATAAATTCAGGGATAGATATATTATTATTTTCAAATAATATAGGTAAAAATAACAAAAACATTGCAAATGAAATTCATAAAATAATTAAAGAAGAAATCCAAAAAGGTACCATAAAAGAAGAAGACATAAATAAATCTTATAAAAAAATTATGGCGCTAAAAGCTCAATTGTAGTAGAATGATTTTATGTTAGATTTTAATGCCAAATATGAAATATTATCATTCTCTGTTGGAGATACAAAAGCCGGAACCAAAATGGGCAAAATGCAGCTTAAAAAAGTTGAAGATGGTTCAATCTTAAATTGCGTATTATGGGAAGAAGCACTAAACAGACTTCCTGATATAGCTCTTAGGACAGGAAATATCATCAAAATAATCACAGGAAGCTATAACGAAAAATACAATAATTGTCTTTTAAATAATTTTGAAGTATTAGATACTGCTTCTTTAGGAATTGATAAAAACAAGCAAGAAGAATGTTTCTCTTATATTTTAAATGCTGTAAATGATTTTAATAATGAAAAACTAAAAACATTCGTTCTTGATATTTTAAATAAAAACAAAGAAAAATTTTTAATCTCACCTGCCGCTAAACACATGCATCACAACTATATCGGCGGTTTAATCATGCACACAAAAGAATGTGTTGAAATAGCAAAAACAATTCTTCCTATCTTAAAAAAACCTCTAGATAAAGATGAAGTAGTAGCCGCAGCTATTTTACATGATATAGGCAAAATTTTTGAATATGAAATAAATCTTGAATCAGGGTTAATTGATTATAACGAACAATTTAGAAAAGATTGGATTAGCCATTCTCAATACGGCTTTTTTCTTTGCATGCAAGAAGGTTTTTTAAATATAGCCAAAATGATAGCTTCCCACCACGGAAGATCAGATTGGGGTGCTATGATTGACTTAGGCGAAAAAGATTTAGAGCCTTTTTATTATATAATTCATCATATCGATGACTTAAGTGCAAAATTCGGTGCCACAAGCACAAACGATATTAAAAATGAGGGATAGAAAATGAAATTATTTCAAATTATATTGCTTACTTTTTGTTTATTATTTTTTACAAAAGCTCAAGCAGCACACCAATTATATGCTGATATAGATGGAATAAGTATTCCTTATGGCACTAAACTGGATTTAGAAATGGCACAAGACATCACAACGCAAAATATTGTCCAAGGCGATATGTTTCAAGCATATTTAAAAAATGATATATATGTAAATAATAAATTAGTACTGCCTTCTAAAACAATATTTAGAGGCAGAGTCTCAGAAATTGAATACTCAAAAAGTCTTTCAAGACCGGCTGTTTTATATTTAACACTTGATCATTTAATCACAAAAAAAGGTACTCAACTTCCTCTAAGCGCTGGGATTGCAAGCCATTTCAGCTATATCCTAAAACCGGATGGCGCACTGACTACAAACGGAAATTATTTTAGAGCAGTCGGCAGAGACTGGAAAAAAGCAGGTCAAATTGTCCCAAGAACAATTAAATGGGGCGCAACATCAGGAGATGAATTATTTAAAGGAGCAAAAATATTATTTGTTCCCGTTGCTGCTCTTGGAGGCTCAATTGCTTGTGTTGGTTCAGGTGTATATAACACCATAGCTGATTTATTTCGCCATGGAGATGAAATAATAATAGATAAAGGCTCTGAATTTAATATTATATTATTAAAAACGCTTGATATTCCATCGTAGTTTTATTTATGAAAAAACAAGAAATTTTAAAAGAAATAAAAGATATTTTAATAAAAAATAAACTCTCCCTATCAACTGCAGAAAGCTGCACAGGAGGGTTGGTAAGTTCATATTTAACCGATATTGATGGCGCAAGCAAATTTATTTTTCAAAATTTTGTTACCTACTCCAACGAAGCAAAAATGAAATTTTTAGAAGTTTCAAAATCCACGCTTGATAAATATGGAGCAGTTAGCGAACAAACTGCACATGAAATGTCTTTAGGACTTTTAAAATACGCAGATTGTTCAATAGCAACAACAGGAATTTTAGGCCCAACAGGAGGAACCATAGAAAAACCCATTGGACTGGTTTATATTTCGGTAGGCTATAAAGATAAAATAAAAGTTATAAAATATATTTCAAAAAAAGCTGACACCAATCTAAGACATAAAATCAAAAAAGATATAGCAAAACAAGCCTTAAAAGAGTTTTTAGATTTTATAAAAAATACTCTTAATTAAGTATATCTTTATTTTTTACTATTAAATATAATAGCATCGGGGCGGATTATATATAAAAAGTCTTTAAAATGATTAAAACGGTCATTATTGATAAAACTAATAATTCAAAAGAAACAATATCAGCATTTTTAAAAAATATTGATGATATTGAGTTTTTAGCTTCTTTTGATAAATTTAAAGACTTTAATCTTAATCCAAGAGAGGTTGATTTAATAATCTTTGATGTTGATTTAAAAAATTCAAATACAATCATCAAAGAAATAAGTAAATTAAAAGAACAAAATTCAAAACTTAATTTTATTGCTCTATCTTATGAAATTAATTCTGAACTCACAACTTCGATATTAAAAGAAGGTGTAAAAGATTTTTTATTAAAACCTGTTATACCAAATATTTTAGAAGCATCAATTAAAAAAATAAAAACAAAAAATCAAAACAGCGCTAAAGCAAATACAATTTGTATTTTTTCAAATAAAGCAGGTGTAGGCAAAACCTCAATAGCGGTTAATTTAGCATACGAACTTTCAAAAAAGACTGAAGAAAAAGTATGCTTGCTTGATTTAAGCTTTAATTCAGAAGACATTTTGACATATTTAAATATAGAACAAAAATTTAATATTGATTATATTTTAAAAAACATTGAAAATTCCGATAATAATTTATTTTTATCACTTTTAAATAACTATCAAAATACAAATCTCTATGTATTTTCCATGCAAGATGAAATAAACTTAAAAACAAAAATAAACATTCAGACAATAAACAAAATACTAAACGCACTAAAAAATCTATTTTCATACATAATTATTGATTTAACAAGTGTAATAGATGAAAGAACAGTTTCAATATTAAATACAATGGATTTAATATTATTGATAGGATTAGAAAATCTTGCTTCCATAAGAAATCTGCAAAAATGCCGTGAATTATTTGATAATATGGGATACAATAAAGACAAAGTAAAATTAATTATCAATAGGCACATTGAAAATTCTGAAATCACAATTAAAGATATTGAAAAAACAACATCAAAAGAAGTATTTTTCAAAATTCCAAACAACTATTTAACACTCATTGATGCAATAAACAGAGGTCAAGCACTTGGAGAAGTTAATTCACAATCAAATATTGCAAAAGCATTTAAAAATTTAGCTAATGAAATATATAATATAAACTTTACAAATATAATTGAAGACAGCAAAACAAACTATAACCACGGAGTATTTAATCTGCTTCGCAGAATGGGAGAATAAAATTGTCATTAAAAGATAGACTTAATACAACAACTAAATTAAATGAAACAAAAGAAGAAAAAGAACCAGTACAATACTATCAAAATGATTCAATTGCTCAAAACATTGTTTCACTGGGAGTAATTGATACATTTTTAGCTGATGATGAGCTAAATTCAATCTATGTCAACGGCGCAAAAAATATCTACATTGAAAGAAACAATAAAACCCACAAAAGCACAACTACATACAGAGATAATGTTCAGCTTGAAAATTTGATTAAAAAATACGCTCAAAATATAGGTTATAAAATAGATGAACAAAACCCATATATAAAATTTAACCATAAATTAGGGATTAATGTTGTTGCAACTCTGCCTCCATTATCATCAAATGCAACAATGTATGTAAAATGCTATAAAGATTGCCATGCCAGCTTTCAAGCACTTCAAGAAAGCCAATCAATATCAAAAGAAATTGCGCTTATCTTAGAAGCAATTGCGACTCTTAGAACAAATATAATCATAGCAGGCGAAAGAAGCACTCTTAAAACAACAATACTATCTACACTTTTAAAAAATCTTCCCTCTAACAATAGGGGTACAATAATAGATTATGGTTCAGAAATCAAAAACGAAAGTTCAAATTTTTCAAATTTTGACTTTTCAAACATTATAGATAAAAAAGAAGAATTAGAAATTCTAAACTCAATATTTATGTCTAATCCTGATAGAATTTTTATAAATGACTGCAACAAAAAAACTCTAAGCTTTATTAATGAAAAAATAATCTCCGGCGCAAAAGGGATTATCTTAACCATTGAAGCAAAAAACCCAAAAGAAGCTTTTGAAAAAATTGCACTGGAAATTCTAAAAGACAACCCGAAATTAGATTATAATATAGCTAAAACTCTTGCATATAAATTCTGCGAACTAATTATTTTCGTTAAAAAAGATGAATTAAATAAAAGAGTTATTTCTTCAATTTCTCAGATTAATATAGATATGAATAACAATTATTCAATCAGAGATATTTTTAGATATAATCAAGCAGAACACAAATCCTGCGGTTTTATTCCAGACTTTTTTGAAGAAATAAAGATGAATTCTCTACCTGTAAGCTCAAACATATTTGATAAAGACTATAAACACACTTACCATAAACCAACAAAAAATGAATCTTTATATGACCAAAGCAAAAAAGTTAATCTTGAAATTTTAAAAAAATTCAAGAAAGATTTTAGTATTCAAGAAGAAGAAAAAGAAGAAAATAAAGAGCTTTCAGCAGAGGAATTAATGATTAAAGCTCAAGAAAAATTTGAAGAACTAAAACAAAATATGAAAAATAATGAAATAGAATCATTAGAAAATGAAGAAATTCAAATAGAAGAAGAAAATATCCAACAAGAAAATAATGAAAACTTATAATCAACTAATGAAAAAATGTTTTGCACTTGCAAAACTATCCAAGGGTAAAAATATGCCCAATCCTTTTGTGGGAGCGATTATTTGGGATGAAGAAAAAAAAGAAATAGTTTCATCCGGATACCATAAAGAATACGGAAAAGCCCACGCTGAAGTTGAAGCAATTAAAAATGCAAAAGGCAACACTAAAAATAAAACTTTAATTGTTAATCTTGAACCTTGTTCCCATTATGGAAAAACCCCGCCTTGCGCTGATTTAATAATTCAATCAGGAATTAAAAAAGTTGTAATTGCAATGGCTGATGTTAATCCTATTGTAAGATATAACGGCATTAAAAAATTAAAAGATGCTTCTATTGAAGTTATATCAGGAGTTTTAGAAGATGAAGCAAAAGAATTAAATAAAGTTTTTATAAAAAATATTCTAACTAAAAAACCCTATGTAATGCTTAAAACAGCGACTACATTGGATGCTAAAATAGCAACCATAAACAATAAATCAAAATGGATTACAAATGAAAAAGCAAGGCTTGAAGTGCAAAAATTAAGAAATTCATATCAAGCAATAGTGTCTGCTTCAGGCACAATTCTAGCTGATAATCCAAGGTTAAATGTACGTTTAAAAAATAAAAAATCTCCAATTAGAATAATTTTTGACCCTAATAACAAAGTTCCTCTTGATTATAATGTTTTTAATGATGATGGAGTTAGAAAAATTTTAATTAACAATTCAAAAATCAATTTAAAAAAAGATATTGAACAAATTAATTTCACAAATTTTGATGAATTATTCAAAAAACTCTATGAAATGAATATATATTCAATAATGATTGAAGCAGGTCAAGGGTTAAATTCTTTGCTTTTAAAAAATAATGAAATTGATGAAATTAATCATTTTTTTGCACCTAAAATTTTTGGCTCAGGCTTAAATTATGTTGATGATATATTGATTGATGAAGTTGGCGAAGCAATTGAACTTGAAAATATTAAAATAAAAAGATTTGATGATAATTTTTTAATTAATGGTAAAATTAAAAAATAAAAGGAATTTAAGATGAAAATTTTAGTTATAAATGGTCCAAACCTTAATTTATTAGGGACAAGAGAGCCTGAAATTTATGGCTCAACAACATTAGAAGATATAAATCAAGAATTAGTTGAATTTGCAAAAAATCTTTCAGATGATATCAAGCTTGATTTTTTCCAATCAAACCACGAAGGTGAAATAATAGATAAAATCCATTCAATCAAAAATTATGACGGCTTAATAATTAATCCTGCCGCATATACTCATACAAGTATTGCAATTTCTGATGCCATTAAAGCAACAAAAATAAAGGCGGTTGAAGTTCATTTGTCTAACATATATTCAAGAGAAGATTACAGAAAAAATTCTTTTACAGCTTCATCTTGCATAGGCTCAGTTGCAGGTTTTAATAAAACAAGTTATAAAATGGCGCTTTTAGGGCTTTATGATTATTTAAAAAATGAATAAAGAATTTGAATTTTTAAAAATAATTTCTGATACTCTTACTTCTTCAAGTTATCTGGGCGATGATTGCGCTTATCTTGATGAATATAAACTTGCAATTTCAAAAGATTGTTTAATTGAAAATGTTCATTTTTCATTTAATTTTATGACGCCTTATGAAATAGCAAGAAAAGCTGTTTTAGTTAACATTTCTGATATTTTAGTTTCCGGAGCAAAACCAAAATATATATTAATAGGTTTATCAGGGAAATTAGATGAAAAATTTATAAAAGAATTTTATCAAGGCTTAAATGATACGATTGAAAAATATAATATTAAATTAATTGGCGGTGATTTAACAAAAGCAGATAAACTTTCAATTTCAATTACAATTTTAGGAGATTATAAAAATCGAAATATTTCATCAAGGAAAAATGCTAAAAAAGACTATATTGTGGCAGCTGTTGGTGAATTCGGTTCAAGCGCTAAAGGTTTAGAGGATTTAAAAAACGGTTTAAAAGACAATTATTTCATTGAATATCATAAAAATCCGCCATTATTTGAAAAGATTACATCAAAAATTGCAACCCTTACTAAAAACCCTTATGCTATGATGGATTCATCAGACGGCTTATTTGATTGTTTATATCAAATTTCATCTAAAAGTAATGTTAGAATAGATGTAAATTATGATTTAATTCCCAAAAAAATCGATAATAAAAATCTTGTTCTTTTTGGCGGAGAAGATTATTGCCCCGTTATATGCCTTTCTGTTGATGATTTTAAAAAAATCAAAGGACTTATAAAAATAGGAGTTGTAAAAGAGGGTAAGGGCGTTTATATAGATAATAAAAAAGTAGATTACAGAGGATTTAAGCATTTTGAATAATATTGAAATTAGCGCAATTATAACATCCGGCGGAAATTCAACTCGTTTTGGTTCAAATAAGCTTTTAGAAAAAATTAATGATAAAAGCGTTATTGAAACTACAATTTCAAAATTTCTTGATTTAGCTGATGAAATAATTATTCCATCTAAAGATGATATAAAAAACCATATTTTAAATTCAAAATTATATTGCAATAAAATCAAATTTGCTCCTGCCGGCGAAACTCGCCAAAAGAGTGTATATAACGGGCTTATGATGTGTTCTAAACCTAAAATTGTTTTAATCCATGACGGCGCAAGACCATTTATCGAAAAAGAAACAATTAAAAAAGCGATTGATTTAACTTATCAAAAAAAAGCTGTTTTAGTAGGAATCTATGCGATTGACACAATTAAAGAAGTTCAAGATGGAAAAATCATTAAAACACTAGACAGAAAAACAATATTCCAAGCGCAAACTCCTCAGTGCTTTGATTTTGATTTAATTAAAAAAGTCCATCTATTATATAAAAACGACCCTAATTTCACTGATGATTGTTCTATGGTTGAAAAATACGGGGCTGACGTCTATATTCTTGAAGGCTTAATAACTAATAAAAAAATTACAACCAAAGATGATTTGCAACAAAACTTAATATAATGCTATTTTTTGTCAATAATCAATATTTATGTTTTTATTATTTATTGTCACCAACAATAAATATCGAAAGGCAAAAAATGGAAAATACAATTAAACCTACAAAAGCTTATGTTTCAAATAGATTTATTAAAAAATCTATTAGTAAAGCATATAAAGAATTTAATAACGCTCCAAAAATCTCAATTAAAAATTATGCAGCAAAAAATAATATTGATGTATATGACGCTCAATCACTAGATTTAAATGATGATAATTATATTGATTTATCTGAAAGAGCAAGTGAAATTTGCGCTCAAAAACTTTTAAAAACAAAAAACCCTCAAACAGGTGAAATGCCAACAATGATTTTATCATTGGTTCAAGACAGGCTTGGGTTAAAAAAAGCTCAAAACAGATTTCTTCAAGCAAATCATATAAATAATCATCAAATTCAATCCAATAAACACAACATATATCTAAATGTTTCAGCATAAATATAGTACATAAGACAACTTATAATAATCCCATAGCATATTAAAAAACCTCTATAAATATCTTAGATTAATAAAAGATATAATGCAGAGGTTTTTTATGATTACAGATAAAACATACAACCAAAATGATCAGTATTTTTTTACTGAATTCAAGAACATTTCAAAAGAACTTTTGCCATGGCTAGAAAACTTAGCATGGGAGTATAGATGCAGAATTGAAAAAAAAGAGTGGAAAAGTAAATATAATAACTATGTAATATACGACTATGAACCTTTTTGCTCGGATGGCTTTGAAATCAATATCACTCTTGCATCAAGACAAGGTGAATACTTGAATTTTGTTCGATATTTATATGAAAACAAAGTTCAAACAATAGGATATCTAAAATCCTGTTTAGCACTTTAATCTTGTTTCAAACCTTGAATAATCGCATCGGTTATTTTTTCAACCTGCACGATTTCAAGCCCGATAGAACTTATTTTATCAAAAACTGTGTTATTTACTTTTGGAATAATAGCTTTTTTAAAGCCCAATTTAAAAGCCTCTTTTAAGCGTCTTTCGATATTATCCACATATCGAATTTCGCCTAAAAGCCCAACTTCGCCAATAACAATAACAAAAGGATTAATCGGAATATCTCTTATTGAACTAATTATTGCAAGACACAAAGCAAGGTCGTAACTAGGTTCTATTATATCAATTCCGCCAACTACATTAACATAAACATCTTGTTTTGATAAATTGAGTCCGACTTTTTTTTCTAAAACCGCCAAAACCTGCAAAAGCCTGTTATATTCTAATCCAACCGCCACTCGTCTTGGGTTGGAATAATTTGTTGAACCAACAAGCGCTTGAATTTCGTGCAAAAATATTCTGCTGCCCTCTAAAGTTGCCACAATTGCACTTCCTGAAGCATCTTTTGGTCTTTCTAAAAGCATTTGAGAGGCAGAATTAAGCTCAATTAATCCATTATCCTCCATTTTAAATACGCCAACTTCCGATATTGTCCCAAAACGGTTTTTAATACATCTTAAAAGCCTATATTGCTTATATTTATCCCCCTCAAAATTAATAACACAATCAACCATGTGCTCTAAAACCTTTGGACCGGCAATATTTCCTTCTTTTGTAACATGACCTATTATTATTGTTGTTATATTTTTTTGTTTTGCAATTCGCATTAAAACATTTGTGCATTCTCTTATTTGAGATACGCTTCCTGAAGATGAAGAAATATTTGCGCAAAAAACAGATTGAATACTATCCACAATTAAAAAATCGGGTTTTATTTCATCAATTTGTTTTATAACTTCATCAATGCAAACTTGATTTGTTAAATATAACCCTTCAGGCTCAACATTTAATCTTTTGGCCCTCAATTTAACTTGCAAGGGACTTTCTTCAGCGCAAACGTAAAGAACTTTTAAATTTTTTCCATCAAGCTTTGTTTCACAAATACTTTTTGTGGTTTGTAATACTAAAGTAGATTTACCTATTCCGGGATCTCCTGCTAAAAGCAGCAATGACCCCTGAACAAACCCGCCGCCTAATACTCTGTTTAATTCTTCTATATTTGTTTTAAATCGAATTTTTTCATCAAGCTCTATATCTTTAATTGTAGATATTTTATTTTCAGTAACTATATTAGATGGTTTAGATGAATCTATTTTAGTTAAAGGTGTTGTAATTTCTTCAACAAAAACACCGAATTGATTACAATCAGGGCATTTTCCAAGATATGAAAAAGATTCATAACCGCAATTTTGACAAACCCATTTTGATTTTACTTTAGCCATAGACCTATTCTAGCATAGAAATTTTATTATTTATTTTTATAATTGATTTTTATGTTATTAATCTGCATTAAATATTTTTTTAAATCGCCTATATTTTCATTTTCCTGAAGTAAATCTTTTTGTTGAGATGAATTTATTAAAGAATCTTTTGTTTTTTCAAAATCAGATTTATAACCTTCGTTATTTATTTTCAATATCAAATCATCAACGTCAGCTGCACCATAATTTGGATACATTGATAAAATTTCGCTTTGTGTCTTACCTACCGGTAATTTATAGAGCCATTTAAGGGTCATTAGGTCATTTTGTGAAATATTAACAACCCCATATTCATGAGGTACATACATAATATCTCCTTTGGTTTTTGAGTGTCCTAAACCGACACTATGACCAATTTCATGGATTATTGTGTGAAAGACTTCATTTTCATCCATATATTGATGATGAATAATTCCGTCTGATAGCCCTATTGAAAGCTCAGCCGAATAATATCTTCCCAATTTATCAAAATTAAAAGTACAATTACCCAAAGATTTTCTATCTACTCTTTTCCAATCAATATTAATTTGTGAATCATAGATATTCATAGTCCTCTCAAATGAAACAATACCCCCTGATAATTGTTCCCAAAGATTAAAACCGTCTATAATCATTTGAGTATATTTGTATTCATCGTTTTTACCTTGAGATTTATACCAATTAAATTTGCCGATAAAAACTTTCAAAGGCATAATATTATCGGGCCATCTGGATAATTTATTTTTATTAAAACAGTCATTTAAATAAGTAATAGTTTGCATATAAATATATAATATCATATAATAATAAAGAAATTAAATAGACACTGGTGGAGAATAAACAATTATGATGAATATGATGCAAGTAATGCAACAAGCACAAAAAATGCAAAAAAAGTTCAAAGAAACTCAAAGTGAACTTGAAAAGGCAGAAGTTATTTCAACTGTGGGTAATGGTGCTATTACGGTTATTTTAAACGGTCAAGGTAAATTTAAATCAATTAAATTAACTCCTGAAGCAATTAATCCTGAAAATCCTCAAGATGTTGATAAAGATAATCTTGAAATGCTTGAAGATTTATTAACTCAAGCTCTTAATGATGCAACTCAAAAAGCAAATTCTCAAATGGAAGCTAAAATGAAGTCTATTACAGGCGGAATTTCTATCCCCGGATTATTTTAGAGCTTATGGAATACACTAAACCTTTAGCAAAATTAATCGAACATTTTCAACATCTGCCTTCCATTGGTCCAAAAACGGCTCAAAGGCTTGCTTTGTATATTGTTAAAATGAGCGAAAATGAAGTAAAAAATTTTGCTTCATCTATGATAGAAGCTAAAACCACTATAAAATATTGTGAAACTTGTTTTAATATGTCTTGTGAAAGCCCTTGTGAAATATGCAAAGATTCAACAAGAAATAAGAGTATTATTTGCGTTGTAGCTGAAACAAAAGACTTAATGGCAATTGAAAAAACAAACGAATACAATGGGCAATATCATGTATTACAAGGTTTAATTTCTCCTATTGATGGCATCGGACCTGATGATATCAGAATTAAAGAGCTTCTATTTAGAATTAACAAAAATGATATAAAAGAAGTTATTTTAGCTCTAAATCCTTCTGTTGAAGGCGAGGCTACAAGTTTATATTTAGGAAAATTACTAAAACCCTTTAATATTAAAATTACAAGAATAGCTTTTGGCTTGCCTTTAGGTTCAGAACTTGAATATGCCGATGAAATGACTCTAGCAAGAGCTTTAGATGGCAGAGTAGAAATATAATTTATAGTTAAAAAAAGGGTCGATTTTTCAATCGACCCACTGTATTGCCATCACCAGTTAGATATTTTTGCCTATTTATACCACTTCTTTTATACTAAACTCAAAGCAATTGATGGCGCTTGGTTTGCTTGAGCCAATAAAGATGTTGATACTTGTTGAAGAATTTGTTGTTGAGTAAAGTTTGAAGCTTCAGAAGCAATATCAGCATCCATAATTATTGATTTAGCGCTTGATAAGTTTTCATATTGTGTTGTCAAAGTATCAAGAGCTGATTCTAGACGGTTTTGAGCTGAACCTATTTCAGATTTTCTGCTTGTAATATTATCAAGAGCAGTATCAAGATTTAATACAGCTTCAGCAAATGTACCTGCTGCAGGAACTTCAGCTTGACCGGGGCCGGCTGGAGTTTGAGGATCGGCATTTGTCATAACTGTTAAATCAAAAGTGTTCATTCCGGTTAAAGCAGAAAATGTTACTTTTGCAAAAATACTGCCATCTGCAAGAATTGTATTATCTTCAGTGTAATCAGCACCCACTTGGAATGTTACACCATTATCCTGCAAATCTTCATCATTAAATAAAGATAATGAAGAATATTTAGATGATGTTGAAATACGGTCAATTTCAGCCATACGTTCATCTACTTCATCTTGCATTGCTTGAATTTCTTCAGCTGAATAAGTACCGTTTTTTGCTTGTAGTGCTAAGTCACGAATTCTTGATAAATTGTCTTGAATAACATCAAGATTACCTTCAGCTGTTGCTAACATTGCATTACCGTTTTGTACGTTATTTTGTGCTGTTTGATTACCATCCAATTGCACTTGCATACGAGCTGCAATAACTGTACCTGCTGCATCATCTTTTGCTGAAGTAACCTTTAAACCTGAAGACATTCTCTCCATTGCTTTAGATAAAGCACTTGTTGAGCTTGATAAAAGCCCTTGGATTTTAATTGAATCTACATTTGTGTTGATAACTACTGCCATGACAATACTCCTTTACTATTTTTAGCACTTATCCTTAAGTGCACTACTAACACTGATGATTTAAAAATTACTATTATTTAAATCTTTGGCTTGGCTTAATTTCTCTAACACTGATATAGTAACGTTTTTAAAATGCCAAAAGAATTATAAAAAAGTTAGAACTTTACTAAACAAAAGTATGGTTTTGTGATAGAATTATCCAAAGAATATAAAAACGGAATTATAAATGGCAACAAAAACATCATCTAAAATAGCAGCACCCATGATAAAAAGACTCCCCCCTCATAATATTGAGGCAGAAGCTGCCGTATTGGGTTCAATATTAATAAACCCCGAAAGCATGAATAAAGTGGTTGAATTATTAGAACCTGACCACTTTTATTCACCTCAAAACAAATTAATCTATGAAGCCGTTTTTACCCTATACAACCAAAATAAACCAACCGATGTTTTATCTTTAGCTGAATATTTTCGCTCAAGAAATAAGCTTGATGACATAGGAGGAGTAGAATACCTTGGTGAATTAGGGCTTGATAATGTACTATCATCAAATGTTGAATATTATGCTCAAATCATTAAAGAAAATGCACTCAAAAGAAAACTTGTAAATGCGGGGTCTATAATAATTGAAGAAGTTTTTAAAAATCCTGAAGCTGAAGTTGCGCTTGAAGTAGCAGAAAAGACAATTTTTGATATTGCTCAACAAAAATCCTCTCAAGATGTCAAACTAATTACAAATTTATTAATGGAAACAGTTGAACAACTTGAATTCAGATTTAACAATAAAGGCTCATACACAGGTGTTCCCAGCGGTTATTACGACCTTGATGCTATGCTTGCAGGTTTTCAAAAATCTGATTTAATCATCTTGGCTGCACGTCCATCAATGGGTAAAACCGCATTTGCACTTAATATAGCGCAAAACATAGGAATAGAGCAGCATGTTCCTGTTTTGATATTCTCTCTTGAAATGTCAGCCGGACAATTAACCCAGCGTATTTTATGTTCTGAAGCTGAAATTGATGCCCAAAGAGCAAGAACTGGCGAATTAAATGAACAAGAATGGGAAAAAATAGCCGATGTAATGAATAAACTCCATGAAGCTCCTATATTAATCGATGATTCATCAGGAGTTACATTATCCGATATTAGAGCGAAAGCAAGAAGAATTAAAACAAAATATCCTGATTTAGGTTTAATTATAATAGACTATCTTCAATTAATCGAAGATAAAACAATTATGGACAGAAACCAAGCCATTTCAGGTATTTCAAGAGGACTAAAATCATTAGCCCGTGAATTAAACGTCCCCATTATTTCTCTATCGCAATTATCTCGTAAGGTTGAAGATAGAACAGATAAACGTCCCATGCTGTCAGATTTAAGAGAATCAGGTGCAATCGAACAAGACGCTGATGTTGTAATGTTTGTTCATAGGGAAGAATATTACGATAAAGAAAATCCGGAGTTAAAAAACAAAGCCTCAATCATTATCGCAAAACAACGTAACGGCCCTGTGGGAAGTGTAGATTTATTATTCTTTGGCTCAACCACTAAATTTAAAAACAAAATGAAACCTGTTATAGAAGTTTAAATATCAAAAAAGACTGCAATAAAATTGCAGTCTTAAAAATCAGAGCTGATTTTTATTATTGTCCAAAAGCAATAGTTATTTTTTCTTTAGGGTTAACTTTTGAAATTGGTGTTCCTGATGAATCTACAAGATATGCCAATTCTTCGCCTGAAGTTTGGAATAATCCCATAGTACCTGATAGAGCAGTTCTTGTTAAATCAACAGGAGCTTTAACAACGGTTTTAATACCATCTTGGTAACTTCTACCTGCGGCTTTAAATTTACCTGATAATAATTCAGATGTACCCACACCTGTTTGATCAAGCAATCCTTCAGCAGCATTTGCAATACCAATAGCAGCACCACCGATTGTTCTTCCTGCAGTACCAATTAATGAACCTGTCCAAGTGAATGGGAATTGAACTAATCTTAACAATGGGTTAATATCTTTTTGTCTTTCAACTTTAGCAGTTAAGATTTGTTTTGGCAATTGTGCCTTGCAACCATCACAGTTAATGATTTCATTAAATGATAATCTCAATGAACCTTCATTATTTTTGCTTGGTCTTGTAACTTCAGTTACTTTACCTCTAACAGTTGAACCGCATGGGAATACTTGACCATTTATAGTGATTTCATTAAGTGTTTTGGCTGCAAATTGTTCACCTACATTTGCATGTTTAGCATTAATGATATCATTCATTGTTAATTGTAATGTTGGTATAGTAACCTTTGTTTCACGTTCAATATAAGTTTTACCGCCTAAATCTTGAGAAGCAGTTTTTGTAGATTTATCATAACCGCCTGCAATTCTCATTCCTTGCAACATAGAGCTTGCTTCAGCACGTGTTGCTTTGTCGTTTGGTCTGATATAATCTTGATTTCTTTCATTTTTTAGCGCACCATTATCGATGGCTTTAGCTACATGTTCTTTTGCCCAGCATGGAACTTGAGCACCATCTTTATATTTTGACAAAATTTCATCAGCTTTTGCTTCATCCATAGGACAGCTTAAACCTTTTGCCATAATAGTTAATGCTTCTGTTCTTGTTATATTTTCGTTAGGTGCAAACATATTATTTGTTTTTCCTGCAATCATGTTTTCAGCCACACCTTTTGAAATGTAGTCATGAGCCCAGTGATTTTTAGGAACATCTTTAAATGTTAAAGAATCACAATCAGAAGTTACATCTAAATTATATCCTTTAACAACCATTGTTGCCATTTCAGCACGTGATACTTTTCTGTTTGGCTTGAACATACCATCAGGATAACCTTCTAGAACACATTGTTCTGTTAAACGGTTAATATCACTGCTTGCCCAGTAACTATCAAATACATCAGGATATTGTTGAGCTGTAATATCAGCAGCAGCACCTGTAAAACCTAAGCAAGAGCATGGTTCTTTAGATGTCTTAATAATATCCATTGTTGTAGTTGAATAAACATTTGATGGAGCATCGCAATCATATTTTGGCATATCGTCTGCGCTAATTACAGGAGCAGCACCGCCGGTAGCGCAGCCACATTCAACAGGAACACCTCTATATGATGGTGTTAATAATGAATCATTAATAGTTGCGTTATTTAACTCCTCCCCCACTTGTGCAGTGTTGGAATTTGAATAAATAGCATTCGGATAAGCATAAGTTTGTTGATTTAAGGGTTTTGTTTCAACACAAGGTGCTGCAGCTCCAGTAGGGCAACCGCAATCAGATTTTTGTTTTTCGCATGGATCACATTTTTGTTTTTTCTTTTCACAATTGCAATCTGCTTGTTTACATTTTGAGCATGTAGCGTTGTCAGGTGTTACAATCTCAGTTTTCTTATTGCAACCGCAATCATCATTTGCTACAGGACATGCTGCAAATGACATTGGAACAGTTAAAGCTAGTGCACATAAACCAATTGTAGCGCCAGATAATAAACTTCTTTTGATAGTCATTTTTCCTCCTTTTATGTTGCATTTATTTTTTACAAAAACGCACAATTTTTATTCTAAGATTATGCGTTTATTTTGGTTTGTATTCATTACCATAAAAGGTTATCCAAAATGCTAATTATTTGAATAAAAAAAGACGCACAAAATTATGTGCGTCTTTTTTATAAACATTTTATGCTATATTTCAGATAAAAGATAATCTGCCATCCATTGACAACTTTCATCTTCATATGCAAGCGCTTTTAAAGGAGCGATTGAGCTTTCTCCAATTCTAATCAAACTCATAGCAACAATTCCTCTTTGTAAACCTTTTAATGTTCTTAACTTTTGAACAAGCGCATTAACTGCTTTTGCTCCCATTGCTACGATTGAATTTTCAACATCGTTTTTTGTATTTGAATCAACATCAGATAATAAATAATCAAGTTTTTCAGAAATATTGTCTTGTTGAATGATGCTTGAATTTACTACTGCTTGCATTATCTTACCTCATTATTACTTCTTCATTTTCTTCATTATACACATAAAAAATGTTTTTTTTGATTTCCTTATACAATCTTTATATCGATATAAAGATTTAATTATTTTTTATTTTTATAGTAAAATATTTTTATGTTTGATAATTTATCTGAAAAATTACAGCAAATTATTGCAACAACAGGCAAAAACTCAACTTTAACAGATGAGAATATCCAAGATGCCCTAAGAGAAATTAGACGGGCTTTATTGGGGGCTGATGTTTCATTGAATGTTGTCAAAGGGTTTATTTCATCTATAAAAGATAAAGTAATAGGTGAAAAAGTTGTTGAATCTACTAATCCATCTCAAACATTAATAAAAATTGTAAATGATGAATTAACAAATTTATTAGGTGAAAAGCAATCGCCATTAAAATTAGATACCAACCCATCAATCATCATGATGTTAGGTTTGCAAGGTTCAGGTAAAACAACAAGTGCTGCTAAATTAGCCCTCAAATTAAAAAAAGAAGGCAAATCCCCTCTTTTGGTTGCATTAGATGTATATAGACCTGCTGCAATATTGCAATTAAAGACTCTAGCTAATGATAACAATATTGATTTCTTTTCGATTGATGAAGAAAAAGATGTTACAAAAATCGCAAAAGCTTCACTGGATTTTGCAAAAGAAAACAATAATACTGTTTTAATATTTGATACAGCCGGAAGACTGCAGATTGATTCTGATATGATGGCTGAACTTATGATTTTAAACCATAGCTTTAAAATAAATGAAAAACTGCTTGTTGTGGATTCTATGATAGGTCAAGCCGCTCTTGAAGTTGCCCTTGATTTTGACGAACAGTTAGGAATAGATGGTGTTATTTTAACAAAATTAGATGGCGATACAAAAGGCGGATGCGCGCTAAGTATTGTCCATGCGACCAAAAAACCGATTAAATTAATTGCAACAGGGGAAAATATTGTTCCTCTTGAAGATTTTCACCCAGACAGAATGGCAAATCGCATTTTAGGCATGGGTGATATCGTTACTTTGGTTGAACGTGCTCAAAAAAATATAGATATAAAAGAAGCAAAAGCTCTTGAAGATAAAATGCTAAAAGATGAATTCGGCTTTGAGGATTTTCTTAAAATCCAAAAGCAAATTAAAGCCTTAGGCTCTTTTGGCGGAATTTTATCTATGCTTCCTTTGGGAATTTCTAAAGACGATACAGAAAAAATCTCCCATGAAGGAGAAAAACAATTCAAAAAAATTGAAGTATTCATTCAATCTATGACGCCGCAAGAAAGAAAAAATCCAAACATTTTAAATGCTTCAAGAAAAAAAAGAATTGCCATGGGTGCAGGCATGGATATCAATGAATTAAATGCTTTTATAGCTCAATTTGAAACAATGAGAAAAATGATGAAAGGATTTGGCGGGCTTAAAAAATCCCTAAAAGGCAAAAAAGGTAAAATGCCTTTTAAAGGAATGCCTAAGTTTCCGTTTTAATTAATTATGAGAATAATAATATATGGCGCAAATGAGATGGCAAGCGCAATAGCAGTTGAATTTTTTGAAGATCATGATGTCATTGTTATTGACCCAAATCAAAAAAATCTGGAATCTTTTTCAAGACTGGATGTCGGTGTAATTTGCGCTGACGCGTTAAATATTAACATATTAAAAAAAGCAGATGTAGCATCAGCAGATGTTTTTATAGCCTGCTCATCTGATGATGAACAAAATATAATAGCTTGTCTAATGGCAAAAGAAGTTTCAAGAGCTCAAACTGTTTGCTTTGTATCCAAAAAAGAATCTCTTGAATCTTTAAATGCTCTAAAAGACGAGTATCATTCAAGCTATGTTCAAGGAATAGAAAATATTATCTGGCCGCAAAATTTACTTGTACAAGAAATTTTTAAAATCATTACGGTTCCTGAAGCAGTGGATGTTGAAAATTTTGCGCAAGGCAGAGCGAGATTATTAGAATATAGAATAAAAGAAGATTCTGAGCTCTTAAATCAAAAACTAAAGGATTGTTATTTTAATTCAGAAGTTCTGGTTGTCGGCATTGTAAGAAATGATGAATTATTTATTCCAAACGGCAACAGCGAATTTTTATTAAACGACAAAATTATTTTAATGGGTACACCCATAGGGCTTGATATTGCAGTTAGTGAACTTTTTGTTTCAAAAGGAAATGTTAAAAAAATCGCAATTATTGGCGGTGGTTCGGTTGGGTGTGAATTAGCACAAGCGCTTGAAAAAACTTCAATGAATATAAAATTAATTGAAAATGATTATGAAAGATGTGAATTTTTATCTCAAAATCTTAAAAAATCTTTAGTTTTAAATGGCTCCGGTACAAATCTTGAATTATTAGAACAAGAAGAAATAGGCAGAAACGATGTTGTTGTAGCTATAACCAATAATGATGAAAAAAATCTTTTATGCTCTTTATTATCTAAACAATTAGGCGCCAAAAAAGTTATAACAAGAGTTTCCCAAGGCATTACAGGCAATCTTTTTGAAAGAGTCGGAGTTGATGTTGCAATATCTCAAAGAGAAGCTTGTGTACATGAAATTAAAAATCGGATAATGGATTTCAGAGCCTGTGTACTAGCCACAGTTGAACGAGGACAAGGTGAAATTATAGAAATACTTGTCCCTAAAAATTTTGAAACAAAACCGTTGTTTGAAATAAAACTGCCGTTTCCTTGTGTAATTGCAATAATCAATAGAGGCTCAAAAGTTATTATTCCAAAAGGTCAAACAGAAATTATGCCAAACGATGTTTTATTGGTATTTGTTAAATCTGATGATGTAATGGCTGTCAAGGAATACTTCAAACCATGAGATACAGTATAATTTTTAATATTCTCGGCACATTTTTAAAACATATCGGCGCATTATTTATTGTTCCGATAATAGCAGCATTTTTTTTAAATGAATCAAAAGAAATTATTCCTTTTCTGATAACGGGCATTTTCACAATTGCACTCGGTTTTTTATTCACTATAAAAAAAGTTAACCAAAAAGAAGTTGATAACATTAAAAAAACGGAATCATTAACAATAGTGTTTTTTTCTTGGGTTCTTTTTGCCTTAATATATTCAATTCCATATCTATTTTATAATATGAGTTTTACAAATGCCTGTTTTGAATCCATGTCAGGAATAACTACAACAGGCGCAACCATAATGCAAGATTTTAGCTTGTATCCCAAAACCCTATTTTTCTTTCGTTCTTTAAGTCAATGGCTTGGAGGTATGGGAATAGTTGTTTTATTTATTGCGGTATTACCAAGAATAGCAGTTGCAGGGCGCCAAATGTTTTACGCAGAAGCCCCTGTTCCAACGCAAGACAAAGCAACCCCAAGGATAAGATATACAGCAAGCTGGCTTTGGGCAATATATTTAACTTATACTATTTTAGAAATTATTGCATTAAAATTTTGCGGACTTGATTTATATCATGCTACAATAACAAGCTTTTCCACTATTGCCACAGGAGGCCTTAGTGCTATGCCAAACAGCATTATTGATTACAACAACACAAAAGTTACCATATGCGTTCTATTATTTATGTTTTTAGCAGGAATAAACTACATCATTATTTATAGGTGTATTAAAAACAAAAAACCTGCTGCCCTATTTAAAAGCGAAGAATTGAAAATATACACCCTAACAACAATTATATTATCACTATTATTAGCTTTTAGCTTAATTTTAAATTCGCATTACAGTATTAAAGATGCTTTTATAAATTCTTCTTTTGAAATAATTACAACAATGACCACAACAGGTTTTGCTGTTGATAATTATGTAAAATGGGATATAGTAAGCAAAATTATTTTATTTTTGGCATTTTTTACAGGAGGCTGTGCCGCCTCTACATCGGGCGGAATTAAAATAATAAGATGGGTGTTTATAGCCAAATATTTAAAAAGAGAATTAAATAAAATTATTCATCCACAGGGAGTTTATCCAATTAAACTGGAAGGAAGTGCAATTGCTTCTGATATCATTTCTCAAATGGTGGCTTTTTTAATTTTTTACTTTTTAATATATGCCATAGGGGTTCTTTTAATTCTTTTAATAGAAAAAAATGCAGTTATTGCTTTTAGCACCTCAATTACTGCATTGGGTAATGTTGGACCTGCGTATGGAATTGTCGGCCCACTAGATAGTTTTGCAATATTACACACATCAACAAGATGGATTTTAATTCTTTTAATGCTAATCGGACGTTTAGAAATTATTCCTTTTCTTGCAATTTTAAATAAAGATTTATGGAAAAATTAACAATGGATAAAAAGCTTAAAATAATCTTTGTCGGCATTCCTGATATGGCATTAGTTTGTTTAGCTAATCTTTTAGAAAAAGGGTTTAATATTGTAGGGGTTGTTCCTCCTAAAAAAACCCATGAAACATATTCATATTTTAAAAATTTTACCCAAACAAAAGGACTTAATTTAATTGAATTTGAAAAAAGCCCTAATGAAAAAAAATGCATTGATAAAATTAAAAAATTAAATGCTGATATTGGAGTAGTTTGTTCTTATAATAATCTTTTATCTAAAGAATTTTTATCCACAACAAAACTAGGATATATTAATTCTCATCCATCGCTATTACCTTATTATAGAGGTGCTATGCCTTATTTTCATATAATAAATAATAATGAAAAAATTTCAGGTATTACGCTTCATTTTATGGATGAAAATTTTGATACAGGTGATATTATTTATCAAGAAAAATTTGATGTAATGCCATTTGAAACAATGGGAACAATTTTTAACCGCACAACATATATGATTTCAGATGCTTTAATTGAAGTATTAAAAAGGTTAGAAAAAACAGGTCAAATAAACAGAATTCCTCAAAACAAGGAGGAAAACTATATTTTAGCGCCAAAAACCGAAGGGAATTTTAGAATTAACTGGAAAAACGATGTTTCAAAAATTGATTGTTTAATTAGAGCTTGTAACCCATTTTTCAATGTTTACGCATATTTTAGAGGTGTAAACACAAAAATAATAAAAGCAAAACCGATTTATATAAAACACGATTATGAATTGGGTTCTATTGTTGAGGCTGATGAAAACAAACTTTTAATTGCAGCAAAAAATGGTTATATTTCAATTGAAGTTCTGCAAATCGGCACCTGGGGCGTGTTTAACCCTTATGATTTTTATAATACGTTTAGTCCAAAAATTGGTGAATTTATTCTTTAGGAGAATTATTTATGATTAAAGTTGATAAATTAAATTTTTTAACACCCGGAATACCATCAAGCGCAAAAGATTATTCTAATGCTTTTAAAAAACTTGAAGAATTAGAACTGGATGGGCTTGAAGTTGAATTTGTCCATGGGGTTCGATATAGCGAAAAAACAAGAGAAATGATTTTAAATAGAAATGATAAATTAATAACTCACCATGGACCCTATTATATCAACCTAAACGCCAAAGAAGATGAAAAAATTGAAGCGAGTATTAAAAGAGTATTAGATACTGCCAAAGCTGCAAAAGATTTAGGGGCTTATTCAATAACCTATCATGCTGCTTTTTATTTAGGAGATGACTCTAAAACAGTTTTAGATAGAATGATTAAAAGACACGAAATTATTATTGATACACTTCAAAAAGAAGATAATGATGTTTGGATTAGGCCTGAAACCACAGGAAAAAAGACCCAATGGGGAACATTGGATGAAATAATTGAACTATCTAAAAATTTTTCCCAAATTCTTCCTTGTATAGATTTTGCTCATATCCATGCAAGAGAAAACGGCAAATTTAACACCTATGATGAATTTTGCTATATTTTAGAACATCTGGGAAATGAATTAGGGGAAATCGCTCTAAATAATTTCCATGGGCACGTTGCAGGAATAAAATACACAGATAAAGGTGAAAAAAACCATTTAATTTTTGAAGAAAGCGATTTTAATTATAAAGATTTAATTAAAGCTTTGAAAAAATTTAATATAAAAGGCGCGCTTGTATGTGAAAGCCCGAATATTGAAATAGATACAAAAATCTTAAAAGATTATTATTATTCCTTATAGCCTCTATATTATCAATTTACTAATTTTTAAAAAATAGTATAATAAAGAAAAAATGAGGAAAATAATATGAAAGAAAGATTTTTAACAGTTTTAAAATGGTTTTTTATAGTTTTAGGTATAATATTTTTTATACAGCTTTTGCTTATTTTAGGTGCTTTCATCGGAATAATTACTTTTGCAAATTCAACATTTAAAATGCCTGAAAACATTAACAAAATGAAAGATATTAAACCTATAATTAATTATGTTCAAGATTATCAAAAAGAAAACGGAAAATATCCTGAAACTATTGAAAATATTAAACTTAAAAAAGATTTAACATATAAATATGAACCGTCAAAAGATTTTAATTGCTACACCGTAACACTAAAATCAAAAAAAGAAAATCTAACTAAACAATACCAACAATGTATGGTAAAAACCGATAATTCAACCTCATCATCAGAAAGTTACGTTGAATTTAGTAATTAAAAAGCAAAAGTATAAAACATCCAAGAGCCTTAATAACAAGGCTCTTTTTTAAATAATTAATTTTTGATTAAAAACAGGGGCTTTTTTAAAAAAAGAGCGATAATAAGATTGTAAGAAGTAATGAAGTATGAAAGGACAGATATTATGAAATTTTTAGTTAGAAAAGCTCCACAAAATTTTATAAGAACCGTAAATGACGAAATCAGTTCTTTATTAAACAGACATTTCGATAGCTATTTTCCTGAAGCTCAATATTGGGAACAAGAAATGGAAAAATATTCAATGCCTGTTGAAGTAACAGATAAAGGTAAAAAATACGAATTAAAAGCCGAACTTCCCGGAGTTAAAAAAGAAAATCTTGATATAGATATCGATTCTAATTACGTTATAATTAACGCCAAAAAAGAAGAAGAAAAAGAAGAAAATGAAAATAACTATAAAAAATCAGAATTTAGATATGGCGAATTTTCAAGAACCGTTTATTTCCCTGATGAAATAGATATCGATAAGACTGAAGCAAAATTAGAACATGGTATTTTAAAAATTGAAGCACCTAAAAAGGTTGTTGAAAGCGAAAACAAGAAAAAATTAACAATTAAATAACTCTATTAAACAATAATAAAAAGAGGAATAACCATATTGGCTATTCCTCTTTTATTTGTATTGTATTATTTTATGTAGCTTTTACAATATTAATATATTAATTTAGGAGAAAATAATGCTTCAATATTTTAAAGGCTCATATATCTTTACAGCTCTTGGACTAACTTTAGCCTATTTTTGGGCACATCACGCCCATGTTGGCGCAGAACTTCAAGCAATTTTTATTGTATTAGTTTTAAGTATATTAGAAATCAGCTTGTCTTTTGATAATGCTGTTGTTAATGCGACAAAGTTAGAAAAAATGTCCCCATTGTGGCAGCATAGGTTTTTAACTTGGGGTATTTTAATTGCGGTTTTTGGAATGAGATTTTTATTTCCTGTTTTAGTTGTTGCAATATTTTCTCATTTAAATATTGTTGAAGTAGTTAATATGGCGCTAAATGACGCTGATAAATATGCTCATTATCTTCATATTTCGCACCCTCCAATAATAACTTTTGGCGCATCTTTTTTAATTATGTTATTTTTTACATATTTTACAAATCCAAAAAAAGATGTCCATTGGATTCCTTTTATAGAAGAAAAATTAACACATTTGGGTCATGTTAGAGGTCTTGGAGTTGTTTTAACTTTATTAATGATATATTTTGCTCAAAGCCATGTTTTAGAGCAAGATAGAACAGAGGTTTTAATAGCTGGAATTTGGGGAATAATAATCTATCTTTTAATTGATGGCATATCTCATGCACTAGAACAACATAGCGAAAATAATGCCATAAAAACTTGTTCACCGCATTTTAGCCTAACAAACAGTTGTTTTGTAAATTTCTTATATCTTGAATTAATTGACGCTTCTTTTTCTCTTGACGGTGTTTTAGGAGCATTTGCGCTAAGTAAAGATATTTTGATTATTACAATAGGGCTTTCAATAGGTGCTATGTTTGTTCGTTCTCTAACCATTATGCTTGTTGAAAAAAAGACTCTAAAACAATATATTTACTTAGAACACGGTGCTCACTGGGCAATAGGAGCGTTAGCTATAATAATGTATATTTCATCTTTTAGAGAAGTTAGCGAAATTATAACAGGATTTATTGGTTTAGTCTTTATTTTGGCCGCATTTTTTGCCTCAATTAAGGAAAATAACAAAATAAAAAACAATCCCTAATTATTAAATATTTAGCTAAAGAAAATCCGCTTTAAAAAATAAAGCGGATTTTGCACTTTTTGTGCATTTCACTTGTATCGAAAGTAACAAATATCGGTATGAAAATAAATTATAATCTCGTTATTTCATCAAAAAATATCCTTCGTGCTATATTATGCTTGCAAATTAAACGCTCTATATGGGTTTTGTTTTCAAATTTTAAAACTTTATCTTCTTTAAGCATATTTATAATATTTAAAACCCTTGCTGTTTCACTTCCTAAATTAGCTCCTTTAAATGAAATTTTTATATTATCTTTATAATTTACTTTTTGTTTAAACAATGTTTCAACAGGCATGGCTTTTCCTTTCTAAATGCTAAAAAGACGGTTGAAAAACCGTCTTAATTTTTAATATAAGATTTTGATATAAATTAAATGCTGTTGTGAAATTGGGCGGAAGCATTATTTTCCTTTGTATTGTATCTTTATTAGTAAACACATTAATTTATATAATATATGAAAATTTAATTTATACAATATCAAAAAAGACAATTGTAATATTTATTTACAATATGTATTCAAATTTGAATTAAGTTTATAATTTTCAAATACTTTTTTTATTGTTATCGCAGGGGATATATTTGGCATTTTTCTACCATTTTTTTGCCATTGTTCATCTGATAGCTCTAAATAAGAATGATTAGAAATATATTTTATAATATTTTTATTTATAACTATTTCTTTAACTTCCCCTTTTTCCATTATTTGAGAATGTTCAAATATAATAAAATCAAATAATAATTAAAAAAATCACTAAAATTATTTAATAAATCAAACCTTTCTTTTATGGGCTCAATAGATAAATCTGATGGAATCAACCAATCAAAAGGAGATGAAATTGTTCTTAATTTAAAAATATCCAAATGCATAGCGCAATGACAGCTTCTTCCAAAAGGGATAAATAAATCGTAGGTCTTTTTATTATTTTTTATTATACCATCACTATGAATTTTATTCCATAAAATCCGCCTAAATTTGGAAGGTCTTACAAATTTTGCCCGTTTTTCGCTACATTATATAATTCCATACAATAGAATACAGGAGTGTTAATTAAATAAAAGGATAGAATATTTTGTCAAATCAAAACATTTTTAAAAATGCAGCAGAAATTTTATACAAGGATGAAAAGAAAAAGAAAAAAGAAAAAGAATTAAGAAATTCACTAATTAGTGAATTAGGTGACAAAATAGAACCAAAACATGTACTGTATTCATCAAATGAAGAATTAATAAAAATGAAAGATGAAAAAAATAAAAAGAATAATAATTCAAAAGTGCCTTTGCCGGGCAATAATTCAGATGAAGAATTATATTTTTTAAAGGATAACTCTGAAATCAATAAAACTAATGAAAATGATAAAAAAGAAACGCCAAGAAATGATATTAAAGAAGGTGAAATTGAAATTAATGGAGTAAAATTAAAAGATAAGATACTAATTAATGATGATACAAACAATGAAAACAGTGATGAAAATATTGAAAATAAAGAGTTGTATGATTCAAAAAAGAATGTTGACAAAGAACATAAAAAAACAGAAGACATAACACCTTTTAAATTACATGCTGAGTATGAAGAAACAAAAGAAGATAATGAAGTTAAGATTTCTAATGATAACTCAGATGAAAGAAAACCTGAAATTCAAGATGAAAACTTTAATAAAATGATGAAGCATATATATAAAACAGAAGGCGGTTTTGTAGACAATAAAAATGATTTAGGTGGCAGGACAAACAAAGGAATAACTCAAAAAACTTTTGATGCATACAACAAGAAAATGAATAGACCATTAAAAGATGTAAAAGATATAACTTTTGATGAGGCAGATGAAATTTATTACAAGGAATATTACAAAGCATCTGGCGCGGATAAAATAAAAGATAAAAATCTTGCATATTTGCATTATGATTCAGCTATTAATCATGGGGTAGGTAGAGCAAAACAATTTTTGGAAAAATCCGAAGGAGATTTTGATAAGTATTATGCCTTAAGAAAAAAATATTATGACAATAGAATTGTAGAAAGACCTAATCAAAAAGTTTTTTATAATGGATGGATAGATAGAATTAACAGAATAAAAAAGATGAAAGAAAATAATTAATTAGCATTTTGCTTATACAATTCAGTTGAATAAAGTATTTCATACAATTGTTCTAATCTATATTTTGCATTCAATAATTTATAATTTTCAGAAATGGTTATCGGCATATATGGCGGATAATTATCGCCAAAAGTACTATCTAAAAATGAGTTATCTTGCTCATAAAATTCTTGCCATTTTTGTTGAGATTTAATTAATTTGCTATATTGTTCATCCGATAATACTTTTTTTAATTTTTTTACCATTTTTTCAATTTCAATGTTATATTTATTTTTTCCTTCAATTGTACATTGAAGCATTTGATGATATGTAATATCTTCTTTTTCTAAACAACTATTGAATTCATCATCAATTTTTTTAGGAATATTTGGATGTGAAATATTTTCTACTTTTTCTTTAATTGAATTTCGAACTTGAGAAAAACAAAAAGGTACAGTGCATAAAACGATTACAGCTATTAATAAAATAATTTTTTTCATAGAATAATTATATTTCAAATTCGAAAACAGGGAAACTACTTTTTAAAATTTTAACATTCTAACTTACCAGAAGATACATAAATTATCAACAGGAAAAATAAATTAATTTATAATTTTAGAATAATATTTTTCAGCTTTGTCAAATATTAAGATTGCCTCAGGATCTTTTGATGAAATACAGTAATAAATTTGTGCCAAACAGACAATTAATAATATGAGGAATATTTTCAATTCCTTTCTTTTCTAGTATATGTTGAGTTAATTTGATTGCTTTTGTAACAGAGAATTTATTTGGATGAAGAAGAAATTTAATAAATATATCTTTCATTTCTTGAGTTAAAATTGTATTATATTCACCCTGTTTTGTATATTTGTAATTAGGTAAAAGCACTCTATAATCTTCACTATCTTCATATGCCCAAATCCATCGATGAAGTGTGCCTATTGAAATTGAACCTACAAATTTATATATTTGTGGCAGATACATTCCGCTGTTATATAAATCTATAAATAATTCATCCATACACACAGATTAACTCTGAAGTCGGAAAAGTGTTCTTGTTTTCCTACTTTTGTAACATACCAACACAAATTACTCTTATTAAAGCCAAATCGGACATTATTTACTTCAAAAGTCCAATAATCGTTTTATCCGTACAATTTAGTAAAATTAGGACAAACAGCGATTACGATTTGTTTTTCAGATAAAATTTTTTGAATTTTGAGGACATTTGTGATACCCAAAAGAGACTTTTCGTCCGGTTTCATAACACATAAAACGATTACTTCCGACCGTCATAATTCAAACACAAAGCCAACCTTGCCGAATAATCCTTTTATTCGTTCAAGTAAAATGTCCCGTTAAAATACAATTACACCGAGATTGGCAATAAAAAAAGGCTTATTTCTAAGCCTCTATTTATTAGCAAGGGAGAGACTCGAACTCTCGACCTCACGGGTATGAGCCGTACGCTCTAGCCAGCTGAGCTACCTTGCCATAAAATATAATTCAGTTATCAAGTATATTAATTCTCTCATAAAAAAAATTAAATATCAAGATATTTTTAAAAGAAAAAAGACCGTTTTGAACTGAAACCCTAAAACTAGACAAAGAAAAAAAAGTCGGTTTTAGGGTTTTAATATATAAGGAGGCAAAAATGAAAAGAAAACCTTATACAGTTCAGGAAAAATTAGAATTACTGAAGTCAACAGCAATAGAAAAAGTAGCAAATTCATCAGCGACATATTCAAAAGAGTTTAAAGTATTTGCAGTAGGGGAATACTTGTCAGGGAAAACACCAATGCAAATATTTGTAGAAGCTGATATCAATGTAAATATATTAGGTCGAGAACAGCCTGAAAGATGTTTACAACGTTGGCGAAGAATACATGATAAATTTGGAGTAAATGCTCTCTTAGAAGAGAACCGAGGAGTCAGGAGCTCCGGCAGACCACGAAAAATACCTCTAACATTAGAAGAACAAATTGAGCAATTGAAACAAAAAAATGAAATATTAGAACAACAGGTACATTTCCTAAAAAAGCTCCGCGGCTGGGAGTAAAAGATTTAGTGCAAAAATTTGAATTTATTGAATTACTTTCCAGCCATTATACTATTTCAGAACTTTGTTCCTGCTTAAAAGTAAATCGCAGTAGTTTCTATTATTGGCAAAAGGCAAAAGTAATAAGATTGGCAAAAGAATTTCCGGATAAAACTTTAATAGAAACAGTATTCAACAAACGCAAAAAGTTGGCAGGATACAGAACAATAAGAATGGATTTAGAAAACAATTACGGAGTAATAATGAACACAAAGAAAATCATACGGTTAATGAACAAATATGGAATGAAGACAAAAGTGAGAAGAAAAAATCCATACAAAGAAATCTTGAAGAAAACACAAGAACATTCAATTTGTGAAAATGTTTTAAATAGAGAATTTAAGGACAAACTACCATTTACAACCCTTTGTACGGATATTACGTATTTGTATTACGGCAGAAGCGAGAAAGCATATTTATCTGCGGTAAAAGATATTTCAACTGGTGAGATTGTTGCATACAAAGCTGCAAGGAATTTAACAATGCCAATTGTTTTAGATACCATTGAAATTCTAAAAAACAAAATTGATTTAAAGAATGTTTTATTACATTCAGACCAAGGTGTTCATTATACTCATCCCAAGTACAGAAATTTGCTAAAAGAAAATAATGTAATACAATCAATGTCAAGAAAAGGAAATTGTATTGATAATGCACCTATGGAAAGCTTCTTCGGACATTTTAAGGATGAAGTAGATTACAAAAATTGTAAAACTTTCGAAGAACTTGTTGAAAAAGTTGATGAATATATGTATTATTACAACAATAAAAGGTATCAATGGAGCAAATTAAAAATGGCTCCTGTTGAATACAGGAACCATTTATTAAATGTTTCGTGAACCTCTTTTTTTTCTTTGTCTAGTTTTTAGGGTTCAGTTCATTTTGCGGTCTTTTTAACTTTGGGTTTTAGAATTAGTCTTCAGTATCAGGAATTTTTTTCTCAATTGGTTTTTTGAAATCTTGATGATGTTTCATAAATTTTTTCATCATTTTTTTATGTTTCATACAATCGCAATGGTGCCCATGGTGCATTTGTCCATACATTTGAGGAGCATACATCATAGGAGGCATTGGCGGCATCGGAGGCTTGTTAAGTGCGCTAAACAAGCTCAACGCACAAAAAGCACCTACAAATGTACCAAATGCAACAATTAAAAACTTCCTAAATGATTCATTTTTACAAAAACATTCAGTGTTCTTTTCATTTTCTTGATTCATAGTTAAGACTCCTTACATAACTAACGGTTTATTGTGTGGTTTTTAGTGTGTTACGTTGTATATAACGACAAACAAAAAAAATTGTTCATTTTTAATGAACAATTTATATAAACATATATCTTTCAGCTTTACAATACCCCTTTTGTGGATGGAATTTTATCTCCTTCTATTTTAAAAGCCTCAGCTAAACACCTTGCTACTGCTTTAAATGAAGCTTCAATTATATGATGAGTATCATATCCATCCAATATTTTTATATGCAAACACAAACCTAAATTATAAGCAAAAGTATTAAAAAAATGATAAAACAACACTGTTTCAAAATCATCGGTTTTTTCGTCTTTAATATCTGCAAATAATTTAAAATAAGGCCTTTGAGATACATCAAGAGCACATAAAACCAAAGCATCATCCATAGGTAAAATAATGCTTGAATATCTTTTTATGCCCTTTTTATCAGCCAAAGCTTCTTTTATTGCATTTCCCAATACAATAGCACAATCTTCAATTAAATGATGAAAATTACCATCAAGCGCATCAGCTTCAAGATTGATATCCATATTACTATGTGCGCTTAATTGTTCAAGCATATGGTTAAAAAATCTGCAAGGCGTATTAATTGAATAAATCCCATTGCCATCAAGATTAATTTTTAATTTAATATTTGTTTCTTTTGTTGTTCTTGTTTTCTCAATTTGTCTTTGCATTATTTTTCTCTATTTCATCTAAAAAATCAACAATATTTTTTATATCTTGAATAATATTTTTCACCCCAAGATGCCTAAAATTATTCACCATTAAATTATAATCAGAACTTTTTGAAACTACTCCAATCATCTCAACATTAGCCCCATGTCCGGATATTACATCATCTATGCTATCACCTAAATATTTTATTGATTTATACGGGCAATGCTCCAAAATTTCTAAAACTCCTCTCGGATGAGGTTTTAGCATATTTTTCGGTAAATCATCACTTGTTACATAATAATAAAAATATTTATCTATATCATATTTTTTTAGTGAATATAATACTTCTTCTTTCAATCTTCCTGAAAATATAACCATGTCATATTTTAAAGATAATTTTTCAAAAATTTCTTTTTCTATCAACAATTCTTCTTTGTCAATTAAATATGTTTTAGAATTATCATTTGGATTATAAAATAAATTTTGAAATACATTAATTATATCTTCAATATCAATATTTATTCCATGGCTATCTAATAAATATTTTGTAGCGTCCCAATCGCAATTCATTCCGCTTTTTGCTTTAACTTTTGCAACTTCTTCAAAAGAAATTTCTTTTGAAGAAAAATGTTTAAATGTTTCCATTATTGCACTTGTATATGAATTTCTAACATCAAAAATAACTCCATCCATATCAAAAATGAGCATATCTTTTTTATGCAGTAATTCAAGAATATATTTAACACCGCCTATCGTTGGAACAGTTATTCTAAGGCAATTATGTATCGGTGAATTTTTAGGATAATTTCTTACTATTACACCATTTTTTCTTAATTTAGTATAATAAAAATCGCTATATGAGCCAAAATCGCATAATATAAAATTTGCTTCAGAAGGATAAGGATTGAAACCAAGTTCTTTCAAACCATCATACAAAAGTTCTCTTGCTTTAATATTTGCTTCTTTTATTTCATCAAATTTTCTTTCATCATTTAAAACACTTATTGCGCAATTCAGTGCAATAACATTAACATTATATGGAGATAAAACCTTTTTAAGATTTTTTATAATTTCATTGTTTGCTATTGCAAAACCAAACCTTAAACCCGCAAGAGCAAAATCTTTTGATAAAGATTTTACAACAATAACATTATCATACTTTTTAGCTAAATCAATATAATCTTCAAAAGCAACGTTTAGAGCAAAATTTACATAAGTGCAATCTATTAAAAATAAAACATTTTGATTTTCTTTTATTAATGTTTCAATAACTGCCGCTTTTGTAGTTTCGCCTGTCGGATTATTTGGAGTAGCTAAATAAAATATTTTTGTTTTATCTGAAATATTATTTTTTACATCTTCTATATTAAATACATATTTTTCCTGATAGCTTATATATTTAACCTTTGCGCCTGCAATTTTTGAATATAGTGCAGGCATAGAAAAAGAAGGATTATATAAAAGAAATTCATCATCTTCATTAATATAGGCATTAATGATTACATTAAGAGCTTCATCACACCCGTTGGCGATTAAAACATTATCATAATTAATTTCATATCTTGAAGCAATTTTATCTATAACTTGACCATAACAAGGATATAAGGATATATCTTTAGGATTAAAATTTCTAATAGAGCTTATAATATTATTCGAACACCCATATATATTTTCATTAGAATCAAGTTTTAATTGCCAATCTTGTTTATATTTATCTGTTTCATAAGGCGCAATATTTTCAATAGTTTTTCTTGTTTTAATCATACAAAGATTATACTATAAAACTAATGTCTTGCATAAAAACTTTTCTCTTTTACTTCAATTCTAATATTGGCTAATTCGCAGTCATCATAGTCAACATATTCTTTTTGGAATAAATTTCTACCTGTTTGAATGATTAATTCATTATTATCTTTTAATACACTTGAAGGAATTAAAATTTCCATATTATCCCCGTTTAATTCAATCGTTGAAATTTTATGCCCGTTAACTAAAACCTCCATTGGGGATGAATAAACTTTTGCAATTCTGTTTTGTCCTGCCATCTTAGCTCTTTTAGTATCAAGACCTATAATTGTACCTATTCTTAAAATAACATCTTGACCGTTTGATGCAGGTCTTTTGAATTTTTTTGCAAAATAAGAACCGCTTGCGCTAAATTGAAATTCATTTGAATTAGCAGAATTATCAGAATACAAATTATCCCCAAGATGAATAACGCCATCGCTGATTTGAAAATCAAACGGACTTGATTGTTCAATACCTAATTTTAGAGGATTTTTTAACACATTATTATCAACAGTCAAAGAAAAAACCTTATATCCCTCTTTTTCTACAAAAAGAACCGTTTTATCACTTACATCTGCATTTAATTGAAAGGCTCCATCTTTATCAGAATAAGTTGTATAGTGCAATTCCGGAATGGTTATTTTAGCATTACTTAAACCTTGCTTTGTTTTTGAATCTATAATCTTGTTTTTAATATTTAATTCGTCATGGTCAATTTTGCCAGAAATTACATCCGCAAAAGAATAACTATTAAAAAACATCAACACAGATAGTGCAAAAATTATTTTTCTCATTTCAACCTCTCATCTTTAAGGTTATAAATGATTTAAAAAACATAAACAATATTATAAGCTACTATTTTTATTTACTCAAAAGTATAATAAAAAATCTGCCTTATAATACTATAAGACAGATTTTCATATTTTATAATTAAATTTATCTTGAAACAGGTATTTGCAATTCTTGACCTATTCTAATCGCTTGAGGATTTGTAATATTATTAATTCTTTGAATTTCTAATATTTTTTCTTCATCGTATTTGCCATAAAATCTATATGCGATACCGTTTAAAGTGTCACCTTTTTTAATAACATATTTTTCTGTTGTTGCAACAGGCTCAGAAGCTATTTCATTAGCAGTATCAGTACCAATTATTGCCACGTTTGTTTTAGCATCTTCTATGGGCTCAGTTTTAGGCGCCATAGAAAATATAGAAACAATAAATGTAACACAACACATAAATAACACACCTGCAACAAAACCTGTTACAAGATATGCCATCGGGGATTTTTGAGTGCCAGTTTTAGTGGCATTATGAACTTTTTGTATTCCTTTTTGAACGCCGCCCCAAAGAATATCGAGTTCTTTAGCCTTTGCATTTCTATAATATTGATTTAGTTGATTTTTAGCATTTACTTTTCTATCCGCTTGAGATAAACTAGCTAAAACTCCCATTTTTTCACGAGTTAAGCTTGATCTATGTAATGTTGAACCTTTCATGCTTTACCTTATCAATTCTACTAGTATTCGAAAACATGTTATAAAGAGAATTTCACAAAGTCAAGCAAGAACAGCTTTGTGTAAAGTTTTATTACTTTATTTTTACATAATCATAAGCGCATTTAAACATTGAATCAATTAAATCCCTGTTTTTAACCAGATTAAATCCGCCTTCTTCAAGATATTCAATCATTCTTGCTTTCCATAGCGCAAATAGTTCATCTTTTGACATATTTAAAACATCTGCTATATTTTTTAACTCCTGATAATCAATCTGTATAGGCTTTGCACCCCTTAAAATATCAACAAGTTCTAACCTTTTTCTTCTTTCGAACATCTTTAAAAAATCCAAAGTTGTCATTTTATTGAATTTAATTAAGTCCTTAAGCATTAAAAGGTTTTCGCTATATTGAACTACATCAGATGGAATTTGATATTCAATAAATTCTTCAGGATTAATATCCATAACTGTTGCAATTCTTTCTAAAGTGATAGAACGAGTTGAAAAAGGCACATTTTCATCTATCAAATTATAAACATAAGAAAGCGTAACACCTATCATTTGTGCAAATTCTTTTTTGTGAAGTTTTGTTTTTTCTAAAAAATCATAAACCAATTTAGAGCTTTTCTTTTGCTCTTGAATGTTCTTATCATCAATTTTTATATTTTTCATTTGGTTGATTTTACCTTGTCTTGTATGCTATTTTACAAATAACCTTTTTTGTTTATTTTTTAATTACCAAAAAAGATAAATAAAAAAGATTAATTCAAATCAGCCTTAAAAAAAGAAAGAAAAAAATAAAAATGAAAGCTCTAATCGGACTTGGAAATCCTGAATTAAAATACAAAACAACACGCCACAATACAGGCTTTTTAATAATGGATGAAATTTTAAAAAACCATAATATTACTTTAGGAGATAAATTTAATTCGTTTTTTGCAAAAAAAGGCGACATACTCTACCTTTTACCTAAAACATATATGAATTTATCAGGCAATGCCATAATAGAAATGATGAATTTTTATAAGCTATCAAATAAGGATATTTTAGTAATATATGATGATGCAACCATTGATTTTGGAGTTTTCAGACTAAAAAGCAACGGCTCTTTTGGCGGACACAACGGAATTAAATCAATAATCAACAGAATTGGAACAGATATTTTTGATAGGTTAAAAGTAGGAGTTGGACCCGTTAAAGAAAACGACACAATAGATTCTTTTGTTTTATCAAATTTTACAACTGAAGAATTAAATAAAATATCAATAATGGCAAAAGAAGCCGTAAAACTGGTTGATTGCTGGATGAATGAAGGAATGGAAAAAGCTCAAAATAAATTCAATCGAAAAATAGTGTAAACAATCTATTTTGAAATACTTATAATTAGAGTATCGCTTTTATTTAATAAGGGCGGTATTTTTTTATAAATAAAATCATAATTATTTAAATATTTCCACCTTAAATGTCCGCCTTTTTGACCTTTAATTAGCCAATATAAATGATTTGCTAAGCCATATCTTTGAATAGATTTAATATAATTTATCTTTACGTTCATTTTTGAAAAGAATTTTTTTAAAGTTTTTTTATTATAACAAAATAAATGGCAACTCCAATGAGTAAAATCAGCAAATGGTTTGCATTTATATAAACTCAAAAGTATATCATCCTCATTTGGAACTTCGATTATGATTTCACCTTTTTCATTTAATAAATTCAACAGTTTTTCTATTATTTTTTCAGGCTCTTTTAAATGCTCCAACACATGAAACATCGTAATTATATCGAATTTTTCTTTTATTTCATCTATGGAAGAAAAAACATCTAAATTATTTGATTTATAAAAATCCTCTAAAGACTCTTGTGATTCAACGCCTTTTATAGAGCAAACATTTTTCATAAGCAATAAAAAACCGCCTGCACCGCACCCAAAATCCAAAACCTTTTTATTTTTTGCTTCATTTTTTAATAAATTAAATCTTCTTAAATCATCTTCTTTTGAATTATTTAGCCAATTTTGCGGATTAAAACTATATGAGTGCATTAATCCTTTTTTATAAAAATTCTGATTAATATGCTCAAAGCTGGATAAAAACACCATAGAACACTTTTTGCATTTTAAAATCCTCAAATCATTTTTATTATCTCTGATTTTATAATCTTTTAGCTCAATATTTTCAGATTTACATAATGGACAAACATATTTTGTTGCACTTTTCATAACAGATATTCTAGGTCAGATAATAAATAAAATCAATTTCATTATATGAAAAATTGGGTCAGAAAATAAATTGCATTACTGTTTGAATTATTGTATTTATTATCAGAAAATACATAATTTATTGCAAATTTTAATCTCTGTTCAAAAATAAAATAATTTAATCCAACACTATATTCACTTATTGAATCTGAACCGATATTTGTATTTGGGTCAAAATAATCATATCTAAATAAAGCTTGTAATTTAGGAGTAAAATTCCATCCTAGAGTCGTAAAAAAGCCCTGTTGAGAATTTGGATTATAATAATCTCCATTTGAACCATCTGCATAAGCGTATTCAAAATTCATAAGAAATTTTTTATATTCATAAGTTAGCGCTGTTGAATATACTCCATAATTTTCTCCTCTATGCCCTATATCTGCTCCTGTATATATTTTTAAATGCTTTAGAGGATTATCTTGTTTATGAAATGGAGCATAACCAATTCTTCCTATAAATTCTGCCCCGTCTTTAAAACCTTGAGAAAATCTTGTACTTGTATAACCACCCGCATTATATTCAAAACCATTTTTTTTACCAATAAAAGAAACACCTGTTGAAATAGCGTCTCCAAAATTTCTTGAAATTTGCGCTCTATTAACAAACGGCAAAGAAAAAGAACTCATAGAGCCTTCTAAACCAATAGGCGAGCGAGATGTACCGACTCTCATTTTATGGTTATCACTAAATTTTTTTTCTATATAAAGATTTGAAAATTTTCCAAAAAATTCATTATCCATATCACTTGTATCACGAGCAAATGCGTATTCTGTAAAAAAGCGATATTTGTTTTTCAAAAATTTAGATTCAATTACACCGTTAATATCAAACGGATATGTTGAGCTTATGTTATCGCCTAACCTATCCAATCCCCAAACACCCTGAAATCTCAATTCTCCTGATATTTCATCAACAAAAGTATCTCTAAAATTAATTGTTTTTTTATCAGCAAAAGTTTTTTCAGCAAAAAGTTTAAAATCTTTTTCAAAAGGGTCATCATCATATACAACACCTTTAATTGAATCGCCGTCTATTGTTTCATCAAGAGTTATTATTTTATCAAAAAAAGTTTCTTTATTTTCGTTTGGCTTAGTTTTAGATAAGTCCTTTTTATCATCAAAATCATCAACCAAAGCACAACACGGACTAAAAGAAATTAACAGGGTTATTAAAAATATTTTTAATTTGCTTATCATATTTTAGGAAATAATTATAACATTAAAATCATAGTTTATAAAAACAAATTTTTGTGCAATAATCAAATCATAAACATATAGGAGATTAGTTATGAGAGATATTTCACCTCTACAAAAAGAAAGACTTGCTTATAAACCTAAATTAGCAGGTGCTTTAGCAAACGGCATTAAAAATATTAAACTTACACTTGGCTCTGAAACAGAAGCAATGGGAAACAAAGAAGATATTAAAAATCTTTTTCCGCATGTATATTCTAAACCTATTGCAAAATTCGCTACACAAGGAAAAGACTTATCAGATGAACCAAAAAACCTTGGCGTAATCCTATCAGGCGGACAAGCTCCCGGAGGACACAATGTTATAGCCGGTTTATTTGACGCATTAAAAACAGCAAATAAAGAAAATAAACTATATGGTTTCTTAGGCGGTCCATCAGGTATTGTTGACGGTAAATATATTGAAATAACTGATGAAATCATTGATGCATACAGAAATACAGGCGGTTTTGATATCATTGGGTCAGGCAGAACAAAATTAGAAACGCAAGACCAATTTAAAAAAGCCCTAGAAGTTTGCAAAAAACTAAACATTGGCGCTATTGTTATCATAGGCGGAGATGATTCAAATACAAACGCTTGCCTTTTAGCTGAATGGATGGCTGAAAACAACACAGGAATAAGCGTAATCGGATGCCCTAAAACAATAGACGGTGACTTAAAAAATGAACAAATTGAAATTTCATTTGGTTTTGATACAGCAACAAAAACTTATGCTGAATTAATCGGAAACATCCAAAGAGATGCTAATTCCGCTAAAAAATATTGGCACTTCATTAAATTAATGGGTAGAAGCGCTTCTCACGTTTGTCTTGAAGTTGCTCTACAAACCCAACCAAACATCACTTTAATCGGTGAAGAAGTTGAAGCTAAAAAACAATCACTAAATGAAATTGTTTCATACATGGCTACAATTATTGCTCAAAGAGGTAATGCAGGTAAAAACTTTGGTACAGCATTAATTCCTGAGGGTTTAATTGAATTTATTCCTGAAATGAAAGTTATGATTGCATCTCTAAATGATTTACTTGCAACCTTAGAAAAAGATGAAAGCTATAAATCCGCTTCTCAAGATAAAAAATATGAAATTATCGTATCTAAACTTGATATGGAAAGCGCTAATTTATTCAATTCTCTTCCATCTCAAATTAAAGCTCAATTATTAATGGATAGAGACCCGCATGGCAATGTTCAAGTTTCAAAAATCGAAACAGAAAAACTGTTAATTGAAATGGTTAGAGAAAAACTTGAAGAAATGAAAAAACAAGGTTCATATAAAGGCAAATTCGCTGACCAAGCTCATTTCTTCGGTTATGAAGGAAGATGCGCAATGCCATCAAACTTTGATGCTGATTATTGCTATTCACTTGGCTATAACGCATTTGCACTTGTTCAATCAGGCTTAACAGGATACTTATCATCAATTAAAAACACAACAAAACCTGCTTCAGAATGGGTTGCAGGGGGTGTTCCTCTAACTATGATGATGAATATGGAACGTCGCCATGGCGAAATGAAACCTGTAATTAAAAAAGCTCTTGTTGATTTAGATGGTGCTCCTTTTAAAGCCTTAAAAGACAACAGAGATAAATGGGCAAAAGAAGATTGCTACATTTTCCCTGGAGCAATTCAATACTTTGGTCCATCAAATGTATGTGATAATACAACAATCACACTACAACTAGAACAAGAAAAACAGCTTGTTAACGTATAAAATCAAATCCTAAAAACAGCTCTTAATTAATTTTAAGAGCTGTTTTTTTGTGCTAAAATTAAGCTAAAACAGGATAAAAGAAAGATAAAAGGAAAATAAAATGTTAAAAGTAGGAATAGTAGGACTCCCAAACGTTGGTAAATCAACTTTATTTAATGCGCTAACCAATTCAAAAAACGCCCAAAGTGCAAATTACCCATTTTGCACAATTGAGCCTAATGTTGGAGTTGTTAATGTTCCTGATGAAAGATTATATAAATTAAAAGACCTTGTACACACTGAAACTGTCATTCCGACAGCAATTGAATTTGTTGATATTGCAGGACTTGTAAAAGGTGCTTCTAAAGGTGAAGGTCTTGGAAATCAATTCTTGCACAACATCAGAGAAGTAGATGCCATTGTTCAGGTTGTAAGATGTTTTGATGATGTAAATACAATCCATGTTAATGGAAAAGTTGACCCTGTTGATGATATTGAAACAATTAACATGGAACTTGCTTTAGCTGATATAGCTACGTTAGAAAATATTTCAAAAAGAATTTCAAAACAAGTTAAATCAGGCGATAAAGAAGCTAAAATTCAAGATAGTGTTATACAAAAATGTATGCCATTTCTTGAAAAAGGTCAATTTATAGATTCCTCTGACTTTAGTGAAGATGAGAAAAAAGCTCTCCATTTTTGCCATTTATTAATGTCAAAACCTGTTATTTATTGCGCTAATGTTTCAGAAGTTGATTTATTAAAAGGAAACGATTACACCAAAAAAGTTAAAGAACATATTGGAAAAAATGCTCAAATGGTTTTAATTTGCGCTAATTTAGAAGAAGAATTGGTTGATCTTGGTGAACAAGAAGCGAAAAATTACCTAAATGAACTGGGAATTAAAAACTCCGGCATAGAACAAATGATTAAATCTGCTTATGATATTTTAAATTTAAGAACATATATAACAGCAGGCGAAAAAGAAGTTCGTGCTTGGACAATAACAAAAGGCACAAAAGCTCCAAAAGCAGCAGGAGTTATCCATACCGACTTTGAAAAAGGTTTTATTAAAGCCGAAGTTGTTTCTTATGACGACTTTATTTCAGCAGGCTCTTGGGCAGCTGCAAGGGAAAAAGGCGTTGCTCGTCTTGAAGGAAAAGACTATGTTGTTCAAGACGGAGATATAATGGTATTTAGATTTAACAATTAATTTGAAAGTGTTATAAATACATTATTTCAAACTGTTACAAAAAAATATAGAAATAATGATGATTGAAAATTTAAATCGGGCATTATATTAATAGATAGGTAAAAAGGTCAAAAGGAAAATGAGCGAAGTCCAATTTCAAAACGACATTGAAAAATTAATAGAAATATTACCCCTAAAAATCAAAAGAAATATTCAACAGGGGCTTTTGGATGATGCCATAGAAATTGTATTAGATATCGGAAGAATACCTGAAATCCGCCTTGGAAACGGAAAAATAATCTCCCTAGGCTCTGACACAGTTACAAGAGAAGACCTAGATTACATCACAAAACAGCTTCCCGAGTTTACTTCTGATAATCGCTCTGGAATTGCAGGAACACTCCATAGAATTAGCGCTATAAGAAACAGACAAGGAAAAATTGTAGGTTTAACCTGCAGAATAGGCAGAGTTATCACAGGCACAATCGAATGTATTAAAGACTTTGTTATTCAAAATAAATCAATTTTATTTTTGGGTCGCCCCGGAGTTGGAAAAACTACAAAATTAAGAGAAATCACTCGTTTAATGGCAGATGAATTAGCTAAACGTGTTGTTGTAGTTGATACATCTAATGAAATAGCAGGCGATGGCGATGTTGCACACCCTGCCATCGGAAAAGCAAGAAGAATGCAAGTTTCACAACCAGAATTTCAAAAAGACATCATGATTGAAGCCGTTGAAAATCATACTCCTGAAGTTATTGTGGTTGATGAAATCGGAACAGAACAAGAAGCTCAAGCCGCAAGAACAATAGCAGAACGTGGTGTTATGCTTATTGCAACCGCCCATGGTAATACTCTCGATAACTTAATCAAAAACCCGACATTATCTGATTTAATTGGCGGAATTGATACAGTTACTTTAGGAGATGACGAAGCAAAACACAGAGGCTGCCAAAAAACAGTATTAGAAAGACAAAAGCAACCCACTTTTGATATTGTAATTGAAATTATAGATAGAAATACTCTAGCTATTTATAAAGACTCTGCAACGGCCGTTGATTATATTTTAAGAGGCTGGCCGATTACACCTGAAATAAGAAAAGTAGATGAAAACTACAAAGAAAAAAAACCTGAAATAAACATATTAAAAAAAGTTGAAGAATTAGATAATAAAGCACAAAACAATTCTCAATCCTCGCTAAGCTTTAATTTTAACAGACAAAAATACATTCAAGAAAATAAAAAACATAAAAAAATCTATATTTACGCCGTTTCTCGCTCTATTGTCGATAAATTAATTGAAAGACTGGATATAGACGCGCAAATCGTCAGAAATGTTGAAGAAGCTGATTTTGTAATAGCACACAAAAACTTTGCAAAAGGCGGAACAAAAATTCTTGCAACTGCAAATGAATATCATTTACCCGTATTTTTTGTTAGAACAAACTCCATGAGTCAAATTCAAAGAGTTTTAAAAGAAGCACTTAATTTAACTCAAGAAAATCAAGAAGTTCATTCTTTAACAAACTATAAAGACACAGCCGAACTGGCTTTAGATGAAACAAATGCAGCCATTGCAAAATTATCGGAAGGCGCTGAAGTAATTGAGCTTGAACCGCAAGATAAACAAATAAGAAAACTTCAACACGAGCTTGTTGAAGCCCATGGCTATCGCTCTATCAGCATCGGAGAAGGAAATTTAAGACACCTAAAAATCTTTAAAGATGAATAAAACAGAAACAATTGAGAATTTTCAAATAAAATATAAAAAACACGTTTTTTCTAAATCAATTAAAATCTCTTTAAAAAAAGATGATTTTATTTTGGTTACAATGCCCTATATCTGCCCATATAAAACAGCAAGAGAATTTTTAATATCTAATTTTGAAAAAATTAAAAACTTTAATCTAAATAAAAAAATCATCCCTCAAGATTTTAAAACAAAATTTGATACTTTAAAAATTATTCCATCTGATGAACTAAAAACAATTAAAAAAGATAGAATAATTCATTTTCATTATCCTAAAAGCGAGGATTTTTCATCTAATCAAATCCAAAAAGAACTATCAAAAGCTTATCTTGAAGCTCTAAAAATTGAAGCAAAAAATTATCTTGTTCAAAGATTAGAATTTTTAGCCAAAAAATTTAATTTTAAATATAATAAAACATCCCTAAGAAATCAAAGAACACGCTTTGGGAGCTGTTCATATCAAAATAATATAAGTTTAAATATTAACCTTATGAAATATGATTTTGATGTTATTGATTATGTTTTAATTCATGAATTATGTCATACAAAGGTTAAAAATCATTCAAAAAATTTCTGGAAAGAAGTTGAAAAATATTGCCCAAATTATAAAGAACTAAGAAAAAAATTAAAAACCAATTATTAAGTTTGATTAATTTAATTAAAAAAATAAGTAAATTATTTTTATCTTTAGGTTTAACATGTATTATAATATCTGTGTGAAAGGTGGAGGAAAATATGAAAAAAATATTAATTTCATCACTATTATTAATGTTTGCTTTTAGTGGTTTAACAATGGCAAGAACTGTTTATGATTCAACAGGAAGAAATATTGTCCATGACGGTACTCTAAGAGGTCAAAAAAGAGAAGCAGCACTAAAAAAAGAACAACAAAGAAAAATGCAAGCAGCTGCAGCAGCAAAATTAGATTATGAAGCAGCCCTAAAATCTCTTGAAGAACCAAAACCAAAAACAAACTTCTATCAAGACAGAATTCAAACAAACACAGAAGAAAAATAATTTAAAAGCCTCATTAATTTGAGGCTTTTTTACTGTTTAATATTTTTTCCCATTCAAAAGCATTTTTAATGCTGTCAAAGGTAGTTTTTTGAGGCTGCCATTTTAAAATTTCTTTGGCCTTAGATGAATTTGCAAGCAAAATTTTTGGATCACCCTCTCTTTTTTGAACAATTTTATAATCAATTTTTTTATTCAAAACTTCTTGAGAAATATTAAAAATTTCTTTAACACTTTGCCCTTCTTGAGTGCCTAAATTAAAAACATCAGTTTTATTGTTTTTATTTAAATATTCATAAGCTAATCGATGGGCATTTGCTAAATCAACTACATCAACATAATCTCTTATGCAAGTGCCATCTTTTGTATCATAATCATCACCAAAAATTTTAAATTCATCACCTTTTTTAAATGCTGATTTTAAAATGTTTGGAACAAGATGTGTTTCAGGATTATGCCATTCGCCTATTCTTGCTTTTTCATCAGCACCTATAACATTAAAATATCTTAATCTTATTGATTTTAAATTATAAGCTTTATCATAATCATCCATAATTTTTTCTATCATCAATTTACTGCTTCCATAAGGATTTATAGGGTTTTGAGGATGATTTTCATCAATCGGAGTATATTTTGGCTCACCATAAGTTGCTGCAGTAGATGAAAAAACAATTTTTAAAACATTATTTTCAACCATTGAATTTAATAGATTAATAGTTCCAATAACATTGTTTGAATAATATAAAACAGGATTAACAACACTTTCACCCACTTGCGACAACGCTGCAAAATGAATTACAAAATCTATTTTGAATTTTTTAAATAGATTTTCAATTTCATTTTTATTTCTTAAATCGCCTTTAATAAATTTTATTTTGGGGGCGACTTTTTGCAGCTGCTCAACTGTTTCAATATGCCCTGTTGATAAATTATCAAAAATTACTATATCATCAAGATTATTTTCGATAAAATTCAAAGCACAATGACTTCCGATATAACCCGCTGCTCCTGTTATAAGTATCATAAAGCCTCTTTTATCTTAAAGATAAACCAACAATATTTTTTTCAAGATTAGCCCTGATTTTAGTCATTTCTGCTTGAATTATATCATCGGTTAAAGTTTTATTATCGTCTTGCAGGGTTATTCTAAAAGCAAGAGATTTTTTGCCTTTTTCAATGTTTTCACCCTCATAGATATCAAAAACTTTGGCACCTTTAAATATATTTTTATCAGCTGATTTTTTAATTGCTTTATATAGTTCTTCAACAGTTATTTCTTTTGGAGCACTAAATGCAATATCTCTTTGAACTGCGCCATATATAGGTAATTTTTTATATTTTACCGTTGACGGATTAATGGCAGAAATAACTTCTTCAAGATTAATCTCAAAAATATAAAGTGCTTGATTGAATTTTAATTTATCGGATAAAATCGGATGCAATTTACCAATGTAGCCTATCGGTTCTTTATTTTTACCTAAAATAGAAATCATAGCGCCTTGTGCCGGATGAATAAATTCATAATTTTTAGCATCATTATCAGAAAATGCACTATATATTATTCTTTTTGATAAACCTAATTTATCAAATAAACTTTCCAAGACACCCTTTAGTGTGTAAAAATCATCTTGTTTTTTAACAATTAAACTATTATTTATATTTCCAAAAATACAGCCTATAAGCTTTCTTGTTTCTAAAACACCAGAATCATCTTGTGTTGGAGTTGTTTTTTGAATATATGTTTTACCAATTTCATATAGTCTAAAATTCTTTTGTCCATTGTCAAAGTTATTTTTAACAACTTCAAGCATATTAGGATATAAATTTTGTCTTAAAGTTGAAAAATCTTCACTATGAGGATTTTTAACCCTTATTGCAACTTCATCATCAAGAGGTTGATTATATGTGTTGCATAAATTTTTGCCGATTAGAGAGCTTGTAATAATTTCATCAAAACCATAAGAAAGCATTAATTCATTAACTGTTTTGATTGTTTTCGTATCAAAACTTATATCTGCTCCTTGGTTAATGTTTGGAAGTTCAGGCGAAATTTTATCAAAACCGTCTATTCTTGAAATTTCTTCAATTAAGTCGATTTCTCTTTCAACATCGCCAATTCTATAACTTGGGGTTTTAAATTTTGCAGCAAGTTCATTTTTTCCCAACAATTCAAATCCAAGATTTTGTAAAATTTGAATTGAGCGCTCTTGCGGAATTTCAACCCCTAAAATTCTTTTAACTTCAGAATTCCTTAAAGTTATTTCAATATCTTGTGATTTATCGCAACCCGCTTTTGCAATTCCTTCTAATTGCGCATTTGCATACTTTTGAAGTAGTTCAATAGAGCGATATAAGCCCAATGTAACCATTTCGATATCAATCCCTTTTTCATATCTTGATGAAGCTTCAGAGCGATATCCCACAGAACGAGCTGATTTACGGTTAGTATGCGGAGTAAAATAAGCAGCTTCAAGAGCTATGTTTTTTGAATTAGAATCGATTTCAGAATTTAACCCGCCAAAAACACCGCCTATACATACAGGGTTTTCTTTTGTTGCAATAACAACGCTTTGATTTGGAGTTAATTTTCTTTCTACTTCATCAATGGTTATTATTGATTCATTTTCTTTTGCATATCTGACACAAAGATAATTATTCAATTTATCAAAATCAAAAGCATGTTGAGGTGTGCCAAATTCAAGCATAACATAGTTTGTAATATCAACTATGTTGTTAATTGGGCGCATGCCTGCTGCTGTTATTCTTCTTTGAATAAAATCAGGAGATGGTTTTGTTACAAGATTTTTTAAAATTGCAACGCTATAAAATTTGCAAACTTCATCATCTTTTATCTCTACCTGAAAATCAGTTGTATTATTAACTTCAATTTGAGGTTTTTTAAATTTCATAGGACGATTGAATAATGCACTTAATTCTCTTGCAATTCCAACAACGCTCATCTGATCGCCTCGATTGGCTGTTGGTGCTGTATGGAAAATAACTTCATCAGATAAATTCATTAATTTTTCTAATGGCTGATTAAGTTCAACATTATCATATAATCTGTTTAAAATTAAGATACCGTCCTCATCTTGTAAACCTGATAGACCAAGTTCATCTTGAGAACATAACATACCTTGCGATTCAACCCCTCTGATAACAGCCGGAGTAAGCTCAAATTGTTCGCCTGTTTTTCTGTTTAAAACTTTAGAGCCAACAGAAGCATAAGGAATAATTTGACCTATTTCAATATTTTGCGCTCCGCAAACAACTCTTTTTTCAACTCCACCTATATCAAGCGTAACAAGATGAAGTTTATCTGCGTTTGGATGATTTTCAATTTTTATAATTTTTGCACTGACAATATTTGTAAAAGCAGGTTTTTTATATTCAATTTCTTCAACCTCAAGACCTGACATTGTTAAATTATGAGCAATTTCTTCAGGAGTAATTCCTGCTAATTCAACATATTCATTTAACCATTCGTATGAAACCTGCATTTTTATATCCTTATTAACTTATTAACTTAACTTTATTATATTACAAAAAAATCAACTAGATTATAATTTCTGTTTCGTTTTTATATGTAACATAGCCTAGATATGTATTAGGCGGTTTTTTGAGATTTTTCCTTTTTGTCATAATAATAGGAGTTTTACCTGAATTTTTAGCTTTTGAATTTTCCTTTGTTAATTTAGCACAAAACTCCAACACCTCTTTATTTGGTTCTTTTTTATTATTTGGGACTTTTAAAATAATATGAGCCGATGGAAAATTAAGCCCATGGAACCATAAATCCTCTCTTGAGGCAATTTTAGAAATTAAATAATCATTTTGTTTATTGTTTTTACCAATATAAATTTCATAACCTCTAAAATCAATTTTTTCAATCTTTGATGTTTCATTTTCTTTTTTATCTTGAATTAAACCTAAATCGATTAATTCATTTTTAATATCATTTAATTCTTCAAAAGAATTTGAGTTTTCAATATTAAATAAAATACTTTCATAATAATCCAATTTTTCTTTTGCTTCTTGATATCTTGAAAAATTGTATTCAAAACTTGTTTTTGCTTTTTTATATAAAGCGTAATATTTTTGCGCATTTTCATTTATTGATTTTGTTTCATCAAGCTCAATTATTTTATCTTCTATTTTAAGCTCTTTTTGACCGTCTTTCATTGAATACATAAAAGCCATAATTAAATCGGCATTTTCTTTATATCTAAGAGCTTTTGAGTTATCAGGTTTTATTTGAGTTATTTTATTTAATTTTTTAATATCATTTGATAAATATTTTTTTAATTTAGATTTTTTAGAATTTAAAATCTCATCAAACATAATGTTTGAAAAATAATTATCAATTGCTTCATTGATATTTTTACCACCTTGCCAAAATGAGCAAATAAACTCTTTATTTTCAAGATTTTGAAGTGATTGAAAAAATTTAAAAATTTCATCTAAATCAGAAAATTTATTAAAAATTTCTTTTAATAAAGCTTGATTAAAATAATAAAAATTCTCACTTATTTCTTTAATATCTTTATTTTTAGCTATTTCATAAAATGATGAATAACTTATATTTAAAATGTCAAGCTTTTGTTTTTGTGGAGGATAAATATATTTTATTCCGCCATAAATTTCTCTAATTGAACTTTTATCTTGTGAAATATTATGAATAGAACCAACTATTATTTTATTTTGAGAGTTATATAAAATAATATTAGAATGTTTTCCCATAAATTCTAACGCTAGGCACATTTTTGTTAATGAACCGATTTCATCAAAATAATCAAAATAAAGCTCAATTATTCTTTCATATTCAACAAGCTTAAAATCCTTTATTTTAGAACCGTTTAAATATTTTCTTAATTGCATACAAAACATTGGCGGTTTAGATGGGATTTTTATATCTCTTTTTTTACTTGTATTTTCATCTATAAAACAAATATGAGGATATTTTGGATTAATATTAATGTATAATTTTTTATTTTTAGATTGAGCTATATTTCTAATATTTAAAATAATTTCATATCTTGAAGGCAATTGTATTTTTTGAACAACAGAGCCTAAAATAAAATCTTTATTTTCTTCATAAAAATATTTTAATGTTAAAGAATCAAAGTTATACATAATTAATTTTATTGTAATATAATAATAATTAATATGAAATGTTATTTTTTTGGCACTTTTAATCCAATACACAAAGGACATATTGAAATTGCAAGACAGGTTAGAGAAAAACTTGGCTTTGAATCTGTTATTTTTGTGCCATCATATATGCCGCCGCACAAAAAAACATCAGAATTAGAATCATATACCCATAGATTAAAAATGGTTCAATTAGCCATTGGGGAAAAAAATACATCTGATATTGAATATAAATTAAAAGTCCCAAGCTATACATATCGAACAATTGAAAAATTATTTGAAGAAAACGACAACAAAAAAGTTAATTTCATAATAGGTTATGATCAATTTTTTCAAATTGAAAATTGGAAAGAGCCTGAAATCTTAAGAGAAAAAATTCATTTTATAGTTATTCCAAGAAAGTTTCAAAATGGACAGGTTTTAAGCTCAAAGGCTTTTGAATATTTAGAAAACAAAGGTTATAGTTTTGAAATTTTAAATATTGATTTTCTTGATGTTTCATCAAACATGATAAGAAAATACATTAAAGAAAATCAAGATATTACAGGTTTAGTTACTTATGAGGTTAAAAACTACATTGAAAACAACAGATTATATTCTAAATTGGCTATCGGAAAATCTATCTGAAAAAAGATATAAACATTCTCTAGGCGCTGCACTATGCGCTCAAAAATTAGCTAAAATATATAACCAAGATGAAAATAAAGCATATTTAGCAGGATTGGTGCATGATTGTGCTAAAAATCAAGATGATTTTAAACTTATGGAAATCATTAAAAATGAAATAAAAACAGGCTTTTTAAATTCTGAGCTAAAAAACCCAAAAACATACCATGCAATAGTTGGAGCTTATTTTGTAAAAGAAATTTTTGAAATAAATGATAATGAAATTATTAATGCTGTAAGAAATCACACAATAGGCTCAATTAATATGACATTGTTCGATAAAATAATTTTTTTAGCAGATAAAATTGAACCCAACACAAGAGATGAAAAATATTCAAAAAAAATCTGGAAAATAATAGAAAAAAATAAAGGTGTTATAGGGCTTGATTTAGCAATATTAAAATGTTTCACAGAAACAATCAAAAGCCTTGTTAAAAGAAAACTCTATATTTGCCCTACAACAATTGATGTTTACAATGAATTGATTGAAAAAGTCGGCGATTTATTAGAAGAAGATTAATCAACATTAATAGGTTCAACATTAATCAATTTAATGGACTCACGAGCAGTTTGTTTAAGGTTTTCAGATATATTATCCAAAATTGTCAATTGTCTTAAAACATCAATTGTTCTTTTAAATGTTCTTACAACATCTCCTTGAGAAAAATCAGTTTCAGAAAACATATTTTCCCAAGTATCCATAGGGTTATTTTCAGGATTTAAATTTGCACCTATCCAATATTCAATAAACCAGCAAAAATGTTGATTTAAATACATTGGATTTTCAATATTGTTATCTCTTTCAAGAAGAAAAATTTTTCTTCTTATATCTTTTATTTTATTTAAAACTTTTCTAACCTCTTTTGAACAAGGTTTTGCAATCATCTCATCATTTTTTCTTATATCTTCACTGATAATAGCGCAAATTACAGACGACAGTTCAGTGCACGATAAATTATCCAACAATCCTGATAAAATTATTTCAGATAAATATAATTCATTCTCACATCTCAATGCCATTGTGATTTTACCTTGTTCAGTCGGATAATTATCTTTTAAATTATTCGTATGTTCAAGAATATTTTTATGAGCTAAGAATTTTTGCCAATAGACATCTTTTTGAAATTCAATTTCTTTATCTAATTTTTTAATTTCTTTTTCATATCTTTGGGTTAATTCAATGCATTTTTTATGCTTTTTATATATTTTACAAGCATTGCAGCCAAATTTTTCAATTTTTCTTAAAAGATTTTTTGATTTTTCTCTAAATTCAATGACTTCAGGCGCATTTTCAGGGTTTTTATATTTTCCTTTTGCTTGTCTTTTTAGGGTCTTATATATTGTTCTTGTTTGAACATATTGATTTTTCAATTTATTATATTCTTCAAAATCATTGTCATTATGATGCCATCTACAATTAAAATCATGGATATCTATAATATCTTGCTGCCTTTTTTCTTTTTTTGATAAAAGAGGAGTTAACCTATCAGTTGATGAAAAATAACCGAATGTTTTAAAAATAAGTTCTTTTGCTTCGTCAATAGAAAACCGTTGCAACAAATTCAACACCATTGAATAACTGGGCGAAAATTTGCTTTCTAATGGGTTAGCATCAGATTTTACAAGCGCTGCAACTTCATCAGGGGTTTGAAAAGGAGTTCCTATAACTACAACATAACCAATTTCATCCATGCCTCGACGGCCTGCTCTACCTGACATTTGAAGAAATTCATTAGCTGTTAACATTCTATGCCCTGAATCTGTTCTTTTTGAGATTGAGCTTATAATTGTAGTTCTAGCGGGCATATTTATTCCAGCTGCCAGTGTTTCAGTTGCAAAGACAACTTTTATCAATCCTTTTTGAAATAATTTTTCAACTAAAGCTTTCCAAGCAGGTAAAAGCCCTGCATGGTGCGCTGCAATACCCGATTTAATTAAATCTAATTGCGGATTATTTTCTAAATATGGATATTCTTTTAAATATTCATCAAGAATTTTATTAAGCTCAATCATTTCATCTTTTGATAAAAGCTCTAATTTCAAACATTTTTTAGCATTTTCATCACATTTTTTTCTTGAAAAAGTAAAATAAATAGCAGGAAGCATATTTTTTTCATTCAATACTTCAACAACGCTTAAAGTAGGATTTTTAACTTTTTCTTTTTTATTGAAATATTTAAATTTACTTTCAGGTTTAATTTTTTTATTTAAATCACCATTTGGTGTTAACAAAGGCAAAATTGTATGAGGTTTAGATGAATCATAATAAAAAAATCTTAAAGGTACAGGCCTAAAATCTGTATAAACAAGTTCTGTTTTGGAATGAACAGTATTAATCCAATCTGTTAGTTGTTTTGAATTTTTAACGGTTGCTGATAGCGCTATAATTTGAATATTTGTGGGGCAATATATAATACTTTCTTCCCAGACTGTTCCTCTTGATTCATCATTCATATAATGAACTTCATCTAATACAACATATTTAACATTAGATAAATTATCTTTTAAAGAGCCAAAAGTTGTACCATAAAGCATGTTTCTAAATACTTCAGTTGTCATAACAACAATTTGAGCATCTCTATTTATTGTGGTGTCGCCTGTTAAAAGGCCAACTAAATCACTACCGTATATTTTTGAAAAATCATTATATTTTTGATTAGAAAGCGCTTTTAGAGGAGTTGTATAAAAAATTCTCTCCCCTTTTTCTAAAGCTAGATGTATGGCACTTTGAGCAATGCAAGTTTTACCTGCACCTGTTGGAGCGCAAACTACAACACTCTTGCCATTTTCAATATGTTTAATGGCTTCTTGTTGAAAATCATCCAGTTGAAAATTAAATCCATACATCTGTTAATTAAATTCCACAATATTATTATTTAACACCGGTTGAACCAAAACCGCCTTCTGCTCTTTGAGTATCGGATAAATCATCAGCTACAACAATCTCAGGTTTTAAAACTTCCATTATTGCCATTTGCGCAATTCTATCGCCTCTTTGAACGGTAAAATCAACCTTAGAATGATTAATTAAACCAACACAAATTTCACCTCTATAATCTTCATCAATTGTGCCGATACCATTTACAACGGCAATTCCTTTTTTAATAGCTAAACCCGAACGAGAACGCACTTGAGCTTCAGTGTTATGAGGTAATTCAATTGCAATTCCCGTTGGAATCATTCTGATTTCACCTGATGGAATTATAATATCTTCATCAATTGCTGCAACTAAATCCATTGCAGATGCACCTTGTGTTTTATATTCAGGCATTGAAACAAAATTAGATAATCTTTTTATTTTTAAGGTTAATTTTTCCATAATTTTAGTCATTTTTCCCTCTTATTTATTTAAACTATACAATTCTTTTAAACCAAACAGTGTTAAATCTTTATCAACATAATCAAAAATACCATCCATATTATTAAATAAAACAGATGAATAACCGCCTGTTGCAATTATTGTTGCTTTTTGGTTTAATTCTTTTTCACAATTTTTAATCATACCCTCAATTAAACATTTATGCCCTAAAACAATCCCTGAAAGCATAGCTGAAATTGTGCTTTTACCTATTGCTTTATCAGGTGCTTCAATTTTTAATTTTGGCAATTTTGAAGTAAATTGTGATAGTGAATTAGCTTGAATTTTAAGCCCCGGAGCAATAATGCCCCCAATAAAAGAAGCATTTTTATCGACTATATCAAAAGTTGTTGCAGTACCAAAATCAATAACTATTGCAGGTAATTTATATTTTATAGCTGCAGCTGCCGCATTTGCAATTCTATCTGCACCGATTTCTTTATTATTATTTAGTGCTAATTTAATAGGCATTTTGGATTTATAAGATAAACTGATTGCTTCAATTTTTAAATATTTTTTAATTGCATTTTTATAAATTTCACACAATTGCGGAACAACAGATGAAACAATTGCCCCCTTTATTTTAGAAGTCAGATTATTATGATTTAAAATAGTTAATAAACTAATCCCATATTCATCATCAGTTTTTTTAACATCAGATGAAAGTCTGAATGTTTCAATGAGGTTATTATTTTCATAAACCCCTAAAGATGTATTTGTATTTCCAATATCGATTACTAAAAGCATAAATTAATTTTATTATAGACATAAAATTTTAAAAACTATTTTGCTTCTAAAATAAAGTTATGTGAATACCACTCAATATCATCACAAAGTGAAGTTAGAGGAATTTTGCATTTATATTTAATTCTTAGGGCAACAGCAATGAAAAAATCGCACAAATGCGGATTTTGAGCTAAAATAGGGCTTGTTAAATAACTGCCTATTACATTATTAAATCTTGCCCCCTCTGTTTTATCTTTTCCATTATTTCCTTTTCCTTTTTGTAAAATCAAAAAAGGAGCAGCTCCAGATTTTAAAATTGTAACCATACCATGGTTTTCAAAACCGACAATTGTTTTATTTCTCAAAAATGGACATACTCCAATTAAAGAACCATAGTGCAGATTTTTACCCGTATATGTTTCTATATCAAAAATCTTTATTCCCTCAACTTTTGCTTGATTGTGTAATTGATAAGAATTTCCAAACAACTGATAACCGCAATTAATAGCAAGCATAGGCACATTAGAATAAGCAGCAATTTTCAATTCTTCTTCATTTCTTTTCAAAAACTTCAGGGCATCCTCAAGTGCTTGAGTATTTGAACCTCCAATATAATAAAAATCATATTTTGAAGCTTGCACTCTATCATTTGCATAAATTTCATTCAAAGAAATTTCAATATTTCTTTCCTTTGCTCTTTGGATAAAAACATCAATATTAGCCCTATCGCAAAAACCTTGCAAAATATCAGGGCAAAGATATGCAATTTTTAATTTAAGAGGATTTTTTGACATATTTTATAACATTTTCAACTGCTTCATCAGGTGTTAATTTAATCATAACACCATCTTTTCTTGTTTTGTATTCAACAAGTCCTTCTTGGATAGTTTTTCCTACTGTTATTCTAATTGGGAAACCAATTAAATCTGCGTCTTTAAATTTTACACCTGCCCTATCTGCTCTATCATCAATAACTGCTTCAATCCCTGCTTTAATTAATTTTTCATAAATTTCATAAGCAGTCTTTGATTGAGTTTCATCATCAATATTTACAGGAACAATATCAACATGATATGGCGCTATTTCAATCGGCCAAACAATACCAAAATCATCATGGTATTTTTCAACAGCAGCCGCCATTGTTCTTGAAACACCAATACCATAACAACCCATAATATATGGCTTCAATTGTCCTTTTTCATCAGTGTAGCAAGCTCCCATTGGTTCAGAATATTTTGTTCCAAGCTGGAATATATTTCCAACTTCTATTCCTCTTGTAATATATAATGGCTTATTACATTCAGGACACAATTCACCTTCTTTTACAAGTGAAATATCACAAAATTCAATTCCATCTTCTAAGTTAGCACCTACAATGTGTTTATCTTTAACATTTGCACCAAGCACAAAATTTTTCATTCCTTTTGCGGTATTATCAAAAATAACCCTAACTTTAGATTTATCAACATTTCTATAAGAAATAAAACCGGGTTCCATTCCTAAAAGTTCTCTTACTTCTTCATTTTCCATAGGACGAATTTCAAGTGCATTTAGTGCATTCATTAATTTTGTTTCTTCAACTTCTTTATCCCCTCTAATCATAGCTATTACTGGCCTTGAGTCTGCAATATAAGCTACAGCTTTTAAAATACAATTAGAATCAATGTTTAAAAATTTTGCCAAGTCTTCAATTGTTTTAATGTTTGGTGTATCAACAATTTCTTCTTTTTCAAAACCGCCATCAGTTATTTCAATCGGCAATTTTGAAATTGCATGGTTAGAATTTGCACTGTATGAACAATTTTTGCAATAAAATACATCGTTTTCACCCACCATTGTATCAACTAAAACCATGTATTCATGAGAAACCGCACCGCCTATTGCACCTGAATCTGATTGAACAGCTTTTGTTTCAAGTCCGCAACGATTAAAAATAGATGTATAAGTTTTACCCATAACTTCATACTCACGCTCTAAATCTTCTTGAGAAGTATGGAAAGAATACGCATCTTTCATTATAAATTCTCTGCCTCTCAATAAACCAAAACGAGGACGGATTTCATCTCTAAATTTTGTTTGAATTTGATAAACATTTAAAGGCAATTGTTTATATGAATTAACAACTTCACCCACAACGCTGGTTATAACTTCTTCATGGGTTGGAGCAAGACACATTTCATTGTCGTGTCTGTCTTTACATCTTAAAAGTTCTTTACCGTATTTTTGCCATCTGCCTGATTTTTGCCACACTTCAGCAGGCTGAACAAAAGGCATTAATAATTCTTGCGCCCCAGAAGCATTCATTTCTTCTCTAACAATATTTGATATTTTTGTCAAAACTCTTTGAGCCAAAGGCATATAAGTATAAATACCGTTTGCAAGTTTTTTGATGTAACCTGCTCTAACTAATAATTTATGCGAAATTGCTTCTGCGTCATTTGGAAATTCTCTTAGTGTTTGAACAAAAAGTTTTGACATTTTCATGATTTATCAATTCTCCTTTAAAGTTTAATTACTTTAATTTTATTCCAAAAGCATTCTAAATAAAATATTGTATTGCTAAAAAGTTAAAAAATATATAAGATAAAGCTATGGATATTAGTTTTTTAATTTGTAACAGTGCGATTTTTCTTCCTTTTTTGTTGGCATTATTTTTAATTGCAACAAAATTAAATCTGCAATACATAGATAAAAAAATTCTAAACTGGAGCACAAGCATTTCTAATTTAATATCCTTATTGTCATTTGTTTATTTAAAAATGTTTTATTCAAATGATACAATTATAAACTTTAATCAAAATATTATTTCAATCGGGGAACTAAATCTTAATTTTGGAATATTAATCGATAAAATCAATATCGACTTTTTAATTTATTGCGCTTTAGTCTATTTTTTAATTTCAATATTTTCAATAATTTATTTTAATAAAAAAAAGGAATTTATCTTTAAAAAACAAGGATATTATATTTTTCTTTTACTTTTAAGCTTTAATACTTACATATTTATTTCAAGCTATTCTTTAATTCAAAGTTTAATATTTTGGATAATTCAGGGGATTTTAGTTTATATTTTTGCAAATTTTGATTTGTTTAAAGATGTTGCAAACTATAACACAACAAGATTTTATCGAATATTTTTAATTGGAGATATTTTATTTTTAACTTCTATTTTAATTTTATTTAAATACGCAATACTATCTCAAGGGTATATTCAATCAACTTCATTAATCTATTCAGAGTTAAATGAATTATTCAGCTACACATATGGAATAGCAAACCCGATTGAATTTATTTTATGTGCATCTTGTTTTGTTGGCGCAATAAGCACAAGAATGTTTGTTATACCATTCAGCTGCTTTTATAGTTTTATGGTTAATTCATCAAATATTTTATATTTATCTGTTGCAACTTGTTTAAACAGCATATTTGGATTTGTACTTTTATATAAAACAATGCCGATTTTTGAATTTTTACCAAAATCAATATTCTATCTTAAAATTCTTTTAATTTTGAGTGTTATAACTTCATTGATATTTCTTCTTTACGAAAAAAACATTAAAATATTTTTTGGATATTTCATATCAGCAATAAATGTAATATTCATTTATAACTATTTATTTTGCGATAAAACAAAAACATTAATTTCTTATGCAATTTTAAATATTTTAATTCTATTTTTATTGGCGTTTTTATTATATAAAGATAAAACTAATCTTAAGAAACATTTTTTCATAAAACAAAAAGGATTTTTATTGGAAAAATTGCATATAATATTTTTTGAAAAAATTCCTACAATCACTTCTGATATATTAAATTTTATTGATAATAAAATAACAAAAAATTTTACGCTGTTTATTTTAAAACTATTCGATTATATCCTTTCTTTATTTGTTCTAAAAAACATAAGAAATAAAGGCCTTAAAACATTCAAAAATATTTTTATCATAATAGCACTTGTTGTTATTCTTACAATATTTGTTGTGCTTTTTGGAGAAAACAATGCTTGAAATTATTGAAAATATAAAAAATATTATACTAAATCTTTCAATGTTTTTACCTTTTATTCTTTCAGGAATTTTAGGTATCGGTTTTTTTGTCAAAAACCCGATACATATAAGAAACATTTCAAATACTTTTTTAGTTTTTAATTTTATTGTAATTTCTTGTGTTTTATTTCTTATTAATAAAACTGATTTTTCACTGTTTAATTTAAATTTTTCGCTAAACAACACTTCATCATTAATTTTATTATTTACAGCGCTTATTTTTATGTTGTTTTCAATATTTTCAAAAAACATCATATCAAAATCGCACAGAGCTTTTTATTCAACCTTAATTTTGCTTTTAGGAATAATTCAAGGGTTTATTTTAACAGATAACATATTTATTTCTTTAAGTTCTATTTTTTTAATTCTATTAATTTTCTATTTTATGCAAAATATTTTTATAAACCCAACCAAAAAAACCAACATATTAAAATTCAAGCTCATTGAAGATTGTTTTATTTTTCTTTTGGCAATTTTTTTAATGGGATATGATTTTATAAGATATTTTTTAATAAATAACATAAATCTAAGCTATTCTAATATTATAGACAATTTATATCATATCAGCGATTTTTCTGCTACCCTTGCTTTTATTGGGTTTTTGATTTTAATTTTCAGATTTTTTAATTTTATTCCATTTAATAATTCAATTAAACATTTAACAATTTCTAATAACTATATTTCTATAATCAACACAATATCTTGCGCTTTAATAGGGTTAGTTTTATTATTTAAAATTTATCCCTCATTTGATTATTTAATCTATCATTATCAAGAATACATTGCTTTTTATTTAATTTTTAATTTCATGTATTATATTATTCTATCTTTTAGAGCAAACTCTGTAATTAATTTCTTTAAAAATTCAATAATTCCAAACATTATTATCGGATTATTTGTTTTATTTATATTTAATTCAGATGGTATAAGCCAATTTATTTACTATATTTTATCTTTAATTATTTCATATCTGCTTTTAGGTTTTATAATAACCGTGCTTATAAATAAATTTAAAACAGATTTAATTGAAGATTTTAAAAAAATTACACAAAAATCTCTATTGTTAATATTTTTATTTTCAATTCTAAATTTAATAAGAACACCGTTTTTATTAATGTTTAGCACCACTTTTATTGTTTTATCTTCTATATTTTCATTTGATTACGAAGGAATTATTTTAAATTTATCCGGCTATATTCTTTTAGTTGGTTTATTTATGATAAATTTAGCTATGTTAAATTTTGCCAACAAAATTATAATTGAACCGATTGAAAAACCTGATTTTAAATTTTTCACAATAAAAAGCAACTTATTTTGTTTTTATATTCTTATATTTTTAACAATAATTATGACTCTAGGTTATCAATATATATATGATTTAATGGTAAATAGTTTTAGTTTTGGAAGTTAATAAATGGAAAATATTATTTTAAACTTTAATAATCAAATTATGCTAAATGAATTTATTTCATTTTTTTCAGCCGAGATTGTTTGTATAATCGGTATTATTTTAAATATGTTTTTCTTTTTATTTTTCAAAAGAAAATTAAATACAAAAAGATTATCCGACTTTATTACAAACGGAGCTTTAATTTTAAATTTAATTATATCTGGTTCAATATATTTTAAAAATTTTTTCTATAATCAAGATTTCAGCGTTTCTTTTTTAAATGGTCTTTTTATAATAGATAAAACCTCAATTTTAATTAAAATATCGCTAAACTTATTATTACTATTATTTTTATTTACACACTATCAATTAAACCGAAAAATAAAGTTCAAAACTCCGATATTAAACACTATACTTTTATTATTATCTTTGATGGGAAGTTTTCTTACTTCAAGCATGAGTTTTTTATTAATTTTTATATTTTTAGATTTAAGTGTATTTTTAATCTATAAATTTGCTTCAAATATGAGAATAAGAAAATATCAAGTTTATTCTAAAGATTTTATATTCTTATCATTATGTTCAAGCTTTTTATTTTATTCGTTTTATATTCTTACATTATTAATTGAAAATAATCTGCAATCAAATATTATTAAAGTATGCTTAATTTTATCAATTTTATTAAAAATCGGTTTATTTCCTTTTTATAATTATCAACTGGATAAAAATTACAAAACAAATCTCTCTTATAACGCGCTTTTATTTATGTATTTACCCTATATTGGAATTTGCGCTTTTGATAAAATATCACTATTTCTTAATATAAACTCTGATATAATACAAATTCCCATAAGCATATTTATAGGTTTTTCCATAATAACATTTTCAATATTTACCTTAAAACAAAAAAATCTTATAAAACTTTTTGCAAATACAAATTGTATTTTTAATAATCTCATAATTTTAAATATAATTCTTTTTGGCTCTAATATTTTCAACATAAAAACCGCTTTCAATTGCGCTATTTTATTTTTAGGCATATATTCGCTATTAGCAATTTTAAAAATTAATTTTGGTGTAAATAAAATAAATCTTAATTCTATTTCTTGCATATTTTTTAACAACAGATTTTATGCTTTGATTTTATCTATACTCATACTTATGATGTCATCTGTTGTATATAGCGATATTTCAAAATCTTTTCTACAAATAGTTAAAAACATTTATCTCTTTGACATATCTGCATACACTGCTGTTATATTGATAGTCTTTGCTTTTATGATGATTTTATTAAGTTCTCTAAAAGTAATACAAAATATTTATCATTTTGACAAAATGCTGTTAAAAAATAAGTTCAAAAAAAGAACAACGATTAATTACGTTGTTCCTGTTTTTTCAATATTATTTTTGGTAGTAAAAATATTTTTATAAATTTTCTACACTTGATTTTTCTTCAAGAGCTGAAGAATAATGAGTGGTATCATCCATCCAAGTATTTGTGAAATTAATTTGATGTTCACCAAATTTACCATCATCTTGGAATGGATCAACATATCTTTTTAAATATGTGTAAGCATTACCCAATTTACCTTTTGGAGATTTCTGTTGATAACGGCGTGTATAAGTTCCATTTTGGCCTTTGTTTATATCATTAGTTAAATCAACTATCATTAAAGCGCTATCACTATAACCTTGTGCTTTTAAAACATCAATATCAGCGGTTTCATTTTCATAATAATAAGCAAAAGAAGCCATAGGTAATAATGCCATAACTCCAAATAATACTAATAATTTTTTCATTAATATATCCTTTACCAAACATTAACCATATTTAATTATATTATATAACATGTTTTCTTTTTTACAAAGTATTAAGATATTTTTAAGTCCGAATAGATTATTTTTTCAAGCTCATTTAATAATTCCTCTTGAGGAACTTTTTTAATCATCTGTCCTTTTTTAAATATGTATCCTTCACCTATTGCACCTGCAATTCCATAATCAGCCCCCGCTGCCTCTTTTGGACCGTTAACAGGACAACCCATAGTTGCTATTGTAATCGGCGCTTGAATATTTGAAAATCTTTCTTCCACTTTTTTAGCTAATCCGATTAAATCAATCTGTGTTCTTCCGCATGTAGGACAAGAAATAAAATTAACTCCGCCTTTTTTTAATCCTAGTGTTTTTAAAATTTCTTTTGCAAGTTTAACTTCTTCAATAGGGTCTTCTGTTAGGGAGACTCTTATTGTATCACCTATATTTTGAGATAACAGTGCTCCTATTGCAATTGAAGATTTAACAATTCCGCCTCTTAAAGTGCCTGCTTCAGTTAAACCTATATGCAAAGGATATGGAATTTCATTATATATTTTTTCATAAGCTTTTATTGTAGTCATAACATCAGAGGATTTTAGAGAAACTTTTATTAAATGAAAATCTAAATCTTCAAGAATTTTTATATGCCTTTTAGCTGAAATAATCATTTTATCTACAAGACTAAGGGTTTTATCTTCATATAAGTCTTTTTCTAATGAACCCGCGTTAACTCCTATTCTAATCGGGGTATTGGTTTTTTTTGCCATTTCAACAACTCTTTTTGTATGCTCAATATTGCCGATATTACCAGGGTTAATTCTAAGAGCATTTATTCCCATATCCATAGCGATTAGTGCTAAACGATAATCAAAATGAATATCAGCAACTGCTGGAATGGGTGAATTTTTAACAATTTCTTTTAGAGCATAAGCGCAATTTTTATTTAAAACAGCAAGCCTTATTATTTCACACCCCTCATTAGCTAAAGCTTCGATTTGTTTTAGGGTTTTATATGTGTCATCAGTTTTGGTGTTTGTCATAGATTGAATTGAAATAGGTGCACCTGCTCCAATTTTTACATCTCCAATTTTTATTTGTATTTTTTCCATAATTTACAAAGCATCCTTAATTTAAAAATATGCTAGAATTATAACATAAATTTGATATCGAAAGAGGTATTTGTGGATAATTCAATAATTGAAAAAAGAAAAAATAAAATAATCAAAACCGCATTTTGGATTTTAATTATTTTTAGCTTATATTCAATACTTTCAATATTTTTAAAATATCCGTATAAATTCCAAATTAAAGGATTTAATACCCCTCTAAACCCTATTACAATTAATCTTGAACTAAACAAGAAATACAATAAAAATATTTTTGCCTGTTTTAATGATTACTGTTTAAATTTTGAAAACAACGGCATTTCAAATATTTACAGCATTAAATTCAATAATGAAATCGTTGGTTTTTCTGATTCAAAAATAAAAAATCTCTATATAGCTTATCCTGATGACATTAAAGATTTTGAAAACAGCGTTGTTAATTTAAGCTTATATACAGGGCAAAAAACCGAATTTTACAATAAAAATGACCTTTTGAAACTAAAAAAGAAACATTTTACAATGGAAACAGATGGTGAAAAAGAAAATTATAACGCTTATCAATTAAATTTTAAAGGCAATTACAAAGGTTATTTATCTCATATTCATAATTTATTTTTAGCTTTATTTTATAATTGGCAAATTTTTATTATTCCATATTTTTGGCTACTTGTTGCTTATTTAATTTATAACTTCAAAAAAGAAATTTTTAATTTTAAACTGCCTAAAAACACACCTTATTATGCTCTTAGTGCAATAATTATTTTAGGAATATTTTTAAGGCTTGTTGGGTTTTTAGAATATCCCTTGTGGCTTGATGAAATTTACACTAAAACCACTGCAATTAAAAATTTTATCTCAACATTTAATGACCCCGGAAATCCTCCAATGTTCTTTATTTTTGAATATATTATTTCTAAAATTTTTAATTCATCTGACTTAGTTTTAAGAATTTTACCTTTAATTTTTAGCATATTAATTATTCCAACCACATTTTTATTATTAAAAGATAACGACCCTAAAAACACAAAAACAGCAATATTTGGTGCTTTTTTTGCTTCTATTAATACAATTTTTATATATCATGCTCAAGAAGCAAGATGTTATTCTATGGCAATGTTTTTAAGTTTAGCTGTAATTTATTTTTTATTTAAATATTTAAAAGATTTAAAAACCAAAAACCTTATTATATTTTCAATATTATCAATCATGGTAATAAATACCCACTATATACTTACAATCTTCATTTTAGGCAATTTTTTATGGGGAATATTTAGCCTTTTAAAAGAAAAAAAAGAACTTTTAAAATTCTTGATAGCTAATATTTTAATCGGTTTATCATTTTTGCCTTATTTATTAAATATCTACAAAACCTCATTTAATCAAGGCTTTAACTCTTGGATAGATGAATTATCCAAAAACACTTTTTTATATACAATAAATGAATATTTTATAAATAAATACGTATTTTTAATTTTATGTATAGTTTTATTTATAACACTTATTATGTCATTTTTACCTGATAAATGGCTGAATAAAATCAATCTTAAAAAAGACATAAACAAAGAAAATTTATTTATATATTTAATTTATTCAATTGCTTTTATTTTAATTATTTCATCAATAATTTCAATTTATATTAAACCAATTTTACACAAAAGAATACTTTTAGCAGGCTATGGGCTTTTATTTTTATTGGAAATTGTTTCAATAAGTTCTATTTTTCATTTTATTAAAGAAAACAAGATTTATAGAATGCTGCAAGGGATTTATTCAATAATTTTATTTGCAATTTGCTTATCTATGACACATCCTATGCCATTAAGAGAGATGTATAGATTAGATGATTTTATGAAATTTATTCAGAATGACATAAAAAATTATCCATCAAACTATGAAATCCACGCAATTACAAATGATAGAGAAGATTATCTTGATTATTTTCCAAATTTAAAAGATAACAACAAAATAATCTGGCATTATGTTGATACAAATTCTATGAAATATTTAAAAAAGATTTCAAAAAAAGATTATATTAAAGGTAAATATGGCGTAGTTTATCTGCATAATATGTCAGCTGATATTGAATTTATGTCTTTAATGAACCCTAATATGTCGGTATATAAAACAAATACAATTAAAAATGGAAAAATAATATATAAATAAGGAGAATATATGAAAATAGCTGTTATATCAGATATCCATGCTAATGCATTAGCTTTTGATAATGTTTTAAATGATATTGAAAAATTTAACCCAGATAAAATATTTTGCCTTGGAGATATTATTTTAGCAGGATATAATCCTAATTATGTTTGTCAAAAAATCTTTGAATTAAAAGAAAAATATAATGAAAATTTTGAAATTATTCAAGGCAACACCGATAAAATGGTTGCAAATTGTACTCCTGAACTAATAGCAAAAACAAAAGAAGCTTTTAGCTGTATGGGTTATTCTTTAGAAGAAGATGTTAAAATAACCGATAAAAAATACATTGATTTTGTAAAAAATTTACCCGAGAAAAAATCAATTGAATTAAACAACCTAAAAATAGAGCTTGTCCATGGGTCTCCAAGAAATCAAAGCGAAAATATTTATCCTAAATTACCTCAAGAAGAAGTTGAAAAAATGGTTGACTCATCTTCTGCCGATTTAATTTTATGCGGACATACACATCTACCTTGCGGATATAGCTTGAATAATAATAAAACAGTTATAAACGCGGGTTCTGTAGGGCGTTCAATGACGCAAGATAAAATGCCTGTTTATCTTCAATTAACTATTGATAAAGAAGGAAAATTTTTTGTTGAACACAGAATAATAAAATACGATAACGAGCTTGTTTCAAGACACATTTTAGCTCGAGGATTTAAACATTGCGAAGATTTAGCTAAAATGTATATTGCATAAAATCAAGCTAACCATTTATGATAAAATAAAATAAAAAAGGATAAAAAATGGCAAATTTAGAATTATTGCACCAAAATGCGGCAAATGAATACGAACAAAGAAATTTTGAAAAAGCGCTTGAAATATACAATGAAATCATAAAACTAAATCCGATTGATGAAGTTGCACTTTCTTGCGTTATGGATATATATCTTGAACTTGAAGATAAATTCAATTATTATCTCGCCAGAGCAAATGTTAATATAGCTCAAAATAAGCTTGAATACGCAATAAATGACACAAAAAAGGCAATAGAGCTTAATGTTGACAATATTGAAGCAAGAAGAAAATTAGCAAGACTATATCGAGTTGATAAGAAAAATTTAAAATCCATTGATGAATTTTTAAGAATTTTGGAACTAAAAGAAGATGAACTTGATGTATATTTTGAACTTGTTGATTTATATATGAAAGAAGATAGCATTGAAAGTGCTATATCTATTGCAAGAAAAGGGCTTGCTATTTTTAAAGATGACAAAAATATGAAAAATATGTTAGCTCAGCTATATTTCAAAGCAAATGACCTAAAATCCGCTCTTGAAGTTGTTGATGATGAATTTTTAAAAATTAAAATTCTTCTTCAAGATGAACAAAATGAAAATGCTATTGAATTATTAAACAAAGTTAACTATGAAAATTTAGATAAAATTCAAAAAAGAAATTATCATATTTTAAAAGCACAATATTTTTATAATACAAAACAATTTGATAATGCCCTAAAAGAAATTGAAGAATATGATAAAACAATTTCTGCTGATGCACTATCTTTTCAAATGAAAGCTTTAATTTATGAAGAATTAAATGATGAATTTAAAGCTCATTTCAACTGGGGTTTTTGCTATAAACTTCAAGGAAAAAACGATGAAGCAATTGTTGAATTTACAAGTGCATACAACAAAAACCCAAAAGATAAAACAACCCTAATTGAACTTGCAAAATTATATCAATTAAATAAAGAACGCTTTGTTGCTATTGAATTTTGGCAAAAAGTTTATGATATCGATAAAGATGAACAAGCTAAAGAAATATTAGCCGAGTTTTATTATTCTGAAGGAAATTTTCAAAAAGCCGAAGAATATGGTAAAGTAATAGAAGAAAAACAAGAAAACTACAAGGGTTTAATTGATAAAATAATGGAGTTTTTCTCTAAAGATAAAAATTAACCTTAGAGGTGTATTATGGATAAAAATAGTTTTGATAACTATCAAAAAAAGCCGTCATCATATGATAAAAAACTGCAAGATATGAAAATAATGCTGACTGACAGCGAAAAATGCAAAGAAATTGCAAGAAAATTAAGTGATTACATTTCAAATAATAATATTAGCAAGTCTTAACTAAAGACTTGCTAATATTTTTGATAAATCCTTAAATACAACATTTAATTCATAGGTTTCATTTGAATTTTTATCTGATGATATATATTCACCAATCGGGATACCTGCAAATTTATTATGTTTTAAATGTTGATATTTTTTTCTAAATAATGCGCTTGTTAGGGCTCTATTTTCCATTTTGAAATTTTGAATTTCATAATGTCTTTTTTGAATATCAGATAAATTCATTAAATCATTATTTTGATAAGCGTCTGTGGTAATACTTGGAATTAAATTAAAATTATGCTTTTCATTTAATATTTTTTGAATTTTTGCTAATGTTTTCAATAATACCCCATAAACCCTATCGTAATCTTCAAAATTTTCTGAAGCAATTACCATTACATCATTTATAGAAATTCTTATATTTTTATTTAGCGAATTTAGCGCTGCTTTCAATTTTTGAAAAACTGCATTATTTAAACATTTTTTAGTTTCAGGCTTAATGTTTGAATTTTTATAATTTAATGAAAGACAAATTGAATACGTCTTAATAATATCAAATTCTCTTAATCGATTTTTTTCTTCTAATTTTAGTTTATTTTTTTCCTGTCTTTCAATAAATTCTCTATTTTCTTTTAATAGTTTTGATTCTGTTTTATCTATCAAATAATACATTAACATCATGGGAAAAATTAAAGAAAATAAAACCATACTTGTATTTCGATAAATATAAAGAGTATCATCATAAGGAAAAAGAAAACTTGCAAGCGGAGTAAAAAGATGTCCTGTGTAATCTATGATTGTATCATCAGACATTACTCCAACCCAATATATCATATAAACAAAACTCATAAAAAGAAGTGCTAATATTGAAAAAGTAATCATTTTTCTAAATAAAGCAGCCTTTTGTTTTGTTTCAATTCTAAACAAATTATTCGTGTGTGTCATAATACAATTCCCCCTATATATTTAATAAAAAAAAATTCTCCAAAAAAATTGCTTAAATTTTACAAAATTTTTGAAGAATTTTTAATATTATTTAAATTTTATTTTTATATATTAGGTCTTTGATTATATACGCCAAGCTCTTGTTCTAGTGCGTATGCACTTTGTAACAGAGTCATTTCATCAAGATTTTTTGCTATAATTTGTAAACCAATCGGCATATTTTCTTTATCAAACCCGCAAGGCATAGATAGCGCAGGAGCGCCCACCAAGTTAGATGAAATTGTAGCAATATCTGTTAAATACATTTCAAGAGGATTATTTGCCTTTGAATTTAGATCAAAAGCAGTTGTTGGGCAAGTTGGAGATACTAAAATATCAACACTTTCAAATGCTTTATTAAAGTCATTTGCAATTAATCTTCTTAATTGTTGCGCTTTTTTATAATATGCATCATAATAACCGCTTGACAATGCATAAGTTCCAAGCATTATTCTTCTTTTTACTTCAGGACCAAAGCCTTGCGCTCTTGTTTTACAATACATATCTAAAAGATTTTCGCAATTTTGTGCTCTATAACCATATCTAACGCCGTCAAAGCGTGCTAAGTTAGAACTTGCTTCTGCTGTTGCAACGATATAATAAACACCAATTGAGTGTTTTAATAATGGAAGTGAAATTTCTTTTATTTCAGCTCCTAATTTTTCATAAGTTTTAATAGCATTTTCTATGCTTGCTTTAACATCATCAGCGATACCATCAGCCATTAATTCCTTAATAACGCCAACTTTTAAACCTTTAATATCTTTTTTAAGATTAGCTGAAATATTTCCAACTTCCAATTTTAGAGATGTTGAATCTTTAACATCATAACCTGCAATTGCTTCATATAGGTGTGTAACATCTTCAATACTTCTTCCAAAAGGACCAATTTGATCCAGTGAAGAAGCAAAAGCAACTAACCCATAACGAGATACTCTGCCATAAGTCGGTTTAAAACCTGTAATACCACAAAATGAAGCAGGTAAACGAATTGAACCGCCTGTATCAGAACCCAAAGATAAAGTTACTTCACTAGAACTAACGCTTGCAGCAGAACCGCCTGAAGAACCTCCGGGGACTTTATTAAAATTATATGGATTTCTAACAATTTTAAATGCTGAATTTTCATTACTTGAACCCATGGCAAATTCATCAAGATTTGCTTTTCCTAAAATAGGAACAAGATTTTCTTTTAATTTTGTTGTTATTGTTGCATCATAAGGTGATACAAAATTTTCTAAAATTTTTGATGAGCAGGTAGTTTTTGAACCTGTCATATTCATATTATCTTTTAAGGCTGTTGGAATACCCGCTAAAAATGGAATTTCTTCATTTCTTGCAATTTTTTCATCAACTTTTTTAGCTGTTTCAATTGCTTCATCAAAAGTTGTAGAATTAAATGCGCCCAATTTTTCATCCAATTTTTCAATTCTTTCAATTGAAGCTTTTGTTAATTCAAGAGCGCTTACTTCTTTATTAATAAGTGCTTTATGTTGTTCAACTGCTGTCTTTTTAAGTAATTCCATTAAAATTTACTCCATTATAAAAATATTTGTCTTACAATTATTTTATGACAAATAAAACGATTGGCAAATATGGCGAGCAATTAGCAAAAAATTTCTTAATAAAAAAAGGATTTGAAATTTTAGAGCTAAATTACCGCTATTCACGCTTAGCTGAAATTGATATTATAGCAAAAAAAGCTGATACTATACATTTTATTGAGGTAAAAACAAGAACACAAAATTTCTTTGGTGAACCATTAGAAGCCATTAATCAAAATAAATTAAAATCAATCTATAAATGCGCGCTATACTACATACAAAATGTATCTAAAAAAACAAAAAAATATCAAATTGACGCTATCGGAATTGTTTTAAATAAAGAAAATGAGCCAAACATAACCTATATAGAAAATTTAACTCTTTAAACTTCGCTCTATTCCTAAACCAAAAAGCGCAAAATCATATTTTGCAGGGTCTTTTTCATCAAATTCTTTTAATTTTTCACTCAATTCAATAACTGCTCTAAAATCATTTTGTTTTCTTTTTAATAATCCAAATTCTCTTGAAATCCGAGCCACATGGGTATCAAGAGGAATTAAAAGCTCGTCTTTTTTAATCCCCTTCCACAAACCCAAATCAACCTCGCCATCTCTTACCATCCATCTTAAGAACATGTTTATTCTTTTTAGTGCTGATTTATTTTCGGGCTTTGCAAACAAAAAACAAAAACCCAAGTTATCAGGACAATTTGAATTAGAATAAAAATAATCAACCACTCTTTTAAATCTATCTTTCTTTTCATAAAATAATTCTTCTAAAGATGACTTATCTATTACATATAGTTTATTTAAAAGCCTCAAAAGCTCTAATAAATCAACACTTTTTATAAATCTATAAATAAAATCATCTATTGAAGCTTTTTTATAATTTAAAATTAATTCATAAGGACTATCAAATAAAGAAAAAAGATATTCAAGCTTTTTTATAAACAATTCTCTTTTACCAAAAGCAAACAAAGAAGAAATGAAAGCAGCTATTTCAATATCATTTTTATTTTTATATCTATGGGGAAATTTTATAGGGTCATTTTTAATAAAATCCTTGGTTTCATATTTTCTAACCAATTTATCAAGCATTTCTTTCATCTTAATTCACCAAAATATTTTTTTAAAATTTCATTACATTCTTTTTCTTTAATTCCGCCATAAATCTCAATTTTCGAATTGGCAATTTGAGGCAATTTAACAACGCTTTGCGCTGCACCATATTTTATATCATAAGAGCCAAAATAAAGCCTTTTAATTCTTGAGTTTAAAATTGCCCACATACACATTGGACAAGGCTCCAATGTAACATACATCTCGCAATCAGCTAATCGCCAAGAATTTAAAACTTCATTTGCTTTATTGATAGCAAGAATTTCAGCATGATAGGTTGTTTTATTCAACAATTCTTTTTTATTTGTTTCCTTTGCAATTATTTTATTATCTTTTACTATAATTGCACACACAGGAATATCTGTTTTTACTTTTTTCGCTTCTTTTATTGCTTCAATAATAAAATCATCTAACATAATCATTAAATTTTAAAGTAATCTTAAATTCATCATCAACATCAAGATTAATATCGATTTTCATGGCTTGCGCTAATCCTTTAACGATATATAAACCAAGCCCTGTGCCCCTTGTTGTTCTTGTTAAATTTGAATCCACTCTTATGAATTTTTCAAATAATTTTTCTTTAATTTCAGGTGAAATTTTTTCACATTTATTGGTTATTTCAACAATAGGGGTCATTTCTTGATTATATGCCTTGATTTTAACGGGAGCTTTGTCAAGAGAATATTTCATAGCATTATCTACAAGGTTGATTATAATTTGCTCTAATCTATAATCATCAGCATAAACATAATTTAAATCTCTTGCTATATCAACCCTAAATTCAATTTCTTGATTATTTAAATATTCCAATGCCCTTGAAATTGAATCGGCTAAATCCACTTCTTGTATATTAAATTTTAAACTATAACTTTCTAATTCGGGAATAACAAGCAAATCTTCAACCATGCCCGATAATCTTTGAGCTTGCTGTTTTATAATCTGCAAGGATTTAATTCTTGTTTGCTCGTCAACTTTAATATCATGTCTTAAAAGTCTTGAGGTATAACCTATTATACTTGTTAGAGGTGTTCTAAACTCATGGCTTGTAGCATTTACAAGATTTTCTCTAAATTCATTCAACTTTTGCAATTCTTTATTTTTTTCTTTTAAATCTTTATATGAAACCTTAATTTTATTTGCCATATAATTAAATTCTTTTGCAATAAAAATTGTTTCATAAGGAGTAAATAAACTTTTAATTAAATGAATTTTTTTATCATAATTACCTTTTGAAATAGCCGTTATACCTTTAAACAGTTGTCTTATATTTATATAAAGATAATATGTATATAAACTTACTATGATTATAATTGATAGCGCTGCAATACTAAGAGAGGCTATAATTCTATAACGAGCTTTATTGATTGTTTTAGCTGTAACTTTTTGAGTAGTATCAACAACAACAACCCAAGTAGGATTATCTATTTTATAAAACACTTTTGGCGTATTTTTTTTGCCAAAAAACCCAACATCTTCAACAGTATCAATATTAAAACCGGTCAAAATATTATCTGCATGGTAATCATTAGCATTAGTTACAATTAGTTCTTTAGTTTTATAATCAAAGATAAAAATATTTCTTCCTTTGATATTTTCTTTTCCTAAAAGAGAATTAAAAATATCTATATTGATTTGTGCGGTTAAATAATATTTCTTTTCTATATCAATAGGAGAAATTAATGTTAATAAACCATTTTCAACATCATATTTTTGATTTGGAATTTTATTTTTATCAATAATATCAAGATTTTTAAATAATTTTGTTTTAGCTTCAATTTCGTTAAAATATTGAACTTTAGACATTGAATCAGGAATATAATTAAACCCTGATGCCATTTGATTTAATTGAGCTTGACTTAAATAAATATATTCTTCAATAGCATCACCAACAAAATGCGCCATTAAAGAAGCATTATTTGCAAGCTCTGAGCGCACGCTTTGCTGTGAAACATTAGAGATAATAATCCCGATTGTAATTATCGGAATTAAAACCGCCAAAACTAATACTATTATAATTTGTTCGACAATTTTTAAAGGTTTCATTTTATTCCTCAAAAGAACCAAAAGGAGTTAATTTATAACCTACATTTACAACCGTGTGAAGATATTTTGGATTTCTTGTATTTTGTTCAATTTTTTGCCTTAAACCGCCCACATGAACTCTCACCATTCTGACATCTTCATCGCTTCCATATCCCCAAACTTCATCTAATAATGTAGCTAAAGTAACAGGGGAATTTATATGCTGCATCATGCAATATAAAATTTCAAACTCGGTTGGTGTTAATTTCACTTTTTTATCTAAAATTAAAGCTTCTAAGCTATCAGGTAAAATTTCAATATCACCTGCTCTTAGAACTTCTTTTGTATTTTGTTTTTGATTATTTTCACCACGTCTTAATAATGCTCTAATTCTCAATAACACCTCTTGAATTTCAAAAGGTTTAATTAAATAATCATCAGCACCGCAATCAAACCCTTGAGTTTTATCTTCAATTGTTCCTTTGGCAGTTAACAATAAAATCGGAATATCCGGTTTTGCAATTCTGATATTTTTGCAAACATCATAACCGTTCATTTTTGGCATCATAACGTCTAATAAAATTAAATCATAGTTATTTTCAAGGGCTTTTTGAAGTCCCTCTTGTCCATCCAGAGCAGTATCAACTATATAACCGCTTTGCGCAATATCAAAAGCCAAAAGCTCTCTAATTTGCTTATCATCATCCACAATTAAAAGTCTTTTATTAATTTTTTGCATTGTTTATTACCTTAACATTCATAATTTTATTTTCTTTTGAAACAATTTCAACGCTTGCACCTGCTTTTATTTCTTTATCATCAACGCTTTTTGCACTCCATAATTCATTATTGAATTTTATTTGTCCTAACCCGTCAATAGATAAAGTTTTACCTATATCTTTTTTAACTATTGCAGTTTTACCTATGTATTCTTTTAATTTTTTTTCTTTTAAATTTTCTTTTAGTTCTTTTTTAAATATAGTTTTTATTAATATCATAAATACCAAAAAAAGTCCTAAAAATACAATCGGCTGAAATATTAAATCCTGAGGCATTTTATAAGCATATATTGCGCAAAACATACAAGATGAAGCACACACCAATTTATAAGGATTAGTTTTTTTTAAATCCCAAACTAAAAATAAAATACCAAATATTGTCCAAATAATATACATTTTTTCAACCAATAAATTACTGTTTAATTATAATATAATCTATATCAAAAAAGCCAGTTTAAAAAATTATTTTCTTCTGTTATCAATTATTGAACCAACAGGAACAAAATCAACAATAACAATTTCAGGTTTACAATTTAATCTGAGAGGTAAAACACTTGTACCTATACCTTTTGAAATTATCATTTTATTACTTCTTGTATTTATTAATCCACTTGCAAATTCAACACCAAACTTAGATGGCACAAATAAAGGCGGCGTAAAAGGCAAAATAAATTGTCCGCCATGGGTGTGCCCCGCTAAAATCAAATCCACATCCTCCATAATATCATAATAAACATCAGGATTATGTGTTATTAATATTCTTGGACGCATTGTTCGATAAAATGCTCTTTCAATATCCATGCCCCTTGCAGTAATATCAGCAAGCCCGATTATATCAACATATCGCCCTTTAATTACAGTTCTTCTGCTTGAATTTTCAAGAATTGTAACTCCGCCTGCACTTAGCGCTTCAGATATTTTTTCACCATCCGTCATCCAATCCTGCTGACCCAATACACCATAAACAGGAATATTCAACATTGATAATTTTTGAGCAATTAAAGTAGGGTTCATGGCTTTTTTATAATTTTGCTCATTTAAAAAATCTCCCCCAAGAATAATAACATCAGGGCTTTGTTTATTTGTCATAATTGCAATTTTATTAAGCCTGTTGTAATCTCTTTTTTTTAAATGCAAATCACTTAAAAAAGCAACTCTTATTCCGGATAAATCCCTATTTTCAATTTTATAGTTTGTTACAACCAAAGAATTTGGCTCTATAAAAAATGCCCTGAATAAAATATATGATAAAATCGCTAATAATACTAATACTTGCTTAGACATACAATAATTCTAACATTATATTAAAATAAAATACATATATGATTTAAAAATCAATAGAATTACGTATAATCTAAAGTTGTCTATCTAAAATTAGTCCAAAAAGGAAGGTTATGAAAGAAAAAGAGACGCTTTATATATTTAGCGATTTTGCTACAAACGAAAACAACCCCAAATGGATACATTCTGTTACAAGGCAAGCGCCTTTGTCTCATAAACCCTATGATATACGTTCTGATTTTGATAGAGACTGTACAAGAATATTGCATTCTAATGCTTACAGAAGATTAAAGCATAAAACACAAGTCTTTTTTGCAACAAATAATGACCACGTTTGTACAAGAATTGAACATGTAAACCATGTTGCAAGCATTTCAAAAACAATAGCAAAAGCACTAGGGCTGAATGTTTCTCTTGTTGAAGCAATTGCATTAGGTCATGACCTTGGTCACAGCCCTTTTGGACACCATGGCGAAACAATTATTGCAAAAATAATGGAAAAAGAGGGTTTTGAAAAAAAATTCTGGCATGAAAAAAATTCACTAAGATTTATAGATTATATTGACACACTTCCTAATTATTGCGGTTTTAAAGAAAATCTTAATTTAACTTATGCAACAAGAGATGGAATAGTTTGCCATTGCGGAGAAGTAAATGAAAACTTTATTAAACCAAGAGATGAATATATTGACCTTAATTTAATTGAAAAAGGCAAACAAATGCCCTACACTTATGAAGGCTGTGTTGTAAAAGTTTCAGATAAAATTGCATATTTAGGTAGAGACATTCAAGATGCATATAACTACAAATTTTTCGACAAAGAAGACATGCTCACAATGAAACAAATTGCTCAAGAAGTAATGAAAAAGAAAATCAAATTTAAAGATGTAAATACTTCTTCTCTAATCCACGAATTTATAACGAACCTGTGTTTAAATTCAAACCCTGATTGCGGATTAACTTTTTCAAAAGATTATTTTGATATGATGAACAAAATAAAAAAATTCAACTATCAAAAAATCTATTCAAATAAGCGCTTTAAACCTTTTATGAAATACGCAAAGCTTATTTTAGAAACAATATTTGATTTTCTAATGGATTATTATGACGGATTTAACACCATTAAAAAACTTTCAAAATATTCAAAATTCTATCCCACACTAACAACTGATTTTACCGATTGGCTTATTAAATATTCAAATATTGATGAAAAAAGCCATAAAGTAAGAAAATATAGAAATATTATTATTTATGATATAGAAAATTTAATGAATTATAAACAAGCAATAATAGACTATATTTCAGGCATGAGCGACAATTATGCAATTAAAGCTTATAAAGAATTAATTGAATTTTAAATTTCTTTTAGAGCTTCAATAGTACATTCTTTTGCAACTTTAACAACAAAATCCATATCTTGTTTTTGAGTTATCAAAGGCGGATTAAAATATATAACGTCCCCTAAAGGCCTTAATAAAACACCTTTTTTAAGAGCCTTTTTATATATTTGATAACCAAGCCTTAATTTAGAATTAAAATGTAATTTTTCTTTTTTATCTTTTACAAGCTCAATAGCATTAATTAAACCAATAGAGCGAACTTCACCCACATTATCAAGATTTAAAAAGTTTTCTTTAATTAAATTATTAAAATATGGAGTAGTATCCTTTAATTGTTCTTGGATTTCTCCTTTTTTAAATATATCTAATACAGCTAAAGCACAACTTGCACCCAGAGGGTTGCCTGAATATGTATGAGAATGCATAAAAGCTTTATGTTTTAGATAATCATCATAAAAAGCGTTATAAATTTCATCAGTTGTAACAACAGCTGCAAAAGGCATATAACCACCCGTCAAGCCTTTTGATAAACACATAATATCGGGTGAAATATCTGCATGGTTACAAGCAAACATTTTGCCTGTTCTATAAAATCCTGTTGCAATTTCATCAGCTATTAAATGCACATCATATTTATCACAAAGTTCTCTTAATTTTTTAAGATATAAACTAGGATATATTCTCATGCCTGCAGACCCTTGCAATAACGGTTCAACTAAAATTGCACAAGTTTCATTCGCATGTTTTTCAAAAGCTTCTTTAGCAAATTTAGCACACTCACAAGAACAATTATCTCTATTTTTATTAAAAGGGCAGTGATAACAATCAGGCGCTTGAATATGAATTACATCCATTAAAATAGGCTTATATATTTTAGAATATAAATCACAAGCCCCAACAGACAACGCCCCTATTGTTTCACCATGGTAGCCGTCAGTTAACGCCATAAATTTAATTTTTTTAGGCTTTCCTGTCTGTTGAAAATATTGAAAACTCATCTTCATTGCCATTTCAACAGCACTTGAACCGTTATCAGAATAATTAAACTTTTTTAATCCTTTAGGTAAAATTTTAGCTAATTCCATTGAAAGCTTAATTATCCCTTTATGAGAAAAATTAGCAAAAATAACATGCTCTAAAATATCAACCTGTTTTTTTATAGCATTTGAAATATCGGGATTGCAATGCCCCAATAAATTGCACCACCAAGATGAAACAACATCTTTATAGCATTTTCCATCAATATCATAAAGATTAATTCCCTCGCCTTTTTCAATCACAATAGGAGGTAATTGCTCATAATCTTTCATTTGCGAGCATGGGTGCCAAATGTAGTTTAAATCTTCTTTTTGCCAATCTATACTTTTTTCCATATCTTTATTTTATCACTTCAATTATTTATGTTGAAATAAATTTCTCTTAAAGTTTTTTTGCTGATGTGAGTGTATAATTGTGTAGTTACAATGCTTGAATGACCTAATAATTCCTGTACAACTCTTAAATCGGCTCCATTTTCCAATAAATGTGTCGCAAAGCTGTGGCGAATTGTATGCGGAGAAATTTTTTTATGTATAAATTCCCCTTGCTCTTTAATTATTCTATATACTTTTTGCCTTGAAATTTGTTTTCCGTTATCAGCCAAAAATAAATACGGCTCGCAATCAAATTTAAGAGCTTTTAGTTCTCTTTTTTTAAGATATTTTTTCAATATTTCAATACATCTTTTATTTATCGGAACAATACGCTCTTTTGAACCTTTTCCAAAAACTTTTATAACATGTTGAGCTAAATCTATATTGTTTAATTTCAAATTAATAAGTTCAGAAACCCTTATCCCTGCAGAATATAAAAGCTCAATTATTGCAAGACTTTCTATATCAAGTTTATGATTTAAAATTGTATCTATTTCGCTTTTTGTCAAAACTCTAGGGAGTCTTTTAGGAATTTTTGGAGAAGATATTGAAATTGAAGGATTTTTTTTAATATTTCTCCTGTAACATAAAAACCTAAAAAAACCTTTAATCGAAGCTATTTTTCTTGTTATAGATGATGGGTTTAAATCTTTTTTTGCTAAAAATTTTGTAAAAGATGAAAAATCCCTTCTTTTAACCTTAGATAGACTAAAATCATTTTTATATTCACCATCTAAAAAATCAAAAAAGTCTGTAATATCAGAACTATAAGCAACTATCGTATTTTTTGATAATCCTTTTTCAATTTCAAGATAATTAATATAATCACATATTAACTGTTCTATTGTTTCTTTTGCTTCTTCCATTAAGCCCCGACAAGCTTTTTAACATCAAGCCTTTTGATTTTTTTTGTTGCTGTTTTAGGAAGCTCACCATTTTGAATAATAATATTTGTTGGTCTTTTATATTGGCTTAATTTCAGCATTTGTTTTTTAATGTCAGCTAAAACCATATTCTCAACATCTTTTTCATTATATTGATTATATAATTCATCTTTTGGACAAACTACAGCGCAAACTTCCTCTGTTCCTTTTTTTTCACCAGTATTTCTAATTGATGATAATACACAAGCTTCTTTTACAAAAACACTTTCTTCAATTATTTTTTCAACTTCTTCAGGAAAAACTTTTTTACCGCCTGCTAAAACAATCATATTTTTTATTCTGCCCGTAATAAAAAGTTGACCTTTTTTATTTATTTTTGCAATATCACCTGTATGAAGCCAACCGTCTTTATCTATTACTTCATTTGTTAATTCATCTTGTTTATAATAACCTTTCATAACGGAACTTCCTCTAACAAGAAGCTCTTTTGTTTCTTTGTCGATTTTAGCTTCAAAACCTTTCAAAAATTTACCGACTGATTTCATATTAATTTTTTTATCAAAATTAACAGTTACAATAGGGCTTGCTTCAGATAAACCATAACCCTGAAAAACATTAATGCCGATTCTATTAAAATATTTACCCATTTCTAAATCCATAGGCGCTCCGCCTGAAATAAAACCAAAGAAATTATTTCCAAATTGATTATGAATATCTTTAAAAAGTTGTTTTTTTACACATTCAAAAGGCAAAAACTTGGCTAAAATATGAAAATTAAAATTAAAAACAGATTGCTTAAACTTAGATTGTTTTGATAAATTTGACTCAAATTGAATTTTCAACATCCTAAAAAATGATGGAACAGTACACATAAAACGAATTTTTTTATCTTTCATAACAGATAAAACATCATTTGGTCTTAGGGATTTTGTATAATAAATTGAATAACCCATATTCAAAAATGTTGCAAAACCAACCGTTAATTCAAATAAATGATTCATAGGTAGAATTGAAAGTGTATTAACTTTTTCACTTTCTTTAAAGAGTTTATTAAACTCAATTTTTAAATCTTTAATTTGAGAAAATAAATTCTTAAATGTTGTCTGAACCCCTTTAGGATTTCCTGTTGTGCCTGATGTATAGATTATTAAAGCGTTTGAATTTAGGCTTCTGTGGCGAAATTTAACATTTTTATCTGATGGTATATCATATATACTTATATATTCACTGTCATTATGAGTTTCATCCAATAAAATTATATTTTTTATTGAACTTATTTCATCTTTTATTTCATTAATCAATTTTAAATATTTATTTGAAACAAAAACAACACTTGGATTACAATTTGATAAAATTGAAATTATTTCATATTTTGTTAATTTAATATCCAAAGGAATAAAAGTTGTTCCGGCTATAATTGAAGCAAAAAAAGCAGCTCCAAATTCAATCTTTGATTCTGAAATTATTGCAACGTGTTCTTGTCTTTTAACTTTTAAAACATTTATTAAATAAGAGGCAATATTTTTACTTAAAGTACTTAATCCTCCATAAGTAAACTCAGACCAACCGTATTGGTTTCTCATTCCAAGAGCAATTCTATCATTATATTTGTTTGTTTGATTTTCAAGAAAAGATAGAACATTATCGCTGGAATGTTTTGGCATTTTATCCTCCCTAAAAGTTTTTGATATTTTATTTTACAATATTTTTTAAAAAAATCAAAATTATTTTATAGGCAAATTAATTATAAAACTTGCCCCCTTAGGTTTATTATTCTTTGCTTTAATTGTACCGTTATGTGCTAATATAATTTTATTTACAATATATAATCCTAAACCAATTCCAACATTTGAGTATTTTTTAGCTGAAGTATAATATTTTTTAAAAATATCATTAATATTATCTTCTTTTATTCCATCTCCCTCATCACTAACTGTTATTTCAATAAAATCATTGTTTTTATATAAAGAAATATAAATATTTTTAGAATTTTTACCATAAAAAATTGCATTAGAAATTAAATTATTCAAAGCTCTTTTTAAAAGAAATTTATCAGCTTTATATAATACATTTTCACAATTTGAATTAAAAAATATTTCTTTATTTTGAATAGTTAAAATGCTTTTATTTTGTTCAAGCACCTCTTTTATTGTTTCATTTAAATTAATTATTTCATAATTTAAAACCAATTCTTTTGTATCTAATTTTTGAACATCCAATAAATTTATAATCAAATTTTTTAAATCATTATTGGAAATTTTAAGATTTTTTATTGCGTCTTTTTGAACATCTGAAATAATCCCAAATTTACCCTCTAAAAATAAATCACAAGTATTATCTTGAGCTATTATAGGGACTTTTAAATCATGCGTTAAACCAGAGATAAAATCTTGTTTTAAATTTTGGCTTTCTTTTTCTTTTTCAATATATTCATTTATCATTATATCTCTATCTTTAATGCTTTCAATTAAAGAATTTGTATATTTTGAAAGTTGTATGGTAAGTGCATCAACTCCATCATCACAAGCTATGTTTAAATTTCCATATCTGGCTGTTGTAATTATTTTTAAATAATTTTCAAGGTATTTAAACAATCTGTTATATTTTAGAGTTAATTTTGCATATTTAATCACCAAAACAAAAGCAGTAATTATTATAAGCACACAAAGTAAAAAATTTAAAGCTATAAAAATTAATTTTAATTCCAATTTTATCTTCTTTCATTTTCTATAATTTTAAGGGCGTCAATACATCTTTTTTTATTATCTAATTCTTTTTTCTTTGAAAAAAGAATCAATGCTTTTCCGATATTTATTAAAGCATCATCGTAACGATTTAAACAATAGTATGAAATCCCAAGATTAAAATAAGCTTTATCTAGTATCGGATTTAATTTTATTGCCATTAAATAACTCTTTACTGATTTTTCATATCTTTCAAGCGCAAACTCGCAAACACCCCTATAATAATAACCGTAAGGATTATTAGGAAAATTATAAAGCAATTTTTCAATATTTCTCATTGCGGATTGAAATCTGGATTGAGAAATTTTGTTTTTGATAATTTGATAGTATTCATTTACTATGCTTTCATCCATAATAAACCTGTTTTCAATTAAACATCCAATATTTTAAACTCTTTTTCGCTAAATTCTATATCATTAAGAACTCTATAAATATCACTCCTATTATCAGATGTAACTGATAAAACCCTGCCCCCGTCAGATAATATTTTTCCATCAAATTTAATTATATTTGAAAAATAAATTTCAGTCTTATTGTTAAGGGAATTTATATTTTTAATTTCAACTCCTTTTTTTATTTCGTTAGGATAACCTCTAGAAGTCATAACTATGGTTGTAATTTGTTTATTGTTTTCAATTAATTTAATAGAGCTCAATGCCCTAATTGAACACATATAAAATATTTCAAGCCAATCATTTTGAATGTAGTTTAATAATGATTGACTTTCAGGATCTCCAAGCCGAACATTATATTCAAGAACATAAACATCATCTTTTGTTATTATTAAACCCGAATAAACAACAAAAGGTGTTTTTATTTTTTCTTTTTTTAAGAGCTCAAAAAGCTTATTTTTATATATATCTAATTTTTTATTTGTTTCAAAATCAATCTCAATAGGACAAATTGAAGCCAATCCTCCTGTGTTTTCATTTTTTTCATTTTGCTTAAAATCACGACACAATGGAAAATGCAATAAATTCTCTCCATCCCAAAATGAAAACAAAGATATTTCATCACCAAATAATCTTTCTTCAATTAATGTTGTTTTTGATGATTTATCAAATTTGCCGTTTAAGTAATATAATAATTCTTTTTTAATTGAATTAATATCATCACTTAAATATACACCCTTGCCTTTTGCAAGCCCGTCTGCTTTTATAATCGGACTTTTAAAATATGAAAGATATTTATCAATTTTATTTTTAGATGTAATTTTTTTATAAGGAGCAGTTTTAATATTATATTTTTCCATTAATTTTTTTGCAAAAAGCTTAGATGACTCTAATCTTGCAAAGTTTTTATCAGGGCCGATTGTTTTTATTTTATATTTATTTAAAACATCAACAAGCCCATTTGCTAAATATTCCTCTGAACCGATTACAACAAGGCTTATATTTCTTTTTTGTGCTTGTAAAGCTAAATTAATATAATCAGTATATTCAATTTTATTTCCCAAAGAAGAAAAACCATCATTACAATCAGCCAAATATAGCGTATTTAAAAGTTTTGATTTTGATATTTTTTGCGCTATGACATGCTCTCTTGCACCTCCACCCACAACTAAAACATTTAATCCTAAAAGTTTTTCAATAATTCTGGGGTAATAATAATGCTCGAGTTTATGAATTTCTTTTTCAAGCTTTCTTAAACTCCAATTTGGATTAATTTCAAGTTCTTTTTGAAAAATAATCTCCCCTTCATCCACAAATTCATTAGCGTAATGAATGGTTATTCCTGTTTTTAAATCATTATTTATATAAGCATATTCAATTGCATTTAGGCCTTTATATTTAGGTAAAAGCGAGGGATGAATGTTAATAAATGTATTTGTTTCAATGGTTTCTTTATCTAAAATTTTAAAAAAACCTGCCATAACAACAAGGTCAAACTTATTTTTTAAAAAGAAATCCTTAATTTCATCCTTTAAAACACAAATATAATCTATCCCCAACTTTTTAGCTCTTTTTATAACATAAGCATCCTTGTTATCAGTCAAAAGCTTAAAATTAATATCATTTCGATTTTTAAAATATTTTATTATTGCTTCAAAATTTGAGCCGTTTTTAGAAGACATAATTAATATATTTTTCATTTTAATTCCCCTAAAACAAAGCTCTCCGGTGCAATTTCTTTAATTTTATCAATATTATTTTTATCAGTAATAATACAAAAACCAACCCCCATATTAAAAACTCTATAACATTCATTTATATCAACATATTTTTTAATTATTTCAAAAATTTCTTGTTTTTTAACAGCTTCTAAATCAAGTTTTAATTCCAGATTACTTTTTATTGCTCTTTTTAGGTTATTAAAAATTCCGCCCCCTGTAATATTTGCCATAGATTTAGCTAATTTTTTTTCATTAATTTTTAGCGCTGTATCATAATAAATTTTTGTGGGTTTTAGAGTCGAATTAAATAATTCTTTCGATATTTTTTTATCTTGATAAAGTTTCCTAATTAAGCTAAAACCGTTTGAATGAACACCATTTGAAGGCAGTGCTATAATTACATCATCTTTTTTTGTATTATTTTTATCTAAAAAATCTTCTTTTTTATAGTATCCAACCAAAAACCCTGCAATATCAAAATAATTTTCTTTTATTAAATCAGGCAATTCTGATATTTCACCGCCCAAAAGAGTGCAGTTATATTTTGATAAAATAATTTTCAAGTTTTCAATTGTTTTTTGAACTATATCACCCTTTAATTTATTAACAGCAATATAATCCAAGAAAAATAAGGCTTTTGCCCCTAATGTTGCTAAATCATTTAAATTCATAGCGCATAAATCAGAAGCTATTGTATATGGGTCATTTTTTTCAATTAAAGGAATAATTTTAGACCCTATACCATCTGTGCAAGAAATTAAATTATAGCCCTTAAAAAGCTCGTTATTACAATAAACCCCTGCAAAATTTTCTAAATTATCCATGTTAAATTTTGATGAAATATTTTTAATAATTTCATCAGCTTTTTCAATATCTACGCCTGTTTTTTTATAGTTATACATATTAATTTAAAAAACACTTATGACACCAGATATTTTTATCAAATATCTTTTCAAAATCGGAATTTGAAATAAATCCAACAGAATCTACTCCAAGCTCTTGTCTTATATTATCAGCCGATTTTAAATTATATGCAAGAAGTTCATTTTTGTTTGGAATATCAACTCCCCAAAAGCAAGAATTTATTATCATAGGAGAAGTTAAGCGAAGATGAATTTCTTTTGGTTTTTTTTGTTTTATAAGTTCAATAATGTTTTTTGAGGTTATTCCTCGAACTATTGAATCATCAACAAGGATAATTTTTTTATCCTTTATTTTTTCATCTATAATATATTTTTTTCTTGAAAGTTCTTCTCTTTTTTCCTTGTTTTCAATAAATGTCCTTAAAATATTTTTCCTGTTTTTAATTAAAAGTTTTAATTCAATCTTACTTTCTATACTATATCCGACAGCTCCCCAATAACCGCTATTCATAATAGGAACAATATAATCAGCTTTTATAAAATCGTCTTTAGCTAACAATTTTCCTAATTTTATTCTTTCATTTTTAGCATTAATATTAAAAACATTTGACTTTGGATTTGAAAAATAAACCGCTTCAAAAACGCATTGTTTAGTTTTTTCAACTTTTTCTTCAGTTATTTTATAGCCGATTTTAGATATTTCAATAGCTGATTTTGGTTTCAATTCAAACTTTTTTATAAAAGGTTTATCTAAAACACAATCTTCGCTTGCTATAATATAATCTTCATTTGTTTCAATAAAAACTAAAGGGCGATATGAATTTATATCTTTAAAAGCAAAAATTTTATTTCCAGATAAAATCAAAATGCAATATGCGCTATCTTTAAAATCGGTTGATAAAATTTCATTTATTTCTTCTTTTGACCAAAATTGAGATTCTTTTTTTAACTTATAAAAAAGCCATTTTAAAACTACTTCGCTATCGGAATTTCCCTCAAAAAAATAGCCTTTTTTTAATAAAATTTCTCTAAAATAATCAATATTATATATCGTTCCATTGTGGCATAATGCTGTATTTTTATATAAAATCGGCTGAAGATTTTCTTTTTTTAAATCACCCATGGTTGAATATCTTGTATGCGCTATTGCAAAAGATGATTTATAATTAATTTCAGCTAATGCCTCTTTAATATAGCCCTTATTTTTAATAACTTTTAATTTATTGTTTTCAAGAAAGCAAATACCTGCTCCGTCTTGCCCTCTGTGTTGAAGTTTTAATAAAGAAGCAATTGTTTTTTTAATGACGTCAGTATTATTTTTTGAGATATAACCTACAATTCCACACATTATTTCATCTTTTCAGTTAGTTTATTAAAATAGATATCTTTTATTTTTTCTTTTTCAAATGAAATATCATCAAAAATTATTTTATCATCAATAACTTCTCCGATTAAAACAGCATTTTCAAGCACTTTATCCGTTATTAAAACATAATCTTTTTGATATTGTTCAAAATAATTTTGATAATTTATTTTAAAACCTAAATCATAAAACAATGTTTCTTTTAATAAACTCCCAACTAAACCAAAGCGCCCGATGGAGATAACTTTTTTAACCTTTTTATTTTCCAATAAATTAAATATTATTTCTTTTGATTTAATTTCATCTTTATTTTTTAAAATATATATTTTATCGTTTTTATTTATTTTTGATTTTATTATTCTATTTTTATTCTCACACACCCCAACGCATCCTAAAGTTACAGCTGGAGGAATTTTTTCATCATTTATTTCATTAAAAAAAGAAACATTTCCTGATACTATAGGAATTTTATACAAAAAAGAAAGTCTTTTTAATTCATCAACAGCAACCCTAAAATCGCTTTGAACTTCTTTATTTTCAGGATTTGCAAAATTAAGACAATTTGTTATCCCCCTAAAATCAAACCCAAAAGAAACAAGTTTTCTATATGAAGACATAAAAGCGCTATATACTGCTTTTTTAGAGTTTATATCAAGAACAGTTTGATTTAATAAAGCAATAAAAGACTCTGTTTCTTTTAAATATAAAATACCAATTGAATTTTCTTTTTGCGAAAAAGATGTTCTTCCTTGGACTTCTTGGTCAAATTGAGAATAAATAAATTCTTTAGATGAAAAATTATCATCACTAATCATAGATAAAAACTGTTCAAGATTACTTTTTTTATTGAATATTTCAAGTTTTTTAGGCTCTTTTTTCTCTAAATCAAATAAATATGGTTCACACAAAACCCCTAAATCAAGATTGCACAATAGCTTATCATTATAATAAACCTCATAAGTATTGCCTTTTTTTGTTTTTCCTATGATTGAATAATCCAGCTCATATTTTTTTGCAATCTTATCAAATTTTTCTATTGCTTCTGTGCTATTTTCAATCGTGAAAGCCATTCTTTCTTGGCTTTCAGACAACATAATTTCTTCAGGTTTTATAGACTCAATTTGTGTATGCACTTTTTCTAAATATAATTCAACAGCACAATTTCCTTTATATGCCATTTCTGATGTAGAAGATAATATTCCGCTTGCTCCTAAATCTTGGCAAGCTGTTATTTCTTTTAATTTATTTATTTCAATTACAGCGTCAATTAATCTTTTTTTAGTATAAGGATCACCAATTTGAACACTTTGCCTTGATGAATTTTCATCTAAAACGCCGGATGCAAAACTAGCACCGTTTAAACCGTCAACGCCTGTTTTAGAACCCAAAAGAATAATTAAATTATCAGATTTTGCGCTTGATAATTTAATATCTTTTTCTTCAATTATTCCTAAGGCTAAAACATTGACAATGGGAAGATTATTAAATTTTTTATCAAAAATTGTTTCACCTGTTATGGTGGCAACTCCGATTGAATTACCATAATCAGATATTCCTCTTGTAATTTCATCAATATAATATTTAGTTTTCAATTCACTTAATGAGCCGAATTTTAATGAATTAGATAGAGCAATAGGTTTAGCACCAAGCGATAAAATATCTCTTACAATCCCTCCTATTCCTGTCATAGAACCTTGATAAGGTTCTATTGCGCATGGGTGATTATGAGATTCTATTTTGAAAAATATACAATGGTCTTTTAATCTTATACAGCCTGAGTTTTCATTTTCATAATTATTTTCTTTATAAAAATCATTTATATATTTTTTTGAATGCATATACCCGCAATGCTCTGAATGCATTGCAGAAAAAAGATATGTTTCAAAATCATTTGGTTCTCTTTTTAATTTTTCAACAATTTTTTGATATAAAAAATCAGATATATTTAGCTTTTGATATAATTTCATTTTAATTCTTCTTTTATAAAATCAAAAATTATTTTACCATCTTCACCTTTAAAAGGTGTAATATAATTTCTCTCAGGATGAGGCATTAAACCCATTACTTTATTTTTTTTGTCATAAAGTCCTGCTATATCGTAATAAGAACCATTTGGATTATTTTGATATTTTATTAAATCGCAATCTTTTAATTTATCGATATCATCAATATAATACCTGCCTTGATGATGAGCAATCGGGAGTTTAAAAGTTTTATTTTTAAATATTAAATCAACATCCCTTGAAATAAATTTTTGATTTTCATTTTCTAATAATGCGCCTAATAAAATATTTGCCTCGCAAAGTATCTGAAAACCGTTACAAATTCCTAAAATAAAAGAGTTTTTTTGTTTTATTTTTTCTTTAATCGCACTAATTACAGGGCTGAATTTTGCTATTCTTCCGCAAGAAACATAATCCCCCCAGCTAAACCCTCCGGAGAGCACTATTAAATTATATCTTTCAAGATTAGTTTCATTTTGGTTAATAATATCAACAAAAAACCCCGCTTTTAAAAGGGATTGCGCAGTTTCATCAACACAATTTGACCCTAAAAAATTTATAACACAAGCTTTCATCTATATTCCTCGATGCTGATTATTTCAAAAGTTTCAATTAAAGGATTAGTTAGAATTTCTTTTGAAATTTTTTCAATTTTTTTATTTGCATTTTCTAAATTATCATCGAAAATTTTAATTTCATAAAATTTACCTGTATTAACTTTTAAATCAGATGAAATAGAAAGCCTTTTAACAATATTTTCAACAACTTCTCCTTGAGGGTTTTTGATTTCAGCTTTTAGTTTAGTAATTATTCTATAAATAAATGTTTTCATAACCTATGTAATATCACAAAATGTAAAGCACATAAAGTAAAATTCTATATTTATGCAATAATATTTAAAGTAGAATTATTTTTGGAAGTTTATATATGAAATTAAATGAAATTAAAACCACAAACGCTTTTGATTATAAATATTTACTGAATAGAATGTTTCCATATATTAAACCTTTAATGTTCAGAATAATTTTAACATTCATTTTAGCAATTCCATTAGGGCTTTTAGACGGCGCAACAGCCTTTGTTTTAAAACCATACATTGATGTTGTAGTTAATGGAGACACTTTAACATATTTCAACTATACACTAACAAGAGATGTTTTATCTGTTATTATTCCTCCGGGGATTGTTGTTTTTGCGGGCGCACAAGGTATTTTGAGATATTTGAATACTTATTTATCAGATTGGATAAGTATTACAATCGCAAACTCAATAAAAGTAGATTTATTTAAAAAATTAGTTTACCTTGATTCAAAATTTTATGATGAAAATTCTTCAGGGCTTGTTATTTCAAGATTTTTATCTGACCCTGATGCAGCAAGCAAACAATTAATTAACAGCATTAAAACAATTATAACCTCATTTACAAGTGCTTTAGGATTAATTTTTGTATTGCTCTATAATTCATGGGAATTAGCGGTTGTTGGCGTTATTGTTTTAGTTTGTGCTTTTTTACCTATGACTTTCTTAAGAAAGAAAATTAAAGAAGTTTCAAATAAAAGTACAGTTGTAGGGGGCAACATTACAACAGCATTTAATGAAACATATAAAGGTAATAAAGTTATTTCAGGTTACAACTTGCAAAATGACGAATATAACAAAGTTAAATCTTTAATCAGAGAAACATTTACGCTTCAAATGTCTTTAACAAAAAGAACAGGCTGGCTTTCTCCGATTATGTATATTATTGCAAGTATTGGTATAGCTTTTGTAATGCTTGTCGGAAATCAATTAATTATTAACGGAAGATTAACAACAGGAAGTTTTGCAAGCTTTATTACTTCATTATTGCTTTTATATAAACCAATTAAAACCCTAGGACAAGATTTAACAAACATGCAAGGTATTTTTGTTGCTATAAGCAGAGTTTTTGAACTATTTGACTTCCAATCAAGAATTGAAGACAAAGGACAAAAAGAGCTTAAAAATGCACCTTCGGTTGTAGAATTTAAAAATGTTTCTTTTTCTTATAATGATGAAAAAGAAGTTTTGCATAATATTTCTTTTAAAGTCAATCATGGTCAAACAATAGCCATAGTAGGTAATTCAGGAGGCGGTAAATCAACAATAGTTAATTTACTACCCAGATTTTACGATGTTACAAAAGGAAATATTCTTTTTGACGGAATTGATATAAGAGATTTTAAACTAGACTCTTTAAGAAACTCAATATCACAAGTTTTTCAAGATAATTTCTTATTTTCGGGCACAATAAGAGATAATATTCTTTTAGGCAAAAAAGACGCAGCTCAAGAAGAAATTGATTTTGTAATTAAAGCATCACATTTAGATGAGTTTATTGCAACACTGGAAGATGGGCTTGATAGTAAAATCGGTGAAAACGGAACATCATTATCCGGAGGACAACGCCAAAGAGTTGCAATTGCAAGAGCTATGATAAAAAATGCCCCTATTGTTGTTTTAGATGAAGCAACATCAGCTCTTGATAATAAATCAGAAAAAATTGTTCAAAAAGCACTTGATAATTTAATGAAAGATAGAACCGTTTTTGTTATAGCACACAGATTATCAACTATTTTTAATGCCGATAAAATTCTTGTTGTTGATAATGGTGTTATTGTTGAAGAAGGTACACACGAAGAACTTATAAATATTCCGGATGGAAAATATAAGAGCTTATACAACATGCAATTTAAAAATCAAGCGGTTAACATTTAAAAATTATACTTGACAATTATTATTGATATATTAATATAATAATTACGAAAGGGCGTTTAGCTCAGTTGGTAGAGCGCCTCCCTTACAAGGAGGATGTCGGGAGTTCGAGCCTCTCAACGCCCACCACTAAAACCACTCAAGCAGAGTGGTTTTTTTATTGCGTTTCAAGGCCACCGCCTCTTCTGGCTTTTCTAAATTCTACGCCACAAAAGTGGCTTGAATTTTACGAAAATCTGCGCACACTTCACTTGTACGGCTCATTCTTCGCCTACAATTGAAGCGTCAACGCCCACCATTATTAAAAAGAGCCGAAAAGGCTCTTTTTTAGTGACTTTTCGCTTGTGGTCTGCGTTTGCAGATTTCGAACATTTTGAAAGAATTTTTTAAAAATCGCTAAAACTCTTTTGTATTGTCAGTTTTAGAAGTTCGAGTCTCTTTCTCTATTCTGTCATGCTGAACTCGTTTGACAAAGCGAACCAAAATTTTTAAGACCCTGAAATAAATTCAGGGTGACAGCAATATAACTGTCATCCCGAACTTGTTTCGGGATCTTACCGGCTTGGCGTGTTATAATTAGTCTATGAGCAAAACTTATGCTGTCTATATAATGACTAATTATTCTCAAACCTCTTTTTATATAGGAGTTACAGGTAATTTGCAAAAAAGAGTTTGGGAGCATAAAAATAAAGTAGTTGATGGTTTTACGAAAAAATATAATGTTGACAGATTGGTATATTATGAATTAACTGACTCTGTTGACACTGCCCTAAATCGTGAAAAGCAATTAAAGCGTTGGCATAGGGAGTGGAAGATAAACTTGATTAAGGAAATAAATCCGGAATTTAAAGATTTATCTCTGGATTGGAAATAAATATTGTCATTCTGAATTTATTTCAGAATCTTACCAGTTTATAGTCATAACATCTATTTGGTAAGACCCTGAAACAAGTTCAGGATGACAACAAGTTATAATTTGCTTTGCAAAGTTCAGCATGACAGTTTATTTTATTTTCTTATGCGATATACGTTTGTTTAAAAAGTATATAGCGTTCTAAAAGTAAGACAGTGTCTGATTTTTTGAGTTCTTCTATCAACTCTTTTATGTACCTCAAAAAGTTCGAACTTCGCCGCTTTACCCCCACCATTAAAACCACTCAAGCAGAGTGGTTTTTTTATTGCGTTTCAAGGCCACCGCCTCTTCTGGCTTTTCTAAATTCTACGCCACAAAAGTGGCTTGAATTTTACGAAAATCTGCGCACACTTCACTTGTACGGCTCATTCTTCAAAAGTATGGAGATGGCGAGAGCGTCTTGCTCGTTCGCGTTTAACGGGCATACTCAAAGCTCAACGCTTTGAGTTTTTGCCCTCAGCTCACTCGCGCTCAAACTCGCTACAAGCCACTGGGCTTGTGCGAGTTCAATTCCTAAAATCTGAATAATAAAAAAGACTACATAAAGTAGTCTTTTTTATTATTGGAGATAATGTCCGTAAAATCGAACTATGCTCCTGTGAAATCAAAGATTTCTACGCACCCCAAGGGTGTTTCCAA
>CALUWJ010000003.1 GCA_944324455.1 Candidatus Gastranaerophilales bacterium | reverse complement strand
TATATTTACCTTTTTGAATTGCTAATCTTAATGAACGGTTACTTTTTAACCCTTTTAATTCTGCTATTTTATTAATAGGGACGAACGAGTTAAAAGTGGTGCTTGCACCAACTTTTTCGACGAGTGAGGAGCTAAAAGCTTTGCTTATATCTATATATTCTTCGTTTTTCATCGCAGACACACATTAGCTCGGAAGTATATGTATTGGAACATCATATCCTAAGCTTTGGCAACAACTCTTAACATACTTACGCAATTAAAATTGCTTGTATGTTAGAGTTTTGCATCCATCATTCTAAAGCTCGCTTGTGCTCGCTAAGAATGAGTGTATGTCGTTTTCGTATCATTAAAATTTCCAAAACCTTGTGTTAAATTTTCCGAAATGGAAGATTAAAATTCTACTCATAAATTCCGCCTGTGGGTATTTCGCAAAACTCACTATCGCTTGCGCTGTCGTTCGTTTGCTCAATTATCCTACGGCGGCTATCAACAGTTACGACCAAAATTCGTCGTTTTGGTCTTCACTCTGGCTTACGCTTTTTGCACAACTGGACTATACCAAAATAATCAAACTATCCGTAAACCTTAAAAACGGTGTTAAAACCAGCTATATTAAGAAAAAATCAATCTATCCGTACAGTCCCCAAAAAGTCCATTTCGGCAGTTTGATTTTTGCGGGTTATCGTAATTTTCCGACCTGAAAACGCCCTCACAGAGCGACCTAAGCCAAAATAATCAAAATATCCGTACAAATCAAACCGGTCGTTAAATTACAGCGAAGCACGCAGGCAGGAGCGTTGAGCTCGTGCCAAGTGCAAATACCCTACCACATGGCGATTGCGTGCCCGTTCTGGCACTAAAAAAGAGAGCCTAAACTGCTCTCAATTAAATCTGGGCCCGGAGGGATTCGAACCCACGACCAAGGGATTATGAGTCCCCTGCGCTACCGCTGCGCCACAGGCCCGTGACGACTCATTTAATTCTACCAAGTAAATATAAAATTATCAAGCATTAATTTTTTATTTCAAAAAATTAATGCTCAAATTGAAATACAACCTGTCAATTGCGCAAAATAAAGATTTGTTACAAAATTTCAAAAAAAGCAAAAAAAAATTTATACGAGTTTTGTAGTAACATAACGATACGACTTCGAAAGGACAAAAATGTCATCTTTTTTCCCCGTTGCTTTTCCGATTAATCCGGAACACAAAGCAAACTATATTAATTACAACAAAAAAACAACTTCAACCAACCATGAAAACCAAGAAAAACTCATTTGTGATATTAATTTTTCACAAAAAAACAATTTCTTAGTTCCGGCTTTTATACTATTTACATTTTCTATAGGTGGAATTGCTTCCGCATTAAAAAATAAATTCAACTATAACGCATCTAATTTTTTAACCATGGCAAAAGAAAAAATATTTCATAATGCACAGTTAACAAAAAATAAAATCATTAAATTTAGCGATAAAAATATATTTTCAAAATTAAGAAAAAATGCTTTCATACAACAGGTGTCAAAAAAAGAATATATTGACTCTATTTCAAAACTGAAAAAATTTTCAAATTTAAATTTTGATAACACAATTAAAATTAATTCAGATACACAAATTATTCTAAAAAGCATAACAGGCAGCGCCGAAAAAACCATGGAAGAATACAAAAACGGACAAATGATTAAAAGAACAGTATTTAATCCTTCTAAAAAAATAATTAGTTCAATTCAAAAAAATTCAATTCCAAATAAGCGTAACACAACAACCACAACAGAGGTTTTTGATTATTTTTGCGGAAACTCATTATATACGTACAACAAATTTTGCTTATTGCAAAATGGCAAAAAAATAATGCTTCAAAAATTAGATTTCTCAAAAAAATGAAAAAGTAGATTTTTTAAAATTTAGCACAGTTTAATATTTATACATAAAAAATTTTAAAAAATTTTTGTTTATTTTATAATGTCTTCATCAGAAAATACATGAGAGGGAGATTATGGAATTAACCTACAAAAAACAAAGCTGTACTACTATAACTGAAAACGATATAGGTAAAACAACGCTTCTTGCCGGATGGGCGAGCACAATTCGCGACCTTGGCGGGATTATATTTGTTGAATTAAGAGATAAAACAGGGCTTTTCCAAATAGTTGCCGATCCGCAAATCAATCCTGAAGTTCATGAAGCCTTATCTAAAATCAAACCTGAATATGTTATTCAAGTTGAAGGTGAAATTTCCAAAAGACCTGATGATACAATAAACACAAAACTTAAAACAGGAACAATTGAAATGTACCCTAAAAAAGTAAATGTATTATCAAGTGCTCAAACACTTCCTTTTGTTTTAGATGACGACAATGTATCAGAAGACGTACGTTTAAAATATCGTTATTTAGATTTAAGACGCGAAAAAATGGTCAATAATTTTAAACTTCGTCATGATATCGTTAGCGCAATCAGAAATTATCTTAACAGCCTTGATTTTATGGAAGTTGAAACTCCTATATTAATCAAAGCAACTCCTGAAGGCGCAAGAGATTACTTAGTTCCCTCAAGAATCCATGATGGCAAATTTTATGCCCTGCCTCAATCTCCTCAAATTTTTAAACAACTTTTAATGGTTGCAGGCTTTGAAAAATATTATCAAATTGCAAAATGCTTCAGAGATGAAGACCTAAGAGCAGACAGGCAGCCTGAATTTACCCAAGTTGATATGGAAATGTCTTTTGTTAACCAAGATGATGTTATTAAAATGACAGAAGGGTTGATTGAAAACGCATTCAAAGCTGCAGGGGTTGAAGTTAAAGCTCCGTTCAAAAGAATTACATACAAAGAAGCAATGGACAGATTTGGTTCTGATAAACCTGATACTCGCTTTGGTTTGGAATTGTTTAATGTTACAGACATTATGGAACAGTCTACTTTTGAAGCATTTAAATCTGTAATCAAACAAGGCGGAACAGTTAGAGCAATCAAAATACCGGGAATTGCAGGATATTCAAGAAAAGAAATGGATGATGTAAGAAATCTTGCTATTTCATTCGGTGCAAAAGGTCTTGCGTGGATTACATATATGGAAGATGGAACGGTTAAATCTCCTGTATTAAAATTCTTAAACGAAGATCAAATTAAAGAAATTCAAACAAGAGCACAAGCTCAAAATGGCGACATTGTTTTCTTTGTTGCTGATTATCCTCAAATTGTATTTGATGTATTAGGAAGATTTAGATTATATTTTGGTAAAAAACTAAATATGATTGATGAATCAAAACATGACTTATTATGGGTAGTTGATTTCCCATTATTTGAATACAGTTTTGAAGATAATTCATATAAATCTATGCACCATCCGTTTACAATGCCTGCATTAGAAGACATTGATAAATTAGAATCTGATAAAGGCAATGTTAAATCGATAGCATACGATATTATCTATAACGGAAATGAGCTTGGTGGCGGTTCAATTAGAATCCATGATGCCGAAATACAAAGAAAAGTATTCCAAGCACTTGGTTTAACCGAAAAAGATATTAAAGAAAAATTTGAATTCATGATTGATGCATTTAAATATGGCACTCCTCCCCACGGTGGTTTAGCTATCGGGTTAGACAGACTTGTGGCTTTATTATTAAGAGCAAATTCAATTAGAGAGGTTATTGCATTTCCTAAAAATTCAGCCGCAAAAGACTTAATGACAAACGCACCATCAATCGCTTCAGAAGAACAATTAAGAGAATTGCATTTAAAACTCAGAAATCCAATAAAGGTGTAACCTTTGATAAATAAGAAAAAAATAACTATTGTAATGCCTGCGTATAATGCGCAGGCTACTTTAAAAGAAACATTTGACGCTATTCCAAAAGATTGCATTGATGAAATTATCTTGGTGGATGATAATTCAACTGATGATACAGTTAAATTATCAAAAGAACTAGGGCTCAAAACAATTTGCCATAACAAAAATCTTGGTTACGGAGCCAATCAAAAGACTTGCTACAATGAAGCCCTCAAAAGCAAAGCCGACATAATAATAATGCTTCATCCTGATTTTCAATATGACCCAAGACTAATACCCTCTTTAGCCTCTTTAGTTGCTTATAATAACTATGATTGCGCTATTGCGTCAAGAATGCTTGTAAATTCAGCTAAATATTCTAAAATGCCAAAATATAAATACTTTGCCAATAAATTTTTAACAACTTTTCAAAATATCTTTTTAAATAAAGGACTTTCCGAATACCATAGCGGATACAGAGCCTTTAGCGCTGATTTATTAAAAAAAATAAATTTAGAAAAATTAAGTGATGATTTTATTTTTGATAATCAATTATTAGCTTTAATATATTATAAAAATTATACAATCGGAGAAATATCATGTCCGACAAAATATTTTGACGGCGCAAGCTCAATAAACTTCTTGCGCTCCTGCAAATATGGCATTGGTGTACTATTAATATCAATTCAATACCGATTAGCAAAAATCGGTATTAAAACTTCTATTTTTAGATATTAGTAGCCAAGCTTGGAGCAATAATGATAAACTGTCTAACAAGCTCTTTATCCCATTGCATACCTGCTCCCATTTTTAGGATTTCACAAGCCTTTGTAACAGATAAGCCTTTTCTATATGGTCTATCTGATATCAAAGCATGAAATGCATCGGCTACAGCCACAATACGAGCCGACAAAGGAATTTCATCCCCTTTTAACCCATATGGATAACCAGAGCCATCTATATGTTCGTGGTGATATTTAACCATTGGGATTAAATCATGAAGTGATTTATTTGGTTTTAATACTTTATCTGCACCAATCGAAGGGTGTTGCTTCATTATTGACCATTCATCATCAGAAAGCATTGTAGGTTTTCTTAAAACATGTTCAGGAATTCCTATTTTACCAATATCATGTAATAGCGCACCTAGCTTAATTCTTTCCACTTCATTTGCAGGAAGATTAATTGCGCGGGCTAAAGCCTCAGAATATCTTGATACTGCAGCAGAATGACCTTTTGTATATGTATCTTTTGCATCAATTGTGTTAGCTAAAGACGATACAACATCAAGCAAATGTTCGTTTGAAATAATTTTTTCGTTATGAAACTGTTTAATTAATTCTTCTTCAATATTTACCCCTATTGAAGCATGTTTTTTAGTCAACACTTGAGCAAAACACTTAAGCGCTTCATCATCCCAAAAATTAAAATCATTAGTAGATACAATTTCAGATTGCCCTGATTGGGAACGCTTACTTTTTGAAATATATAATGCTTGCTCAGCTAAAATTGTTAATTTATCTTGTTTATTTGTTGATTGAGGCAACAATGAAATTCCGCAAGAAAATTTCAACTGTCCTAAATCATCAAACATTGTGCAAGATAAATTATACAAAAGAAATTCACAAACATACTTTGCTTCTTCTTCTGATGTATCCGGCATAATAATAGCAATCTCATCTCCGCCATATCTGCCTAAAATATCAGTATTTCTTACATTTTTTTTGATTTTTTTGGCAACTTCTTTAATTACCGCATCTCCTTTTGCATGTCCTAATTCATTATTTATTTCAGAAATATTACCAATATCAAAAATACAAAATGCCAATTGCTTATCGTTATTTAAACATTGTGTAATTTCATGGGCCAAATCTTCCTGTAACTTTTTATGATTAGAAAGCCCTGTTAAAGAATCGGTGTCAGTGTTTCTATCAACCAAATCGGTTAATTGCCTGTTTTTATAAAATATTGCAAAATAATTTGCTATTAATTTATATATTTCAAAAAACTGATTATTATTGTTGTCTGAAAAAATGATAACCCCAAGACATTCTCCTAAAGCATTTAAGGGAATAATATTTGTAGGCAAATTAGAAATATTACTTAAATAGTTCAATTTTAAATAACTGCTGTCTGTGGTTGTAATAATTTGTTTTGATTCAAACGCCCTTGCTACAACATTATCATCATTAAGCATTATCATTGAATTATAAGAAGAACCTGTTTTATCAATTAATTTAACATTTATATAATTTGAATTTTGATTATATATACCCAAAGCAGAAAAATTAATACCGATTTTTGAACATACTTGATTGTGTATTAAATAAAACAAACTAATTGGATCAGTCTGATTTATAAAAGTAGAATTTAGCGTATTTATTATTTCATTATAATTAATATCGGTTATTTTATTATTAGAATGCGTATATCCGCTATACAATCTGTTTGCAGATGTTCTTGTATTTAGCGGCATAATTCTTGGATTATCAATAGGATTAGAAGTTTTGAAATCTTGATTAGACATCCGATTTATGAGCTTATTATCATCTTTTGTCTTATTATTTTCCATTTTAACCTTCACTACATTTAAAACAAATAAATCAACTGAATAAAAAAAATGCTAGGAATTCGAAAAAAATATGTCATAAATTTACATTTTTTAACGTTAGCTTATAATTTGAATTGTTTTAATAGATGATTTATCTCCATTCAATATAGATATTTTTGACTTCGGATACTTAAAAATTTCCGAAAAGAACTCAATTATTGCTTTGTTTGCCCTACCTTCAATTGCCCGCTCTTTAATTCTGACTTTAATAAAATCATCACAAAATTCTATTGAATTATTTTTAGCGTTTGCACTAACCTTTATTTTAAATTTAATTTTTCCATCACTTTCAATATAAGCTTTTATTTGTTCTATATTTTGAAATATACTGTTCATTTTAATTAATATAACAAAAATTTAACTTAAATGCATCTAAAATAATTTTATCATTACCAAAAAACTTATAGCAAATAACGTATTTTTTGTTTTGTTTGTAACATATAAAATAAAATGTTGTATAATTATGCTGGATAATTGGTAATAAAATGACATATCAAAAAGTATTTGATGAAATAAAAGAAGCGCTCTATAAACAAAAAAGAACCCAAGAAGATATCAATCAAATTGAATCAGCATATCTTTGGGCGAAAGAGCTGCACGAAGGTCAATTTAGAATTTCACAAGAGCCCTATATTGTTCATCCTGTTGAAGTTGCAAAAATATTGGTTGATTTAAAACTTGATAAAAATACAATTATTGCCGCTTTTTTGCATGATATATTAGAAGATACCGATACAACAGCTCAACAAATGGAAGAAAAATTCGGTCCTGATGTTGTAAATTTGGTTCAAGGCGTAACAAAATTAAGTAAATACCAATTCAAATCCAAAGAAGAACGCCAAGCTGAAAACTTCAGAAGAATGTTTATTGCAATGGCGCAAGATATAAGAATTGTTGTTCTTAAATTAGCTGACAGATTACACAATATGAGAACTCTTTCATGTATGGCTGTTGCAAAACAGAAAAAAATCGCCCAAGAAACTCTTGATATATTTGCACCATTGGCAAATCGCCTTGGTATGGGGAAGATTAAAGCCGAGCTTGAAGATTTATCTTTAAGATATTTAAACCCTGAAAAATACTATGAAATTGCTAAACTCGTAGCCGAAACAAAGACGATGAGAGATTTAACAATAAATTCACTAATCGAAACAATTAAAAAAGAACTTGAAAAAAATAAAATAAAAGCAACCGTAAAAGGTAGAGCAAAACATTATTATTCAATTTACAATAAAATGAAAAGGCAAAATGTTACTTTTGATCAGCTCTACGATGTAACAGCAGTCAGAGTAATAGTTGATAATGAAAAAGAGTGTTATCAAGTTTTAGGAATTATTCACCAATTATTTAAACCAATCCCCGGACGTTTTAAAGATTACATTGCAATGCCAAAAGGCAACATGTATCGTTCATTGCATACATCTGTCATTGGCAATAAAAACAAACCGGTTGAAATACAAATCAGAACACATAAAATGCACGAAGTTGCAGAATATGGTATTGCTGCACACTGGAAATACAAAGAATCAGGTTCCATTAAAGCAAACAATAAGCAAGATATGCAATTTTCTTGGATGAGAAAAATGATGGAACTTGAACAAGATACAACAGACGCTAAAGAATTTGTTGAATCTGTAAAATTTGATTTATTTGCCGATCAAGTGTTTGTATTCACTCCAAACGGAGATGTTTTTGATTTACCTCAAAACTCCACCCCTGTTGATTTTGCATATAGGATACACACAGAAGTTGGACACAGAACAGTCGGAGCTCTAATTAACGGCAGAATTGCACAACTTGATACAAAATTAAAAAATGGCGATATAGTTGAAATTTTAACATCAAAACAATTTATGCCAAAAATTGATTGGCTGAATTTTGTTGTAACAAAAAACGCAAGCTCTAAAATACGTCAATGGTTTAAAAAGTTCAATCGTGAAGATAATATTCAAATTGGACGAACAAATCTTGAAATTGAGCTTACAAAAACCTGCTTTGATGAATTATTAAAAACAGGCATAATTGAAAAAGCTGCCAAAGAAATGAATTATAAAACTCCAGACGATTTATACGCAGCAATCGGATATGGGGAGACAACAATCCATAAAGTACTCAACGTTCTAAAAAAATATGAAGCACCTAAAACCAATGAACAATTAGCACAAGAAAAATCTCAAAACCAAAAAAGACCAAGCAAAAATAAAAAGAATGATATAATTGGTTTAGAAGGCTTATTATGGTCTTTAGCTAAATGCTGCTCTCCAATCCCCGGAGAACCCATTGTGGGGGTTATTACCCGCTCAAAAGGAGTCAGCGTTCATAGGCTTGATTGTAAATGTCTATCAAATATAGAACCGGAAAGAATGATAGATATTTCTTGGGCAGAAAATACAACCAAGGCATCATATCTTGCACATTTAAGAATTGAATGTCTTGATAGGGTCGGAATTTTAAGAGATATTTTAATGAAAACCGGAGATATGGGAATTAATATAATATATTCAAATACATATCTAAAAGGCAGAAAATTTGGTATAATTGATTTAGGTATTGAGCTGGATTCAATTGAAACACTAAAAAAAGTAATTCTAGCTATTCAATCTATAACAGATGTATTTTCGGTTCGCAGATTACAACAAAAAGAAAATTTAAATCAGCCAAAACCTCAAAAGAGAAAAAAAATCCAAAAACCTCCAAAACAATAAGGACTCCCAATAAATGCAAATATTGCGTGAAATAACTGAAAATAAAGGATTGGCGATTGCTTTAGGATATTTTGACGGCATTCATATAGGGCATAAAAAAATAATTACAACCCTAACTCAACAAGCAAAAGCAGAAGGGCTAAAAACAGCAATAGTTACTTTTGGAGTAAATCCAGCCAATTATTTCAATGATAAAAAAATTCCGGATATTCAAAATTTTAAAGATAAAGAATTAATTTTGCAATCATTAGGAATAGATTATTTATACGAACTGGATTTTGAGTTATACAAAGATTTAACTGCGCATGATTATCTTCAAAATGTCTTAGTAAAATATCTTGAACCAAAATTAATTGTAGTTGGATATAATCACACCTTTGGCAAAGATAGAACAGGTAATCCTTCATATTTAAAGGATTATGCAACAAATTTTGGCTATAAATGCATAGTTGTGCCCGAATTTAAATATAAAGACAAAGAAGAAGTAAGTTCAACCGTAATCAGAAAAAGAATAACCTATGGACATTTAAATGCAATAAAAGCTTTTCTTGGCAGATATTTTTCTGTTAGAAATTCAGTAATCAAAGGTGACAAAATGGCTCGAGCACTTGGCTACCCTACTGCCAATATCGTTTGGCCCAACAGTATGGTTAAATTGCCTTATGGTGTTTATTTCGGCTTTGTACAAATTGAAGCAAAAATGCATCCTGCCTTAATTTCTTGGGGAAATAAACCAACTTTAACAAATGGGCAAGATGAAATTTTAGAAGCTCATATATACGAATTTGACGAAAATATATACGGCAAAATCATCAAAGTTATTTTTGTAAAAAAATTAAGAGACCAAGAAAATTTTGGAAACATCAGAGTTTTAAAAACCCAACTACAAAAAGATTATAATGCTTTTGTAAAATGGGCAAGAATAATGGTGTAATTTTTAATTTGTTTATATTTCTTAAAATTTTATATATATTAATTTAAAATTTTAAATTGTCATGATAACATAACGTTATCTTGAAATTTTATGTATTGTTAAGAAATTAAAAAATTAAATAAAAAACTAGCAAATTTTTATTTTTACATGTTTTTACTAATTTGTGTTTACTAGGAGAATATGTCTTAATGAAATTATCGCCGATTAATGGTTCACCAATAGCCGGAAGTAAATCAAACAACAATAAAAAAAGTGAAAATCTACTAAATAAAAATCAACAAACTTCATTCAAAGGCGGAGTGGATGCTTTAACAAACTTTTGGCAATTTATAGATAATGGCGGACGTGCCTTACAATTTACCGTCGAAGATATGACGGGAACCAATATTCCAAGAAGTATTAAAGGTGCTATGGCAGGCTATAAATATACAGGCAAGATTAACATCCCTGCATTTTTGCAAGAATTTATAAGAGAATTTTTAACAGGTCCGACTATGTGCGTTTCACCTGTTGCGATTTTAGCCCTAGCTACAAGAGCTACAGGCAAAAGCGCAAATACGCATATGGAAAATATAATTAATTTATCTCATATCATGGAAGCACTACCAAAAGAAAATATACCAAAAGAAACTTTTGAAGATAAATTTTACACAAATGCAGTTAAAGATTTATTAGAACACACTATCGGAAAACAAACCGATTCAAATTCAATTGAAACACTAACTCAAGCAATCAAAGACTACGGCAAGGCTGATAAAAAATCAGCTGCAAAATCACTTGATGACATTCAAGCATTATTTGAACATATAGTAAAATCTCAAAAAGAAAATTATAAAGACACCGATTTCTTGGTTGCTAAATATTCTATTGATAACGCAAAAGAAGGTGCGACCAAATTTAAAAATTATGTAAACTATATTACTTCATATGCTAAGGATTATTCTAAAAAATATTCAACAAGAGATAATATGGTAAAAATCACAAATGACACTATTGGCAACTTTAAAAAATCTTGGTTAGGAAAACGCTTTATAACAGTTGCTTCCATGTTCTTTATTACGGGCGCATTAATGTCATTTATTCCAAAAATATACACTTGGGCATCAGGCGGTGTTAATCCTAATGCATCAGCCATTTATGATGAAGCAAAAAAAAATGATGGAGGAGCTAAATAATGAACATTCAAAAAATAGCTCAAAATATAGCTTCATCCGATTTCGGTAAAATTGCAGTCAAATACACTAACAGTGCTTCAGAAAAAATAGGCGGAGTACTACAAACTGCGCTGGAAAAATCTCCAAAAAAAGATATCTTTTCAAAAATTATAAACACTATAGAACCCACAGGTTCAAATAATGCTTTTATTCCAATGGCATCATTGATGGTTGGAACGGTTATTGTACCTAGAGTACTAACTGCAGCAAAAAGAAATCCCGATGATAAAGAAGGAACAAAAGATGAAATCGCAGAAATAGTATTTAGGGATGTTCAAACAGTTCTTATAATGCTGTTTGCGCTAAAATCAATAAATTCTATTGTTGCTGCAATTGCAAGCAAAAAATCGGGTTTACCTATGACAAATAAACCTTATCAAAAAATCTTCCAAAATAATGACAAGGGTTTTAAAGGAATAGAAGAAAAAGCAAAAGAATTTATACAAAACCCGATAGAAAAATTAAAAACAATATCAAAAAATGTTTTTGACACTCTGCATCCCACAGAAGGTGTTAGAGCCCTAACAAATGATGAATTTGTTTCAAAATATTCCGGTTATGCAAACGCAAATGAAATATCCAAAATGTTCGAAGAAATAAAAAACCAAAAAGGCAATCCGGATAAAACATTTGATAAAGTTATGAATATTTTGATTAAAAATCAAAAAAAAGCAATTAAACAACAAAATGCGCAAAAATTAGCCGGTGTTAATATTAATGCAGATAAAACCCAAGAAGTATTAAATGCTTTAGTAGAATTAAAACAAAAAGGTCTTCAAGGGTTAACCGATAGCAATTTAAATAAAGATGCCGAAAATCTTCTTATAGATTTCTTTTCAAATAATGAAAACAGACTTGTTTTGGATGCAAAAGGCTTAAATGCCGCTCTTAGAACTGCTGCATTAGCTTTTGAAGCAGGATACCTAGGTTTTGGCTTACCTGCACTTAACCAAAAAAGATTAGAGAAAAAATATTTAAGCAATCAAGGCAAAGTAAATCCATCTTCACCAAGAGCCCAAGCAACTCCATCTTTAATTAACTCAAAATCAATTAAAACAAACAGAGTTAAAATATTTGATAAATTCATTAAATAATATTATTTAACAATTTGTCTAAACAGTTTTTTATATATTATAATAAAATTCTGTTCAAGGAGATAAATATGCTGGATAATATATTATTACCTTTAATTAATTGGATTGAAAATATAATAACAAGTCTCGGGCCATGGGGAATAGCACTTTTAATGGCAATAGAATCTTGTAATATTCCACTGCCATCTGAGGCAATTTTACCCTTTGCCGGTTATTTAGTTTCAAAGGGAGTATTTTCAATTCACACAGCAGCATTTTTTGGTGCCATAGGTTGCGTTTTAGGTTCAATTCCATCATATTATCTTGGTTATTTTGGCGGAAGAAAATTTGTTGAAAAATATGGAAAATATTTTTTAATTTCAAAACACGATCTTGAAATAGCAGATAAATGGGTTGAAAAATACGGTGATTGGTCATTTTTTGTTTGCAGGATGTTACCTGTGGTAAGAACTTTTATCTCGCTTCCTGCAGGAATTTTAAAAGCAAAAAAGAGATTTTTCTTTACTTTTACTTTTTTAGGCTCTCTTGTATGGAGTTATTTATTGATTTATGTTGGGGTAAAATTAGGTGAAAATACACAAGCACTAAAGCACATTTGGCATAAATTTGATGCATTGATAATTTTAATATGTTTAATCTTAGGAGCAATCTACATTTATCATCATTTTAAACATTTAAAAGAATCATAATTTTATTTTATTCATTTTGTTTTCAATTTCTTCAAGGCTGACATCTTTTGTTTCAGGCACGATATAATAAACAAAAAATAATGAAATAACACATATTATAGCAAAAATTAAAAACGTTATACTTCCACCAAGTTTATCCAAAGAAATTGGAAATAATCCGGTTACAACAAAATTAAATACAAAATTAGAAACAATTCCGATACTCATGGCAAAACCACGATATTTTAAAGGAAATATTTCAGCGTTTATCAATAATGCAACAGGTCCTAATGACATAGAAAAAGATACAATATATAACGCACAAGCAATTACTGCAATATATTTAACTATTTCAAAATCAAACGCAAAGCTCATAGACAACAAAAGAAGATTAATAAGCATACCAACCAAACCGATATATAAAAGCGGCTTTCTGCCAATTTTATCAACAAGAGCAATTGCAACAAAAGTCATTAAAAAATTGATTAAGCCGATAAATATTGTTGCAAATAAAACATCCTGATTAGACGAAAAGCCAACCATTTTAAATATTGTCGGCGCATAATATATTATTGCGTTTATTCCTGTTGCTATTTGAGCAAACATCATGCCAATCCCAATAGCAAAAGGAATTAACAAGCGTTTTTCAAACTTCACTTTTTCGTTATTAGCAAGAGTCTTTTGAATGTTTTGAATTTCTGCTTCAGCATCTTGATTGCTATCAATTTTTTCTAATACATATCTCGCTTTATCAATCTTATTTTTTGCAACATACCACCTTGGCGTATCTTTTAAAATAAACATTGCAAAAAACAAAACAATAGCCGGAACTGCTCCCAATAAAAACATTATTCTCCAAGTATGCACTAAATTAGCACAAAAATAATTTACAAAATATGAAAACAAAATTCCTAAAGTTATCGCTAATTGGTGAAAAGAAACAATCTCGCCTCTTTTTTCTTTAGTAGAAATTTCACTTAAATATAAAGGTCCTGCAAAGCTAACTACTCCAATGGCACAGCCTACAAACATTCTTGATAAAATAAGCTCAATAATATTTCTTGAAAAACAACACAATATTGAACCCAAAATAAATACAAAAGCAGTTAAAAGCATGACTTTTCTTCTTCCGATTTTATCAATCAATGCACCGTTTAAAAGCGCACCAATAACAGCCCCTATTGAAACAGAACTAACCAATAAACCTGAATATAAAGAGTTCATTTCAAAGCTATGACCGATATATAATAAAGCTCCCGAAATAACTCCGGTATCAAAACCTGATAATAAGCCGCCAAAAGATGCCAGTATTGCACATGTGTATAAATATATATAATTTTTCATATTTTTATTATAACAAGTTTTGTTAATAAATTCACTTTTTTATTTTTTGTGAGAGAATATATTTATAGGCTAATATTATTTCAAGGGAGAGTTTATAAATGTCATACATCAAAATAGATAAAGACAAGTGTAAATCTTGTTATTTGTGTATGGATGTTTGTCCTTATAAGCTCATCAAAAAAAGCAATAATATTGGCACAACAGGTGAATATACGGTTGAATTTTCAGATAGCGAAAAAAAATGCATAGGTTGTGCTCAATGTGCTATTGTTTGTCCTGAAATTGCCATTATAGAAGTGAACAGAGAATGAGTGAAAAAAATCTTTTAAAAGGAAATATTGCTATAGCTAAAGCCGCCCTAAATTGCGGTTGCAGCTGCTATTTTGGTTATCCGATTACGCCTCAAACAGATATCGGCGAATATTTAAGTCTGGAAATGCAAAAAAGAAATTTAGCCTACGTTTGCGCAGAATCTGAAATCGGAGCAATAAATATGGCACTTGGCGCTGCTTCAAGCGGCGAAAAAGTAATGACATCAAGTTCTTCATGTGCTGTTGCGCTTATGCAAGAAACTCTTTCTTATGCCTCATCTGATGAATTACCTGTTGTTTTAGTCAATGTTATGAGAGCGGGTCCCGGGCAAGGATACATATTCCCCTCTCAAGGAGATTATAACCAAGCGACAATCGGCGGCGGCAATGGAGATTACAAAATCATTGTACTTTCTCCAAGCAGTGTTCAAGAATGTATAGATTTGACATATAAATCATTTTATTTAGCTCAAAAATACAGAAATCCAACCATACTTTTAGTTGACGGCTTATTGGGACAGATGGCGGAACCTGCCATTATTAATGAGAACCCGTATCCTGATGTTGACAATTCTTCTTGGAGATTAGATGGTGCTAAAAATAGGGCTTCAAGAAATATCCACTCTCTGGAGCCAAATCAAACTAAACTAAATCAACATGTTGTTAAGCTTTATCAAAAATATCAAGAAATAGAAAAAAATGAACAAGTCTGGGAAGAATATTTATGTGATGATGCAGAAATTATTTTAACAGCATTTGGCACAATGGCAAGAAGTGTAAAAGCTGTTTGCAATCATTTTAGACAGCTTGGAATTAAAATGGGTGTTTTTAGACCTATTTCATTGTATCCTTTTCCCTATAATCGACTAAGGGAATTATCAATTAAGGCTAAATGCTTTATTGATATTGAAATGAATATGGGACAAATGTTGAAAGATGTAAGGCTCGGTGTTTTATCCAATGCACATATTTCATTTATCGGAAAACCTGTTGGAGATTGGCTAAAAAAAGAAGAAATAATTAATGCAATAAATAATATTATAAAGGAACAATATGCAAGTATATAGCATTCCAAAATCCATAAAAAAAGATTCAAAATTCACATTTTGCAAGGGTTGTGACCATGGGGTTGCAATAAAATTAATAGCAGAAATCATTGATGAACTAAATTTAAAAGATGACACTATTGCAGTTTCATCATCAGGCTGTTCTGTTTTATTATACAATTTTTTAGATGTTGATTGCCTTGAAGCTCCCCATGGCAGAGCGTGCGCTGTCGCAACAGGAATAAAAAGAGCACACAAAGCTCGTAAAGACGATAAATTTGTATTTACATATCAAGGGGATGGTGATTTTGCCTCAATCGGATTAGGTGAATCAATGCATAGCGCCCTAAGAGGCGAAAATATCACAGCAATTTGCATAAATAATACAAACTACGGTATGACAGGCGGTCAAATGGGGCCAACTTCAACTATGGGCCAATATACAACCACAAGCCCCTTAGGAAGAAATAAAGAATACCATGGTTTTCCTATTAAAACAGCCGAACAAATCGCTTTATGTGATGGCACACAGTTTAGTGCAAGGGTAGCACTATATGATATCAAAAACATTTTAAGAGCTAAAAAAATTATCAAAAAAGCTTTTGAATGCCAAAAAAATAATAAAGGCTTCAGCTTTGTAGAAATACTTTCATCTTGTCCGACAAATTGGAAATTATCACCCCAAGACTCACATACAAAAATTAAAGACGAATTAACCAAAATATACCCTCTAGACATTTTTAAGGATACAACAAATGATTAAGAATTTTATAATTTCAGGCTCTGGCGGACAAGGAATATTATCAATAGGAACCGTTTTAGCTAATATATTTATGCTAAGCAATAAATTTGTAACATATTGTCCTTGTTATGGTGCTGAAATGAGAGGCGGCTCAGTTCATTGTGAGGTTAATATGTCAGATGACGAATTATTAACATTGCAAAATGAAAAAGCAGATTTTGTTATTGCACTAAATCAAACCGCTTTTGACAAATTTATTTCCAAAGTTAAAGAAGGTGGAACAATAATCGTTAATTCTTCTATGGCCAAAATAGAAAAAACCAGAAACGATATAAAATATATTTTTGCTCCTTTTACACAAGAAGCACTAAAACTAGGCAATATCAAAATAGCCAACTCAATTGCTCTTGGGGTATTGGTTAAACTCTTAGATAATTTAACAATGGAAAATGTCAAAAAAGCTTATGAAAAAATTCTTAAAAACAAAAAAGAATTAATTCAAAAAAACGTGGAGGCCTACTTATTGGGCTATAATTACATTCAAGAAAAGGAATATGCATAATGATAAATACAAAAATTGTCGCGATAGATTTTGAAGTTGCTAAAAACACAATAACAAATGATGATTTAACTAAAATTTTAGATACATCCGATGAATGGATAACCACAAGAACCGGAATTAAGGAAAGAAAAGTAATATCAGGAGATGATACTTCTACTACACTTGGGATTGAGGCTTCAAAAAAAGTTATAAAAAGAGCTAATTTTAATGTTGAAAAAATCGATTTAATTATTGCAGCAGCATCAGCACCTGAAGATGTTTATCCTTCCGTTTCTTGTTTAATTCAAGCAGGAATTGGAGCAAAAAATGCTTCATGTTTTGATATAAAAGCTGCATGCTCAGGGTTTATCTATGGTTTAAATACAGCAAGAGCATTTATTAAATCAGGAATATATAAAAACATTCTTCTTGTTGCAACAGATGCAACAACAAAATTTACCGATTGGAACGATAGATCTGTTTGTGTTCTTTTCGGTGATGGTGCAGGTGCGGCAATCTTAAGCGCAACAGACAAAGAAGATGATATAATTGGCATAAATATGATTTCCGATGGCACTTGCGGTGACTATATAACCCTTACAACTCAAGGAGTTAACTGCCCATTGGTTGATAAAATTCAAACTGAAATCAAACCATTCATACAAATGAAAGGAAAAGATGTTTACAAATTTGTAATGACAGAAATTCCTCCAAAACTGGAAGAACTTTTAAAAGAAACAAATACAGATGTTAAAGACATTGATTATTTTGTGCCTCATCAATCAAATCAAAGAATGATTGACGCATTAGCAGACAGACTAACAATAGATTCAAATAAAACAATTTGCAATATAGAAAAATACGGCAATATGTCAGCCGCATCCATCCCTGTTGCAATTAGAGAAGGAATAGACACAGGAAAAATTAAACTACCCGCAACACTTATGCTTAGCGCCTTTGGTGCAGGCATGACAGGGGCAAATGCAATTATAAAACTGGATGAAAGTAACAAATAGGAGAATATGAAGTATGAAAAGACGAGTAGTTGTAACCGGAATGGGCTGCGTATCGCCTTTTGGTGTAGGTGTTGATGTTTTATGGGATAATCTAAAAAAAGGCAATAGTGCAATCAGATATTTAACACTGGATAAAGAAAAACACCTTGTTCATATCGGAGGTCAAGTTCCTGAATTTGACACATCAAAATATGTTGACCCCAAAGATGCAAGACGTATGGACAAATTTATATTGTGTTCTGTTGTGGCTGCATCATTAGCTATGGAAGATTCCGGTCTTGACTTAGAAAAAGAAGATTTAACAAGATTTGGCGTTATAGCCGGTTCTGCTGCAGGCGGTCTAGAAACAATTCAAAAAAACCATGAAGTTATGCAAGCTCGCGGATACCACAAATGTTCACCATTTATGGTTCCAATGATGATAACAAATATGGCCGCAGGTAAAATTTCCATTAAATACGGTCTAAAAGGCATGTCTAAATCTGTTGTTACGGCTTGCGCTACAGGAGCACACTCTGTTGGAGATGCTGCTAGAGCAATTCAATGCGGCGATGCTGATATAATGATAGCAGGCGGAGCCGAAGCAGGAATATGCGATTTAGGTATAGGTGCATTTACATCAGCTAAAACCTTATCAAAAAACAATGAAAATCCAAAAAAAGCCTCAAGACCTTATGACATCAAAAGAGATGGCTTTGTAATGTCTGAAGGTGCGGGTATGCTTGTTTTAGAAGAAAGAGAACATGCAATTAAAAGAGGTGCTAAAATATATGCAGAATTAGCAGGATACGGTCAATCATCAGACGCTTATGATATGGTGGCACCAGATCCAACAGGTGCAGGTGCAATTTTAGCCATGGAATTAGCATTGAAAGATGCCAATTTATTGCCATCTGACATAGGTTATATCAACGCCCATGGCACATCTACCCATGTTGGCGATATTGCCGAATCTAATGCCATTGCAAAAGTTTTTGGCGACAAAGAGCAAAACAAAAACCTGTTAGTTTCATCTACTAAATCTATGACAGGACATATGCTTGGCGGTGCAGGTTCAATTGAAGCTATTATTGCAATTGAAGCATTAAATGAAGGAATTGTGCCTCCTACAATAAACATAGAAGAACAAGACCCTGAAGTGGCAAATCTTGATTATGTTAAAGACACCGCAAGAAAAAAAGAATTAAAAGCGGTTTTATCTAACTCTTTTGGCTTTGGCGGATGTAATGCTGTTTTAGTTTTTACAAAATAAATTAAAAATAAGCCTGCATAAAAAAATATTCGCTTTTAAAAGCGAATATTTTTTTATAAACCTAAATTATATAAAAAGCCGACTATTATATTTCTTAAAATCGACAAACAAATAAATGCAATAATCGGTGAAATATCAATCATTCCTATTGGAGGAATTAGCTTTCTAAAAGGCCCTAAAAATATTTCACTAAAAGCCTTTAGTGATTTAAAAGGTTCATTGTACCATTTTATATTTGGAAACCAAGATAATAAAATAGTTATAAATAAGACCAAAATAATTAATTCGAAAATTTTTGCTACTGCAACAGAAATGCCCATTATTCACTCCATTTTGCGCTATTATCGCATTCGCAAGTTTTATTTTCATCAATATTTTCGACAATAGAAAATAGTAATTTTTGTAATTTTGAGATATTTTCGCTAAATACTTTCATAACAGCCTCATGAGAAACAGGTTCACAATCCGCAACCAATCCGGCGTCATAGTCTGTTATTAATGATATATTCAATGGACACATATTTAATTCTTTAACTAAATGTACTTCAGGATATTGAGTCATATTAATAACTTCCCAGCCTTGATTTGTTAAAAAAGTGCTTTCGGCTTTTGTATTAAATCTGGGACCTTGAATTACAACCACAGTACCTTTTTCATGAATTGAATAACCTAAATCTTTAGCACATTTAATTGCAATCTCTCTTAATTGAGGGCAATATGGTTCAGCCCCTGAAATATGCTGTACTTCGCCATTATCAAAGAATGTATCTTTTCTTGAATGAGTTTTATCAACATATTGATCACAAAATACAATATCCCCTGGTTTTACATGTTTTTGCAGAGAACCCGCTGCACAGGGTGAAATAACTCTTTTGCAGCCAATTTGCTTCATGGCCCAAACATTAGCTCGATAATTAACCTGATGCGGCGCAATTGAATGATTTCTGCCATGACGCGGCATAAAGGCAACTTTTTTGCCTTTTATATTCCCTAACATTAATGCATCCGAAGTTTTTCCATAAGGCGTATCAATATTAATTTCTTCAATATTATCTAAAAATTTATAAAAACCTGAACCGCCAAAAATTCCTATTTCAGCTAAATTTTGTATTTGCATTTTAAATCCTTAATTATCTTTTTGTACTGATTTTTTAATCCATTCGTTTGCTCTTGGGCCATTTAAAATTTTACCGTCTGCTCTGATGCCATAACCGAATGGGTCTTCGCCTTTATTTAATCCGTCAACATCTATACATAAAATTTTATACATGCTATCAAAGCCGTATTCATCTTCATACGCCGGAGTTTCATTTGGCGCAGAAAACATTCTTTTATCATCTGCATCTTTTTCTGCAAAAGTTGTACCAGGGCTTGACTCATACCAAATTACACCGTCAACTGTAATTATATCAGCATCATCATCAGTTGCGGGCTGCGTTTCAACACATGCTTGATCAATTGGAGATAAGTCTAAATCTTTTGTTTCAAAATCAAAATACGCATACGTATTATTAACCGTATCTCTGCAATTAACCTGTTTTGTAGACATTATATCTGATAATGATGCACAGAAATATTCAACAGGAACTTCTGTTCCATCTGGCTTTAGAGCTAAATCACCACTTTTGTAGTATTTATCTGAGTTTACCATCTCTCTTATTGCAGTTCCTAAGATACTATTTGCTTTTTTGAATTTTAAAGCATTTTCATCAGGAGCAGATTGGAAAGCTATTGGTAATAAAATTGCAGTTAAAATACCAACAACTGATAAAACTATCATAATTTCAGCTAAAGTAAAAGCTTTTATATTTTTCATACTACAACTCTTTTATAAATCAACAAATTAAATTAAACCAATGGTTCTTAAATCTTTTGCGATTGCATTATCCAACATGCTGGCATAAGCCAAATCTACACTTACTACACCAGTGTATTGATGTTCATTTTTTGCTTGAAAATTTCTGTTTCTTTCAAATTGAGTTTGTAATTTTTTTAAATTTCGTTGCGCAAAATTGTTTTTGAACATTGTAGGCTGTATACGCATTAGAACCTCTCTTAGTATTACCCATCTATAATAACATGTTTTAATTCTGTTGGCAATAAACATTTTAGCTAAATAATGCTAAATCTATCGGTTAATTTTTGTCAACGCAAAAACAATAGAAGCGCATATTGCAAGATTAATTGATTCAACATTATTTTCCATAAATATTGATAATTTTTCATCACTCAACTCGACAATTTTTGTACTTAATCCATTTGATTCCGAACCAAATGCAAGAACAAATTTATCAGAAAAATTATATTTAAATAAATCATTTTTACTATCAACAACAGTTGAAATAAATTTATGTGTCTTTTTTAAATTTTTAATAAAATTTATATCTTTAGTTGTAATGATAGGAATTTTAAATATATTTTGTGCAGTAGCTCTAATTGTTTTGGAGTTAAATAAATCAACACATTCATCAAATAATATAATACCATCTATCCCAAACGCAACAGCACTTCTAATTATCGTTCCTAAATTACCCGCATCTTTAATATTTTCTAAAAGTGCAATCTTGTCTAGTTTATAAAAAATATTTCTATCAATTTCTTTTTCTTTTATAATTCCTGCTACATCAGATGGGGATTTTGTGGTAGTTATTTTTTTTAAAATTTCATCTGTTACATAAATTAGTTTTTTAGTTTTTACTTTTTTACTTAAAATATTGTCTTTTTTACAAAAGAAATATTCAAAAACAATTCCATCATTTATAAAACCTTCTATTGTTTTTTGACCATCTGCAAAAATAAGTTTTTGTGATTTTCTGAATTTTGAATTTTGAAGCTTTACTGAATATTTAACTAAATCATTTTGAGTGCTTGTGATTTCAATTATTTCCATTTATATTTCTTTCGTAAAATTTTCATGCCAATTTTGAATAATACATTTTTCATCATCACTTAAAAGGCTATAATCTATTAAAATCTCCTCAAAAGGAAATTTTGACAGTGAATGTTTTTTATAATCTATATCACTATATACACAATTTTCAATTCTCACCCCAAACTCTGTGTTTTCTTTTATACTTTTACCATATAACCCAGGTTCAATAGAATGGGTTTGAAAAGGCTTAATAATATCAGATGAATTCATAGAAAGTCTTGGCGGATTTTGATGAACAGATGTTCCTATGCCATGACCTAGTCCATGGCCAAAATAAAATCCGTCTTTTTCAAAAGGCTTAAGAATATTTCTAGCTATCAAGTCTAATTTTTTAGCATTTGTTTCATTTGACATATAACAAGCAAGAAATGCCTTTAAAACATTTGTATATATTATTTTATATATTGGTTTTGGATTTGAACCAAAATAAAAAGTTCTGGTTATATCGGTTGCATACCCTGCTTCATAATATCCACCGCAATCAAGCAACAAAAGACTTTCTTTTTTTAATATTTTATTTTTATCATAACTTGAATAATGTATGGATGCTGTATTTTCATCTATTGAAAGAATTGTTTTAAAAGAAGGCATTTTAGCCCCTTGTTTAGTTAATTCATTTTCAAAAATATTAACTAAATCTTGTTCACTTAACCCTTCTTTTAATTGTTTTTTAAAATTATATATGGCTAAATCAGTTTTTTTTGAAGCTTCAAATAAATGTTCTATAACACTTTTTGGCTTAATAGATGAAATTATTGAAAGATTATTTTGCTTTAATTCTTTGATTTTTTTTATCAATAAAAAGTTTTCAAGAGTTATTTCATTAATATTTACAGCAATCGGTGTATTTATTGATTGAATAAAACCAGAAAAATCTTTTAATTTCATAAAGTTTAAATTTTTTATTTTTATATCTTTGGGAATTTTATCCAAAAATAAAATATAATTATCTGTTTGAAAATCAAGATATAATATTGAGCGAAAATTTGATGAATATTTCATTTGATAACTTCTTAAATTTGTCAAATATGATATTTCATCAAGATTAAAGACAAGCATTTTTTCGATATTTTGATTAATTTTTTTAAGCTTGTGCATTTTAAAATCAAAATCATTTTTTTCTATATTGTTATCAACCAAAAATAATTTAGCTTTTTCATCTAATTCTAAATTTTTAACATGTTTTTCTTTTGGAGTATATTTTCTTAAATCAAAATATTTATCAAGAGCTTTGTATTCATTTAACAAAATATCACTTGGAACATGCATTATTGTATTTTTTTTATATTTTTTTTCAAATGCATTAATAAAACTTTCGCCTAAACCCATTTTATATATAGAGATATCTTTAAATACCTGTTTTTCAACCAAAATATGATACCTTGTATCAACAAAAATAGTTATTTTTCCATTTTTTTCAAGAATAGCTTCACCTTCTGTTCCTGAAAAATTTGTTAGAGTATTTAGCATAGAACCTATATAATGAGATTTAAAATAGCTATCTTTAGACTTCAATAATAATATTTCATCATCTTTTAATAAATCGGTATAAAATTTTATTTGATTTTTTGAGTTGCTCATAATTTACACTTCTAATATATTACTGAAACTGTTATTTGCGTTATTGACGGCTTAGAATCAAAATCAATAAATGCAATTTTTTGATTATTATCAAGCACAAGCTTATTGTCTATAGCACTTATTGTCAAATTACTTCCTAACAATGAAGCCTTTAGGTGTGCATGCGCATTTCCCTCATGCCAATTAGTATCATGCTTGTATATTTTATTTAAAGGCACAATATTATCTAATAATTCTGAAAAATCAGCACCAAGACCTGTTTCATCCCCTATTGTTATTATGGATGCTGTTGGAGATGCAACAGCAATACTAACCACAACATCTTTTTTATTTATTTTATAAATAATATCCTGCACTTTTGTTGTTATATCTATTAAATCATCAAAACCTTTAGATGAAATTGTGAATTTTTCAATATTAACTGTCATTCAGCTCCTTTATATTTACTTTAAAAACATAGGCGATAACACAAAAGCCAAAATAGCAAGAAATTTTATCAATGAACTTAAACAAGGAGTTATTAAATCTTTCAAAAGAGAATAAATACTGTTGTTTTGCTCTAAAATACTATATTGATTTGAAATAGGTGCATTAATAAATTCATCTTTAAAATATTTTTTTGCCGCTTTTGATACAATAGCGGAATTCAACGAAGCATACATTAAAACACTGCTCGATAAGACAGTTCCAAAAACAAGACCTGCTAAAGCTTCTGCACCAAGCTTAAGAGCTATAGTTAAAAACACAAACACAATCATCATTGTATAAAATATTAATTGAATAGATGAAGTGTTAGCCGCCATACAAACGCATTTTTCATAATCAGGGCGCATTTCATAACGCAAAATTTGCGGAAATTTTCTAAATTGATTTTTTACCTCAAGAATTAATTTAGAAGATGTTTTAGATACGCCGCTCAAAATAAAAGAGCAATATAGGTAAGGCAAAGCCGCTCCAACAAATAATGAAATAAGCACATAAGGATTAACAATATCAATTTGTTCTAATTGCACAGTAACAGAAAAAGCCAAAAATAGTGATAATGCAGTTAAAATTGCAGTTGTGGCCAAGAAATTTTTTCCAAGAGAAATAATATAATATCCAATTTGCCCAAGCATTTTAATATTTTTGTTTTTATCAAATTCTTTTCCTATTTCATAAGTATTTGTAACTATATCAATATCGTTTGATACAAGAGCAAAAATATTAATACACATCATTATTCCAAATGTTGAAATCATTCCTAAAATTGCCATTGTAATTCCGTATATTCCAACCAAAGGTGCATCAATACCGTTTGCTAATAGAAAAGATGAAATTATCATAAAAGCAATTACAATGATAGGCAAAAACACACCCATAAACCCTTCTTTTAAGGTTTGAACAATACAAGGTGATAACCCTGCTATAGCGGCATTTGAAACATTTTTTACGGTTTTGAACTTTTCAAAAATATAATTAGCATTAACAAAACATAATATAAAACCGCCAAATGCTCCAATTACAACAGAATAAAAAAGCCCTAAATCACCCATAAGCCAAGTATTTATTGCATAATATGAAAAAATACAAAATAAAATTATTGTACAAAAACCGGATACAAAAAGTGCATTTATAGGATTTTTAATTTTATTCATTTTAATAAATAAAATAACTATAACAGAAGAAAAAACACCCCCAGAAGCAATAATTAAAGGTAAAAAAGCACCCATTAAATTTAGCGCCATTGCTCCTATCGCCATTGATGAAATAATTGCAGAACAAAAAGATAAGAACATATCCAGTGAAAGAGCATTTGTCTTAAAAACACTCTTTGCAATTCCTGAAAGAAGCAAAAGAGGGTTTCTTTTATCATAAGCTTCTATATCATCTTCAGATTGTGATACAAGCTCTATTGCGCCTGTTGCAGCTTTTTTAGTAATAGATGCAGCAACACTTGAAAATAAAACACTAATTGCAACACCTAAAATAAACCCGTTTATTATAAGATAATCTTTATATATATGATATAAAATTACCATAGGAACTAAAGCCAAACCTACAATTGCCATAGCTATTGCAACGCCTGAGTTAAAGGCAATTTTAAAGCCTGAATTTAAGGATGTATTTTCACCTCGTGAAATTTTAACAACAGCTCTTGTAGAAATATAATTTGTTATAAATCCGCAAAAAATTGCAAACAAAGTACCAATTAAATAACACAAAACAAAAGGAATCCCTAAGGGTTTTAATAAAATTACCGCAATCAAAAAAGTTATAAATATTAAAAATTTATTTTCTCTTTTGAAAAATAGTTGAACCCCATTATAAAAATATTCAATAATTTTACTTAAGGTATTATATTTATAATTTGCATATGAAATTTCACAAATTTTACACGAAGAAAGCAAAAGCGCAATAGCACCCGATAAAAGAGCTACCCACTTAGATTTTGTAGATGATAAATCAGGAAAATAAACTCCATAAGCACAATATAATGTTATAAAAAGAAAAAACCATAATACCGCATACCAAAAAAATATTTTAAACTTTATTTTATTACTATCCATCTATACATCCATATTTTGCTTACTATTTAATTATTATAATTGAAAAATCGTTTTTAATTAAATTCTTAAAGGTTTCTTAACAAGAATTAACTTTTTATCATCTAAAATATAAGAAATTGTTGAATTAATTTTAGATAACAATTCCTTTGATAAATCAGATTTTCTAACAGCTACCGCATAATATTCTCTTGAATATGCACGATTAATTATTTTATATTTTCCGTTATTTAAACCTTCCAATATACAGTCGTCTCCAAAAATTGCATCAACTTTTCCTTGTTTTAAATATTTAAATGCTTCGTAATAAGTTTTAACACCTATAATGTATGCATTTGGCGCAACCAATCTGACAATTTTTTCGCCCGTTGTGCCCATGACAACGACAAGTTTTCCTTTTTTATTAAAATAATTTAATCCTGTGATTTTTGAATTTTTCGCTACCATTATTTTTTGGTTTGCAACAAAATATGGCACAGAAAAATCAACAACCAATTTTCTTTTATCATTTATACTCATTGTTGCAACTAAAATATCAACCTCTTTTGAATTTAATTTCTCTATTCTATTTTGCGCATTTACACTGACATATTTGATATTTTGTGGAGATTCAAAACCAAATATGTTATCAGCAATATATTGAGCTATTAAAATATCAATTCCTTGAAGGTTTTTATTTTTATAATACCCAAAAGGAGGAGAATCGGTTTTAACCCCGACTATAAGATAACCCCTATTTTTAATTGCTTCTAAATCAGATATATTGGTATTTTTATTTATACATCCGCTAAAGAAAAACAAAGAAAAAAATAAAATAATTATTAAGAGTGTGTACTTTTTCATAAAAATATTCTATCATAAAACATTATGAAAGATTTAATTATTAATATATTGTTATGCACATTTGGTGCTTTTTTAGCGGCTTTTGCCTTGGAATGTTTTTTAGTACCCAACCAAATTATCGATGGTGGAATAGTTGGTGTTTCAATAATGGCAAGCTATATCACCAAAATAAACTTAGGTATTTTTCTTGTATTATTAAATATTCCCTTTGTTTTAATGGCGTATAGTGAATTTGGCTTAGCATTTATATTAAGGGCATCATACAGTGTTTGTATGCTGGCTTTATTTGTCAATGTTTTACATCATATTCAGCCCATAACAAACGATTTATTATTATCAGCCTGCTTTGGCGGTGCCATTTTGGGTACGGGCGTAGGATTGGTATTAAAAAACAACGCCTGCATGGATGGAACAGAAATCCTTGCTATGAAAATATCAAAAAAATACCCGTATTCGGTTGGTGAAATTATTATGTTTATTAATATATTCATTTTTACCAGTGCAGGGTTTCTATATGGCTGGGAACAAGCAATGTATTCAGCCCTAACCTATATTGTTGCTTATAAAGCAATAGATATGATTATCCAAGGCTTAAGCGAAGAAAAATCAGTGCGTATTATTTCTGATAAAGGAAAAATTATTGGTCAAGCAATTATACAAAATCTTGATAAAACAATTACTTATATAGATGCTCAAGGCGGCTACAGCAAAACCCCTAAAGTTATGGTCTATTGCATTGCTCCTCGTATTGAATTATATAAATTAAAAGAACTTGTTGTGTCTATTGATAAAGATGCATTTATTACAATTGAAAATGTGCACGAAGTTTACGGAAAACGTTATAAAAATAATTAGTGTGGAATAAATCTCTTAGATTAGCTCCACTGTATTGCTAAAAAAAATACACTTACTATTTTAAGGAAGTGTATTTTTTTATGTTTAATTAATTATAAAATTAACTATATCATTTGTACTTTGAGGGTTGACTTTAAGAAGTTGATTTCCAGGACCTCCTTTTGGATAGGTAATTATTAAAGGCTTGGTTGATGAATAAAAATTAAATAATATTTTATCGCTCTTAGATAAAATAACTAAAAATTTAGTATCTGTGTAACTAGCTATTTTTATTGGAATATAAAGGCCTTTAAAATTAAGCATTGGAGAAATTATAACAAATTTTTCAGGCTTTTTTTTCATTGAAGCACCCGCAATAATTCCTGCGCTTGCACCAATATCAGCCCCCACAAAGATTGTATCGTTTGTGTTAATTTTTGGATAATTTGATTTTACATAAGCAATTGATTCTATAACATCTTCAGGTAATTTTTGCCAATCAGAATTTGTATATTTAAATCTTGATTTAATTTTCAATTTTTCATTATATACACTTCTTGAATGACCTCTTAAATCCATTGCTAAAACATTATAGCCTTTTAGTCTTAATTGTTGCGCTATAGGCTGCCAAGATAAAGCATTCAATGAAAAAGAATGGAGCATGACAACAAGCGGTTTATTTGTGGACGGATTTGCAATATATAAATCACCTGCCAAAATATGCTTATCTTTGGTTACAAATTCTATTTTATGTTTTGTTTTAGGCTTTTTTTTCTTTGACGTTGCTGCATTTGCTCCATTTAAAAGCGCAAGCAGGCATACAACTATGCCTATAAGAAATATTTTTTTCATAATTCAATTTTAACAAATTAGCATATTTAAATTTACTTATTTTTAATTTTTCAACCTTTTAGAGGAATTTAAGAAAAAAAATCTAAAGCGCAATTTTGTCTTGACGAAAAAAATAATATACAAATTTGAAAAGGAGCTAAAGACTCCTTCTCAAAACCTCCTCCCCAAGTCTAGTAGCCGCCTTATGACGGCTTTTTTTTATTATTAAAATCATAAATATCAGTTAATATCGAAATAATTCAATAAATCATCTATTACTTTTTTTGCATCAGCTATTATTTTATAATCCGAATATTTAAAAATTTCAGCATTTTCATCAGTATTTATAGCAATAATTGTTTTTGAATTTTTCATACCTTGTATATGCTGAATTGCTCCTGAAACCCCAAAAGCAATGTATAGTTTTGCTTCAACAGTTGAACCTGTTTGTCCTATTTGATATTTTTGTTCAACCAAATTATAATCCACAACTTTTCTTGTTGCGGCAAATTTTGAATTTGTTATTTTTGCCAATTTTTTAAGCTTATCAAAATATTCGTTTTTACTATCATATAAACCATATCCAGCACATAAAACAACTTTTGCATTTGAAAAATCCGATGTATTGTTATCTTTATTTAAGATAGAGCGCACAAGTCTAATTCTATCTTCATGGTAAGAAGTTGGAATATATTCAATAAATTCACCATTATCTTTATAACTAAATTCTGCTTTAAAAACAGATGGTCTTATAGTTGCGCAATATGGTGCTTTTTTTGATATTATGGTTGCCATTAATTCTGAACCAAAAGTTGGTCTTGTAGGTGCAAAAACTACATTGTTATTTTTTAATATAAACTCTACTTCAGTACAATCTGCAACAAGTCCTGTATTTAATTGAGCAGTTATTCTCGGAGCTATTAATCTGCCTTTTGGTGTTGCAGGAAAAAGAATAATATCAGATGGATTTTTTTCAAAATATTCCAAAAATGCATTTGTATATACTGTTGAATAAAAAGTATCAAATACACTGTCTTTAATAACTACAACTTTGTCTGCACCTGCTTTATAAGCTTTTTTTATTTCATCTTCCAATAAATAAGATGCACTAAAAACAGCTTCAGTATAATATTTTTCTTCAGGATTTAATTTTAGCGCTTCTTGTGTTAGTTTTTGAGCTTTTGTTAATAATTCAAAAGTTACATCTTCTATTTCATTATTTTTTAAATTTAGCTCACCATATACAATTATTTTTTTCATTTTTTATCAACCTTTAATATAAAGTCTAAAATTGTTTTTGCAATATTTTCTTTTATCTCTTTAGTATTTTTATTTATTTCAGGTCTAAATGCCTTATATACCATTGTAGGTGAACCGATTATTCCTACTTCATCTTTTGCTAAATCAATATTATCCAAATTATATTCTTCTATTTGTATATTTTGTGCTCTTATATAATCATCAATCTTAGGAATATAATTTTCAGCACAATTTTCCTTAACTGCAATAATACAAGGGGTTTTAATTTCAAATACATTTGTTGTTAATCCTATTTTTTGCGAAACAATTGCCATATCTTTATCAGCATTATAAAATTCATTCACATTTGTTATTTCAGGAATTTTTAATAATTGCGCAAGACTCAAGGGCACTTGTTGAGTATCTCCATCAACAGCCAGCTGCCCTGTTAAAATTAAATTAAAATCAGAACAATATTTTTGAATTGCACAAGCTAAAATTTTAGATGTAGCTAAAGTATCAGAACCCGCAAAAGCTTTATCTGAAAGTAAAATTGCTCTATCAGCCCCTTTAGCTAATGCATAATTTAAAACCTCTTTTGCTTGATTTGGCCCCATTGAAATAACTGTTATTTTAACATTTTTAAACTTTGATTTTATATTAATTGCAACATCAAGCGCATACTCATCATAAGGATTAATTTTAGATAGCATATTTGTTCTATCTAAATTATTTTCCTTTGTCCATTTTATATCGTCAACATCAGGAACCTGTTTTATGCATACTATAATATTCACTTACTTTAAATCCTTGTTGTCTACTACTTTGTTTAATCCAATTGGTTTATCAACATTTCTTTTTAATTTTGTTGCCATTTTTAATGCAAGTAATTGAATTACGATAATCAAACTGATAATTTTTGAAATTCTTGATTGAGTTTTGGGAAATTTAATTAACATATCGCAATCATAATCTTCATATTCATCTGAAATCAAAATCGATTTTGTTTTATATGTTTTAATTATTTTTTTCAGAAGATTTTTTTGCGTATCGGATGGATTATCAAGCATAAAATTTATAAATACTTTTGATTTATTTAATATAGCAAAATGTCCATGGATAAATTCACCCAAAGGATATGCACAAGTATTAATATAACAAGTTTCTTTTATTTTTAGTGCAGCTTCAAGTGCAATTGGAAAATAAATTCCAAAACCGCAAATTGAAAAATCTTGTTGTTTTGATAAAAATTTTGCAACCAAATCAATATTTTCAATATTAACTAAAGTATTTTCAATATCTCTTTTGATTGATTGAATGTTCTTTGTTTCATCCGATATATCAATTTGCTTATTTTGCGCAATTTTTAGCGCCAATATCCACAACATAACAACACTTGCACTATATGTTTTAGTTGCAGCAATTGCATTTTCCAAACCGGCATTAATATCAAATTTATAATCACATGAATTGTATAATTTTGAATTTTTATTATTTGTAATACAAAGGGTTTTTAGACCTTTTTCTTTAATTTTTTCCATAGCCAAAACAGTATCTATGCTATTTCCTGATTGGCTGATAAAAATGTATAGTGCATCTTTATCGTAATTAGAAAAAGATGAATGAGCAACTTCAGATGCGTATTTACAATTAGCTTCTGTGTTTGATATGTTTTCAAAAAAATATTTAGCAAGCATTGAAGCATTATAAGATGAGCCGCTTGCAATAAGAGTAATTTTTTTAATATTTAGTGGTATATCAACTAAAACGCAATAATTAACAATATAGCGATTAATTAAATTTTCTATAATCTCCGCTTGAGAATTAATCTCAGATTCCATCATATAACTCATATTCATATTATAATGTAAAAATGATAAATTGTGTGTATATACATATTCCGTTTTGTGAAAAAAAATGCAAATATTGCTCTTTTTGCTCATTTAGCTTGCTAAAAATAAAAGACGAATATATAAATGCGCTAATTAAAGAGATTAAGTTTTTTTACAAAAATGAAGATTTAAAAACAATTTATTTTGGCGGAGGAACTCCCTCTTTATTAGACATTAACGACATTAAAAAAATTCTTGAAAACTTTAATTTTAATTCAAAAACTGAAATTACAATTGAAATTAACCCTCATAACATTTCAAAAGAAAAACTGATTGCCTATAAAAATCTTGGAATAAATAGGATTTCTGTTGGTGTACAAAGTTTTGACAATAAAATTTTAAATACAATCGGAAGAAATCACACAACTAATGAAGCGCTTGATGTTATAAATATGATTAAAAATGTCAGTTTTGATAATTTTAGTATTGATTTAATTTATGGACTACCCAACCAAACCATAAAAAACTGGCAAGACACACTAGATATAGCGCTAAATATAAACCCTGCACACATTTCATTATATGGATTAAAAATTGAAAAAGGCAGTTATTTTTATAAATATCCTCCAAAAAATCTTCCAAATGATGAAATGCAAGCTAAAATGTATGAAATTGCGATTAATAAACTAAAACAAAAATACATTCATTATGAATTTTCAAATTTTGCAAAAAATGAAAATTATTTTTCAAGGCATAATTCATCTTATTGGGAGTGTAAAAATTACTACGGCTTTGGTTTATCAGCAAGCGGATATGTTGAAAACAAAAGATATACAAATACTTTTAATTTTAGAGAATATTTAAAAAACCCCCTTGAAAAAGAATACGAAATTTTAAATAAAGAAAATATGATTGAAGAAGAAATTTTCTTAGGTTTGAGATTAACTAAAGGAATTGATTTTAATAAAATTAATAAAAAATACAATATTGATATTTATAAAATTTATAAGAATGAATTTGAAAAATTTTTAAACTTAAATCTGATGGAAAAAACTCAAAATGGTGTTAAACTATCTCAAAAAGGTATTTTATTATCAAATGAGATTTTATGTGAATTTATTAAAATTTAAGTTTTTTTACAAAATTGCAAAATTAAAAATATAAAATTAGAATTTTATTATGAGCGACAAGAATTATAACTACAAAAGATGGTACGATAAAAAACCCTACGCTGATGGGGTCTTGGACATTTTAAAACAATTATCCTTGCAATCTCATTATGACATTGCAAGAGAAGTTTTAAAAATTATTGAAACCATCAAAATTAATTCAAGAGAAATGACGCAATCAGCCCCTGTAAGTCTTGGTGTAGATAGAGTTATGGGATTATTCTCACAAGGATACAAAAGAAGATGGTATGATAAAAATCTTCCCATAGCAAGAATTTTTAAAAGTGCATCTTGCTTGCAAGATGAAGATTTTCAAAATATAATGCAAGGTATGTATTGCAGTTTAAGTGAAGACAATGGAAAATAAACAAAAAATTATAAATGATATGCAAGAAGTTGTTTATCAAATGAAGCTAGATGATATTGAAGAAAATCCTGACAGTGAATTTGAATTTTTTACATGCAGCTCTTGCGCTAAAGATATGCCCCTAGCTGGTTCAATCCAATATTCAAAATACAGATTGTGTAATGATTGTGTTTTAATGTATGAATTAGCTCTTAAATTAAACAAAGTTAAAAATATTGATGAATTTATTGAAAAAACTGAAGATTCAAGACTTCAAACAATGTGTGATTTTATAAAACAAGAAAGCTTAAAAGAAAATAATTAATTATGAAAAATATTGTCTTACTGGGTTGCACAGGTTCTATCGGCACTCAAACATTAGAAGTAGTTGAAAAATTAAAAGATAAATTTAGAATTATTGCTCTTGCAGCAGGAAAAAATATTAAACTTTTAAAAGAACAAATAATTAAATTTAAACCTAAATACGTTAGTGTAGCTGATTTTGATGATATGAAGCTTCTTGAAAAAGAATTTAGCAAAATTAAATTCTTTTGTGGTGAAGATGGTCTTTATGAGTTTGCAAATATCCCTGAAACGGATATTTTTGTTGTTGCAACAAATGGAATAGTGTCTGTTAAAGCAACAATAAAAGCCATTGAAAATAAAAAAACTATTGCCTTAGCCAATAAAGAAACACTTGTTATGGCTGGCGATATCGTAATGAAAAAAGCAAAAGAAAATAATGTTTCAATAATCCCGATTGATTCAGAACATTCTGCAATTTTACAATGTTTAAATAAGCAAGATAACCCATATGCCAAAAACCTTTGGATAACAGCCTCAGGCGGTCCTTTTTTAAACAATACAAGAGAAGAAATGGCAAAGTTTTCAGCTAAAGAAGCTCTCAAACACCCAAGATGGATGATGGGTAAAAAAATCACAATTGATTGTGCTACTTTAGTTAATAAAGGACTTGAAGTTATTGAAGCACATCATCTTTATAATTTTAATTATGATAATATCAAAGTTGTTATTCATCCTCAAAGCATAGTTCATTCATTTGTTGAATTTTGCGACGGCTCTTTTCTGGCTCAAATGGGAGTTCCATCCATGCATATACCTATTCAATATGCGCTAAGCTATCCTGAAAGATTTGAAGGAATAAAAACAAATAGTTTTAATATATATAATAAAAAGCTTGAATTTTTTGAACCTGATTTTGAAAAATTTCCTTTATTAAAATTAACCATTGATTGCGGCAAAAAAGGCGGTCTCATGCCTGCAATATTAAATGCAGCAAACGAAGTTGCTGTTTATAAATTTTTAAATAATGAAATTAATTTCTTAGATATTGAAAAAATTATTTTTAGCGAAGTTAAAAATGCTAAAAACATTCTAAACCCAACTTTAGATGAAATTTTTGATATTGATAAAAAAATAAGAAAAGAATTATTATAAAGTACCGCAAACTGTCATTTGACCGTTTATGCTATTAAAAAAAGTGTATTTAATAACTTTTGATTTTAAACCTTGTAAAATAAATGATTTTATTATTTTTCCTGTTGTATGATTAAATTGTTGGTATTTATTAGGTAAAGAATAAGTATAAATAAGATTTTCTAGTAAATAATCACTTTTAATATCATACAAAGAATACTTCAAAGGGATTAATTTATTTTTCATTTCAGGTCTAAAATGAGCTATGGATAAATCAAAATAAACTTCTGATTGAATTTTATTATCTTGATATGACACATATCTTTCGATTTGACCATTGGAAGAATATATAACTTCTTCTTGAAGATTATTATTTTTATCTTTTTTTTGATATTTTAAAATTTGTGTTTTATTATTTAAAAAAATTCTATTTAAAAAACTTTCTTTTTTTAAATATATTTCAAAACAATAACTTTCATAATTTGCTTTAATTTTTGTAATATTATTTTTTGTAAAATCAACTTTTAATAATAAATTATCTTCTAAATTACAAACTTCAATAGAATATATTTTACCTTGGTTGATAAATTTAAAAACCTTGTCTTTTTCGTTTGGCAGTGTTTTATTATATAAATATCTTATAGTTAATGCTTGTGAATCTATTATTGCGCTATCAATTAAAGCAGAGTATTTTAAAATTCTTGAAACAATATCTTTAATATCAGCATTAATTTTTGCATGTCTTTGATTAAAATATTCTTGTATTTTGTTATTATCTTTATTTTCATCTAAATCAAAAGGGTTAGATTTTTTATCGTCTTTATTAAAAGTATCAAATTTTTCATCTTTTTTATTTTGGTTTTTATTTTGATGATAAGAAACTGAACCATATATGCTATATGGTGTCAGTTCTGTTTTTGAAATAATTTTTGAAACTTTATCAATCATTTATTAAACACACGAAAATAAGACGTAATTTAATAAAACCCAAACAATAAAATAATTGCCAAAATTAACTTAGCTCATTTTCTTCTTCATAAACCTGAACACCAAATTTAGCCCTAAATAAATGCTGAATGGTTTCAGATTGAATTTCTGCCATCAATGAATTAAATAAATTATAAGCTTCTTTTTTATATTCAATTAAAGGATCTTTTTGCCCATAAGCAACAAGCCCAATTGAATCTTTTAACATATCGATATTTCCTAAATGGTCAATCCATTTAGCATCAACTACTTGAAGCAAAATATCTCTTTCAACATGACGAACTATATTATCAGCCGTATAAGCTTCTTGTTTAACAAAATCATTGCCGTAATATTTAGTCATGACATTATTAAAATCATTTATAGTATCCATTTCAAATTGTTTATATGATTGAAGTGCTAAATCTTTTAATTTTTGAGAAATTTCATTTGCTCTTAAATCTTTGATTTCTTCAATTTTAACTTTGTCTTTTAATTGAGGGAATACGCTTATAAATTCCTTTGTAAACATTACTAAATCATCATAAACATATTCTTGAGGGGACATGTCTTTGCTTATATATTGAGCTAATATCCTATCAACCTCTTTTAATATCATAAATTTAATATCTTCTCTTAAATCAGTTGAAGCTAAAACTTTTCTTCTTTGATAATAGAATTTTTCCCTTTGAATATTCATAACATCATCATATTCAAGAACAGATTTTCTTATATCAAAATGATATGTTTCGACTTTCTTTTGAGCTGACTCGATTTGACGAGTTATAAGAGGATTTTCAATTGCTGTATCATCATCAACATTTAACATTGTCATTAAATTAGCAATTCTCTCGCCGCCAAAAATTCTCATCAAGTCATCTTCTAATGATAAAAAGAATTTTGTTGAACCTGGGTCGCCTTGACGAGCAGCACGACCCCTTAATTGATTATCTATTCTTCTTGATTCATGGCGTTCTGTACCAATTACGTGAAGCCCGCCTAATTCAACAACTTTATCATGTTCTTCTTGTGTTATAATTCTTGCTTTTTCAAGTGCTTCATTTTTTAAATTTTCATAATCAGGATGTTCTTTAGTTATTCCTTTTTTATCTAGTTCTTCTTTAGCTAAATATTCTGCATTACCGCCAAGTAAAATATCCGTACCTCTACCTGCCATATTCGTTGCAATAGTAACAGCACCGACTCTGCCTGCTTGCGCTATAATATAAGCTTCTTTTTCATGGTGTTTAGCATTTAAGACATTATGTTTAATACCCATTTTTTTAAGCAAACTTGATAAATATTCTGATTTTTCAATTGATATTGTACCAACAAGCGTAGGTCTGCCTATTTTTGCCATTTGAGCAATTTCATGAGCAACATATTCATATTTTTTTGCTTTTGTCTTATAAATTACATCAGGGAAATTAACTCTTTTATCAGGTTTATTTGTTGGAATTTGCGTAACTTGAAGATTATAAATTTTGCCAAATTCGGCTTCTTCTGTCATAGCTGTACCTGTCATGCCTGATAATTTAGGATACAATCTAAAAAGATTTTGGAAAGTAATTGAAGCTAGCGTTTGAGTTTCATCTTGAATTTTAACTCCCTCTTTTGCTTCTATTGCTTGATGTAAACCATCAGACCATCTTCTTCCTTCCATGATACGGCCTGTAAATTCATCAACAATCATAATTTGATTATCTTTTATAACATAATCGGTGTCTTTTACAAAAAGCTCTTTTGCTTTTAAAGCTTGTAAAAGATGATGAGCATATTGAGTTTTCATATCAAAAAGCTCATCAACATTTAACAATTCTTCTGCTTTTATTACACCGTCTTCCGTAAATATAATATTTTTATTTTTTTCATCCACTTCATAGTGCTTATCTTTTTCTAATAACGGCGCAATTTTTGCCATTAATTGATAAGTTTGAGCCGATTTTTCAAGACGACCCGAAATAATTAAAGGTGTTCTTGCTTCATCAATTAAAATTGAATCAACTTCATCTATAATAGCGTAATTATAAGGTCTTTGAACCAATGAATTAATATCAGAAGCCATATTATCTCTTAAATAATCAAAACCGAATTCATTATTTGTTCCATAAGTAATATCGCAATTATAGGCTTGTTTTTTATTTTCATAGCTGTTATATTCACCGCTTGATAAAATAACGCCAACTGTTAAACCTAAAAATTCATAAATTTTACCCATCCAATCTCTATCACGTTTTGCAAGATAATCATTAACCGTAATAACATGGACACCTTTTCCTGTTAGGGCGTTTAAATAAGCAGGCAACGTTGCAACAAGTGTTTTACCCTCACCTGTTCTCATTTCTGCGATATGACCTTCATGGAGAAATATTCCGCCAATTAATTGAACATCAAAGTGCCTTAAATTTAAAACTCTTTTTCCCGCCTCTCTGACTGTTGCAAAAGCATCAGGCAAAATTTCATCCAGTGCTTGTTTTTCTAAAATTCTATCTTGCTTAGGATCAGATGAAGTGGGGCGTTTAGATAAAATTTCTTTAAATTCTTGTGTTTTTGCTTTTAATTGTTCATCCGTAAGCTTAGAATATTCTTCTTCTATTTCGTTAATCCTATCTACTATAGGCATGATTTTATTAATTTTTCTAACATTAGGATCTTTAAAAATTTTAAGTAAAATATCAATTATAGCCATTAAATTCTCCTCAAGTCTTCAATAAGGTTAATCCTATCACAAACAAAATAATAATTCATTAAGAAAGTAAGACAATTTATTTAAATTCACTTTATAAAACATTTTGTTGTATAATTTAATCATTCAATACTTAAATATAGAGGTTAAAATGACTGAAGAAAAACAATTTAAAGATACTCTTAATCTTCCTAAAACTACTCTTGCAATGCGTGCAAATGCTGCAATTCGAGAAGTAGAAATTCAAAAATTCTGGAATGAAAATAAAATTTATGAAAAAATGCTTGAAAAAAATAACGGAAATAAAAGCTTTATTTTACATGACGGTCCTCCTTACTTAAGCTCTGATAAAATTCACATCGGGCATGCCCTAAATAAAATCTTAAAAGATATCGTCCTAAAATATAAAACTCAATTAGGTTTTTATACTCCTTATGTTCCCGGGTATGATGCCCATGGGCTTCCTATTGAAAATGCTGTTGTAAAAAATATTAAAGGCGGAAGAAGTGCTCTAACTCCACTTGAATTAAGACAAAAATGCAGAGAGTTTGCCGCAAAAAATCTAAAAGGACAAGAGGAAAACTTTAAGCGTCTTGGTGTTTTAGGTGATTGGGAACATCCTTATTTAACAATAGCACCTGAATATGAAGCACGCCAAGTTGAATTATTCTGGCAAATGTATAAAAAAGGATACATCCAAAAAGGTCTAAAACCTGTATATTGGTGTGCAAGCTGTGAAACAGCTTTAGCTGAAGCAGAAGTTGAATATGCTGATATTTCATCTGAATCAATTTATGTAAGATTTGAATTAAAAGATTATGAAAAACTATATCAAAAAGCAAATATTGTTTCATCAAACAAACTTTATTCAATAATTTGGACAACAACACCTTGGACAATCCCATCTAACCTTGGTATTTGTTTAAATGAAAGATATAACTATACAATTTTTGAATATCAAGAAAACAACTATTTTGTTGCAAGTGACCTACTAGACGCATTTTTAAAAGATGTAGAATGGGAAAATATTAAAAAATTAGGTGAACTAAAAGGTTCAGAATTTGAATACTTTAAAGCAAAACACCCGCTATATAATAAAGAATCATTATTAATTTTAGGAGATCATGTAACGCTAGATGCCGGTACAGGTTCAGTTCACACTGCCCCAGGTCATGGTCTTGAAGACTGGGAGGTTGGACAAAAATATGGTCTTGAAACATTCTCTCCATTTGATTCAAAAGGCTGTTGGACAAATGAAGTAGAGGATTTAGAGAGTGTTCCATATTATAAAGGAAATAAAATCGTAATAGATAGATTAAAAGAAAAAGGTGCATTGATTAAATCGCAAGAAATCATGCACTCATACCCTCATTGCTGGAGATGTAAAAACCCTGTAATGTATCGTTCTACTCCTCAATGGTTTGTAAAAGTTTCAATGTTTAAAGATAATGTTTTAGAAAACATTAAAAAAGTTGATTGGTTCCCTGCTTCAGGCGAAAAAAGAATTTCAAACATGGTTGAAAACCGCTCTGAATGGTGTATTTCAAGACAACGTGCTTGGGGTGTACCTATTCCTATTTTATATTGCAAAAAATGTAAAAAACCAATCATTAACGATGAAACAATTAAATTAATATCTGAAAAATTCAAAAATGAATCATCTGATGCTTGGGTAAAATATGAAGCTAAAGATTTCTTGCCCGAGGGCTATAAATGCGAATGCGGATGTGATGAATTTGAAAAAGAAAATGACATCATGGACGTTTGGTTTGATTCAGGTGCTTCTTGGGATGCTGTTGTAAAAGCAAGAAAAAATGAATTTCAAACAGACGGAAACCCTGTAATACCGGTTGATATGTATTTAGAAGGGTCAGATCAACATAGAGGCTGGTTCCAATCATCTTTATTAATCGCAAGCGCAACAGATAATATGGCTCCATATAAATCAGTTTTAACGCATGGGTTTGTCTTAGATGGTGAAGGCAGAAAAATGTCTAAATCATTAGGCAATATTGTTACACCTCAAGAAATAATAAAAGTCTATGGCGCTGACGTATTAAGATTATGGGCAGCAAGTGTTGATTATAGAAACGATGTTAAAATCGGCGATAATTTAATCAAACAGCTCGTTGAAGTATTCAAAAAAACAAGAAACACAATAAGATTTTTATTAGGAAATTTATATGATTTCGAACCTAAAAAAGATTATGTAGAATATGATAATCTTGAAGAAATTGATAAATTCGCTCTATCAAGACTTGCTCAATTAATTAAAAATGTTGATAGCGCATTTGAAACTTATGAGTTTTATAAATATTTCCAACATCTTCAAAATTTTGCAAGCACAGATTTAAGTTCATTCTATCTTGACATTGTAAAAGATAGATTATACACCCAAGGCAAAAAATCCTTATCAAGGAGAGCTTGTCAAACTGTTATGTATGAAATTTTACATACATTAATTAGTATTTTAGTTCCCGTTATGCCGCATCAGGCTGAAGATATTTGGCAAAACATGCCTGAAAATCAAAAAGAGTATAAATCTGCTCTTTTAACTCCTTGGGCAAAGGTTAAACCTGAATGGGTAAATGAAAAACTGGATGAAGAATTTTCAAAACTTTTAAAAACAAGAGAAATTGTTTCAAAAGCAATTGAGCCGCTTCGCTCATCAGACCCTAAAATTATCGGTTCATCTCTTGAAGCAGATATTATTATAACCTCAAAAGATAAAGATAAAACTATGCTTTTAGACAAGTATTCTAAACTTTTGGGTGATTTATATATTGTATCTCATGTTTACACTTCTAATGAAAACAATGAAGATATCTTAAATGAATATTCTCAAGATGATTATGATGTTAAAGTTATGAAAGCAAAGGGTGAAAAATGTGCTCGTTGCTGGAAATATAGAGAATTAAACACTGATGGTATCTGCACAGATTGTAATAACGCTATAAAGGAGTAATCAGATGAAAGATTTAAAAGGCACTCAAACAGAGAAAAACCTATGGGCTGCTTTTGCAGGTGAATCTCAAGCGAGAAACAAATACACTTATTATTCATCAAAAGCCAAAAAAGAAGGCTATGTTCAAATGGCTCAAATTTTTGAAAACACAGCAAACAACGAAAAAGAACACGCAAAACTTTGGTTTAAGATTTTATCAGGCGGTGCCATTAAATCAACTGAAGAAAACTTAAAAGATTGCATTCAAGGTGAAAACTATGAGCATACTTCAATGTATCCAGAGTTTGCTCGTATTGCAGATGAAGAAGGTTTTGATGAAATAGCAAGATTATTTAGAGGTGTTGCTTCAATTGAAAATCATCATGAAAAACGCTACAAAAAACTTCTTGAAAATCTTGAAAAAAATGAAGTCTTTAAAAAAGATGAAAAACAAACATGGGAATGCGCAAACTGCGGATTTGCTCTTGAAGGCAAAGAAGCACCGGAGGTTTGCCCTGTATGCGCTCATCCTAAAGCATATTTTTTCATTAAAGAAAATAATTTCTAAAACCTTATTAATACAAATTCATAAGGAATATATACATAACTTTTTATAATCATATTAGATTAATACAATCAATAATCTAAAAAAATAATCTAAAAAAGATTAAATATAATAAATTATATAATCGATTTTAAAATTTTAAAATCGATTATATTTTACAAAAATTTACAGGTTTGAGCTTAGCTATCAATTTAAGTAAAATTAGTATATGCGAAAATATTTAAATATACTACTGGCTTCCCTTTTTACACTGACACTAATATTTACTTTTGTTTTTTTAAAAATCAGTCAAGAAAATAAATGGCAAAAGTTTTATTCTCAAGGCATGATTTTTTATAATCAAGAAAAGTATCAAGATGCCTATTATAACTTTTCTAAAATCAAAAGAATGTCAAAACTATACGAGCTTTCTTTATTAAAAGAGTTTCAATGCGCAAACAACTTGCAAGATAAAAAAACTGCACTCAAAAAAATTAGAGAGCTTATAAAACACACAAAAGATAAAAATTTACGCCCTTATGTTTTATATAATGAAGCTATTTTAAGTAATGAATTAAAACTAAACTCTAAAAATCAACTCCAAAAAAAATTCGCATATATACAAAAAACATATCCAAAAAGCGATTTTGCTATTGCTAGCGGATATAAATTAGCACAAATTTTACAAAAAAATAACAATGTATTAGCAAAAGAAAAATATATTGAATACCTTGATTACGCACCAAATGGCAAATTTGCACTCAATTCATTAGAAGAAGTTTTAAAATTTCAAAACGAACTAAATAAAGATGATTGGGATATTATTGCTAATGCATATTTGCAAAACGAAAAATATAATGAAGCATTAAAAGCCTACAAAAACACAAATTTTTCAAAAAATTGGTCAAATATAGCTCGTTGTTACAAAGGCACAAAACAATACGACAAAGAAAAACAAACAATTTTAAAAGGACTAAATTTAAAAACAAGTGCGGTTGAAGAAAAAGAAATATCAAACCAAATTGATAGATTAATTTTCCTCTCAAAAGCCGATAAAATATCAACTCTACAAGATTTATACACTAAATACAACAATTCTTATATTCATTCAACAGTCACTTATGATTTAGCTGAATCATTAACATCGATTCGTTCTATAAAACTATATGAATCAATCATAGAAAACTATCCGACATCAATCTGGGCTTCAAACTCTTTATGGGAAGTTTTTTGGTATAACTATAAGTTAAAAAGATACAGAACCTGCGAAGAACTTGCAAAAACACATAAAGAAATATATTTTGATTCAATTGATGCACCAAGAGTTGCATATTGGTACGGAAGAACATTATTAAATGAAAAGAAAAACAAACAAGCCAAAGATACATTTTATTATATTATAAATAACTATCCTTTAAGCTATTATTCATTTTTATCTGCCAGACAATTAAAAATGTCAAAAGCTAAAAAATTAATAATTAAAAAACCTGTCACAGAATACAACATTAATCTAATAAACAAACAATTATTTAAGGATGATTTTCTTTTATTATTAGCAGAAAATAATGACTATAATACAATTGATGATTTAAAAATAAATGATGAGTTTATACAATCTTGGGTTGCATACAAAAAAGAAAATTACCCAAAATCAATAAATCTAGCCAAAAATAAATTACTTGAAAAATATCAAACTCTCCAGAATGACGACACTCAAGAAAAAAATCAAAAATTAACATTTTCAAATTATGAATTAAAACTTATGTATCCTATTTTATTTGAAGATATCATAAATGAAAATGCAAAAGATTTTAAATTAAGCCCTTATTTGTTTTTAAGCCTAATAAGAGAAGAAAGCCACTTTGACAAAAACGCCAAAAGCGCAGTAGGGGCGCTAGGCTTAAGTCAACTTATGCAACCGACTGCAAATTTTATTGAAAAAACTTCTGTTTCGAAAGACACATTACTTAATCCTGATGAAAATATCAAAATAGGAATGAAATATTATAGATATTTAATTGATTATTTTAACGGCAATGAATATCTTGCAATATTAGCATACAATGCAGGCCCGGGAAACATTGACAAATGGTTAAATAATTCATTAATTACGTCATCTGAAATAGATGTTTTTGTGGAAAATATACCCTATTTAGAAACTAAAAACTATATTAAAAAAATTCTTTCTTCTTATTGGGTATATATAAACATATATTCAACTAAAATTAAAACACATAAAAAGACCTGATATAAATCAGGTCTTTTATTTTCCCACTTAATGCTTTTCAATTTATACTACGCAGCTGCGTTTGTTTGTTTTTCTTCTGCTTTAGGCGCCATTTCAGCTTTTGTATTTTCTTTAGCAGTTTCTGCCGGTTGAGCTGTTGTGCCATTTAATTTTGCAATTGTTTCATCTGCAACTGCTTTAATTGCTTCATCGCTTGAATTTAATGAGTCAGCCAAAATTTGTTTAACATTTTCAAGATCTTGTGGTTCTGCTACATATTGTAGAGCTTGGATAGCAGCAACTTTAACTTCAGGTCTTGAATCATTGTTAATTATATTTACTACATCATTGAAACCGATTAAATCATTTAAAGCTAGTGGCGCAATAGGTTGTTCACCATTTGCTTTTTGTGTTTCAATATATTGATTTAATTCATCTCTTTGAAGTTTTTGAATCATTGCCAATGTGTATAGAGCAAAAATTCTGTTTATATTTGCCTTATCTCTTGGAGATGATTGTTCAAACAATGCATCTTCTTCAGGTGTTGTTTTTTCACCTTTTGAAATTTTTTCTGCTATTGCAATTTGTTTTTCAGATGGGCCTTCAAGTCCTGATGTATCTTCTTTAATTATATCTACCAAAGCATTCATGATTGGCTCTGATACAACTTGCAGCGCTTCTTTTGGATCGCCTTGAGCATAAGAAGCTATCTTATCAATTGCATTAGCTCTTTTTTCAGAATCAGAATCTTTTAATTGTTGTATTAATTCATCAGTATTAATTGTTGTTGGAACTTCTTGAACAGCTTTTTGTGTTTCAACTTGAGGTTGTGCTTGAGCAGCTTGAGCTTGTTCAGTTTGAATTTGTTCTGTTTGAGGTTGTTGAACTTGGGCTTGCTGTACTTGCGGCTGTTCAATTGATACTTGTTGTGCTTGTGGCTGAGCCATTACACTTTCAGGCATCATTTGAGGAGCCGGTGATTCTAATACTTGGCTTGCTGTTTGACTTGGTTGAAATTCAACAGGAGCTTGGGAAGTAACTTGTTGCAAATTTTCATTTGGAGCAGCTATTTGCGGAACAACAGTTTGTTGCGCTACTGGATTTTGCATCGGCATGTATTGTTGGTATGCATTTGGCATTGATTGTTGTTGATATGCTGATGCTTGCGGCATTTGATACAATGAATTTTGATAATTATAAGGTACAGCTTGTGAACTATTTTGAGGTGTTGAACCATAAGCTGTAGGATTATATATGTTAATGCTTACTGCATTTGCTCCGCCTGCTTGCGGGTATAACTGTTGAGCATTTGTGGGTTGAATCATTGATTTCTCCTTTTTTGTGTAATCTCCACACGTCCTGTATAACACATGTGAATTTATTTAATTGCTAATATTTTAACTTTTCTTAACATTTTTTAAAATTATTTTAAATTTAAATAGTCATTTCTTTCAAAAATACCTGATGAATTTTTAATAAAGTCCCAAATTTCTACCAACCCTAGGCCTAGTGCTGATATATTTGCAACAACTTTATTTTTAGGAATAATTGCACCCAAACTTAATATAAAATTTGGAATATAGCGAACACCTGTCGAGAAAAAACCTTTAAAATAGCCCTTTATACGACCGTATGTTTCATTTATACCGCCCATAAAGTTATTTTTCAATAACCAATTTTTTCTTTTTGCATCTTTATATGAAACATAATTTGCCTTTTGAGATGCAAGAGAAGTTTCTATAAAAGTATCAGCTGAAGCTTTAGTATATTCATTATTGGAAGATAAAACAGCAGTTTTATGCATGTCAGATAAACATGAAAATAAACTTAAACCACCTGCTGTCTTTGAAATTATTGTCATAATTAACTACCTTGTGTTACTTCCTTTGCTTCAGGAGCTGCTAATTGAAGAAGTATTTTTGAAATCATCAACTGTTCTTCACCTGTTTTATCTTTATTAGCTTGTTGAAGCTGCTTTAATATTTGGATTGTTTCTTCATTACCAACACTGTAACCTAATTGCATTATCAATAAACCAACAAATCTTATTGTTACTGAAGGATCTTTTAGTATTTTATTTAATAACGGAATTAAGCTTGGATTATCTTTTCGATTTTCATCCTCTTTGAATCTTTCCATTAAATCATTTGCACCAATTAAACGCACTTTTGGATTTGCGTCATTTAAATATTTTTCAAGAGTTTTAATATAATCATCTGTTAAAGGTACAATTTTTTTTGCTTCATCATCTTTTTTATCTGTTTTGTTTGCTTCATCTGCTTTGCTTGCTTCATTTGAATTGCTTGTTTTTTCTAACAGATTTGGTTGTTCATTTGCTTTTAGGGCATTTGAATTTTGATAAGGTATATTTGGTTGATTATTAAACATGTTATTATAATTTGCAGGATATAAAGGCAAATTTGGATTGGTATTTTGACCATACATAGAATAATATTGCGGATTTTGTACAGGATTTGTTGCACAATTTGCACCTTGAGCAAAAGCTTGAGGTGAATAAATATTAATACTTACCGCGTTAGCACCTTGAGGAGGTACCTGCATTGAGTTTTGATTATATGGAGTCATAGGACTTTGCTGCATAATATTCCCTTACAATACCTTTTTATATTATAAAAAACATTTTCATAATAAAAATTGCCCTGTTATTTAAAAATTGTTAAATTAATAATCTTTAAAAATATGTTTATGCTAATATTTTATTAAAATATAATTCAAGGAGAAGAAATGTCTCAAACATCAACTTACAAAGATAAATATGAAATGGTTATAGGGCTTGAAGTCCATGCCCAATTAAAAACAAACAGTAAAATTTTTGGCAGAGAAGGCTGTGAATTCGGTAAAGACCCAAATACTGAAACAGGAACAATCACTCTAGGACTACCGGGGGTTTTACCTGTATTAAATAAAGAATGCGTTAATATGGGCATTTTAACGGGTTTAGCACTTCACTCAACCATTCCTAATCGTTGCAAGTTTGATAGAAAACAATATTTTTATCCTGACCTTCCAAAAGGATATCAAATTTCACAATATGATGAACCAATATGCCTTGGTGGCTGGGTACAAATTTCAAATAAAAAAATCGGAATTACCAGAGCACACCTTGAAGAAGATGCAGGAAAATTAGTGCACGCAGGTGCAGCAGGATTATACGGTTCAAGCTATTCTTTAGTTGATTTGAATAGAGCAGGAACGCCATTATTAGAAATCGTATCAGAGCCTGATATGAGAAGCCCTGAAGAAGCAAGAGAATATGTTGAAACACTAAGAAATATTTTAAGATATATCGGCGTTTGCGATGGAAACCTTGAAGAAGGTTCCATGAGAGCAGATGCTAATATCTCTATACGTCCGATAGGTCAAAAAGAATTCGGAACTCGTGCCGAAATCAAAAATGTAAATAGTTTTCGTTCTTTAGTAAGAGCATTGGAATATGAATTTATTCGCCAAGCTGAAATTTTAGAAGAAGGCGGAGAAGTAATTCAAGAAACAAGATTGTGGGATGATAACGAAGGTATAACATCATCAATGAGAGGTAAAGAAGATGCACATGATTATCGTTATTTCCCTGAGCCTGATTTAATGCCTCTTGAAATTTCAAAAGAATGGATTGAAGAAATAAGAAGCAAAATGCCTGAATTGCCTGATGAAAAAATGGAAAGATACCAAAAAGCAGGCTTGAGTGAATATGATGCAAGCGTTATAGTAAATCAAATTGAAATGGCAAAATATTTTGATGAATTACTAAAAACCGATGTTGACGCTAAAACAGCTTCAAACTTCTTAATGGGTGAAGTTGCTGCATTCTTAAAAGAAGAAAAAATTTCAATAGAAGATTCAAAATTATCTGTTGAAAATTTTGCAAAATTATTAGGATTATTGAAAAAAGGTACAATTTCAAACAATATTGCAAAAAGCTTAATAATCGATATTTTAAAAACAGGTAAAGATGCTCAAGAGCTTGTTGAGCAAAAAGGTCTATCTGTAATATCAGATGAAAGCTCAATTTTACCGATTGTACAAAAAATTATTAATGACAACCCTGAACAAGTTGCAGCATATAAAGGTGGAAAAGACAAGTTGTTTGGTTTCTTTGTAGGTCAAGCAATGAAAGAAACAAAAGGCAGAGCAAATCCACAATTATTAAATAAATTATTAAAACAAGAGTTGGAAAAATAATTTGTTTGGTATATAATTGTTCTGTTATTGTCATGTGGCAATTTCGCCACTGGTGGCATATATGAAAACTGAATAAAATTGAATGCCGATGTGGCCCGTTGAATTTTTGGAAAAAATTCAAAAGAAATTATAAACCAATTTCGCCACTGGTGGCATATATGAAAACTAAATAAAATTGAATGCCGATGTGGCGAAATTGGTAGACGCACCAGACTCAAAATCTGGCGTGGTTCACCCCACGTGCCGGTTCGACTCCGGCCATCGGCAATTTATACTAAAAATGCGCCCTTTTGGGTGCTTTTTTAATATAAATATTTAAATCTTCTTACGCAAATTTTTGCAATTTTTTTCCACATTGACATTTATACATCGCTTCAAGCTCTTGTTCATTTTTATATGTTGTAGTTACTTGAAATGTTCCATCAGGAGCTTTTGTGAGCTTTGAATTAGAATCATCTATTGCAATAGTTTTACCATTTGACAATTGATAAACAAGGTGTTGTGTCGCTTGGTTTGGATGAAAAGAATTTGCGCAATTCATCGTTCCTACTGGTTGCATTATTTTCTCCTTATTTGCATATTGATATAATAATAATAAAACATTTGTTTCTCTTTTTTTGTTATTAAATTGTCATATATTACATTATTTTACAAACAATTTAACTATACAAATTTTAATTTTAACCACAAACTGATACAATTATAAATAATAAAAATATTAGCCATTATAAATTTTTGTAAAAATTCAAAACAAGACAATATTTATAAAGCAAAAAATAATTATTACAATACTTAAATTAACGAGAGTATTTAAATGTAAAGGAAAAGACTATGCAAAACATTGCGTTTGGAAGATTGCACATTCCAAGACACAAAGCAAACCAAGAAAATCTAAATGCAATTGTTTCAAATAATGAAACAAGAAAAATTGCAAAACAAGCTTTTGATAAAATTAACGAAAAAACAGGCGATAGAGATGTTTTTTTACACATAACAAAAAATGATGAAATAAATTTGCCTGCAAATAATCAATTGGCTTGGTATACGATTGAAGTTGCAGATAAAAACAACAAACCATTGGCTTCTGAAATAATATTAAAAGATTTTAGCGACGATGGCACAAATGGCTCTTATACAGCTAATTTCAAAAGACATATGGATAAATTAGAAAAATGCATTCCTCAAATGGGAAAAACAACAACAGATAGCTTTTTCGATATTTTTGCATAAAAATTTATAAAAATACAATAAATAAGTATATAAAAACTGAACAGAATAATTCAAATATTTGAATTATTCTGTCTTTTCTCACATATTTTTGCAAAATCTAAAATTTCACTTCTTAAATTTGCATTATTTGATTTTTCGGTAATAATCGTCATCTTTCATCTTCCCACTGCCTATCTTATTGATGTTTTAAAACAAATTTCAACTTTTTATATCAAATGTTTCTAAAGATTAATAATTCAAATATTCAAAAATAAACTTTTATATTTATAAATCATTTGGTATTATAAGCAAAAAGATAACAAAGGAAAGAAAATGAAAGTAATTATTATTGGCGGTGGTGCATGCGGAGCAAGTTGTGCAACAAGATTAAGAAGACTGGATGAAAATTGCGAAATTACAATTTTTGAAAGAACAAATGAAATTTCTATTGCAAATTGCGGTTTGCCTTATTATTGCTCAAACATAATAAACGATAGAGATAAAATACTTGTTTCATCAAAAGAAAAATTTGAAAATCAATTTAATATCAAAGTTGAGCTCAATAATGAAATTATCGAAATTAACAAAAACGAAAAATTTGTTCTTACCATAAAAAATGAAAAATTTTATTACGATAAACTGGTTTTAGCACAAGGCGCAAATCCAATAATTCCAGATATTCAAGGCATTAATAATGAAAATATTTTCACAGTTAGAACACTAAATGATGCAGATAAAATCAAAAAATACATATCCGAAAACAATGTAGAAAATGCCATTGTAATAGGGGGCGGTTTTATTGGTGTTGAAATGGCTGAAAATCTTTCAGAACTCAGTATTAACACTAAACTAATAGAATTATCAAATCAAATCCTAGCCCCCGTTGATTATGAAATTGCAGCATTTGCTCAAAACGAGATGAGAGATAACGGGGTTGAATTAATCTTATCAGATGGAGTTAAATCATTCCATGAAAAAGAAGTTGAATTAATTTCCGGTAAAAAAATACCTTATGATATAGCAATTTTAGCTATAGGAGTAAAACCTGAAATCACTTTAGCAAAAAACGCAGGTCTTGAAATAAACAGGGGTATTAAAGTTAATGACAATTTATTAACATCAGATGAAAATATATATGCAGGCGGAGACAGCATTGAAACAAAAAGCCTTATAACAAACAATGATATTTTAACTCCTCTGGCTGGACCTGCTAACAGACAAGGAAGAATTATAGCTGATAACATTTATGGAATAAATTCAACTTACAAAAAAACGCAAGCAACATCGGTTCTTAAAGTTTTCGATTATACTTTAGCAACTTGCGGGTATAACGAAAAACAATTAAAAAAAGAAGAAATTCCATATTGGAAAATTTATATCATGGCAAATTCCCATGCGGGTTATTACCCTAATGCCACCCAAACTGTTTATAAGCTGCTTTTTAATAACGAAGGTAAAATTTTTGGTTTGCAGGCAATTGGACAAAGTAATGTTGAAAAAAGAGTTGATGTCGTTTCATCAATTATGAGAAATAATGGTTCTATTCAAGATTTATTAGATAGCGAATTATGCTATGCACCCCCATATTCATCAGCTAAAGATGCTGTAAATATCCTTGGAATGTGCGCTGATAATGTATTAAAAGGTTTTATTAAACCCGCTTATTATGAAGATATCGAAAATTCATATTTAGTTGATGTGAGAATAGCTGAAAGTTATAAAACGAGCACAATAAAAAATGCCATAAATATACCTTTAGCTGAACTAAGAAAAAGATTTGATGAAATTCCGAAAGATAAAAAAGTTATTCTTTTTTGTAACTCCGGATATACAAGCTATTTAGCTTCAAGGATACTTATTCAAAAAGGATTTAATAACGTTTATTCTCTAATGGGCGGAATTAAATTATATAAAGAAATTAAAAAAAATAAACAAAACAAGGTTGTTGAAAAAGCTAAAGTCTTAGCCTTAAATATTCCTCAAGAAAATTCTTCTATATTAAAAATAGATGCTTGTGGACTATCATGCCCTGGACCTATTATGAAACTTGCGGAAAATATTTCAAACATAAATGATGGAGAAATTTTAGAAATTTCATCAACAGATAAAGGTTTTTATTCTGATGTTGAAGCTTGGTGTAATTCTACAAATAACACTCTTTTAAGCCTTAATAAAATTGATAAAAAAATCATTGCCACAATCAAAAAAGGTAAAATTGAAAAAGATAACAACATAAGACAAAACAACCAAACAATCGTGGTATTTTCAAATGATTTAGATAAAGCATTAGCAGCATTCATTATTGCAAATGGAGCAAAAGCCAGCGGAAAAGATGTAACTCTGTTTTTCACATTTTGGGGATTAAATATTTTAAGAAAAGAAAATATTAAAATTAAAAAATCATTCATAGATAAAATGTTTGGTTTTATGATGCCAAAAGGACCTAATAAATTAACTTTATCCAAAATGAATATGGGTGGTTTTGGTTCATTTATGATGAAAAAAGTTATGCAAAACAAAAATATATCAACTCTGGAAAGCTTAATCAAACAAGCTCAAAACCAAGGAATAAAATTCATTGCTTGTCAGATGTCTATGGATGTTATGGGCTTAAAAAAAGAAGAATTAATTGACGGAGTTAAAATAGCGGGAGTTGCAAAATACATTTCTGAAAGCAATTATGCAAATTCCAACTTATTTATATAAAATAATTTAAATACTAAAGAGCAACATAAAAGTGTTGCTCTTTTTTATCCAAAAAAATAAAAAAAATACGAAAATAAAAATATTTACGTGTTTTATCAATATACAATCAATATTTATATATGTTAGGCGTTAAATGAAAATAAATTCAACAAGTCCATCTCCCTTGTTTGGTACAAAAATTATCATAAGGGATAAAAACAAACTATACCATGATATACATAACAAATTTTCAAAACAAATTTTAAAACGCTTCACAGAACCAATGTGTGATTTTTGGACAAGCGTGGATGAACTTCCAATAAACTATATAAAGAAAAAAAGAAAATTTAATTTCAACAAAATAAACTTGCTTAAAGGAAAAAAATACAAAGCAAACAAAGATATATTCGGATACACAAAAGAAGTAGATATTTGTACAGCAGGCATTGTTGTAACACAAAATAATAAACTCGGGATGTTTCATATTGCACCTACTTTGGAAAATTTTGACTTGCTTTTTAATAGAAATAATGATTGTTTTGGCAGTTCAATTGATAATTTTTCAAGAAAAAACGGCAAAATAAAAAAAACAATCATTGTAGGAGGAAAACAGCCTGCTTACTCCACCTCGAGAGGCGAAAAATCCATTGAAATAAATTCTTTTATAAGAAAACGCTTTGAAGATAGAGGAATAAAAACTACAATATTATCAGATTTCAAACAATATTTATGCGATATTTTCTATTCAACAAATAAAGATATATTAGAAATAGGTACGCACATATCACCAAATAATAACCATGTTAATGATATTTTTGGAGAAGTTCTACTTCAAAGCGATGATTCTATAAAATTTATGCGCTAAAAATATTGCATTATAAAGAAATGTAAAAATATAATATAACCAAGAATATACTTTTATTTGTATTATAATATTAAATGCAGTATAAATATCGGGTCGGAATTAAAAACCTTACCGATAACAAAAAATTAAGGAGAAAAAAATGGCACTTAAAAATTTTTTATTTACGTCTGAATCAGTAACGGAAGGACACCCTGATAAAGTATGCGATCAAATTTCCGATGCTATTTTAGATGAATTTTTAACAAAAGATCCAAAATCCAGAGTTGCAGCAGAAACAACCGTAACAACAGGCATGGCGCTAGTATGCGGCGAAATAACCTCAAATTGTTATGTAGATATTCCATCTGTTGTTAGAAACACCATAAAATCCATTGGCTATAATGGAGAAGAGGGCGGCGGCTTTGATTATAAAACTTGTGCAGTTCTTACATCAATTGATGAACAATCAACAGATATTGCAGGCGGTGTTAATAAAGCTCTTGAAACAAGAACTGATAGCTCCGATACATCTAAAGACGAAACTCTTGATATAGGTGCTGGTGACCAAGGTATTATGTTTGGTTATGCATGCAATGAAACAAAAGAACTTATGCCCCTTCCGATTGCCTTAGCACATAAACTGGCATACAGATTAGCTCAAGTTAGAAAAGAAAAACTTGTTAATTATTTAAGACCTGACGGTAAAAGTCAAGTTACAGTTGAATATAAAGACGGAAAACCATATAGAATAGATACAATAGTAATTTCAACTCAACATGACCCTGAAATAAACGGCAATTCAGATAACCAAAGAATACAATCAATAATCAGAGAAGATATGATTAATCTTGTTATTAAACCTGTCTTTGAAAATTATGACATTAAACCTGATGAAACTACAAAATATTTAATCAATCCTTCAGGAAGATTTGTTATTGGCGGACCTCAAGGTGATGCGGGCTTAACAGGCAGAAAAATTATCGTTGATACTTATGGCGGATATGCTCGTCACGGCGGCGGCGCATTTTCAGGTAAAGATCCAACCAAAGTTGACCGCTCAGCCGCTTATGCTGCTCGTTGGGTTGCTAAAAACATTGTAAAAGCAGGTTTAGCAGAAAAATGCGAAATAGAGCTTGCTTATGCAATAGGAAAATCACAACCTGTATCAGTTTTAGTTGATACATTTGACACAGGCAGAGTTGACGATGAAACTTTATCAAAAATTGTTTCTGAAACATTTGATTTAAGACCAGCTGCAATTATTAAACAATTTGATTTAAGAAATTTACCTGCTAAAAATGGCGGCAAATTCTATCAAAAGCTTGCAGCTTACGGGCATGTTGGTCGTGAAGATTTTGAAATTCCTTGGGAAGAAACTCAAATGGCTGATATACTGGCGCAAAAAGCAGCTTCACTATCAGCAAAATAATATGATATAATATAGCTGTCAAAAATTGACAGCTATATTTTTTAACAAGGTGAATAATGAAACAAAATAACGAAACAAAATCTATCTCAGAATTATTAAATGATTCAATTTTCAACCAAACATCACAAAATAAATTAAATAGCGTTATTAAACAATCTACAATCTTTTCTTTTTGGGATAATATTGTAGGAGCAAAATTTTCAAAATTCACAAAGCCATATTCTATTAAATATCAAAAAATTTATGTTAGCACTAAAAGCCCAATAATTGCTCAAGAATTAAGCTTATATAAAAATAAAATCCTTAAAAAAGTTAATTCATATTCTCAACCCTTAGGAATGGAAATTAAAGATATTATATTTAATTACAAAAATTTTCATTCATCCAACCCTATTGTTTCATATGGAATTGAAGACAAACCGATTTTTTTGAATAATTCTCAACTAAATTCAATTAAAATAAATTCTTCAGTGCAAGACAAAATAAAAGAACATATTAGTAAAATAAAATTTTTAAACAATAATCAAAAAGACAACCTTGTTTCAAAAATCATATCAACCTATCAAGCAAATGAACTAAGGAAAACGGACTAATTTTTAAAAAAATATAGACAAAATAATAATTGTGGTGTATTATATTTATTGCGTATATTTTTTGAGGTGTATATGTTTAAATTAATTATAGAACTAATTCGACGCATCTGCCCTTTCAGAGAAAGAGGCCTTGTTTATGTTCCTATTAAAAAAGATTAATTTGAATATTAAATAATTAAAAAAGGCCTTTTATGAGGTCTTTTTTATTGTTAAAAATTGTTTAAAAAAAAGAAAAATACACCATTTTTTAGCAATTAAATTTATTTTTCAACATTATTATTAAATGAAAGACATAAGATGAAAAAAATATTTTTAAATATACAAATAAAATCCCGATACAAAAATCAAGTTCAACGCTTGAGAAATTTAATTTGGGGACTGTAATTTAAATATAAGGGATAAAATGAACATACCGGCTATTATTCAAAATAATTCAATAAAGCTATTATCAGGACTTGCCAACAATAACGACTCATTGGCACCAATGGTATTAAAAGATACAATTTCAAACACCGCAATCGTAGCAACATACAAAAAAGAGGGCGGAAAAGACGATGCAAGAGAAAAAGCAATTGAAGAATACGGCACTGGTGTGGTTTGGCTTTTCGGGATACCAACACTAAAAAAACTTTTTGATAAATCTGTTTATGGATTTTTTAAATTAAATCCTGATTTTGATATAAGAGCACTAAAAGACAAAAAATATTTAGATAATATAAAACAAAATCTTTTAAAAGATAACAATCCTATATTAGAAAAACAAAAAGAAATATTTAACACTTTAAACGATAAAAACGAAGTACTTAAAAAATTTACAAATGCTCAATTATATAAAAGCTTATTTATTTCAAAATTTGTTCTATCAACAACAATATGTGCTGCAGCATTAGCCGCATTAGTTAAATACAAACAAAAAACAACACAAAAAAGAATTGAAAAAGAATGCTATGAAAATATGGCTTCTGAAATGCTTTTAAATAAATCCATGAAAGCATCTTCAACATTTAAAAATTTTAAAGAAGAAAATAAAACTAATAAAAAAAGCGACATTTCATTTAAAGGATTAGGCGAACTTTTTATGTATAATCCTATTGCAAATAACTCAATTTTAGATGGAGTAATCTCTATAACAAGACTAAAAGAAGCAAGAAAAGGTGAAAGAATTGAAGTTGGCCTAAAAGAAGGATTTCAAATTGTATTCATATATCTTCTTGCAAAACCAATACAAATGATATTTGAAAAATTGGGAGAAAAATTTAAACTTCCGATTTCGCTTGACCCAAGTGTATTATTTAGCAAAAACTTAAAAGAAAATATATCTGAAGCATCTAAAATAATAAATGATAATAATTTTATAATTCAAACAAAAAACAATAAAGGTAAAATTAAAAACACACTAAAAGATGGCGGTCTAGATAAAATATTGGAACTTGCAAAAGACAACATAAATAATCCATTATTAGATATTTTAGACAAAAATGGCGCAATTCAAATACTAAAAGACAAAAAAGGCAACAAACAAGCAATAAACTATCTAAAAACTTTTGATGAAAGTACAATTATCAATACAATGCTTAATATAAATAAGCTTAATAAAAACATTAACAATATTAAATCAATAAAAACTTTCAAAATATTTGCAGTATTTGCAAATATTGCAATTGCAGCATGGGCAACAGGAGTATTGCAACCAAAATTAACAATTATAATGAGAAAAATAATGCATAACGGTGACAACAGAAACCCTGCAATTGTTGAACAAGAAAAATTAATGAAATTAAAAACACATCAAGGCTAAACTTCTATAAACAACTTTCTTCCGACAATATTGGGTTTGCCATTGTAATATCCTGCAAAATAACCGCCTGAAATGGGCCTATTTTTGCCATAAGAATAATTTGAGCCAAAACTTGTTGATAAAAACGGATTTTCGTTTTCACCACTTGAAAAAGGATTATTTGTTTTTGCTGCAATTTGTCTGCTAGGCGCTATTTGACTTGTTGAAGTTAGCGATTTTGTTAATAATGAAACTAAATTTGATAACATAATACAGCCTTTTTGATTATTTAATGAATTTAAATATAATGTCAACAATATAATCTTAACATTTTAATACACAATTAAATCAAATAAATGGTTGGAAATTTTAACAAATATAAATTTATATTCAAATTTAAAATGTTGTGATAGAATATTATCATTAAGATGGCTTTTATCATTTTATATATAAAAAATTAAATATGCTAATGGTCTATCAAATGGTTAACAGATTATAAGAGGACCGGAACAATTAATACTCTAATTTATACAATTCTGGCTATTTTAGTAGCTGCCTGTGCGTTAATGACTATTCTTTTTGTAAGACAAAAAGCTAAAGTTGAGGTGCTTGAAAAAAACGAACAAAAATATATACAAGACTTTAAAGAAAAAGAACAATTCCTTAAAAAAGAAGCTCTGATTTCAGCTAAGGAAGAACTTCACAAAGAAAGAATGGAGCTTGATGAGTTAGCAAGGGAAAAAAGACAAGAATTCGAAAAAATTCAACAAGACTTATTTAAAAAAGAAGATGAACTAGAACAAAAATCTCAAGGAATTGTTGATAGAGAAGTTGTTTTGTCTAAAAAAGAAGATGAACTAGAACAAAAAGAAGATTATTTGGCTGATGCAATTGCTCGTCAAATTACAGAGCTTGAACGTGTTGCGCAAATGTCAAGAGAAGAGGCAAAAACAACTCTCTTGGACCAGCTAAAAGACGAACTAGCACAAGAAAAAATACAATTAATAAGAGAAAATGAAATTGCAATAAAAGAAGCTGCAGAAGAAAAATCTCGTGAAATCTTAAGCCAAACAATGCAAAAATGCGCAATTGAACAAGTTATAGAAACCAGTGTTTGCGTTGTTTCGCTACCGTCTGACGAAATGAAGGGAAGAATTATCGGTCGTGAAGGCAGAAACATAAGAACCCTTGAAACTCTTACGGGAGTAGATTTAATCATTGATGATACACCGGAAGCCGTTGTATTATCATCTTTCGACCCTATAAGACGTGAAATTGCAAAATTGACAATTGAAAAACTAATTCAAGATGGCAGAATACACCCTGTCAGAATTGAAGAAGTATACGAAAAATCAGTAAAAGAAATTGAAAACAAAATTAAACAAGAAGGTGAACGAGCAGCCGTTGACCTTGGAATTATGAACCTTAACAAAGAGCTAACAAAAACACTTGGACGCTTATATTATAGAACAAGCTACGGGCAAAATGTTTTAAAACATTCAATTGAAGTTGGTCAAATTGCAGGAATGCTTGCAACCGAACTTGGCTCAGATGTAAAAAGCGCTAAGCGTGCCGGACTCTTACATGATATAGGAAAAGCAATAGACCAAGAACAAGAAGGAACGCACGTTCAACTTGGCGTGGATTTATGTCGTCGATTTGGCGAAAAAGAGCATATTATACACGCAATTGAAGCACACCACGACGATGTTCCTTGTATTAATCTAACAGATGCTTTGGTTAAAATAGCAGATACTATATCAGCAGGAAGACCGGGAGCACGTCGCGACACACTTGAAATCTATATAAAACGCCTCAAAAAACTGGAAGAAATTGCTAACAGTTATGAAGGTATTAAGCAATCCTTTGCTGTGTCAGCTGGTCGAGAGGTTAGGGTTATTGTTCAACCTAATATGTTTGACGATGTAGCAAGCTCCAAACTTGCTCGCGATATTGCAAAACGTATTGAAGATGAATTGGAATACCCCGGACAAATTCGTGTAACCGTAGTTAGAGAAGTCAGAGTTACCGAAATTGCCAAATAAACCTTGGGCAATAGTCAATGCAAAATAACGACTTTAAAATATTATTCATAGGTGACATAGTAGGTCGCTGCGGAAGAAATATTGTAAATAAATTTCTTAATGAAAACAATAAAAAAGCTGAATACGATTTTATAATTGCAAATGTAGAAAATGCAAGCCATGGTTTTGGACTGACTAAAAAAAACTATGACGAACTCCAAAGTTATGGCATAAACTGTATGACGAGCGGAAATCATATATGGGACAAAAAAGATATCATATCCTATATTAATGAAGCAGATATTTTAATACGCCCATATAATTATCATAAATCCACCCCCGGAGTTGGATATAGAATTTTTGATAATGGTGTAATTGTGATAAATCTTTTAGGCAAAACTTTTATGCCTCCGATTAACTGCCCTTTTGTGGCTCTAGAAGAAATATTTGACAAACTGAAAAACAGAACAAATATTGATGATAAAATCATATTCATTGATTTTCATGCTGAAGCAACAGCCGAAAAACAATGCTTTGCGCGTTTTGCATTTGACTTAGGCGCAAGTGCAGTCATTGGAACACATACACACGTGCCAACAGCAGATGAAATCATTGTTGATGGTCATGCATATCAAACAGATGCCGGTTTTTGCGGAAGCAAAACAGGAATTATAGGAATGGAATATCAAGCCTCGCTTAAAAGATTAGTAACATCGATTAGTGAGAGATTTGATGTAGAAATGAAATCACCGTATATACTTAATGCTTGTGAGATAACATTTAATGGCAATTGCGCCAAAAGCATTAATAGAATAAGTTTTGAATATAATGAACAAGAGGAACAGGAAAGTGAAGATTGATTTACATATCCATACAACTTATTCTGACGGAATGTTAAGTCCGGAAAAAATTGTTGATACTGCACTTCAATGCGAACTTGATGTAATCGCATTAACCGATCATGATAATGTTCTTTCACACAAAGTAGCACAAAAATATATTAATGATAACAACATAAAACTTGAAGTTATTCCCGGAGTTGAAATAAACACAATTTATAAAGGTTGGGAAGTTCATATCTTAGGTTACTTTATGGATGAAAATAATAAACAATTCATTGAAATGTTAAATTTTCAACAAAAAGCCAGAATAGAACAAACTCATCAAATTATTGAATTATTAGCAAAAAAACAAGGAATTAAAATAAAATTTGAAGATGTACAAAAATTAGTTTCTCCACAAGGTTCAATAGGCAGACCCCATATTGCAAGAGCCATAACCTCTTGTGGCGGCAGCTCGAATATAATGGAAGCTTATGCAAAATTTATAAACAACAATTCTGATGTATATATAGAAAGAAAAACGGTATCACCGCATGATGCAGTAGAAATAATATCAGAAGCAGGAGGAATTCCTGTTTTTGCGCATCCTATTGATGTTGATATAGCAGACAGCCTAACTTGCGAGCTTGTTAATTATGGATTAAGAGGAATTGAAGCATACCATAGAAAACACTCCCCTGCTGCGGTTGAGCATTTTTCAACACTAGCTGAACAATATGGATTAATCGTAACAGGCGGATCAGATTTTCATGCACCTTCAATGAACCATGGAACCATATTAATGGGTAAAAATTTTGTTCCTGATTGGATATATGATAAATTAATTTTAGAGAAAAAGAAGATTGATATGATTTAAAAATCATTTTCAAGATATTCAAAGAATGTATGGAATTTTTTATTTAAAAGTTCCATATTTTCTTCTTCATCAATTTCAATTGTTAGGGTTGGAATTTTTCTTTCAATTCCGCAATAAGTTCCAAAACTCCCTGGAGTTGGATAACCTATATCACTGCTTGTTGGGTAGCCTAAAATCGAGCTTGCAACGTTTGCAAGTTCTTCTGCGGGTCCGTCAAAATTTACAACTTTATATGGTGAATGAATTGTTATAATTGCGCTGAAGTTGTTTTTATTTATCAAATCTACCAAAAATTGTGTTTCAATTTCACTATTTGGTTCAAAACCACCAAAATAATCACTGTCAACTTCACCTAAAACCCAATTTTTAGTTGGAAAATTTCTATTTAAATCAACATTATTAATGTTTTTTCTTTTATTTGATGAATTTAGTTTTGGGATAAAATACAAGTTGTTTTTAAAAAGGAAATCTTTTTGTAAATAAGAGTTAATAAAATATTCACCCTGTGGCTCATCACCATGAAACACTCCAATTATAAGAATATTTTTATCAGATATTTTATTTTCTTTTTTAATTAATTTAATTTTATTATTCATACCAAAAAAATAAAATATGGCTTGCGCGAATTGCACAAGCCATAAATACAGTTATCTTATTAACCTATTCTTTGAAACATATAACCAATGCCGCGAGCTGTTAAAATCAACTCAGGGTTTGCAGGGTCAGTTTCCAATTTTGAACGCAATCTTGAAATATGAACGTCAACAACACGAGTATCAATTCTATGATCAGGCGGATAAGCCCAAACATGTTGAAGAATTTCGTTTCTTGAATATGCTGTTCCAGAATTATTAACCAACAACTCTAGCAAGCTAAATTCCATACCTGTAAGGCGTATTCTTTCATTTTTGCGATAAACTTGTCTTCTTGCTGTATCAATTTTAATATTTCCGGTTGTAATAACATTTTTAGTTGTTTTACCTGTTGGAACAGTAATATCTTTACTTACAGTTCTTCTTAAAACAGCCTTAACACGAGCTTCAAGTTCTTTTGGGCTAAATGGTTTTATAACATAATCATCAGCACCAAGTTCAAGACCGGTAATTCTTTCTGAAACATCCCCTAAAGCCGTCAAGATAATTATAGGAACATCAGATACTCTTCTGATTTCTCTTGTTACTCCATAGCCATCCATTTTAGGCATCATTACATCCAAAATAACAATATCGGGATTTGTTTTATTAAATAATTCAACTGCTTCTTCACCGTCTTCAGCAGTAACTACATTATATCCTGCCATTTTTAAACGAGTTTCAAGAATTCTTCTGATACTTGCTTCATCGTCAACAACTAAAATTTTCTGTTTTGAATCGGTTTGTTCTTGGACGTCTTTGGTCATTTTTCTTCCTTACTTATTCATTACTTTTTATACATTACAATATATATATATTTTTGAACTATTATTAACATAAATTAATTTTTTTTGAAAAAAAAAATGCCCGCGATTGGCGAGCAATTTTGGTTATATTTAAATTAGGATTTGGAGTTAGTTTATTAGCTTAATTTAATTGTACTATTTTGGATTTCTTGGCTTGTTGAACTCTTTAATTGTTCAAGTTCTGCTTGTTCAGATTCAACCAAGGTTTCTAATTCTGTTTGCTGATCTTGCATTTCTTTTTCTTTTTCATTTAATAGAGGCATAAAGTAATTTTCTGCAAATTCTTTTAATGCTTCAGCATAAAATTCCTGATACATTGTATCTGTGTCTAAGTTTCCGCTTTCATCATAATATAGTTGAGCTTGAGCAGCCAAAGACGGATTATTATAATATTGTTCTTGAGTAACTGAATCATAAGCAGATGCATAATAATCGGTTTGCTCTTGAGCCATTTGAGCAGCTACTTCATTTGAATAGCCCATAAAATCAAGCGCATCACCAAATAAATCTTTACCAACAGAAGCAATTTCCGATGGTGTAATTTGCCCGTCGCCAATGGCTGTTGAAAAACTTGCTAACCTTCTCAATTGTCTTGATAATTGTAATTTTTCCATAGTGTGATCATTGATACTTCTTTGAAGTTCACACCTTCTTAATGACATAATTAACCACGCCATAATTATTACACTCCTAACCTAATTTAATTTTTAAACTAACCTTACAATACAATAAAGTATTTTTTATATTTAAAATTGCCTTTAATTTTTTATTATCTTAACATTACTTAACAATATTTTTTTATTATTTATAGTTTAATAGATATATGATAGATGATAATTTTTTAGCTGAATACGAAAATATTTTACAACAAGTTGAGCGTCCATCAAGATATATTGGAGATGAATACGGCTCTTATGACAAAGATTTTAATTCAACAGAAGGCAAATTTCTTTTTGTTTTTCCGGATAAATATGAAATCGGGATAAGCAATTTTGGTCATAAAATAATTTACGATTTAATTAATAAAAGAAAAAATTTATTATGCGATAGATTATATGCACCTGATAAAGATTTTTTAGAACTTTTAGAAAAAAACAACAAAGAAATCTATGCACTGGAATCTAAAAGAAAACCAAAAGAATTTGACATAATTGGCTTTGGGCTTCAATATGAAATGTGCTATACAACAGTTTTAAAACTTCTTGAAATGTCAAACATTCCTATTTTTAATAAAGATAGAATTGACTCTCACCCGATTATTATAGCAGGGGGCCCCTGCACATCTAACCCCAAACCAATAAATAAGTTTATTGATATTTTTATCATAGGGGATGGCGAAGATGTCAACATTGAAGTTTTAGAAAAATATATCGAATCAAAAAACAAATTACCAAGAAATGAAATTATAAAAGAACTGGCAAAAATTGAAGGTGTATATGCGCCTTTAGTTGACAACAAAGCAAATAAAAGAATTGCTCAACTAACTTATGAAAATCATCCGATTAATTCTCCTATTCCACATTTCGCTTCTGTTCATGATAGAGCAATAATTGAATTAAGAAGAGGCTGCGCCAGATTATGCCGTTTTTGTCAAGCCTCACACATTAATCTTCCAATTAGAGAAAGAAAAAAAGATGATATAGTGAAATTAGCTAAAGAATATACCAAAAACACAGGATATGACGAATACTCTCTTTTATCTTTATCATCAAATGACCATGGAAAAATTGAAGAAATATTATCTGAATTAAACTGTCATTTTAGAGGAACAGGAATTAACGTTTCTCTGCCATCTCAAAGAGCAGACAGGTTTTCACTAGAGCTTGCAAAACTAGCACAAAGCGAGAAAAAGGCAACCGTTACAATCGCTCCTGAAGCGGGCAGCCAAAGAATGAGAGATGTTATAAATAAAAACTTATCAGCTGAACAAATAATCAATGCAACAATTTCATGTATTAAAAACGGTTGGAATAAAATTAAATATTATTTTGTTATAGGTTTACCTTTTGAAAATTATGAAGATTTAGCTGGAATTGTTGAATTAATCGAACAAGTCAATTTGGCATGCAGAGAACAAGGTTTAAAATATCCACAAATCACTTGTTCAATTTCTGTTTTTGTACCAAAACCCCATACTCCTTTTCAATGGGCAAGACAAAATACAATTTCTGAAATTCAAGAAAAAATTCAGTATTTAAAAAATCTGAAAGATAAATTAAAAAATGTCAAATTCAATTTTCACAACCCTAAAATGTCGCAATTAGAAGCATTTTTTACTCGCGGCGATGAAAAATTAAATGATTTTATTTATGAATTATATAAAGAAGGTTCATATTTAGATTCATGGGATGAAAATTTAGATTTTGACTTGTATCAAAAAATAGCTGATAAATTAAATATTGATATCGAAAAAGAAGCTTCAAAAGAATTTTTAGAAAATGAAATTCTGCCTTGGGATAATATTTTTTATGGGGTTAATAAATCTTGGCTTTTAGCTGAATACAAAAAAGCAAAAAAAGCTATTGCAACAGTTCCATGTGAAGTAAAATGCAACAACTGCGGAGTTTGCCCTAACTTCAAAACCAAAAAGATTTTAGATAAATAAATTAGCCAAGCTTTTCTTTTACTGTTTTTATAAAATTATTTATATCTATCGGTTTAGTAAGATAATCAAAAATGCCGTAATCTTTAGCCTTTTGCTTGTCTGAATCCATAGCACAGGCACTTACAACTATTATAGAAGGTAATATTATATTTTCGTATTTTAGTTTTTCAATCAAAGAAAAACCATCTAATTTAGGTAGTTGAATATCTAAAATCACTAAATCATATTTATTTTCTTTTAATTTATTATATGCATCCAATCCATCAAACGATTTTTCAACCTCAAAATTTTGATATGTCAATATATCAAAAAATAGCTTCATATTCAATTCATTATCTTCAACAATTAATATTTTTTTTGTCATAATATTATATTTTTAAATTCCATAGTAAAAGTTGTACCTTTATTTATCTCACTTTCAAGATAAATTTTTCCTTTGTGCAATTTAACAAGCTCTTTAGTAATAGTTAAACCAAGACCTGTTGAATTTTGATTTTTCGTATAGACATTATTTAAATGAACAAATTTTTTAAATATTTTATTATGAAATTTTTTATCTATACCAATTCCGTTATCTTTAATTTTAAGAATATAATTTTTATCTTTTTGTAATTGCGCTATTTCTATTTTACCTTTTTCAGGTGTAAATTTAATTGCATTAGATAAAAGATTGTATAAAATTTGTTGGAATTTTTGATAATCTGCAAGTATTTTACATTCAAACTTTGAATCAAAAACAATTTCTATATCTTTATTTTTATATAAGGGTTCTAAAATATTTACAACTTCTTGAATGGTTTGACTTGGGTTTAATTCAACAGGGCTAAACTTCATAGCGTGAGCTTCTAATTTTGAAATATCTAATATTTCATTAATCATTCCCAATAAATGCAAACTTGATATTTGAATATCTTTTATATATTCCGCTTGTTTTGAATTTAAGTCACCAAAAATTTTACTATCCAATGCTTGAGAAAAACCAATAATGGCATTTAAAGGAGTTCTTAATTCATGAGAAATATTAGCTAAAAACAAATTTTTTGTTTTATCCAGCTCTTGCAATTTTTTATGTTGTTTTTTAATAATCTCCAAAGCCTCTTGTTTTTCAATCATAGCTTCTTGTATAGCTTTTAATTGAATTTTAAACACTTCATTTAATTCATAGTCTTTTATTTTATAGCTTACAATTTGAGATAAAGCAGAAAATGACGCCTTGATTTCAGGCGTAATCATATCATCCGCACTCAAAACCATAACACCAAAAACAGATTGTTTTATAGAAAGCTTAGCAAACAATGTATTTGAATATAAAAACTCATCTTTCTTTGTTTTTAATTCTCGTATTTTATCTGGATTTTCAATAAAATCATAAACAATTTTTGAATCAATATCATAATTTTTAACAATTTTTCCTGAATTTATCGCCGCTTTTAAAATAACATTTAAATTTTCACAGAAAAAAATTCCTAAAGATGTATTTTTATATAAAGATGAGATTAAACTTAATACAGAACGGTAAAAATCCAATTGGCTGACTTTTGTATCATTTATAATATCGTCGATTAAATTTAAACTATTAACTAAAATTTCTCCCATGCTTTTATTATAAAACATGGGAGAAATTATGCAAAAAATTAATATAAATTATAAATTAAAAATATAACCACCTTTGTTTGCATTTTCAAGAACATCTTGCGAAATTTTTGTTCTTAAATTTTTAATATATTTATACACATAATCAGTCGGCAAACCTAATATTGCTGCTAAATCTCTTGCATAAACAATTTCTCCTTTATTTTGGATAAAATGATTTAGCACAGAATCCTCTCTTTGGGTTAAAGGTTTTTTATATGTGAGTTTTGATTTAATTTCCTTTAAAGTACTTGATTGAGCTTCAGAAAGTATTTCTTGTTGAACATCTTGGGCTTTTTTGGCCAATTTCAAGACTTGATTAGAAGATTTTTCTCTTGATGAAAATAACCTTTTTTCATTTTGCATAACAATATCAATAATATCGCTTGTTTGCTTATCTTCTTCAAGAACTTTGCCAAGTTTTTTAGCATATTCTTCCAAAGTAATTTTTTCTAAGGAGCTTCTCCATTGTTTAATTTCTTCTTTGGTTAGATATTGGCTCATTTAATCCCCCATAAAGTGAATATCAATCTCGTTTGTTATATATGTTATATCATAAGACATAGCCGAAATCAGCAAATATTGCATAACGTAAATTTTTTTTAAAATAGTTAAGATTGCGCTATTTTTACTTGACAAAACATTTGTCTTTAATTGAGACTTATTTGATATAATTATTAATTTTTTTAAAACAAAAAGCAGATGAGTCTTCATCTGCTTTTCATTTATTTAAATATCAAAATTAGTCTTTAGCGTGTCCTGCTGTACCCAATACATCTCTCATTTTATGCATTACCATTTCTTTAACAGCAGTTCTACCTGGGCCCATATATTCTCTTGGGTCAAATTTTTCAGGATGTTCAACAAAGAATTCTCTAATTGTAGAAGTCATTGCTAATCTTAAATCTGTATCGATGTTAATTTTAGCAACACCATGTTGTGAAGCATATTTTAACATTTCTTCAGGAACACCTTGAGCATCTGGTAAGTTACCGCCAAATTTATTGCATTTTGCAACAAATTCTTTAGGTACAGATGATGAACCATGAAGAACGATAGGATAATCACCAAAACCTGCTTCTTTTAGAGCATCTTTAATTTCTTTTAATCTATCAAAGTCAAGTTTTGCTTCGCCTTTGAATTTATATGCGCCATGGCTTGTTCCTATTGCAATAGCTAAAGAATCACAACCTGTTTGTTTAACAAATTCAACAGCTTCTTTAACGTTTGTATATTTAGCATCTTTAGCGTCAACATTAACGTCATCTTCAACGCCTGCCAATTTACCAAGTTCAGCTTCAACAGAAACTCCTCTTTCGTGTGCATATTCAACAACTTTTTTTGTTAATGCAACATTTTCTTCAAATGGGAATCTGCTTCCGTCAATCATAACTGATGAGAAACCGCCATCAATACAAGCTTTGCAAATTTCAAAATCAGCACCATGGTCTAAGTGTAGCGCAATAGGTACTGTTGTTGTAGCTAGGGCTGCTTCAACTAATTTAATTAAATATGTTTGATTTGCATATTTTCTTGCACCTGCTGAAACTTGAAGAATAATTGGAGATTGAGTTTCTTCAGCAGCTTCTGCAATACCTTGCAAAATTTCCATGTTGTTAACATTGTAAGCACCAATAGCATAGCCGCCGGCAAGTGCTTTTTTGAACATTTCATTTGTTCCTACTAGTTTTCTTTCTGCCATAAGTTTTTATCCTTTAAATAAAATACCTCTACATGTTTTAATTTATATCAAAAACATTTTTTCTACAAGAAAATTATTGTATAATTAATTTTATTTGAGGTGAAAATGAATAAAATTAAAATTGCAATTGCATCCGACCATGGCGGATATACATTAAAAAATTTTCTATATAAATACCTTTTGACAAAAGGATATAGTGTAGAAGATTTTGGCACAAATTCAACTGATTCTTGTGATTATCCTATTTTTGCAAAAAAAGTTTGTACTTCAATTTTAAGTAACGAGTTTCAATATGGTATTTTAATATGCGGCACAGGACTTGGCATGCAAATATGCGCAAACAGATATAAAGGAATAAGAGCAGCTTGCGTATCTGACACATATAGTGCAAAAATGTCAAGACTACACAACAATTCAAATGTCTTAACCATGGGAGCAAGGGTAATTGGAGAAGGTCTTGCTGTTGATATTATAGACATTTGGCTAAATACAAGCTACGAAGGCGGAAGGCACGAAAAAAGAATTAAAATGCTTGATGAATAATATTTTTCATTGTAAAATTTTGAGGTGGATAAATAATTAACTTTTTATAAGGAAGTTTACATGTTTGAAAGATTTACGGAAAAAGCAATAAGGGTTATAATGCTTGCGCAAGAAGAATCTCGCAGGCTTGGTCATAATTTTGTTGGAACCGAACAACTTCTTTTAGGCTTAATAGCTGAAGGAACAGGTATTGCTTCAAAAACCCTAAAATCAATGGGGGTTAATATCAAAGAAGCAAGAGAAGAAGTTGAAAAAATAATAGGCAGAGGCTGCGGTTTTGTTGCAGTTGAAATTCCTTTTACTCCAAGAGCAAAAAAAGTTTTAGAACTTTCTTGGGATGAAGCAAGACAATTAGGACATAATTACATTGGAACAGAACATCTTTTACTTGGTTTAATAAGAGAAGGTGAAGGGGTTGCTGCTAAAGTCCTAGAAAATCTGGGTGTAGATTTAAATAAATGTCGCTCTAACATTATCAAAATGCTTGGTGAAACCAAATCAACATCATCTTCATCAAGTTCAACCTTGGCTGCAGCAGGAGTTTCTCAAAAAAGTGCTAAAACCCCATCATTAGATGAATTTGGCACTGATTTAACTCTAGCTGCTCAAGAACAAAGACTTGACCCTGTTGTAGGCAGAGAAAAAGAAATAGAGCGCGTAATACAAATTTTAGCAAGAAGAACCAAAAACAACCCTGTTTTAATTGGTGAACCCGGCGTAGGTAAGACAGCAATAGCGCAAGGCTTAGCTCAAAGAATTGTAGATTGCGAAGTTCCCGATATTTTAGAAAACAAAAAAATTATCCAGCTTGATATGGGCCTATTGATTGCAGGAACAAAATACAGAGGTGAATTCGAAGAACGCCTTAAAAAGATAATGGATGAAATCAGACAAGCAGGAAATATTATTCTTGTTATTGATGAAATGCATACATTAATTGGTGCAGGTGCCGCTGAAGGCGCAATAGATGCAGCTAATATCTTAAAACCTGCTCTTTCTCGCGGTGAAATTCAAGTAATAGGTGCAACCACTTTAGATGAATATAGAAAATACATTGAAAAAGATTCAGCCCTTGAAAGACGCTTTCAAACAGTAATTGTGGATCAACCATCTATTGAAGAAACAATTGAAATAATAAAAGGTTTAAAACCAAAATATGAAGAACATCATAAATTAATTATTTCAGATGAAGCCATAGTCGCTGCAACCGAATTATCTTCAAAATTCATTACAGAAAGGTTTTTACCTGATAAAGCAATTGATATAATAGATGAAGCTGCCTCAAAAGTTCGCTTAAATGTATCAACTTTGCCTCCTGAGGGTAAAGAACTTGATAAAGAATTAAAAGCAATCATCAAAGAAAAAGAAGATGCAATAAGAAATCAAGAATTCGAAAGAGCTTCTGATTTAAGAGATGATGAAGCCAACTTAAAAGAAAAAATCCATGAAATTTCTGAAAAATGGAGAGAAACACAAGATGAAAATAAACCCACTGTTGGCGTTGAAGAAGTTGCGCAAGTTGTTTCAATAATAACAGGCATTCCTGTTACTAAAATAACAGAAGCGGAATCAGAAAAACTTCTAAAGCTTGAAGAAACACTGCACAATCGTGTTATTGGTCAATCAGATGCTGTTGTTTCACTTGCAAAATCAATTAGACGCGCTCGTGTTGGCCTAAAAGCTCCAAATAGACCAATAGGAAGCTTTATATTCTCAGGACCCACAGGTGTTGGTAAAACAGAACTTGCAAAAGCACTTGCTGAAGCTGTTTTTGGTTCTGAAGACAACATGGTCAGAATAGACATGTCAGAATTCATGGAAAAACATGCAACATCAAAACTGATTGGTTCACCCCCAGGGTATGTTGGCTATGACGATGGCGGAAATATGTGTGAAATCATCAGAAAAAAACCATATAGCGTTGTATTATTTGATGAAATTGAAAAAGCACATCCGGATGTATTTAATATTATGTTGCAAATCCTTGATGATGGACGTTTAACTGATTCTAAAGGTCGTCATATCAACTTTAAAAATACAATTATCATCATGACATCAAATGTTGGCGCAAGTATGATAACAAACACTCAAAAACTTGGCTTTTCTGTGTCAGGCGATGACAAAAAAGACAGATATGAAAAACTAAAAGAAACAGTTAATGAAGAATTAAAGAAAACATTCAGACCTGAATTTTTAAACAGAGTTGATGATATAATTGTCTTTGCACATTTGAGTCAAGAAGAAATAAGACAAATTGTTGACTTAATGTTGAGGGATTTATTCAAACGCTTATCTGAAAGAGATTTAACCATTGAAGTAACAGATGCCGCTAAAGATTATTTGGCCAAAGAAGGCTATTCTGAAACATATGGCGCTCGTCCTTTAAGAAGGGTAATTCAAAAGAAAGTGGAAGATGTCTTAGCTGAAGAAATCTTAAACGGTAACTATAAGGCAGGAACAAAACTTCTAATGGATTATCGCGATGACAAAATAATATTTGAAAAAAAAGAAGATTAATATTAAAAAAAATAATGCATATAAAAAGCTCCCTTTGGGGAGCTTTTTATATTAAGAAATGTAACAAATATTTCTAATTAAGCAATTTTATATTTTATATATACTTTATATATATGTAAGACATAAATAATTCCCCAAAACAAACTTTACAACACACTAATCACACACTAACCTTTCATCACGAGAATCAAGACAAAAAAGATTTTCAACCCTCTTAATTACTAAGAGGGTTTTTATTATGCAATATAAAAATTTAACTTAATAATTAGTAACCAAAAGTAAATTTTATATATTTATTTATTTTGTACAATATGTCAATTAACATATATGTAAAAAATACTTTTATTGCTTATATTTGGAAGGTTAATAATGAACATAAACAATATAAAGCCAAAATTAAATTCTCAATACAGGGCAAACAAAAAACAAAATAACGAAAAAATTTATTTTAGCTCAAATTTCAACACACATTATGACATATTTCAATCAAACAAAGAACCCCAAAAAGAAAAACAACTGCCGGATAAGAAATTTCAGAGCCTTGCAAGAATATTTAGAAAAAGAGAAATAAACAACAATATCGCCCTGCTTACTAATATAAAAAATGAAAAAGGCAAAAATCTTTTTAAAGACAAAAAAGCAATAAAACAAATTGCGACTGCAAATAAAAACCTTGTTAACTATGCAATTAAATTAGCTCAAATCACGGACGAAAAAGAGCACAGACTAATAAATGATGAAAGTATTATTGCAAAAATTATTCAAGAAGGAGAAGAAAGCTGCAAAACAATTATAAATATACTAAATGCAACAAACAAAAACGGGCAAAGACTTTTTTCAAGTCCGCTTGCAATAAGCAATATTATTGATAGCGAAAAAGAAGTACGAGAAAATGCACTAAAATTAGTAACAACAACAGATGAAAATGGAGAACATTTATTTCAAAATCAATGGACAATAAATAATTTATCAAGATGCAAAAAAAGTAATTGTGAAAACTTAATTACTCTTGCAAAACTAAAAGATAAAAACGGCAATAGGATTTTTTCAAGCGAAAAAAAATTACAAGAAATTATATTTGAAAATGAAAACGCAAGCTTGGCAGCACTTGAGATTGCAAACGCAAAAGATGAAAACAATGAAAACTTGTTTACAAATGAAGAATCAATTATAAAATTATCTCAGTTAAGCAGCAAATACAGACAAGAGGCGATAAATCTTGCTTTGTTAAAAGACAAAGATAACAAAAGATTATTTACAAACATAAATGCAATAGCCCTAATCGCAGTTCTAAACAGCGAAGCAAGAGAAAATGCAATAAATTTATCTATTCTAAGAGATGAAAATAATGAAAAACTATTTACAAATGAAATGGTAATATTCAATATTGCAAAATCAGAAAAAGATACAATAAACAAAGCCTGCAAAATAGCTGCATTAAAAAATGAAAGCAATGAAAAAATATTTAAAAACGAAATTTTAATATTAAAATTAGCTCAATCATCCGATACAGTAATCGAAAACGCAATAAAATTAGCAGAATTAAAAGATAAAAACGGGCAAAAAGTTTTCAATGACGAACACAATATTGTTTATCTGGCAAAAGAAAGTAAATCAATTAGAGATATAGCAATATATCTTGCATTTTTGAAAGATGAAAATGGAAATAAACTATTTGATAATACGCTTGACATAAATTCAACGGCAATGATTTTAAATGAAAGCAGAAAAAACAACCCGCATATTTTAAAAGATTTTATAGCATTATATATGCTTAAATTTAACAATAAAAGAATATTTGATACATCACTTTCAATATATCTTGCAGAAAAACATAGGGAATTTAACTTTGAAAAAATGCAAAAAAGCATAAATGAAAATGGAGAAACGATTGACACTATAATAAAATCAGACCTGAAAAACGAAGCAAAAAGAGAGTTAATCTTAAGAATATTAAAACTTGATTACAATAACCACATATATTCAACTCTTAAACAAAAAATGGATATGGTTAAAATATTAACAGAAATTCAAAAAAACAAAAATATAAATGAAACCATAAAAAAACAATTTAATATAGATAAAGACTTAGAAAATTACAAAAATTCAATCGAACACGCAATATCAACAACAAAAACAAATGAGAATGAAATTGTTGAAATGTTTAAAAATTTCTTTGCAAATAATGATGAAGAAATTGAAAAAACAATTAAAAATACTGATTTTACAATCTATGAAAAACAAGGGCTTCCGCTTACATATCCAAGAGAAAAATTTTTATCAGACTTGGATGAAATTTTATCTAAAATAGATGAAAAATCAAAAACAAATTTATTAAAAAAATTACAAATACAAGAACTAAGAAACAAAAACAACTCTCTTATAGGGTACAATGGAATAATAAACCTTGATTTTATAACCGAAAACGAAAATGAAGAAAAAGCACTTAAACTTGCTAAAAATTTCATTCTTAATAACAGAATATCCACCAATAATGAAAGATTAAACAAAACACTTAATTCTTTAATTATTGGCATGCCTGAATTTATCAATATCATAGGTAAAAAACAACACTCAACACAAGATTATTCTATTGATATACACATTTTAACAGTCTTAAATCAAATCATAAATAACCCTGAATACAACAAATTATCTGACATTGAAAAAACAGCAATTAAACTTGCAACCATCATGCATGACATTGCAAAACCTCAAGAAATTAACGATAAAACACATCCATATTTATCCGCTCTTTATGCAAAAGATATTTTAGATAAATATAATTTACCCATAGAATTAAAAAATAGAATTATCGAATTGATTAAAAATCACCACTGGCTAGAATTATATAATACAGAACAAAAAGATGAAAACTACATTGCAAGCGCATTTAGAAGAAAAAATGATATTAAAATTGCAAGAATAATGACAGAAGCAGACTTAAAAGCAATAAACAAATCTCAATCATTTTACAATCATTTTAAAAATGCACTAAATGCAAACACGCAAAAACCAATTAATGAAAAATTGGATTTAATAAATTCAACAGGTTTAATATTTTTAACTTCTAAAATCGTAAATAAAGCACTTATTCCAACTCAAAAAATAGGTGATAAAGAATATAAAATCATTGATTTTACAAAACTATCAAAAGATTTTGACTTATCAAAGTATGGATTTTGCCCAAACACAACACCAGAAAATTTAAGATTATTTGCACACTATGTTGACGATGGAAGCTTGCAAAATATAGAAACATTAATTAAATTAAATAATCCAATTTACGAAGGATGTATTTGTGCATCTTACATATCACTTGAAAATAATCGAGCATTTAGCTATAACACATTCGGAGCAAGCATAGAAACCGAAAACGTCAATATTTCAAATGCATACAGCAAAAATCAAGATTCTGGAATTAATAAAAATTTTGAAAATTTCAGTTTACAAACAAACGAACAAAATACATATAGAAAGTTTATAAGCGATTGTATTAAACAATCACTAAAACTATCAGATGAAGAATATAAAACTTTATTCACAAAAATTCAAAATATAAAATATAGTTCACAACTTGATAATTTGACTGCAATAAAAGCCGGCAGCAAAAAAATTAACTCCAAAGAACTGAAAAAAGCAATACAGGATGCAAACAATCAAATGTTTAATAATAATGGCGCAATATTAAACAACAATGAAGCAAACTTATACACCCCAAAAGTTAATGCCCTTATAGCAAAAGTAAATACAGTTGAAGAATTACCGCCAAAATTACTTAAAATAGCCGAAAATTACGATTTACCTATTTATATTTTAGGAAACAATGAAACAAGCATTATTTAATTGTTAAGAAATGTAAAGATTAAAAAAAATTTCTTAATTTTATATTTCTTTTAAGCGAACTTTTTTAATTTATTTTTCAATAATTATCAATATCAAATAAATTCAATACATATATCATTTAATATGTCGTTGAATTTATTTATTATTATCTTATGCTATATTATAAAAATAGCAAAGGAAGAGTTATGAAAAAGAAACAAAAAATCACAATTTCTTATCAAGGATCGGATTATAGTGTCGAAGTTTTAAAGTTGTTAAAAGTAATTTCATATTTAAAAGATGAAAGCATAAAAGATGCTTCAGAAGAAAACATAGCAAAACTTCTTGAAGAACTTCAATTATATGACGAAGTTTTCTTAAGAAATATCAACAAAGCTTAATCATTAATTTTTTGCAACTGATTTTGAGACTTTTTAATTGCAGCTAATATCAACCCCCTAAACAAAGGGTGGGGTCTTTGAGGGCGTGATTTAAACTCCGGATGGAATTGGCAAGCAACAAAATAATCACAAGAAGGATTTTCAACAATCTCTGCTAATAATCCATCTGGACTTGTTCCAGAAATCACTAACCCATTTTCAGTTAAAAGGTCTTTATACTCATTGTTAAATTCAAACCTATGTCTGTGGCGTTCATAAACCAATTCCGAGTTATATAATTCATAGGCTTTAGTGTTTTTATTTATTTTACATGGATAGCTGCCTAATCGCATTGTTGCACCATAGCCTGCGATATTTTTTTGCTCCTCCATTAAATCAACAACTTTATAATTTGCATTTTTATTAAACTCTGTTGAATTTGCATTTTCCAATCCTGCAACATTTCTTGCAAATTCAATAACAGCGCATTGCATACCTAAGCATAAACCTAAATATGGAATATTATTTTCTCTGGCATATTGTATTACTTTTAATTTTCCCTCGATTCCTCGAACTCCAAAACCACCTGGGACAATTATTCCATCAATATCTTTTAAAAGTTTTTCTGTATCATCCATATTTTGTATATCTTCAGATGCAATCCATTTAATATTAACCTTAGTATTATTTTCAAACCCTGCATGCTTTAAACTTTCAACAACGGATATATAAGCATCGTTTAATTCTGTGTATTTACCTGCAAGAGCAATATTAACAACTTTTTTAGGATGATTTATCTTATAAACAAGTTCTTGCCATAAAGAAAGGTCAGCTTCTTTTTCTTCTAAACCTAGAATTTTACTAATTTGTGTTACAATTCCTTGCTGTTCAAGATACAAAGGTACCTCATAGATTGTTTTCATATCTTTACATTCAATTACGCAATCTTTATTAACAGAGCAAAACAGGGCAATTTTTTCCTTTTCATTTTTACCCACAGGGATTTGAGTTCTTAAAACAAGCATTTCAGGCTGAATACCATAACTTCTCAAAACATTAACACTATGTTGAGATGGTTTTGTTTTAAGCTCACCTGATGTTGGCAAATACGGCAGTAATGTTACATGAATAGACATTGAATTTTGCAATCCTATTTCAGAACGGAATTGTCTGATTGCTTCAATAAAAGGCAGACTCTCAATATCTCCTATTGTGCCTCCGATTTCTGCTATTAAAATATCAGGGTTGTCTTTTTTTGCTGCTTTTATCAATCTTGATTTAATTTCTCCTGTAATATGCGGAATCATCTGAACAGTTGCACCAAGATACTCGCCTTTTCTTTCTTTATTTATAACAGTTTGGTAAACAGAACCGGAGGTGACATTATTTATTTGTGATAAATCAACATCAATAAATCTTTCATAATGACCTAAATCAAGATCTGTTTCAGCACCATCTTCGCAAACAAAAACTTCACCATGCTGAAAGGGGCTCATTGTTCCTGGGTCCACATTAATATAAGGATCAAATTTTTGTATTGAAACCTTGTAGCCCCTTGAAACCAAAAGCCTACCTAAAGAGGCGGCAACAATTCCTTTCCCCAAAGAACTTACTACACCGCCTGTTATAAAAATATATTTTGTCATACAACCCCTTAATTTATTTTGGGAACTTTAAAATATTCACCCTCAATATCAGGTGCATTAGACATTAGTTCCTCTCTTGTATTTTCGTAAATCTTTTTATCTTCTCTCATAACATTAACAAAATCAATCGGATGATTCATAGGATCAACCCCTGTTGTGTCAACTTCGTTCATTTTTTCGACATGTGCTAAAACATCACCCAATTGATGAGTAAACATCTCTTTTTCATCTTCTGTTAATTCTAATCTTGCTAATTTTGCAACATGTTCTACGTCTTTTTTTGTAATCATAATTTCTTCCTTTAGTTAATAACTTAACAAAAAACTTAAGATATTGCAATTTATTATTAAGTTAATTTATAATATCTTTAAGTATGGATATGAAAAGTAATATTTTAATCGTAGAAGATCATGCACTAACTTCTTTTGCTCTTAAAACATCAATTGAAACGCAAGATTATACAAACAATATTTGGGTAGCAGAAACCGCCCAAGAAGCTTTTGATATATGTGAAAAAAATCAAATTGATTTAGTTTTAATGGATTTAGGCTTACCAGAAATTAATGGAGTTGAAGCAACAAGAAGAATTAAAGCTAAATATAATGATATAAAAATTATAATACTAACCTCTCACTGTGAAAAAGATGAGGTTTTAGCTTGTCTTGAAGCAGGAATCAATGCATATTGCACAAAAGATATTAAACCTGAAAAATTATGTGAAATAATAAAAGATGTAATAAATGGTTCAATGTATTTTGATTCTGCTATAGCAAATTTTGTTATGCAATCAACATCTAAAAATAATTCAAAATTTGCAAATATTTCCATAAAGGATTGTTACAATTTAACCCAACAAGAAAAAAGAGTGTTAATATTATTAGCAACAGGATATAATAATTCTCAAATTGCCAAAGAATTATCAATATCAGTTAACACAACTAAGGTGCATGTGTGTTCAATTTTACAAAAAATGGATGTTGAAGACAGAACGCAAGCAGCAATAAAAGCGATTAGAGAGAATTTAATAGTATGAGCTCACTGGGACGAATATTAATAATAGATGACAATTCAAAACTCTTGGAAGATGCACTTCCAATGTACGGTTATGAAGTTAAAGCTGCCCATGACGGACTTATGGGATTAAAAATATTGGATGAAGAAATTGATTTTGATTTAGTATTATTAGATGTAGTCATGCCTAATTTAGATGGCTGGGAAACGTTGAAAGCAATTAGAAACAATGAAAAAATATCAAAAATTCCAATAATAATGTTAACATCTGTTTCTGATACAAATAAACAAATTTCAGGCTTAAAATTCGGAGCGGATGATTATATAATTAAACCATTCATCCTGCCTAATTTATTGGCTCGTATTGAAGCGTTATTAAGACGCTCAACGTGGAATAAAAAAATAAAAAAAGCAAAAGCACTGCCATTTATCACAGGAGATGAAATATCCCCTCTTACATCAAGAGAAAAAGAAATTCTTTCTTTGGTTGCAAAAGGCAGTTCAAACTCTCAAATTGCTCAAAAACTATTTGTAAGAGAAGTAACTGTTAAAACTCATCTTAATAGTATATACAGAAAACTAAAAGTAGATAACAGAGTGCAGGCAGTATTATTAGCACAACAGACGCAGATAATTTAAAGGGAAATATATGGCAAAAGAAAATTTAATTGACTTGATATTAAATGATTATGATTCATTTGTTGAATATCACAAAGCAAATTCTGATTTAGATATATCTGAAGCAGATTTTTCCCATCAAAATTTCGAAAATGCAGATTTTAGCAACATTGATTTTTCAGGAACAAGTTTTCAAGAAAGCAATTTAATTAACATCAATTTTACGGATTGCGATTTAACAAGTGTTGACTTTTCAAGAGCCTCAATTTCTGAATGCGACTTTTCAGGAGCCATATTAAACGGAACAAGCTTTAATTATGCTGCTGTTAATTTTTGCAATTTTTCTGATGCAGATATGGCAGGTGCAAATTTATCTGAAACAGATTTATCAGATAGCGATTTTTCAACCTCAGAAAACTTAGATTCATGTCGATTTGATGAATCAACCGTATGGCCTGATAGCGACAAATTACCCGAAGATTTTGATTGCACTTATAACTATGATTTATCATCATTAAGAGAAGAAGATGATAATACAAACGAAATCTACTAATCATTCTCTATTTTTAGTTCAAGGTTATTCACGCTTATTATGCGAGTTTCATCGCAATCTTTTTGATAGGCGCCTGATTTAACCCTGAAAATTTTTGAATCTTCATAAAAAATAATATTGTGTCCGCCTTGGTATAATATTGCAATATCACCTTTATATACTTCGCAGCTTACAATATAAGCACCAACTTCATTATAAAAATCAATTCGAGCAGACCCATTTTGCACAATTATAATTTCATCAACCCTTGTTGATTCAAAATCAAGATGATTATGATAATGTGCGCCGGTTTTATAATCTTTTTTATAATTTACAACTCCAAATTGAATTTCATCTGTTTCATTTGTAAAATAAACAGTATCATTCAAATAAGAATTTGCTCTTACTATATTAGCATAGATAATATCATTATCTTTAATTAATTTCATTTAAACCGTAATTAATTTATTATTCTCATCCACATGTGCAATTTTCGGCACAAAACTTTCTTGTTCTTCAAATGTCATCATAGCATAAGCAACAATTATAACTTTATCTTTAACTTGCGCTTTTCTTGCAGCTGCACCGTTAAGACAAATTATACCGGAATTTTCTTTTCCTTCTATGACATAGGTTGAAAATCTTTCACCATTGTTAACATTTAAAATCTCAACTTTTTGATTTTTTTTAATTCCAACTTCATCCAACAAGGCTTTATCTATGGTAATTGAACCTACATAATCAAGATTTGCCTCTGTTACAGTTGCTCTATGTATTTTTGCATATAAAAATTCACTAATCATAAAATTATTCTAGCACAAAAAAACCCATGCAAGCAGTTTTTATAAATTACCTGTTATACAGAATTTTTTCTCACAAGTTATTTCATCTTCACAATTTAATTTATCGGCACTATATGACATAGTGATAACTTGATTTCCAAATCGATCAATTACGCCGCAATGATTTTTGTCTATACATGCTCTAACATAATATCTTTCAACAGGACACAAATAACTATATTTTGGCTCTATTACCCAATCACCGTTTTTATCTATTGTTCCAAACTTTTCAACATGGTTTTTATTATATATTGAAACAACAGCATAATTTTGTTTAAAATCATTAGCATTTATATAGCTTGGTTGAATAACATACCTGTTATTATCATCTTGAAATCCATACTTTTTAACGGCAACATCATATTTTTTAATCAAAGTCTTATTATTTAACTTGTATAAAAAATATTCCCAAGGCAGCGCAACTTGCGCTAAAAATCTTGTCGGATATTTATTTAGAGGAATTATTGTTGCGTTTGTTTTTCTTTCAATAAAGCCATAACTATTATATGTTTTTATTGGGAAAAAATTGCAATCAGCATAATATGCAAATAATAGTTCGGTTAAAACAAACAAACCAAACAAAAAAACAGAAACCCCGCATATTTTTTCTAAATATCTAAACACAAATTTATTTTATCACATTTTAACAAAAAAATGAACAAAAAATAATGCGGTATTTAAACCGCATAAGTCAAGAAAGGAATGGTTAGACTATTAACTTTCTTGATTATTACACATAAAAAAATACCAATGCAAATTTATTACTAAATTGTTACATATACTATACATTTTGTTTAATAAATCAGAAAAAGCTAATTCAGCTTATTCCTCTTTCATCTAAAAACTTCTCTACTTCTTTCATTAAAGCCTTTCGTATCTCTTTATAAGAATTTGAATTCGAATTAAGTGCTTCTCCAACACCTGAAATTACATAATTAATATTTATATTATATTTAACAAGAAGCTTATCCAAAAGCGAAATACTTGGAAGACATTTTCCTGTTTCAATATTAGAAATTGCTTGTTTTGTTAAAGAAAGCTCATCAGCCAACTCTTTTTGAGATTTGTTAATCAGCTTTCTTATCTGTTTTAATCTTGTTCCGATGTTACTCATAATTATTACTTTTTATAAACTACTACTTGACAGTTGTAAATTGTTAATGTACTCTATTTACATAAATGTCAATTATATTATAACACAATAAAGTATTTATTGACATAATTTATATGGAATTAAGAAACATGAAAAAAAACTTACAGGATAGAATTATGTGTGAGCATAGATTTATTGCTAAATGCATTTTTCAAGGACTTACTATATCTCAAATTGCAAAAAGACTAAATTGTTCTGAATCAACGGTATCAAACAGATTAAACGGATTATTTAAAAAATATAAAGCAAAAAATCGCTTTGAGTTTATTATCAGCGTGTTTGGGCAAATTATAGAAAATCAAAAAATAATACAGCACAAAATAGAATTAGAAAATTTAAAACTAAGAAAATCAATTGAGACTTTACTTAAAAAAACAAAGGCTTAAAATTTATTTTTAAACCTTTGAATTAACAATTTTACTTTTTAACTCTCTACTTATTCGATTTATGACCCGATTATCGGGTCTTTTTTTTAAAAATTTTTCTTATTTAATACATCTAAATACAAAAACTTATATTTTTGAGCGGAGTCTTCCCACGAAAACCTTGTATTTATACAATTTTTAACCATGTTTTTGAAATCTTCTTTTCTATCGTAATATGTCCAAATACCATTTTTAATTTCATTTAACATTGATTGAGCATCGTAACCCAAGAATTTAAAACCTGTTGCTCTATCATTAGGATAAGCAACAATTGTATCATCTAATCCGCCTACTGCTCTTACAATTGGCACAGACCCATATTTCATTGCAACCATTTGAGAAATTCCGCAAGGCTCAAACAAACTTGGCATTAAAAACATGTCAGAAGCTTTGTAGATTTTTTCCGATAATTCAGGTTTAAAATCAATCCATGCCCTAATGTTTGATGAATTATTTGATGCCCAAATTAACATATTTTGATAACCGTCTTCGCCTGTTCCTAAGAATACAAAATCAGCAGGCTGATTCATTAAGTCAAATTTACAAAAATCAATTAAATCCAATCCTTTTTGATATACAAGCCTTGAAATCATAGCTATTAATGGACGATTTGAATTAACAGGCAACCCAAAGGCTTTTTGGATTTCTTCTTTAAACTTTGGTTTTTCTTTAATATTAAACGGTTTTTTATCATAATTTGTGCCGTTTAAAATTCCGCAAAGTTTATATGTTTGACCTCTTAGGGTATAATCCATACCTTCACCAAAATCTGAACCTAAAATTTCTTGCGCATACCTTGGCGAAACAGTTGTAATTTTATCGGCACAATAAAGCGCACCTTTTAACCAATTAACTTTTCCGTAATGTTCAAGACAATTATCTTTATAAACATTATCCCATCTCATATTTGCAAAATCTATAATTGATTTATCGCAAGTTCCTTGATAAGCAAGATTATGAATTGTGAAAACCGATTTAGTATCTTTATAAAATTCATCATATTTATAGTTTGATTTTAAATAAACAGGTAACATCGCAGTGTGCCAATCATTGGCATGGATAATATCAGGCTTAAAATTAAGTAATTTTGCATATTCCAAAGTAGCAAGATTAAATGCAACATATCTTTGCATTTCATACATTTCATCGCACCATTTTGGATATACTACATTAAAACAAGAAAAATATTTTGGATTATCAACAAAAAACACTTTGACTTTTGTTTTTGGAATTTCACACATTTTTAATTTAAAAATGTGTCTAGAATGACCCATATCGATAGTTAAATCAGAATTTTCAAGCTCTTTTATATTGTATTTTTCTTGATCAATTGAACCATACAATGGAGTAAAAATGGCACATTCAACATCTTGTTTATCTAAATAAAGAGGTAATTGCCCAACAACATCAGCTAAACCGCCAACTTTAGAGTATGGTGCAACTTCAGCTGATGCAAAGAGCACTCTTAATTCTCTTTTTTGTTTTTTAAATTTTTCAAATTTCATATTCTATCCTCTATAATATTTTAAAATATTGATAATATTTTTAACGTTTCTTTAATCAACTCTTGAGCGTCATCTTTTTTAAGTGCACTAAGTGCTGTTTCTATTGCAGACTGATATTCATTTTTTTCATAACCCAATGATTGAAGCACTGTTATTGCTTGAGTTATAGTTTCATTTGAAATATCATCATATTTTGATTTTGATGAAATTAATTCTGCTGTCATATCCATTTTTGTTAATTTATCTTTTATTTCTAACACAATTTTTTGTGCCATTTTAGGTCCTATACCTTTTGTTCTTGAAATAGATTTATAATCTTGCTCTATAACTGCATTTATTAATTCATTTGTCTCAAACTCATCTAAAAGAGCAAAAGCAACTTTTGTACCAATTCCTGAAACAGAAGTCAAAATATCAAAAATAATTCTATCCTGTTTATTATTAAATCCGCAAAGAGTCATTGAATCTTCTTTATGTATTAATTTAAGATAAATCTTTACTTCAGAATTTAATTCAGGCAATGTTTGAATTGTTCTATAATTAACTAACAATAAATAACCTATATTGTTGCATTCAATAGTACAATAAGGGAAATTTTTTGCCGTTAATAATCCTTTAATATAATCAAACATAAACTTTTAACTCCAAAGATATTATAGATTAAAATAAATTATCATATTTAATTATTGAGAAAAATTTACATTATAAACAATGTAACAATTTTTATTAAATAACTTTTCTTTGCTATAATTTATTTAAAGACATACTGGAAGGAAGGTATTAATGAACAAGGTTATGTATTCCGGTGCGGAAATTCTGCTAAAATCACTACAAAAAGAAGGTGTTGAAGAAATTTTCGGATACCCGGGCGGTGTCGTCCTGCCTTTATATGATGCATTATATCTGCAAAACGACATTAAACACTATCTTGTTCGCCATGAGCAAGCCGCAGTCCATGCTGCAGAAGGATATGCAAGAGTATCCGGTAAACCAGGAGTTGCCGTTGTAACTTCGGGCCCTGGGGCTTGTAACACAATCACAGGTTTAGCTAATGCGTATTATGACGGTACACCTTTAATTTTAATCACAGGTCAAGTTAATTCAAAATTAATCGGCGGTGACGCTTTTCAAGAAGCAGATATCGTAGGTATTACACGCTCTTGCTGTAAACATAATTATCTTGTTAAGGATGTTAGAGATTTAGCAAGGGTTGTAAAAGAGGCATTTTATATTGCAACAACAGGTAAAAGAGGACCTGTTGTTATTGATATCCCTGCCGATGTATTTGTTTCAAAATGCGCATTTAATTACCCCAAAAATGTTGAGCTTGTAGGGTATAATCCAAACTACAAAGGACACCCTTTACAAATTCAAAAAGCTCTTGAAACCCTATTTGAATCAAAACGCCCTGTTATTATATCAGGGGGCGGAGTAGTTGCAGCAAATGCAAGTAAAGAATTAAAAGAAATAGCAACAAGGCTTCATATTCCTGTTGTTCACACCCTAATGGGAGCAGGGACATACCCTGATAATCTTGAAACAAGTCTTGGAATGATGGGAATGCATGGAAATTATTGCGCCAATTTAACAGTTGCAAATGCAGATGTAATCTTTGCAATAGGCACACGATTTTCTGATAGAATTACCGGATGCCTTAATAAATTTGCTCGTGATGCACAGGTTATCCATGTTGATATCGACCCTTGCTCTATATCTAAAAACGTTAAAGCTTCAATACCAATTGTAGGCGATATTAAAAATGTTTTAACCACAATGCTTTCACAATTATCTAAATCACATCACAAAATTAATATAGAACTTAAAGATAAATGGTTTAGCGACATCCAAGAATGGAAGAAAAAAGTTGCAATTGCACAAAAAACTTCAGATAAATTAAGCGCAATAACTGTTTTAGAAAAAATTTATGAATACACCAAAAAAGACGAACCTATTGTTTCAACAGAAGTTGGTCAACATCAAATGTGGACAGCTCAAAATTTCAAATTCAACCAACCAAGAAAACTAATCACATCAGGCGGTTTAGGCACAATGGGCTTTGGCTTTCCTGCTGCAATGGGCGCATGCGTTGCAGAAAAGAAAGGTTATGTACTAAACATAGCAGGCGATGGCTCAATACAAATGAATATACAAGAATTGATGACTTGTGTTGACTATAATTTCAAAGTAATTAACTGCATTATTAACAATGGCTATCTTGGCATGGTGCGCCAATGGCAAGAAAAAATATACAATAAACACTACTCGCAAACAAAAATTTCTTCTCCTGATTTTGTAAAATTAGCTGAAAGCTATGGGGCTTTGGGGCTTAGAGTTGAAAAAGAAGAAGAAATTATACCTGCGCTAAAAAAAGCAATAGAATACAACGGCCCTGTATTAATTGATTTTATTTGCGAAAATTTTGAAATGGTTTATCCTTGGGTTTTAGCAGGAGCACCAATAGATAAAGTTTTATTATCAAGAGGAGAATGTTAATATGACTAATAATCACACAATATCGGTTTTGGTTTCAAACGAAGTTGGCGTATTATCAAGAATAGTGGATTTATTCTCCGGTCGTGGATATAATATCGAAAGTTTAACTGTTGCACCTGCTCTTGATAGCATATATTCGAGAGTTACAATTGTTACGCCTGCCGATAATGATGTAATTGAACAAATCTGTAAACAATTAAACCGTTTAATTCCAGTTATCAAAGTTGCAAACCTTTCAATCGGTGAAGCTATTGAATATGAAATAGGTTTATTAAAAGTATATGTAAGTGATGAAAATAGAGCTGAATTTATGAATATTGTAGCTCAAGCAGAAGCAATGATTATGGATGTAAGCGATAAAACATATACGGTTAAAATAGATGGAGATGAAAAGAAAGTCCAAACCTTTGCGGAGCTTGTTCGTCCTTATGGAATTAAAGAATTTGTCCGTTCAGGTAAAGTTGCCATAACAAAGGGCAATCAATTTTCAAATATTAAATCATTAAACAAAAATGATTAAAGTTAATAAATTTATTTTATTTTCTCAGCATAAAATCTATATGCTTCAAACGTATTTGAAAAATGATTTTCATTTAAACCTGCTTTTTTCTTTAAAGAATTTAAAAACAATTTTTTATCAGGCAGCTGTTCCCAAACAGAGGGTAAATAAACTGCCTGATAATTTTTATCTTTAATTATCAGCCCATCTTCAAAAGGTACTATTTGATTTAATAAATCTTCTTCATTGATAAAATTCATTTTTTTAGGATTTGATAACAAAGAAACTTCTATTTCAATTTTATTAAATTCTTCATCAGATAAAGGCATAAAACGTGGATCTTTAAATGCGCTATTGTAGGCATTTTTAACCAAATTATCAATTAACGATTCATAAGCTATAATTGAACCTATGCATCCTCTTAAAAAACCATTTATCTTGAGTGTTACAAAACAAGCACCCATTTGATTAAATATGTCATCAAAATCATTTAGGTAATATTTACCTTTGTGTTTTATTGAGTTTTTACAAACATCAAGAATAAAATCACTATAATATTTTTTAATATATTTATTTTTTTCTTCCTCAATTAAAAACCAAGCCCCGTAACCAACGGCGCTATTTGTATCATGGGTTATATCTGATGAATTATATAAACCTAATCTTATTAGAGAAAAGTTATTTTCATTTGCAAATTTTACTAACCCGCAAATTCCTACATTTCCACACGCTCTTTGAGGATTGAAATTATCAATTTTATTATCCTCAATTAAATTAGCAGTATCTAAATCTATTTTTTTAGTATCATCAGGTTTATGAAAATGACTTAAATCAGATGAAATTATAAAACCATTTTTTTCATCTTGCCAATAAAAACCAATTATTTCTTTTACTTTTTCAATATCGTATACACCTGATAATACAGGAATTATTTTAAAATTATTATCTTTTTTTAGATAATTCAAAATAGGCAGTTGAACCTCAATAGCATGTTCGTTATTAAAAGCCTCATCACAAAATTTAATATCAAATTTTTGATTTAATTCATTAATTATTTCTTTATTCACCTCAATTTTACCATTAGGTAAAATAAACTCATCATAATTTGATATAGCACATTCTTCAAGATAATATTTATGAGCAGGTGCAATTATAAAAATGTTTTCTATTTCTTTTTTTAAGCAATTAATTATATTAAAAGCCAACTTTCCTGAATACACATAACCGGCATGAGGAGCAATTACAGCTCTTGATTTTTCCTTTGAAGTAAACATATTTTTTTCAAAATTATCAAAAAAGATATTTAATTCTTCTTTTGTTTTAGGATAAAACATTCCATCAACACAAGGATTTTTAGAATTTAACATTTTTATTCCAATCTGCATTTAAAATAATCTTAAAAAATATTATAATATATTTTATGAAATATCAAAAAAAATTAAATGATGAAACAATTCAATGTGAAATTTGCCCAAGATTTTGTAAATTAAAAATAAACCAAGAAGGCTTTTGCTTTGCAAGAAAAAATGTTAATAATAAAATTATTTCAACAAAATACGGTTTAACAACAGGTTTAGCTATTGACCCTATTGAGAAAAAACCGCTATACCACTTTTACCCTAATTCAAAAGTTCTATCTTTCGGTACATTAGGCTGCAATATGGGTTGTTTATTTTGTCAAAATTGGCACTTAACAAAAAAGGACTCTAATATTTCAATTATCGAAAAACCCTATACTCCAAAAGAAATTGTCGATATTGCACAAAAATACAATTGCAAAAATATAGCTTTTACATATAATGATCCGGTGGTGTTTTTTGAATATGCAATAGATACTGCAATTTGCGCTCATAAGAAAAATATTAAAACTATTCTTGTTTCAGCAGGATATATTAACCCAAAACCAAGAGAAGAATTATTTAAATATATCGATGCAGCAAATATTGATTTAAAAGGATTTAGCGAAGAATTTTATCAAAAAAACTGCCTTGCTAGCCTAAAACCTGTATTAGATACTTTAATTTATATAAAAGAAAATACAAATATTCATCTTGAAATTACAACCCTATTAATAGAAGGTGAAAATGATGATGAAAAAATGTTGAAAAATCAATGTAAATGGATTGTTGAAAATCTTGGGAAAGATACTATTTTGCATTTTAGTGCATATCATCCTTCTTATAAATTCAAAAAAGAAAAAACAAGCAAAAACACTCTTTTTAAAGCAAGGCAAATTGCTCTTGATGAGGGATTAAATTATGTTTATTGCGGAAATATTATTGATGAAAATTCTTCAACAACCTATTGTAAAAATTGTAAAAAACCAATAATAAAAAGAAACGGCTTCAATGTAACAGAAATTAATCTCGACAATGAAAATCAGTGCATATATTGTAAAACAAAATGCGTTGGCGAATTTTAATTGTTTTCCAATTTCTTAATTACTTTACAAGGATTTCCCACAGCTACACAATTTGATGGAATATCTTTAGTGACTACACTGCCTGCTCCTATAACAGAATTTTCACCAATAGTAACTCCCGCCAATACAACAACATTTCCACCAAACCAAACATTGTTACCGACTTTAATTGGTTTAGCATACTCTAATCCTTTTATTCTTGTTTTAAAATCAAGAGGATGTTCAGCAGCATAAAACCCGCAATTAGGCCCAACAAAAACATTGTCTCCAAACTCAACCTTAGCACAATCCAAAATAACAAGATTATGATTAGAATAAAAATTCTCACCTATTGAAATATTATAACCATAATCACAGTAAAAAGATTGTTCAATATGAAAATTATTACCTGTTTTAAATAAAATTTCTTTAATTACATTCTTTCTTTCATCTAGATTTTCAATTTTTAAATTATTATATTTTTGACATAAAGTTTTGCATTTTATTCTATCTTTAAATAAATCTTCATCTAGACAAGCATCATACAATTCACCATTTAACATTTTTTCTTTTTCAGTCATTTTATCACCATCTCAAATATTCAATAAATCCTTAACAACTTCACTCGCTATTATTAAACCAGCGACACTCGGCACAAAAGAATTAGATGATGGAATATTTTTTCCATCAATATTTTTATTTTTAATCGGAATCTCTTTTGAATATACGACTTTTAATTTATATATATTTCTTTTTTTTAATTCCTGTCGCATAACTCTTGCCAAAGGACAAACAGAAGTCTTATAAATATCAGAAACTTCAAGCATTGAAGGATTTAATTTATTACCTGTACCCATAGATGAAATTATAGGAATATCATATTTTTTTGCACATTCAACTAAAGCAATTTTAGCTTTTATTGTATCAATAGCATCAATAATATAATCATATTTTGAAAAATCAATTTCATCTTGATTATCAGGCAAGAAAAAAATATTATACGTTTCAACATTTATTTCAGAATTGATATCAAGCATTCTTTTTTTCATAACTTCAGTCTTATATTGACCTATTGTTGAATTTAGAGCAATTATTTGTCTATTTATATTAGAAGATGATATTTTATCGCTATCAACAATATCAATTCTTCCAATTGCACTTCTTGTCAGCGCTTCAACAACATAACCCCCGACACCACCTATTCCAAAAACAATAACTTTTTTTGTTTTTAGCTTATTAAGATTTTCTAAACCAATCATCATTTCTAATCTTGAAAAATCAGACATTTTATAATCCTAAAAACTCCCTTGTGTTTATATTTTTATTAATCTTTAATAAAATTGTTTTTGTAATAAATAATGATAATAATGAAATTAGTGCAACAAAGAAAAATCTCATTGAAATTACGCCAAAAGTTAATATATAATCACCATTCACCAAGGGGGCAACTGTCGGCAAATGAAAAATTTGATTATAAATAAAAAACCAATACCAATGAACAAAAAATAATCCAAAACTATATTTTGCAATAAAATCCAAAGTTTTGTTTATTTTTTTATGAGACAAAATAAATTCATCGTAATGTTTTAAATATGCGACAGTAAGCATAGTTAAAAATATTTTTGAAATTGTATAATTAGAATAATTATATTTATATTGCAATAATATATCTATGCCACTGCATAAAATCATCAAAAACCACAAAACTAAACGATTATCATAAAATTTATCAATTATATTTTTATTAGCTGAACAATACATTCCAAACACATATAAAGATAAAAAATGCACAAAGTTCAACAAAATATATTTTACATAAATATAATATTTAGCTATATAACTAAGCCCTAAGGTTGACTCATATTCAGCTACCCCTCTGGGTACAACAATAGTAATTAAAAACAACAAAGGTAAAAATTTATATAAAACTCCTTTTTTTTCAAGCTTAATAAATACCCAAGAAAAAATAAAAAATATAACAATCATTGGTATAAACCAAGTTGGAATATTGTGCACTCTACCTATTGTTAAAAGTGCAAGCACTTGAATAAAAGGATTTAACCCCATAAACGCATTTTTATATGCCGCAGGACAATATAGACAAAAAACCAACCCAGGAATTGATGTTATCAAATATGGCATCACAACATTTGTCCACTTTTTTTTCATATAATTTTTAAATTCATATTTATAAGATAAATGCTGAAATAAAAACCCTGAAATAAAAATAAATAAAGCAGTTCCGCCGCATATAATTTCACAGTTAACAATGTGAGCCAAACTATCATTTTTTCCAAACTGCATAGTATGACCCATGATAATCAAAAGAATTGCAAGCCCTCTAAATACATTGATATAATTTAATATTTTAGTTTTTTGGGGCTTTATTATACTATTTTCAAAAGACATATAGTCCCTCATTATTATAATTCAAGCCACAATGTTTGATATGGCGCCATTCTAAGGTGCATTGTTTTATTTTGCAATGAAATATTTACTTTTATATTATCGTCATTGATTAAATTTTTAAGTGATTTAATGCTACCGCCATTTTTCAGTATAATATCTGTAGGCAAACTAATTTGTGCCACCGTTCTATCTTTTGATAAATTATGTATCACAAGGATCTGTTTATCTTTATTTTTTCTAATATAAGCAAAGTTGTTTTTTAATTTTGTCTTTAAAATATCAAAATCGCCATTTACCATTACAGGTAAACTTTTTCTCAATGCAATCAGGTTTTTAACTTTTTTATAAACCCTTGAATTAAATTCATAATATCCTTTTGTTGAACCATAGAACAACTTTTGAGGAACATTTCCTCTGTGAATATCTCTTGAATCAAAAGCAGATAACAAAGATTTTTTATTCGCCTTTTCTCCTTGTGCTCTTTTTTGAGCTATTTTTTTAGCATTTTCAAAATTATTTGCAACACCAACTTCATCACCATAATATATTATTGGAATTCCCGGCAAAGAAAGCAAAATTGAAAATGCTTCTTGAATTCTATCGGGGTCTTTATCTAAAAAGTTTGCAAGTCTTCCTGATACTCCAAAACCCTTTCTGAAACTTGCGCCTTTAGAAACCAAATCATCAAACACAATTTCTCTAACTTCAGGGCTAACCATTTCAAGAGTTAATTCATCATGCACCCTTAAGAACACACCCCAAGTTGCACTTTGAGGAATTGATGGAGTATTTTTATATGCGTCAACAAAATATTTTTTATCTTCCGTAATTAAACTTGCCCATATAGCAGGCATGTATGGAAAATGATAAGCAATTTGTGCTTCTGACGTTCTTTTTAATTCCTTCTTTTCATTTTTAATATTTAATTCAACCGTTCTTTCTTTTCCAAAATACGGTAATATTTCTTTTGGAAGCTGACACGCTTCAACTTGAATTACACTTGATGGGGCGCTCAATTGAATATAATTACTTAAAAGTCTTATTATAGCATGGGTTTTAGGTAAATTTTCCGCATTTGTACCTATTTCCTTTGATAAATAAGGAATAGCATCCATTCTAAATATATCTATTCCTAAATTAGCCCAATTTGAAATTATATCTAAAACGTAATATAAAACTTCAGGATTTTGCCAATTTATGTCCAATTGAAAAGGATAAAAAGTGTGATATAAATAATAGTCTTTATTATTAACCGTTACTTTTCTCCAATTGTTTTCCGTATTTTCAGGAAAAATCAATCTTCTTTTTGAAATTTGGCCGTTATCTTCTTTATATTCTATAACAGTTCCAAGTTTTTCATCTTGATATTTTTTATATTCGGGCATAGAATCACGCCAAACAAAATAATCAAGATAACTTTCATCCCCTGCTTCAAGCTTTTTGAACCATTCATGGGTATCAGAAAAATGATTTAATACCAAATCTGCTTTTATTTTAAATCCTCGTTTTTTTGCTTCCTTTACAAATTCTTTAAATTCAACCATTCCGCCCAAATCACGTCTTACCGTTTTAGGATTTTTAACATCAAAACCCATATCCTTCATTGGGCTATCTGCAAATGGAAGCATATATAGAGTTGTAACACCTAAATCTTCAAGATAATCAAACATTTTACTTGTATCTTTAAAAGTGTTTTTCTTATCATCTTGAACTACACCAAACTGATCAACATAAAACATGTATATAATTTCGTTTTTATACCAATCAGAGTCTCTTTTTAAATCTTGGTTTAACAATTCATCCGAACGAGATTTTATTGCTTTTTCCGCTAAATTAATAACATTATTAAATATCGTTTCTGAATTGTCTTTACCATAAATTTCAATAATTGATTCTTTAATTTCTTTTTTTATTTTTGAGCTTATTTCATTTTGAACTTCTTGTGATATTTTGGCTTGCTCATTATTTTCAAGAGCATACACAGGGAGTGAATATGATAATAAAAAAGAAAATATTAATAATATCGAAGCTAATTTTTTCATACAATGATTATACATAAAATATGTTATTTGAAAATTAGCCCTTAACAATTCTTAATCATCAATGTAAATCGAAGCGATGTTGTATATCAAACCGCCAAATTCAGTTGGATATATGTTTTTAACCTTATTTCTTATAGCGTTAATATTTAATGGTGCATATAAATATACCAACGGATTTTCATAAGCAATAATTTCTTGATATTTATCATATATCACTTTTCTTTTTTCAAAGTCTAACTCTAGCGCGCCATTATTGAATATTTTATCTAATTCTAATTCAAATTGATAAGGCTTATCGCTATTTTTTAAATCATTTTGCGTTCTTTTGTTAAATAAATGCAATGCGCCTTTACTTGTCCAAACATTATAACCGGCATTAGGCTCTAATACATTTGATGTTAGGGCAATAATGACACAATCGTAATCAAGAGAATTTAGAGTTTTATTAATCAGACTATTAAATTCAATAGCTTTAAAATTAACTTTCATTCCCAATTTTTCAAGGTCTTGTTTAATTGAAACGCCCGTAGCCTCTCTTTGAGTATTTCCCGCATTTGTTAATAGTTCAAATTCGACCCTATTATTATCTTTATCATACAATTCATTATTTTTATAATAAAATCCGCTTTTTAATAAAAGCTGTTTTGCAAAATCAAGATTTTTTTCGTGACCTTTTGCAACTTTTTCATTTAAAAATAAGCTATTTACAGGTTCTGCCGTATATAGGGGGCTTGCAAGACCTGAAAATATATTCAAAATCAAATCTTCTCTATCTATTGCCCAATCTATTGCAGTTCTAAAATTTCTATCTTGAAACCATTTTTGTTTAATTGGGTTTACATAATATTTACCTGTTTTGTCTTTTCTGTTGTTCAAATTAAACACAATAAAAGTTGTATTTGTACTTGAACCTAAATTATAAAGTTCAAAATCTCCGTGTTTTTTTAATTCTCTATATCTATCCAATAAAGATGCATTGATTGCAAGCATATCAATCGCACCTGACTCAAATTTCAAAGTCTGGTTATTCATATCACCAACAATCAACATAACTAATTTATCAATATATGGCAATTTTTGATTTTTTTTATTTATCAAATAATAATTTGGATTTTTTTCAAAAACCACTCTTTGGGATGGCAAATATTCACTAAGTTTAAAAGGACCGGATACAACAAGATTTTTAGGTTTAATATCTATACTTTGATATGTTAAGAAATATTCCTTGCCTTTATTTGTTGCTTTTTCAAAGATATGTTTAGGTACAATTGAAGCTGATAAATTTCTTAAAAATGGAGCAAATGGTTTAGGTGTAATAAATTTAACCGTATATTTGTCAATTTTTTCAACTTTTGGCATTAATCCATCAATTGTCATAACATCTTTAGCTGAACCATCACCATAACCGCCAAAAATTATCGTATTATATGTAAAATAAACATCATCAGAAGTTATTTCAACACCATCAGACCATTTAACACCTTTTCTTAAATGAATGATATATGTTTTCTTATCGGGTAAAACTTCAAAACTTTTAGCTAATTTTGGAATAACGCTGCCATCAGTCGGGTTTGTTTGAACTAAACCATCATACATAATCTCTGATAATTCAGCACTTGTTGCATCATTTGCATTATATGGATTAAAGGTTTTTGGTTCACCCAGAATGCTTGTTGTAAAAGAGCCGCCAAATTTCCCAACAGGTAAAAGTGTTTGAAGATAATCAATATTATTAATAGTAATATTTTTATATCCCATTACATTTCTAACAGGAGTTTTTAGAGGTTCATCATTTAAAATTGGAGCTTTATCATAACCATAGTCTTTTTTAAAGACCAAAATAATAAATGTAAAAATTACAATAAATATTAAGATTAAATAAGCAAATTTCTTCATAATATTGATTTTATCATAACTAAATGATATAAAAAGCCTAAGTAGTATTATTTTCTCATTTATAAAGGATACGATATGAGATTATTGGTTACAGGTTCAACAGGCTTATTAGGTAAATCATTATGTCCTATGCTGGATAAAGAAGGCTGGCAATATTGGGCTTGTAATTCTAAAATTTTTGATGTTACAAATACAAAAATGGTTAATGAAATCATGAATAAAATTTCTCTTGATTTTATTATTCATCTTGCAGGCTATACAAATATTGACCAAGCAGAAGATAACCCGCAATTAGCTTATGACGTAAATCAGCTTGGCACAAGAAACATCGCAAATATTGCAAAGAAACACAATATTCCAATTTTATATGTCAGCACAGATAATGTTTTTGATGGAACTTCTACTACACCATATAAAACAACAGACGCTACAAATCCGATTAATGTTTACGGGAAATCTAAACTTGCGGGCGAAAGAGAAATAATGAAAGCCACTAAAAAATTCTACATTTTAAGAACGTCTTGGCTTTATGGTGTCGGCGGTTATGTTGATGCAATGTTAACTTTTTCTAATTTTAGAAAAGAAATCTCTGTTGTTGATGATCAAGTTGGTTGCCCCACAAGTTGTGATGAAATATCCAAAAAAATTGTTGAAATAATTAAAGAAAATAAACCCTATGGAATTTATCATATAAGTTCATCAGGCAGTGCTTCTTGGGCGGATTTTACAAGAAAAATATTTGAAATTAAAAAAAGAAATGTTGAAGTAAATGTTATAGATAAAAGCGATTTTCCTCGTCCTGCTAAACGCCCCAAATATTGTGTTTTAGATAGTACATATAAACTTCCCGATTGGAAAAATTCTCTTGAAGAATATTTAACAGCTAAAAACTAGTTTGCCCGCATGCTCAAAAATATTGTATAATTATATATAAATATTTTATAAGAGGTGTTATTTATGTATGGAATTATATTAGCAGGCGGTTCAGGTTCAAGACTTTGGCCATTATCTCGTGAACTCTACCCAAAACAGCTTTTAAAATTAATTTCCTCTAAAAGCCTTCTTGAAAGAACTTATGAGCGCTTAATGGGCATAATGGGTATTAACAATATTTTTGCCATAACAAGCACAAAACATATTAACGATGTAAGAGTGCAACTAAGCGCATACAATAAAGATATAAGAGTATTAGGCGAACCTGTTTTTAAAAATACAGCTCCTGCTATTGCAATTGCAGTTAAATACATCCTTGACTACAAAGGTGATGATATCATTGTTGTTTCACCCTCAGATAATTTAATAAAAGATGATAAAGAATTTAGACAAACTATTGAACAAGCCAAAAAACTGGCACAAAAAGATTATATTGTAACCTTAGGGGTTAAACCAAATAAACCCTTAATAGGCTTTGGCTACATAAAAACCAAAGAAAAAACAGAGGAAGGCTATATTGTTGAATCATTTAAAGAAAAGCCTGATTTAAAAACTGCCCAAGAATTTATTGAAAATCCAAACTATTTCTGGAATTCAGGAATATTAGTTTTTAGAGCTCAGGTATTTATGGATACTCTTAAAAAATATGCAAATGAAATATATGAAATAGTTCAAAAATTTGACTTTAAAAAACAAGATGATATTCCATATATGACTTTTGATACCTTCCCATCAATATCTATTGATTATGCAATTTTAGAAAAAACTGACAATCTTGCAATGGTTGAAATGTTGTCTCATTGGGATGATTTTGGTTCTTGGAATGCCGTTTATAATCTTAGTAAAAAAGATGAAAACGGAAATGTTAAAATTGGAGATATTATTGAAAAAGATTGCAATGACTCTCTATTTTTCTCATCAAACAGATTAATTGCAGGAATTGGATTAAAAGATTTATTTGTTGTTGAAACGTCTGATGCAATTTTAGTATGCAATAAAAATAACGCACAAGATGTTAAGCAAATCTTTGACAAATTAAAAGAAGAAAAAAACGATGCACACAAAATTCATACAACAGTATATCGACCTTGGGGCTATTATACAGTATTAAACCAAGGCGAAGGGTATTTAACAAAAATGATTTGTGTATCTAAAAAAGGACAGCTTAGCTTGCAATCTCACAATCATCGCTCCGAACATTGGATGATTTTATCTGGCACAGCAAGAGTTACCTTAGATAATAAAGTATTTATGCTAAAAGCCGGCTCATCTATCGATATTCCAACTAAAGCAGTCCATTCTGTTGCAAACCCTTACGATACCGAACTAAAAATAATTGAAGTTCAAAAAGGCGACAAATTAACAGAAGATGATATTGTAAGATATAAAGATATTTATGGCAGGGTAAAAGCTAAGAATTAATTATTTCTTTGGCTCTTATTATTATTTCATCGGGCAATTTTGCTAAAATGGCGGTGTTGATTGCCATGCTTGATTTAACAATTCCACGTTTAATTTTTCTATCTATAAAACCGCTTTCAATATCTTGATTACCTATGACATAATTTTCAACATTATTAGAAAAATTTTGTTCTAATTTTGTTAGCTCTAAATTATGTGTTGCAATAATTGTTTTAGCTTTAAGTTTTTTAATTTCATATTCACAAAATGCCCTTGCAATTGCCCCGCCTTCTTTAGCATTTGTACTTTTTGCGGGCTCATCCAATAATACAAGAGAGTTTTTTGTAGCATTATTTAAAATAAATTTTAAATCATTCATTTCAACCATAAAGCTTGAATTAGAATTTATTAAATCATCTGAAGCATTTTGTCTAAAAAATATTTTATCAATTATTTTTAAATTAGCCTCAAAAGCAGGTACAAAACAGCCAATTTGAGCCATCAAGCAAATAATAGCAACTAATTTTAAATATGTTGATTTACCGCTCATATTTGCGCCTGTTAAAATTATCATTTTTTCATTTAACAACTCAATATCATTTTTTGTGATTTCTTGTGTTAGTTTAATCAAGCTTGGATGAAGTGCATCTTTTGCATATATTCCATCTATATTAAATTTTGGCTTAATAAGATTATTTATTTTAGAGCATTTTGCTAAAGAAAACATTACATCAATATTAGAAATTTCAAGCGCAAGTTTTCTTATTATTTCAACAAATGAAGCCGCAAGTTTTCTGATTTCAATAAATAATTCGTATTCTAGTTCGTTTATTTTATATAAAAGATTATTTTTTTCTTGTTCAAACTTTGTCAACTCATCTGTTGAATATCTTGTGCAATTTGATAATGTTTGTTTTTTAAAATATTTTTCATCTAAAAATTTTTGAGCACTATTTGGAATTTCAATATAATAACCTAAGATTTTAGAATTAGATATTTTTAATTTATCAATTTTTAATTTATTTTTTTCATTTATTTCATATTTTTCAATCTCATTATTTATTTCATCTAATTTATTTCTTAAATAATCGAGCTGCGAATTATAATTAGGATTAATAATATTACCTTGTTTTAATTCAATAGATGAATTTTCATTTAATCCTGCTTTGATTTTGTTAATTAATTTTAAAACATCAGATAAATATTTCTTATCAATCTTTAATAATTCAGATTTAAATGTTTCGCATATTCTATTTATTTCATTAAGAAAATAAATACTATCGGCAATTTGAAATAACTCCCTAGGGTTTATTGTAGAATTTGAAATTTTTGCACTAAACCTTGATAAATCAGAAAAATTTTCTAAAAGTTCTTCTAATTTTAAAAATTTATTTTCATTAATCAATAGTTCTTCTATCGCATTTTGTCTTTTTAAAATTAAATCAACATCTAATAAAGGTTCATCTAAATATTTTTTTAAAAGTCTTGTTCCCATCGGAGTTTTGGTATAATTCAAAAAAGAAAACAAGCTTCCTTTTTTCTTAAAATTATATTTGGTTCTTTTAAGTTCAAGATTTCTTCTGGTAATTTCATCTAACATAAGATATTTATTAATCTTATATTCAATTACATCATCAAGTTCAACCAAAAAATCTTTTTGAGTGTTTTTACAATACTCTAAAACCATTTTTTCAGACGATAAATTTTTATAATCATCATTTAAATATGTAATATTATATTTAGCTAAAATATCTTTAATATAACTTTTATTTTCTTCAAATATTAAAATTTCGCTTGGCTCAATTTTTTCAATTTCTAAAACTAAATCATTTTCGGATAATATGGTTTTATAAAACTGTCCTGTTGAAACATCTGCATAAGAAACATCAAACAAATTATCAATTTTATTAAATGCAAGAATAAAATTGTTTTCATAACTATCTAAAAATTCATTTTCTATAATGGTACCTTGGGTATATTTTCTGATTATTTTTCGATAAATATTTCCATTTTCATCTTTTAATTGAATACATAAACAAACTTTTATATTGTTTGATAATATTTTTTTAATATAATTATCAACACTTGATTTTGGAATTCCTGCTTGAATTACTTCACCGATATCTTTAATATTTCTTTTTCCGATATTAACACCCGTAATTTCAGAAAAAAGCACAGCATCCTCGCATATTGTCTCAAAAAAATCTCCAATTTGAAATAATATTATGCAATCGGGATTTTGTTCTTTAAATTTAATATATTCACTAAAAGGATTATTAGAATTTTTTATTTTTTCTAAATCATTAAAATTTACAATCATGGTTTAATTATATATTAAATAAAACAAAAAAGCCTCTTGATTATCAAGAGGCTTTTATTAATTTATATACAAAATTAGAATTGCATATCAGAATCAACCACACCAAACATACCTTCAATTTCTTCTAAAATTGCAGATGGTTTTCTTGCTTGATGTTTTTGAGCTGCTCTTTTCATTGCTTCTTTTTCTTTTTCTTCTGAAGCATTGATTTGATGGTAGAAACCTGTACCTGCAGGAATTAACCTACCAATGATAACGTTTTCTTTAAGACCTCTTAATAAGTCTTTTTTACCTTCAACAGCAGCTTCTGTTAATATTCTTGTTGTTTCTTGGAATGAAGCAGCAGAAATAAATGATTCTGTATTTAATGAAGCTTTTGTAATACCAAGCAATAATGCTTCATAAGTAGCTTCTTGACCGTTATTTGCTCTTGCTTCAGCATTTTGAGCTTCAATAACTTTAAGTTCAACCAATTCACCCGGAAGTAACTTAGTTGTACCGGAATCAATTACTTTTACTTTCTTAATCATTTGACGAACAATAACTTCAACGTGTTTATCAGAAATTTCAACACCTTGTGAACGATATACTCTTTGTACTTCATCAACAAGATATTGTTGAGCTGCATTTGCACCTCTTAATCTGATAACGTCATGCGGATTCATAGGTCCTGATGTTAAAGCATCGCCTTTTTTAATAACTTGTTTATCGTTAACAATAACAGTAGCTTCGATTGGATATTTAATTTCTGTTCTACCGTTTTCATTTTCAATAAACAATCTTGGAATATCGTCTTCATATTCAATTACTGCAACACCGTCTTCTTCAGCTGCAATAGCAGAATCTTTGGGTTTTCTTGCTTCTAACAATTCTTCAACACGAGGAAGACCTTGAACGATATCACCTGTTTTTTGTCTTTCAAATACCAACGTTGCAAGTAAATCGCCTCTTAAGATTAGAGCAGAATTGTCAACTTGCAACAATGCCCCAGGAGATATTAAGTGAGGACGACCAACTCTAACAATCACCTCTTTAGAATCAGCTTTTACAACTTTACCTGAGTATGGAGTTGTATCATTTTCAGATATTTTTTGATCAATTGTTACATAATCACCTTCTTTTACAATTGCTTTTGAAGTTAGTGCAATATGTTCTTCGTAATTTTCAGAAACAAGCAGTAATCTTCTTAATTCTGAATCTTTAGAATTGATTGAAGCGATTGAATCATTAACTGCAAGAACTTGTGTTTTTGTAACAGGAGTCTTAGGATCTATCACTTGACCATTTTCAACTAATAATTCTGTTTGAGTTGAAGAAAGTCCGCGAGATGAATCTTCTTGTTCACGTCTTACAATTAACGTTTCTAATACAACAATTTTTAGGTCACCTTTTTTATCTAGTTCAACCATACCTTTTAGGTGTGAAATATAACCTGACATTGATAAAACTAACGATGTTCTTGTTAAAACAGCGCCATCAAGATTTCTTACTCTGGCACCATCTTTAAATTGTACTTGAGTAATTGGAACAAGTTCTATTGCATCATCTGTTGCATCGAATTTTATTGATACGTCTTTTTGTTCAATGTCAAAAGCTTGAATAGGACGAATTAAAATTTGGACTGATTTACCTTCCAAGTTATCTTCTTCTAGAGTTTCATCAGATAACTCTTCATCTAAATCATCAATTCCCATTAAGTCAGATTCATTTTCAACAAGCGTTACAATTGAATCAACTTTAGCTTTGATTTTACCTGCAACAATAGTACCGGCTTTTACAACTTCACCTTCACCAACTTTTAAATCATTAATTGAATCAAGAGTATGTAATTCACCGGGGCGAACAACAATTTCATGGATAATATCATTAAATTCTTTAATTTCAACGATACCGGCAATATGTGTGTAAATATCTTTTACAACTTCAGTACCTGCTTCAACATAGGTACCAGATTCAACAAGCTTTAATGATGAATCTTTTGAAATTTGATGTATTTCCTCAGGGATAAATACCAATTGACCCGGAGTTATAACAACTTGGTTTTCATCAACTTCAAGACCATTATATCTGATTTCACCTGAAGATTCTACTTTATAAGTATCATCAATAAGTTCAGCTATAATCATACCGTTTTCAACAGTTGTATCAACGGGAGATTTAACAATATATTTTTCATTTGTTTCAGGAACTGTCCAAATTTGTTCTTTTTTGGTTTGTTCAAAAATTGCATTTGAAGCTTGAATTGAAGCAATAACAATAGTTAATTCTTTACCTGAAACAATTTTTTTGATTTTTTTACCTTCAAAATTTACTTCTTCAATTTCAAGACTATCGCCAACTCTTACTTCACCGCCATGTTCAGAAATAATTAGAGTTTCAGCTAATTTTTCGCCTTTTTTAATTTTTTGACCATCTTTAACTAAAACTTTTGAACCTGATGGAAGGGCATAAACATCACCGCCAAGAACCCAAACAATACCTTGTTTATTTGCAATTCTTGAAATGTTACCTTGTCTGTCTTTTCTTTCATCGGCAACAAAATCCTGAAATACAACTTCACCTGATATATCAGAAGTGATATCTTTTAAGGCTTTTTCAGTTAAACGAGAACCATCACCCTTTGAAGCTGGCTCAAATTCTGCAATGGCGTCACCTGCTTTTATAGCGTCGCCTTTTTTAACCAAAACTTTTGCACCCATAGGAACGTGGACTTTTTCGCTTTCAGATTTTCCTTTAATTTCTACATCAGCTTCTTTTATTGCAATTTGAACAATATCCCCGTGACGAGTTCTTTGTTCACGTGTTCTAACATCAGTGTTAACTACACCATCAATTGTAGCTTTAGCTTGACGAGTAACACCTGAACCCTTGAATACACCACCTGTGTGGAATGTTCTCATTGTTAATTGTGTACCAGGTTCACCAATTGATTGAGCAGCAATAATACCAATTGCTTCACCGATATCAACCAATTTTTGGGTTGTCATAGACCAGCCATAACATTTTTGGCAAATTCCGTATTCAAGCTCACAAGTAAGTGTTGAGCGAACCTTTACTTCTTTTAAACCAACGGTTTTAATTTTTTCAAGGTCATCTCTATCCACTGTTGTATTTTTAGTAACTAATACATTGCCATCTTTATCAACTATGTCTTGAGCAACAGTTCTGCCTAATAATCTATCTTCTAATGGAACAATAACATCTTCACCATCAGTGATAGCTGTTAGATTAATAAATTTCTCAGTATGGCAATCTTCTTCTCTAATTATTACATCTTGAGCTACGTCAACAAGACGTCTTGTCAAATAACCAGAGTCAGCAGTTTTTAGCGCTGTATCAACAAGACCTTTTCTTGCACCGTATGACGAAATAACGTATTCTGTGCAAGACAAACCTTCTTTAAAGTTTGATTTAATAGGTAAGTCGATGATTTGACCTTGTGCATCTGCCATCAAACCACGCATACCAACTAATTGAGATACTTGAGATAAGTTACCTCTCGCACCTGAGAATGCCATCATATATACAGGGTTTAATCTATTGAAGTTTTCAACTACTTTTTCTGTTAATTTTGCAGTTGTTTCACTCCATGTGTCGATAACTTTTGTATATCTTTCAACTTCTGTGATTTCACCTTTTAAATATCTCTTTGTTGAACGAGCAATTTCATCTTGAGCTTCTTGAAGAAGTTCTTTTTTCGCTTCAGGTACATCTAAGTCATGGATTGATATTGTTGTACCAGATTTTGTAGCATATTTATAACCAAGGTTTTTTAAGTTATTTGCAAGCTCAGCAGTTTTAGCACCACCCCACTCAAGATAAACTTGAGATAAAAGTTGGTTAAGAGCTTTTTTATTCATAACTTTATTAATAAACTCTACGTGTTTTTTCTTTTTTGAGTTTTCGAGTTCTAATGTAGTCATTTTTTATATTTACCTCATTTTTGTTTAATTTTTAACCAATAATTAAGAATTTCTTACGATAAAACAGATTTTCTAACAGCTTCGTTGAAGATAATTCTTCCCGGAGTTGTTTCGATTCTGTGATTGTTTTCATCTCTAACAATTACTTTATCGTGAAGCTTCAACACACCTGTTGCATGAGCTGCCATAACATCAGTGAAATCATGGAAGTATCCTTTTATAGGAGCTGAAGGATCCTTAATAATTGTTAAATAATACATACCAAGTACCATATCTTGTGTAGGTGTGATAATTGGTTTACCTGTTGCAGGAGCTAAGATATTATTTGTAGCTAACATAAGCATTCTTGCTTCTGCTTGAGCTTCAATTGATAATGGAACGTGAACAGCCATTTGGTCACCATCGAAGTCAGCGTTGAATGCTGTACAAACTAATGGATGAAGCTGAATAGCTCTACCTTCAACCAATACCGGTTCAAATGCTTGAATACCAAGTCTGTGTAAGGTTGGAGCACGGTTCAACATAACAGGGTGTCCATCTACAACCTCTTCTAAAATATCCCAAACAACAGCTTCTGAACGCTCAATTTTCTTTTTAGCTGATTTGATATTTTGAACAAGTCCTCTTTCGATTAACTTATTAACAACAAACGGCTTAAATAATTCAATAGCCATTTCTTTTGGTAAACCGCATTGATTTAGTTGTAATTGCGGACCAACAACGATTACTGAACGGCCTGAATAGTCAACACGTTTACCCAATAAGTTTTGTCTGAAACGACCTTGTTTACCTTCGATTATGTTTGATAAAGATTTCAAAGGTCTTGAATTTGGTCCAACAACAGTTCTTCCACGTCTGCCATTATCAATAAGAGCATCAACCGCTTCTTGAAGCATACGTTTTTCATTTCTTACGATAATTTCAGGGGCACCCATTTCCAATAATCTTAATAAACGGTTGTTTCTGTTAATTACGCGTCTGTATAAATCATTTAAATCTGATGTTGCAAATCTTCCGCCATCCAATTGAACCATTGGTCTTAAATCAGGAGGTGTAACAGGTAAAACATCCATTACAAACCAAGTAGGTTCAGTTCCTGATTCAATTAAAGATTCAACCAATCTTAATCTTTTAATTAATTTAGCTCTTTTTTGAACAGAGCCACCTGCATTTTCCAATTCAGCTCTGATATCGTTTGCTAATTCTTCAAGCTTAATTTCAGATAATAATTCTTTTATTACTTCAGCACCGATACCAACTTTTAATTTTGTATCTTCATTTTCCATAATAAAGTCTTCATATTCTTCTTCTGTTAAAAGTTGGAATTTTTTAAACGGACTATCAGCGCCATCTACTACAACATAATTATTGAAATAGATAACTTGTTCAAGGTCTTTTAAAGTCATATCAAGCAACAATCCTAGATATGATGGAATACCTTTTAAAAACCATATATGTGAAACAGGAGCAGCAAGCTTAATGTGACCCATTCTATGACGTCTAACCTTTGAGTCGGTAACTTCAACGCCGCAACGTTCACAAATTATACCTTTGTGGCGAACTCTTTTATATTTTCCGCAAAAACATTCCCAGTCCTTTGTTGGTCCAAAGATTTTTTCACAGAACAAGCCGTCACGTTCAGGCTTAAGTGTTCTATAATTAATTGTTTCGGGTTTTGTAACTTCCCCGTATGACCATTTCAGAATTCTTTCAGGCGAAGCTATTGAAATTCTTATATAATCAAAATAATCAATACTTGTAGACATTTATTCTCCTTTGATTTTTAAATCTTATTTTAATTAATCTTTAAAGTTTATGCTTGTATCTAAAAAGCCGATGTTTAGAAGTTCAGAGTCAATATCTGATAACACTCTTTTTGGAGCCGATTTTCTTAAATCATCGGTATCAGACATTAAATCAACTTCTTCTCCGCCTTTTTTAGATACTGCAATATCTAAACCTATACTTTGAAGTTCACGAACCAATACCTTGAATGACTCAGGAATACCCGGTCTTGGTATATTGTCGCCTTTAACAATAGCTTCATATGCTCTTGATCTACCGTTAACATCATCTGATTTTATGGTCAACATTTCTTGTAATGTATAAGCTGCACCATAAGCTTCAAGTGCCCAAACTTCCATTTCACCAAATCTTTGGCCACCGAATTGAGCTTTACCACCAAGAGGTTGTTGAGTAACTAATGAGTATGGACCTGTTGAACGAGCGTGGATTTTGTCATCAACAAGGTGAACAAGTTTCAAGATATATGAAATACCAACCGCAATCGGTTCGTCGAACGGTTCACCTGTTCTACCATCATACAATGTTACTTTACCATCTTCTCTAACCCAATCAATGCCTTTTTCTTTTATACCTTTTAAAAGTTCAGCTTTTGTGTTCATTTCTGATTGGTTAGCACCATACATTTCATCAAACAACGGAGATTCATAATGGTTGCCTGTTAAATATGCAGCCATACCTAATAAATGTTCGTATGTTTGACCAACGTTCATACGTGAAGGAACACCAAGAGGGTTAAGTACGATATCAATTGGTGTACCATCAGGCAAGAATGGCATATCTTCTTTTGGTAAAATTCTTGAAACAATACCTTTATTACCATGACGACCTGATAATTTATCCCCCACTGATACTTTACGTTTTTGAGCTATATAAACTCTAATAACAGTGTTTGCACCCGGTGGAAGCTCATCGCCTTTTTCTCTATCAAATACTTTAACATCGACAACACGACCACCTTCACCGTGCGGTACACGCAATGAATTATCTTTAACATCACGCGCTTTTTCAGCAAAGATTGCTCTTAAAAGTTTTTCTTCAGGCGGATGTTCGGATTCACCTTTTGGAGTAATTTTACCAACAAGAACATCATCAGCATATACCCTTGCACCAATTCTAACAATACCGCGTTCATCTAAATGACGAATTGAATCTTCTGAAACATTTGGAATTTCACGTGTTATTTCTTCAGGTCCAAGTTTTGTTTGACGAGCATCGATTTCTAATTTTTCAATATGCAATGATGTAAATACATCATCATAAACTAATCTTTCATTAAGCAAAATAGCATCTTCGTAGTTATAACCTTCCCAAGGCATATAAGCAACAAGAACGTTTTTACCTAATGATAACTCGCCCATATTTGTTGAAGCACCATCTGCTATAACATCACCTGCTTTAACCATATCACCCTCTTTTACAATCGGTTTTTGGTTAATACAAGTATCTTGGTTTGAGCGAACATATTTTAATAATTGATATTGGTGAACATTTCCATCATTATCTTTAATATGAATTTCTTCACCCATTACTTTAACAACTTCACCATCAACAGTTGAAACAGCAACCATTCCTGAATCTTTTGCAACACGTGCTTCTAAACCCGTACCAACAACCGGTCTTTGAGTCACCAATAGAGGAACTGCTTGACGTTGCATGTTTGAACCCATCAATGCACGGTTCGCATCATCGTGTTCAATGAATGGAATTAAAGATGTTGCAACTGATATAATTTGAATTGGTGAAACACCAACATAGTCAACTTTTGTAGATTCACCCATAGTAAATTCTGAACGATAACGAACAGGAACATACGGATCTTTGATTTTTCTATCTTTTGTAAGCTCGATATCAGCAGGAGCTACACGGTAATTCTCATCTTCATCTGCTGTTAAGTAGTGAACTTCATCAGTTACTTGTCCATCTTTAACAACAAAGAAAGGTGTTTCAATGAAGCCGTAATCATTAACTCTCGCGTGAGTTGCCAATGAGTTAATCAAACCTGCGTTTGGACCTTCAGGAGTTTCAACAGGACACAAACGACCATAATGTGATGGGTGAATATCACGAACAGCAAAACCAGCTCTTTCTCTCATTAAACCACCGGGTCCAAGAGCTGATATACGACGTTTGTGAGTTAATTCGGCCAATGGGTTTGTTTGGTCCATAAATTGTGATAATTGTGATGAACCAAAGAATTCTTTTAAAGATGCAACCAAAGGTTTTGTATTTAAAAGATTTAGAGGAGTTAAAGTTTCAGAATCTTGTAGAGTCATTCTTTCTTTAACTATTCTTTCAATTCTTGATAAACCAACTCTGAATTGATTTTGCAATAATTCACCAACTGAGCGGATTCTTCTGTTTCCTAAGTGGTCAATATCATCAAGAGTACCTTCGTCATAAGTTAAGTTAATTAAATATTCTATACCTGCAACGATATCTTGGATTGTAATTGTTCTTTGTGTTTCAGGTAAATTTAAACCTAATTTTTTATTTAATTTATAACGACCAACTTTACCTATATCATATTTCTTTTCATCAAAGAAACGAGCTTCTAAGATTGAACGACCGCCTGCAGGAGTAGCAGGATCACCAGGTCTTAATTTTTTATAAACTTCAACTAAAGCTTCATCTGTTGTTTGAGCGGTATCTTTATCAAGTGTTTTCTTTAAGAAATCAAAGTGAGTAAATAATGATTCCATTTCAACAGGTGTAATACCAAGCGCTTTTAATAAAGTTGTTGCTAATATTTTTCTGTTTTTATCAATTTTTACATAAACAAGGTCATTAGAATCTGTTTCAATTTTTAACCATGCGCCACGGTTAGGAATTAATGTTGCATTGTATAAACGTTTACCGGTTGGGGAAACTTCTTTTTTATAATAAATCCCCGGAGAACGAACAATTTGAGATACGATAACACGTTCAGCGCCATTTACAATAAAAGTACCTTTATCGGTCATGGTTGGAATATCACCAATATATACTTCTTGTTCTTTAATTTCGCCGCTATCACGGTTTACAAGACGCATCATAACACGAAGTTGTTTAGCGTAAGTTGCGTCATGTATTCTTGCTTCTTCAATAGTATATTTTGGTTTATCAAAAGTATAATTTGGTAAAAAGTGTAATTCTAATCTGCCTGTGTAGTCCTTAATCGGGCTAAATGAAAGTAATTCTTCCTTTAAGCCTTCTTTTAAGAATTGCTCGAATGATTTTTTTTGCACTTCAATCAAGTCGGGTAAATCCGTAAGGCGTGTTGCAGGAATGCCTTGAGGAGTAACACGGCGTGCTTTTTCAGTTGTTGTCATCTAAATACCTCTAATATATGTAATTACAATTAATTTCTAAAATAGTGCAAAGTGGCTTTCTTATCCGATTTTGCGCCTTTTGATTAAAAAAGCTGCTTTTATGCCATAATGCAACATTTTATTAGACTTTATTAATTATATTGGCTAAATAATAGGGGTCAAGATTTCGGCTTAATAAAATTTTACAAAAGACTTGAAATTTTTAAAAAATCGTGTAAAATACGTAGGCACAAAGATTTAAATCATATTTTTGTATTAGTTTTTTATGTTTAAAAAAATAAAAGTTCTATTTATTTCTTCTTATTGAAAATTCACAACCACAATATTGTTGAAAATACATGTTGTTTTCTTTGGCAATTTGTCTTGAAATTTTAAACCCGTCTTGTTTTTTAAAATTATATTCTAGAAATTTTATTCCTATTTCATTTTCTATAATCTTTCCCTGTTCTAAAATCATATTAAAATCTTTATGAGGAGAAACACTAAGAGTGGTTGTAAAATATTCAATATTATTTTTAAGGGCAAATTCAGCTGTTCTTTTTAATCTTAAATTAAAACAAATTGCACAACGGGCGCCTTTTTCTGGTTCAGCCTCAAAACCTTTAGTTAATCTATAAAATTCCTTTATATTATAATCATCCTCATAAAATTCAATATCATTTTTTTGGCAATATAATTTCAGCTCATCTTTTCTTATCTTATATTCTTTATATGGAAAAATATTAGGATTGTAAAAAAATACTACAGGCTTGTAGTTATCCAAGATTAATTTTTTTATCGGATAAGACGCACATGGCGCACAACAAGCATGTAGTACTATCTTTTTCATAACTTCAATTAATTACCTTTATTTATTTTTAGCTCTTTTTAAAGCTAAATCAATTTTATTAACTAAATCGTCATAAGGCATAGCACCCATATATTGAATTCCTTCAATTTCAACAACAGGGGTTCCTATTATGCCTTTATCAGCTGCACTATTTATATCATTTTCAAGTTTTGCATAAGTTTCAGGGCTATTTGCATCATAATGCAGTTGATTTATATCAATATCTAAATGTGCTTTTTTAAATTCAACTTCAATCTCATCTTGTGTTTTTGGCTTATTATAGAAAAACACATTAGCAGCACCCCAATAATAACCTTGTTTTTTAGCTGCAATTGCATATCTTGCATACAAACAAGAGTTCTCATGACCACCCAAGGTTGAACCAATTCTATGGTTACAAGATGTATCAAGCGGAAAGTTAACATCTTCTACAAGCACATTTTTACCTTTAGCTGCTTTATGAAGCATTATATTTAAAACTTTACAAAACGGACAATTAAAATCACTGTAAATATACAATTTTATAGGGGCATCTTTCTTTCCTAAAATATTACCTTTAACGGCATATTTATTTGTTTTAGCTTCATAAAACTCTTTTAATTGTTTTTCTTTTTTTAATTTTGGAGAAAATACCAAAGATTTATCAAAATAAACTAATGCAGAAATAAAAGCAATCAAGACAACTAAAAATAAAATAAAATACTTTTTAACGCCTTTAAAAAAGTCTATAATTGTGGTTTTTATATCATAAAGGAAAAAACCTTTTGAATTTGCAGCTAATGCAATAAATAAATTTACAAAATATACACAAAAACACAAAACGCATATCTTATCAATTTTAAAAATTGAAATACCTGCTAATACCATAGATAAACAAAATGAAACAAGCCCAATTGTTGCAATATAGCTTCTTGGGTTTTCAAAAACATCAAAAATTGTATTTTTAAATTTTTCTTGAATTTTATCTACGAACAATAAAAACAAAAACAATAAATATAATACTATGCCCCAAATTGCATTTGGCACTCCAAAAGTAAGAGCATAAGAAGTCTGCGCAACTCCATCGCAGTCAATTAAATTAGAAATTGAACAAAAACTTTGCGCAAAGTGCTCTAAAAAATTTGTTTTATAAAAAATATAACTAAGCTCACTGCTAAGCAAAATGCCAATAATACAGAGGATTAATATAATCCAAAATCTTACTTTTGTCATTTTTACATTGGATACTTCATTTTCAATACTCATATTAACTCCCTTATATGACAGTATAATAAATAACTAAGTCCACTTACCTAATACTTTATTATACAGTTTATCCGTTAATTTAATAATAGACAAAAGTACAATAAAAATAAAGTATAAAAAAAGATGTGCAATACACATCTTTTTACGAATTTAATTTCTTTAATTTTTCATATAATTCCTTGGCTTCAAGGGTTAAACCACTAGGAACTATTATTTTTATTCTTGCTTCTAAATCACCTCTTGTTCCATCTTTTTTTGCTAGACCCATGCCTTTTATTCTTAGCTTTTTACCGGATGATGTCATAGGAGGAATTTTTATTTTAAATTTACCTGATGGAGCAGCAACTTGAGCTTCGCAGCCTAAAACTGCTTGATAAGGCAATAATTCAACATCTTTTATTAAATTTTCTCCATCAATTTCATAATTTTTATCTTCGATTTTTACAACAAGATAAACATCGCCTTTTCTGCCATAAGCATCAACCTTGCCTTCGCCTTTCAATCTGATTTTTTGACCTTGTTTAACAAATTTTGGCACTTTAAATGTTAAATTTTTGGTTATTTTTTCAATACCTGTGGATGAACAATTTGAACAAAAACCTTGTTTTGAACCATGGCAAACTTGGCATTGTTGATACGATGTAATTGTAACCGATTTTTTAGGACAATTAATTAAATCATCAACGCTCAAAATAACATTTTGAACTATATCGAGATTTTCTTCTTTTTTTGGTTCTGATGTTCTATTTTGTCTTGAGCTTCTTGCATTTTGGAATTGAGAAAAATCGCCAAAATTAGAAAATCCGCCGCCAAAATTACCGGATGAATAAGTATGTGATTGTCCTTGTTGTTGACTTAAGATATCACCAAAGATTGCAGAGAAAAAGTCAGAAAATCCTCCTGCTTGAGCATTTCCTTGACCAAAATTAGAAAAATTAAACCCTTCAAACCCCGGAGGCGGTGTGAAATCTGCTCCTTGCTGCCAAGCAGAACCTAATTGATCATATCTTTTTCTTTTGTTTTCGTCGCCTAAAACCTCATAAGCCTCATTTATATCTTTAAATTTAGCTTGTGCATCAGGTGCCTTATTGACATCAGGATGATATTTTCTTGCTAATTTCCTGTATGCTGATTTAATTTCTTGTTGAGATGCACTTCTTTGCACCCCTAATATTTCATAATAATCTTTATATTTCATAATACTATTATCTTATATCCAAAAAACAAAAAAGCTTAATTTCTTAATTATTTTTTTATGTTTCAATTTGTGTCTTTCAAATTCCATTTAAAATATTTAACAGAAGATTTTTGTTCTATTGGCCCGTTTATAATTACCATAAATTCTCTTGTTGGAGTATTTTCAATAATTAAAGACGGGATTTTTTCCAAATATTCTTTTGGAATTTCAACTGAAAGCATTTTTTCTATAGGCGAAACGGTAATTGATTTAATTATTTCTTTAGCATCATTCGACATTTTATTAACCAGTTGATTTGTTGTAAAACTTCCGATATTTCCCATCACACTGACCATAGAAGTCGGAATTCTGCCAAAAACTTTTACATTACAATATTTACTCAACATATTAACACGACCTTCTGAATATGTGCTCATGTTTGTACCTTGGGTTTTAATATATTGAATATCAATCCAAGAATTATCAATATTAAATGTTCCTTCTATTGTTTTAAAATCTCCGGTATTTTGCTTTGTAACAGCTGATAAGGCAGAGTTTAAACTCAATTTTAATATGCTTTGAGATAAAATATTTCCTGCTTGCAAATATCTTTCAAGCTTTGCAAATTGGGATAATTCACCATTATCAATATTAAACTTTATATACCCTTTTAGGGTTTTTAAAATTGAATTATAATCATATCCACTAAACTCTATATTTGTTAAGGCGCTAAGTTTTCCGCTTGCAGCAATTGAAAATTCTTTGATTTGACTTGATAATAATCTAACATTGATTTCTTTTAATATTGTTTGGGTTTTTATTTTATTGTTTGTTAAATTAAAAGATAATGAACCAGTTGCTTTTCCATTAAATACATCAGCACTATAGCTATTTAAAGTTAAGATATCATTATCTAATGTTCCTTCAAAATATACGGAATTTAATAATGTATCCATTAATTCAAGCGCCATTATACTGCCTTTTAAATTTAAAATTTTAACAGGCGCAGGATTTGATTTTTCAATAGATTTATTTAATTTTTCCATCACAGAAAGATTGATATAATTTGATTGTATGTTTAAAAAATCAACAACAATTGTTTTATTAGAATATCTTCCTTGCGCCACCAAATCAAAATCCGAATTTAAAAGCCTGCCTTTTGTGATATTCACATAAGCTTTTGAATTTTTTATATTTAAAATCATATCTTTAACATATAAGTAATAAGGGCTATATGCCAAATTATCTACAACTAAATCAGCATTAATATCAGGGTTTTCAATATTCCCAGATAAATCAATCTTGCCAGTTAAATCAAGTGTAGTATTATCTAATTTTGGTAAAATTAAAGAAATTTTAGACGGAATATCAATTTTTAAATTATTAATTTGAGGATTTTTTGAAGATAATTTTGATATTACACCTTTAAGAGTCAAAATATTTTGACTATCGGAAATCAAATTTAGGGCAGTTATATCTAAAATATCATTTTTAATTACGCAATCAATTTTAAATTGCGGAGTTTTATTTTTAATAATTACAATTTTATTATACTGAGGGATTTTTCCAACAAAACTTAAATCAATCTTCAAATCTTTTGTTTTATATGAACTTATAATTCCATTAAAATCGGCAGCAATTTTATCAAAATACAACTTTGTTTTTTCTATTATTATATCGTTTTGGTTTATTTTTAGTTTTAGTTTAGGAATAGTAATAAGGCTATTTGAATTTTTAATTTTATTGTTTAAAGCTAATACTTCAATATAATCTAATTTATTGTTTTTTGGAGTTGCATTAATTAAAACTTCTTCAGCTGAAAAAAATGTTTTATAAGGTTTTAAATATACTTTTAATTTTTTCAATGATGAATTTGTTTCAATTATCGGATTTTTTAAATTTCCTTTAATTTTAGCTTGTGCTCTAAATAATCCATCCCTAAAATCATAATCCTTAAAAATAGAGGCTGTAAAAGGAACTGCTTTTAACATTGATATTAATTGAGCAATATTAATTAAATCAGAATGCATGTTTAAATTCAAATTCGTCTTTTCGTCAATCAATCCATCAAGATAAAATTTTGAATTATTAATATAAGCATATGTATTTAAAATATTTATTTTGTTATTTGCAAAATTAATATTTGAATTTATATCTTTTATTTTCAAATTCGTTTTTTTATGAAATATTGAAGCATTTTTTATATTCAAACTACCATTTGAATTTATTGTTTTAAAATTACTTTTTAAATATAAATCAGCAACAATAGAACCATCTAAAATAATTTCATCATATTTTAAATTAAGATTTAAAATTTTATTAAACGCATTTATTATTGAACTTAATTCTGATAAATTTATATCATTTGAATTTATTTTCAATTCAATAAATTTATTTTTAGAAATTGAAACAACTGATTTTATTTTAATAAATTGATTTTTAATAAAGTTAAAATCGCAATTAGAGATAATTTTATCTCCTTTAAAAAATAATTCAAGATTATTTTTTGGAATACGGATATTGTCAACGTTAAAAGAATAGTTTTTTAAATCGACTTTTCCATCTATATTTATTTTTTCATCAGTAGATACAATTTTTAAATCAATCCCGATTAATCCGCTGAATTTATATTTATCTGCATCTGCTAAAGGATTATAGTTCAATTTTTCTATTATTTTTCTATATCTTTTTATGGTTTTTTGTTTTAATTTTATATTTAAATTTAAATCAAAATCTGCAATTTTAAAATTACTTGAAGCCAAAATACCATTTGCTTTGATATTGATAGGGCGTTGTTTATTATTAAAAGCAAAAGAAGACAACTTAATATCATTAGCTTTTAAATAAAAATTCTTTTTAACATTTTCATCATAAATATTTAAATCCAATTTATCAACCAATGCTTTTATATTTCTCAATTCAAACTTTGATTTATCAGATTTCATACCCAAAATTTCAGGGCTAAAATAATTAAAACAATCATATTTTTTATCTTTTGTAAAATTTGTATTAATTGTAATTTTTTCAGCTTTAATTTTATTTAAATCAATATAATTAAATAAAAGCGTAACAAGATTAATCTCAATTACAGGCTTTTCTAGAATTAAAAAATCTTTATTTTTTGAATATTTTAAACTTATTTTATCTGCTTTTAAATTAATATCAAATTTATAATCAGGATATATTTTAAATTCTTCTACATCAAAAATTAGTTTTGTATTTTGAGATAAATAGCTGTTGATATATCCCTCCATTTTATTTTCATCAAGAAAATCAGGTAAAACAAATAAATAAAATAAATAAGCAGCTATTAAAATAAACAATACAAAAAATAAAATTATTTTCAAAAAAGCAAAAAAGGGAGTGTAACTAGCACCCCTTTTATAAGTAATTTCAGATAAAAAAGATTTAATTTTCTTAATTCGACTTTTTCTTTTATAATAAAATATCATTTTAAATTTCTACTATTGAAATACTTTGAACCCCTGCATTTCTAGCATTATCCATTAATCTAACCACGCTTTCATGGTTAGAATCTCCACTTGCTTGAATTAATAATCCATCAGGTTTATTTTTAGCTTCTTCTTTCAGGGTTGAAACTAAGTTATCTTCAAATATTTCAGAACCGTTTAAAAGATATTTATTATCGGGAGTAACTGTTATTTCAAGTATTTTGCTATCCTTTTGCACCTGATTTTCTTCTACATATTCAGGAACAGCCAAAGATAAACCTTGTTGATCCAATATTGGCGCTATAACCATCATTAAAATAAGAAGAACAAGAAAAATATCCGTTAAAGGAGTGATATTTATTTCATTAAAAGTTTGTCTTTTCATTTTTATTCCTCAAGCTCAGCTTTATTTTTAAGCTCTTGCTGCTGTTTTTTACTTAGCGGTTCACCTGCCACAACAAGCTTTTCAAAACCTGCATTTTGTGCAGCCTTCATAACTTTCATAATCTCAGAGCTTTTTGTTTCTTTATCTGCTCTAACTACTACCTCTTTTTTTTCAAGAGATGATATTATATTACTAAAAGAATTTTCGATATCATCAGGTGCAACTTTCGTTTCGTTAACATAAAACGATCCGTCTTTAGTGATTGAAACAGTAGCTTTCTCATTTTCAATCGATAAACCTGAATTTATTTCGGGCATTTTTATATTGTTATCAACAGACTGAAAACTTGGAGCAATAACCATCATAATTATCAACAACACAAGAAAAATATCCGTTAGAGGGGTGATATTTATCTCGTTAAATGTTTTCTTTCTGCCGTCATCTTGTGTACTGCTAAAATTCATCTTATCCTCAACTATAGAGCTATTGAATTATTGTTTTCAACCGCAACTTCTTCATCTGAATCAATAAAGCTTAAAAATACAAGTTTTATCAATTTAAAATCTGACTCAAAACGTGCTACAACTGTTTGAAAATAGTTAAATAATACAACCGCAACAATCGCAACACCAAGACCTAAAGCTGTTGCAATAAGCGCAGATGCAATACCTGTTGCAACTGCAGCTGATTGATTACCTTGTGTCGCCAAATCTTGGAAAGTATATAAAATTCTTACAACCGTACCAAACAAACCAAGAAAAGGAGCAACACCTCCGATTGTACCTAAAATTGTTAAATGACGTTCAAGTTTTCTTGTAGCTAAAGATGATGAAATATCATAAGCTCTTGAAAATCCTGCTTTTTGCTCAGTATAAATTCTAAGAGCTTCATCTACCATTTCAGAAATTATACCGCCTAATTGCACTGAAATTCTTTGAGCTGCACCTATATTATTTTTTACAAGTGCTTTTTGCAAGCTTGGAATAAACTCTGAAATATTTCTTTCATTTTTTTTGTAATACATTATTCTGTTTATTGCAACATATACAACCAAAATAGAGCATATAAAAATTGGTGTAAGTACCGCCCAATCTTGCGCTATTGCCGTTAACATTAAATCCATTTTTTTATCCTCATTTACCTATTTTACTTATCTTAAAACACTATTTAATACATTATAATCAAATGTAAATTCAATCGGAACGGATTGTCCTTTAAATTCAGGCGGAAGCGGTCTAAATGGTGCAGTTAATTCAATTGCGCTCATTGCTGCTCTGTCTGCCAAAGGTACACCTGATGATTTAGTAACCTTTTTAGATAAAAGTCTGCCGTCTCTGCCAATTGTAAATGTGATTACAACGCGTTTTGAGCTATCTCCCTTTGGAGGTGACCAATTTCTTTTAATTCTTTGTTCTAAATCTCGCATATAAGGACCCCAGTTCGGCTGTCTTATTGCATCTATTCCGGGTGCGCCATTTGGATTTCCGGGACTTGGATTGCCTCCTGAACCATATCCGCCTGATGAACCACGAGAAGCATATCTTGAACCGCTTGAACCACTTGATGAGCCTCTGGAAGATCCGCCTGATGAACCGCCTGAACTGAATTTTGGTGCAGGTGCTCCGCTTTTTGAACCTGATGAACCGCCAGATGAACCTCCGCTTGGAGCTCCTTTTGGTTTATAAGTAGAGCCAACAGGTGCTGAACTTTTTGGAGCAGCTATTGTAAACGGGCTCTTTGGAGCTGTTGCAATTTTAGGCGCACTTGGTTTAACTGTATTACTTGGTTTATATACAGGTTTTACAGTAGGTTTAACAGCAGCCGGCTTTGATATTGTCGGTTTTTGCACCGGTTTTGTTTGACTTACAACAGGCTTTGAAACAGGTGCAGGTTTTGTTTGAGGTTGTTTTTGCACAACTGTTTTTTTAGGTGCAGCAGGTTTTGTCATTGGCTTAGCTTGTTTTTTAGGAGCGGAAGCCATAGGGCTGGGTTCAGATATAGCTCTTTTTGGATCATGCTTGCCACCTGCTTGTGAATCCCTGTCTGACCTTATTTTAGTATTTTTGTTTATCGGTGGTTTTGATTCATTTTGAACCAATTTAAATTCTACATCCCTATTAGGTAATTCAGGCTTTGGCAAATGCGGAAAAACTATTCCGTACAATGCACTGAATATCATCAATAATAAAGCTATTAAAACATGGGTTGCAAGAGAAATTAATATACCGCTTACCGGTTTTAATTCGTCTATATCATCAAACAAATTAGGAAGCCTTTTAACAACCGTTGTTTCATCTTCTGTTATTGAATTTTGAATATCAAATCTATTTCTAATCTGTGCCATAATTTTTATTTCCAAAATAAATTATTATTTATAAATAATTTTTATAAATTAGCCATAAGGACTAATTTATTGTGCTGTTAATGTAATTGGTTGTTTAAACAATATGTTTATTTCGCTGTTAGCGGGTATTCTTATTTCTTCTCCTTTATCTGTTGTTCTTTTGATTAACCCCATTGTACCGCCAATCGCAGCACCATATAGAGCACCTTGCCCTACATCACCTCTTATTGCTCCTGCAACAACTCCTGCAACCGTTCCTGTTGCAGCACCGATAGCTCCATCTTTTGCGTATTCTTTAGCACTATCCAGTGTAGTAGCACCTCTTAACATGCCTGATCCATCTTTAGTTGCTATAACAGCATTTATAGGAATTATATTATTATAAGGAGTTCTAATAGTTGTAAATTTTATAAGCATTTTGGCATTTCTGTTTCCATATCCTGCTTTTTTTGTTTGAACAACACTACCCATAATCGTACTACCCGATGGAGCAATTAATTTTCCGTTATATTTAAAATCCATAGGCAAAACAAGATTAATGGTTTGTCCTACAATGGCAGAAAGCGAGTTTATTTCATTCGATAAAACAGCACTACAAGTAACACCTGCAGGAACAAAAAGTGCATAACCTTGCAAATTTGGTGAATTATTCATCATATCAGATGAAGTATAGTTATAATTTGCTGCACTATATACAGGACATAGCGTCATAACAAATGATAAAATAATTGCTGTTAAAATCTTTTTAGCCATATACTCCTCACCAAAACAGCTAAAGCTATTTTAGCACACTAAAATTATTTTTGACAAATTTTTTTTAAATATAGTAATCTTCATCAAACTGAACAAAAATATTATCTCGAGCATCAATTCCTACATGCTGCCCAAATTCATATTCTCCGCTCGGAACATATTGAAGTGTCCCGCCCCAAGGATTTCCATAAACCTTTCTTGGGTGAATTGTTGTATTATATGAAGCAGGATTTGTTAGATTACCTCCAAGAATTTCACTATTTGAAAAAATAATTTTTCCTTTAATTTCTCTTTTTTCACCGCTCTTTTTAACAAGAAAATCAATATTTATACTCATAGCAGCATTCACACCCACAACAGGCATTTTTAACATGCTGACATAACCTAAAAATATATCCCCTTTTTCAATAGCCTTATTTTCCAATACCCAAACATCGGCAGGCGAAATAAAATAAACTCTGGAGCCTTCTTCAAGGCTTTGCGTGCTTAAAGGTACTTTCGGGTAAACCTTAACTAAGGTTCCTTTTTTCAAACAAGGCAAAAAAGCAAAACAATAAGAACTTGTTACAAAAAATAAAAATATTATTAAAATTGTTAAATAAATTTTTTTAACCATAATTCAATGTTAATGTATTTTTTAATAATTTCAACCTTTCAATTATATGAATTTTTATATACCATTTAGCAAAATATTTGAAAAAAAACTATAATCTAAATATGTTGAGGAAAAAAATGACAAACAAACAAAAATATTCAATATTAACATTGATTTTATTAATTCTCATTTTTATTTTGGGTTTTATTAAAAACGCAATTTCAATCAGTAATATAGAAGATATTTTTGAAAAAAACACAGGTTTAAAACTGCAAATAGAAAAATCAAATCTTTCTTTTAATTCAAAATTAGATTTAATTTTCAGCGCAAATTGTATAAATATATATAATAAAAATAAATCCATAAAATTTGCCGTAATCAAAAATCCAAACATTACAATAAAACCATTCAGCTTAATTGTTAAAAAAATAAATATAAAAGATATGACAATTGAAGAAATAGCAATGGTTTTATCAAGAAACGAAAAGGGAGAAATAGATCTTCTAAAAGCAATAAACACAAAAGAACTGGAAAAATTTAAAAATTCAGACATTACAATTTCAAGACTTGTTTCAAAAATAAACAATATAAATCTTACTTTTATTGACGAATACAAAATCAAAAGCAAAACCAAACTTTGTCTTTATAATACAAATATAGATATTTCAAAAAAACATAAAGTTTTTAGACTTTCTCAAAAAGGAAAAATTACAACTTTAATTAATTCAAAAGAACAAATTGCAAAATTAAACATAGATATCAATTCAAAATACCCTTTTAAAAGTTCAAAAGATATTGGCTTAAATATAGGTTTAAATGATGTAAATTTATATATATTTAACGATCTTGTTAAGAAATATATCTCAAAAGATATATTGAGTTTTAACGGCATGCTCAATTTAAATATTCAATCAAACAAAGGTAATGATTTTAATAAAAACCTTATAATATCTATTAAAAAACCGACTATTAAACTTACCAACAACAAAATAGTTGCACCATATCAAGATATTAAAATAAATTCATTATTTAACATTGAAAATAATACATTAGAATTTTCTAATTTTGATATTTTATCAGAAGGATTAGATGTTAAATCTAAAGGAAAAATTGAAAAAATATTTTCAAAAGATTTAAAACCTGATATAAATATTGTTTTAAATAATACTCAGCTAAACAAATTTTTGTATTTTTTACCGGATAATTTAATATATTACCGCCCAAAAGGAATTCCTACTCTTAAAAAATCAAACTTTTTTGCAACACTAAAGGGCAATATGACTGTTAAAAGCTTTACACCTGTTGATATAACAGGAAATTTAAAAGCCGAAAATATTTATATTCCAAATTATCCAAAATCTTTTATACAAAATGATGTAAATGTAATATTTATGAAAGACAAAATGAGAGTATATACAAGAGTTTATACTCCTCAAAACGAATATGTAATTGTAGATGGAATATCTAATCTTGATGATTCCTTATATGGAAAATATTCCGTTAAATCCACCAAAAATATAGATTTAGCATTTGCAAAATTATACCTTGTGCCTATCCAACAAATAATAGGCTTTAATATAGGCCCTGTTCCGATTATGGAAATATCTGGCTATGGAAATATTGATATTAAAACACAAGGTACAATTAAAGATGCTCAAATTTTTGGCAATTTCGAAGCAAGAAATGCTTCAGCTAAAATTGAAGGACTTGACGCTAAATTAATTAACGGTAATTGCAAACTTATTTTTAATGACAGAGATTTAATTTTTAAAGAAATCAAAGGAAAAATGGATGGTGCTAATTTTCTTTTAGTAGGAAAAGGCAACACCAAAGGCGAAGTTGATTTAAATACAAATATTACAAATGCCAGAATGGCAAGCATTTTAAAAATATTTAATAATAGCCTTATTTCAAAACCATATTTGCCATTGACAAAACAAATTGCCGCAACAAGCGGAATAATGAGTGCAAAAATAAATCTTAAAGGCAGAATTGATGATTACGAAAATAAAGAATTTTTAAACACATTAGCACTAAGCGGAAATTTAAATTTAAACAATAATAAAATCATCCTAAAAAATGGATTAGGAGCTAAAAATATTACAGGCATGCTTAATTTTGGCTCAAACCAAGCAGGATTTTTTGAATTATTTATTAATAATTCAAAATTTAATTTAAAATTTAACTCTCCAACACCAATAGAAAAAATTGCAGAAGACGGAATTGTGCAGTTCAACAGCAATATTTCATCAAATAAAATATCTTTTAAGGATATTTTAAATGAAGCTAAAAATGCAACATTTTTAAATAGTTCTGCCCGAAAATTAATATCCAATCTTTCTGAAATTAATTTCTATTCAAAAATGAATATAAATTCAAATGGTTCAATCAATATAAATAATATTAATTTTGATAATATAAAAAACAACGGATATATTACAGGCTTAAACAGCGAAGAAAATAAAAATATTCTATTTAATTCAGGAACAATCAAAATAAAAGAAAATAAACTGATTTTTGATAATTTTGATGCAGTTATTGCTCAAGGCAATATCAAAATAAAAGGTTATATTGATAATTTTGTTTCTAAAACTCCAAAAGGCGACTTAATTGTATATTTAAAAGATGTTAATCTTAACAAATTAAATCAAATTATACCTAAAATCAAAGTAACATCAAGCAAACTAAAATCAGGAAAAATCATTCTAAAAAATAACGACATCAAACTTAATTCACTAAATATAGATTATGAATCTATGCCTGTATTTATTAATGCTCAAGTTAAAGATATATTTAATAAAAAAGAGTTAAGCGCTGATTTTTCAACTATTGCAAATGAAATAACTTGCGATAATATTATTAATCCCTATCTGACATACCCTGTTAAAATTTCAGGAGAAATCCCTCTAAAGGGAAGTTTCAAAGGTAATATGAATGATTATCGAATTGATTTTTCAGCTAAAATCCCAAGAAATTCAGACCTTTATTTTAGCGGAGCAAATTTTGGCGATACAAACCATGATAGAGAAATTGCAGGCAAGGTTACAGTAAAACAAAATATTGCCACCATTCATAATCTGAGATTAATCAAATATATTAAAAATCAAAATTCAAAAATTAACCCAATTACTGCTCTAAAAGTAAATGGTGAAGCAATTTCAAAAGACAATGACATATTTTATAATAATCTTAGAATTTCAACATCAACACCAATTAATGTTAGAATTTTAAATCTGGTCTTTAAAAAATCACTTTTAAAACAAGGTAATTTTGAATGCGATATAAGTTTAAACGGTAATTATAAAGAACCAAAAATTACCGGCAGGGCATTTTTACAAGACTTAGATATACCTTTATATGACACTCAAATCAATAACATCAAAGTAAACATTTCAAATCGCTTCATAGATGCAAATATCAATGCAAAAAACAAAGAAAGCGACTTAACACTTAATGTAAGAGCACTCAATAAACTTGAAGCACCTTATATTATCAATAATATCGATATCGTTTCTCAAAAGATTGATATAGCAGATTTATTAGACAATCTTATGATTCCATCACAGAAAACAGATATCAATAAAAAACAAGAATTGCTTATAAAGCCCGATGACATTGTAATTAAAGACGGAAGCTTTAATATTAAAGATGTAATCTATGGCAAAATTAATGCACAAAACCTAAAAGGAAACTTTAACTACAACGACAATGAATTTCACTTAAAAAATATAATTTTAGATATTGCAAACGGCACCATTGCAGCAAAAGGACGCTACGGAATGAATTCATCCAAATTAGCTCTAAGCGCTAATATGATAGGATGTGATGCCAATACTCTAGCTAAGCAATTTTTAAATTTAGAAAATCAAATATATGGCAAAATGAATGGTTCAGCTGTTTTAACTGCTAAAAATATTAAAACACCGGACAACATCAAAAATGTTAAATCAGAGGTTGAATTTTCAATAAACAAAGGAAAAATGCCAAAATTAGGCTCCCTAGAATATCTTTTAAGGGCAGGAAATTTATTTAAAAACGGACTTTTGGGCTTTTCTTTAAATAATTTAATTGAAGTATTAACACCATATAAAACAGGTGAATTTGAAACTATAAAAGGGCAATTAAGCGTTGATAACGGCGAAATTAAAAAGCTTGAAATATTCTCACAAGGAAAAAATCTAAGCTTATACTTAGATGGAAACTATAATATATTAGAAAATTATGCAAACATTGATATTTATGGAAAACTATCTCAAAATATATCAAATGCACTTGGTAAAGTCGGTAACGCTTCAATAAATCAACTTATTAGCGGCTTAACAGGTAATAAAGATAAAAAAAGAAACCTTGAAACAATTGAAAAACAAAATAAAATTCCATCAATTGAAATTGAAAACCCTGAGCCAAGATATTTTAGAGCTAAAGTAATGGGCGATATTAACAAAGATAATTATATTAAAAGTTTCAACTGGGATATTTAGTAATAAAAACTTTTGCTCAATGTTTCAACTTTACACCCTCACATTCTGTAGGGTCGTTTCTAAAACCTAGCGCAGTCGCGCTACGGTTCTAGTGCACTCTTTAAGTCCAGTATCATAATAGCCCACCAAGCTCAACGCTTGCTGTGCTATTATTCACATCCTATGGGGTCGTTTCTAAAACCTAGCGCAGTCGCGCTACGGTTTTAGTGCACTCTTTAAGTCCAGTATCATAATAGCCCACCAAGCTCAACGCTTGCTGTGCTATTATTCACATCCTATGGGGTCGTTTCTAAAACCTAGCGCAGTCGCGCTACGGTTTTAGTGCACTCCCATAAAAAAAAGCTATTGTATAAAGTATACAATAGGCTCTAATAAGGATGACAATAAAGTTATATGGTGTGTATATTATTTTAATTTGATTTACATTTTTTATATCGTGCCAACTTTTTTATTTCTTTAACATTTATTTTTAAATATCCTCCATTTGGTGTATAATACCACTATGAAATTAGTTATCCAAATACCTTGTTTTAATGAGCAAGACAGCATTTTAGAGGTTTTAAAATCACTGCCAAAAAAAATCGATGGAATTGATAAAATTTATGTAGTTGTTCTTGATGACGGAAGCACCGATAACACTGCTAAAATTACTAATGATTTTGGGGTTGATAAAATTATTAAATCTCAAATTAATAAAGGCTTATCTTATACCTTTATGTCAGGTGTTAATTACGCGCTTGAAATTAATGCTGATATTTTAGTTAATATTGATGGTGATAATCAATATTGTGCTTGTGATATTGAAAAATTAATTAATCCAATTTTAAAACAAGATTGTGATGTTGTAGTGGGTGCTAGAGACATTAAAAATATAAAAACTTTTTCAATATTTAAAAAGTTTATGCAAAAATTTGGCTCTTTGATGGTTAAATTAATTTCGGGTATTGATATTAAAGATGCTGCAAGCGGTTTTAGAGCTTTTTCAAAGGATGCATTGTTGCATATAAATGTTTTTAATCCTTTTAGTTATACTATTGAAACATTAGTTCAAGCTAAAAATAAAAATCTTAAAGTTGTAAATATTGATATAAGGGTTAATGAGCAAAAAAATCGTAAGTCCAAATTATTTAAAAATGAGTTTGATTATATATTCAAACAAGCTAAAAATTTAATTCGTTTTTTTATTATTTATCGTCCTGCAAGGTTTTTTATTATTAATGCTTTTATCTTTTTGTTTTTTGGTTTTTTGATTGCTTTTAGATATTTGTGGTTTTATTTTCACCATGCCGGCACAGGTCATATACAATCGTTAATTTTATGTACAATAATTTTTGTAATTTCTTTTTTGTGCTTTATTTTGGCAATAATTGGAGATTTGTTTTCAATTAATAGAAAATTATTAGAAGATATTCAATATAAATTAAGAAATGAAAAATACAAAAAATAAATTTTGTGGTAATATTAAACCACTAGAGGATTTGTATGGAAAATAAAGATTTAATTAAATATATAGATAAATTAAAAGAACCTAAAATTCTTGTTATTGGTGATTTTGCTCTTGATGAAATGGTTTATGGTAATACTGAACGCATTTCAAGAGAAGCACCTGTTTTAATTTTAGAACATTATGAAACAAAAAAAATTTTAGGTGCAGCATCTAACGCTGCTAATAATGTTTCGAGTCTTAATTGTGGAAAGGTTAGTGCTCTAGGTGTTTATGGTGATGATTATTATGGACGAGAATTGCTTAGAATTTTAGAAGAAAAAAATATCAACACTAATTTAATGGTTTTGGATAAAACCAGAAAAACAACTACAAAAACAAGAATTTCCGGTTCATGCAATCAAAGTATAACTCAACAAATAGTTAGAATAGATAGACAAACAAAAACTCCTCTTAATTCTGAAATTGAAGCAAAAGTTATTGAAAACATTAAAAAATCGATTAAAGATTTTGATGGTGTAATTTTATCTGATTATCATTTAGGTTGTTTAACTCAAAATATAATAACTGCAACTATTAAAGAAGCAAAAAAATACAATGTTTTAGTTATTGCAGATATTCAAAAAGATATGGAAAAATATAAAGGAGTATATGCAATAACACCAAACCAGCCAGATAGCGAAAAACAAGCAGGATTTTTCATTAAAGATGATACAACACTTATTTCTGCAGGTGAAAAATTATTGAAAGAACTAAATTTACAAAAGGTTCTTTTAACTCGCGGTGAAAATGGTATGGCATTATTTGAAAAAGCAAATGACGAAATTGTTTTTGCAAAAATTCCTGCATACAATAAAAAGGAAGTTTTTGATGTAACAGGAGCAGGCGATACTGTTGTTGCTGCTTTTGCCCTTGGCTTATGCGCTGGACTTAGTGGTGAAATTGCAATGAAAATAGGTAACTTGGCAGCAAGTATTGTAATTAGATATTTTGGATGTCACACAGTTACTTGTGAGGACTTAAAAGAAGAAATAACTATATAGAAAGAAAAAGGGAAACAGCATGGATTTTATAAAAAAATTAAAACCTTTTGATTATCTGATTGTCGGTATTTTGTTAATCGGTTTAATTGTTGGATTTTTAACATTTAACGGCAAAAGAGCAACTTCATCTAATCAAATAGAAACAACTTGCGATATTGAGATGGAAATTTATTTAAGAGGCGTTTCTTTAACAGCAAAAGAGCAACTATTTAAAGCAGGTGATGAAACATTTATTACTATAAGAAATGTTCCATATACAAAATTAAAAATCAAAGATGTTAAATTTGATAAAAGAAAAATTATGCTTCCATCGCTTAACTCTAAAAAACCTTATATTGTTGTGAATGATGAATCTACCCCTTTTCAATATGATTATTTAGTTAAGATTGTTGATAGTGCCAAAATAACAAAAGATGGTGATGCAGTAGTTGGCGGAAATAAAATAAAAATCGGCATTCCAATTACGCTTGAGGGTCCAAAATATAAGCTAAACGGCGTTATATCAAATGTTTCTGTTAGCCCGGTGCCTACAAATAATGTTCATGAAGATTTAGATAAACACACAAAGATAAATCAAGATGTTCAATAATATTAAAAAATTCGTTAACAACAGTTTTTTTATGGAAAATATTGATAACCTAGCTTACTTTGTTCTGCTATCAATATTAATTTCTGCTTTAATATTAAACAGTGAATATATGGGGCTATTGGCTTTATTTTTCAGTTTTTTAGTTATATTTAAAAACATCTTTAAATCTGATGGTATTCCAAGATTTAACAATTATCATAAAGCATTATTTATTTATTTTTTAATTGTAACAGTCAGCTTGTTTGCTTCAACCTTGTTTAGCTTAAGTTTGCATGGGTATATTAAAACTTTTATTTATACTTTATTTTTCTTTTGTGCGGTATTATTTTTTAAAGACAACAAAAATAAAGTTTTTCCAATTATATTTTTAACTGCAATTTTAATGAGCATTGAATCATTTATTGCAATAGCACAAAATATGGGTGGTGTTACTGAAATTTCAGGCTGGCAGGATATGACATCTATCAATCCTGAAGAAGTTGTTTCAAGGGCATATGGAACACTAAAACCATATAACCCTAATTTGCTTGCGGGATATTTATTGTGCGGATTATCAAGCTTTATTTATTTGATTTTAAATAGTTTATCTAAAAACAATAAAAAAAGAGCTTTAATATATTGCATTTTATTTTTTATTAATATTATTGCAATAATTGTTACAGGCTGCAGGGGTGCATATTTAGGCTTTTTATTATTTTTCCCTATGTTGTTTTTTGCCTTAATTTATTATATTCAAAAGCAATTAGGCGGATTATCAAAAATTAAAAAAAGATATAAAAATATTGCAATTGCTCTAATTGTTGCCCTTGTTAGCTTTATGACTTTTAATCCTGCTATATCAAGAAGAATAGAATCAATTTTTGCGCTTCGTGCAGATAGTTCTATTTCTTTTAGGTTAAATGTATATGAATCAGCAATTCATATGTTTTTAGATAACCCGATTTTTGGAATTGGTGTCGGTAATCAAAATTTTAGAGAAATATATGGTCTATATATGAAATCAGGGTTTGACGCTCTGGGTTCATATTGTGTACCATTAGAAATAGCAGTTGAAAGCGGAATATTTGCGCTTATTGCTTTTATTATTTTTATTATTTTAGTTATCAAAACCTGCTTAAATTTATGTTTAAATTCAAAAAATACAAATACTAAAATTTTGTGTTTGAGTACTATTTTAATGCTGCTTGCTGTTATCGGTCATGGATTTTTTGATACTATATGGTTTAGACCTCAGTTGCAATTTTTATTTTGGACAAATATCGCAATGCTAAGTGCAATAAAAGAATAATTATTTTGAGATTATATAATAACCTGTTGCTGTTGCAATTAAACCGATAATAATACTTAGCGAAGTGTAAAAAAATTTTGCATTTTTTACCTATACTTCAATAGCATCTATACTGTCAAAATCTTGTCTTGCTTTTTCCTGAATTAACTTGCCTTTTGTATAGTTTTCAAAAGTTTTATTAATCATATCTTTTTTAGCACTTTTTAATAATGCGCTTTGCGCTCCGATTTCTCCGGCTAAAACACCAAAAGGTAAAACAGTTTTTACAACACTTGCAGCTTTTTGGTGTTTTTGAGTGAATGGCATAACTTTATTTTCAAAAAATTTACCAAGTTTTGTATTATTTATTTCATTTGCAAGATTTGCAGATTCTTTTTGTATAAAATTAACAACAGGGCTAAAATGTTTATTTGCTATTTTTTTACCGGCTTTTACACCAACAAAAGCTAAACCTGACAACAAAGCACTTGTTGCAACAAAAGTCGCTGTTTTTAGAGCGAATTTATTTTTTTCTGTATTTTTTTCAGGCTTAAATTCTTCATAGTGTTTATCAACTGCCTTATTTACAGCATCTTGCGTTGAGTTTAAACTTTTAAAAAGCGCTAAAAAACCCAACCCTGCTGCAGCCTTTGCTGAAAGTTTCCCGGGTTGGGTTAATGCTAAACTTGCTACTAATAATGATGTTGTGATTTCCGGCATAGCTTTTATGAGTTGTCCTTTTGGACTTTGTTTTACATCATAATATGCTTTAACCATACTTTTGGCTTTTAGCACATCATCACTCATCTGCTCATAATGCTTGCGACGTAATCGTTTACTGTTGTTTGAATTTATATCACCCTTAAAATTGTTAATGTGTCGTTTAGGTCTTGAACAATCTAATTTGTTAATCTGCATATTTCCTCACGAGAAAATAATTTCCATTATATGTTAGTGAATATAATTATTTTATATCAATCTTTAAATAAATCAACATGTTTTTAGTAAATTTACAAATATTTACCATCTTTTGTTTACAAAAACAGGATATATATTTTGTTATGCTATAATTACAATATTAATTAATCTTTGGGGGAATAATGAACTATATTAAATTTGTTGATGTAACCAATAGGGATGGCGTTCAAACTTCTCGATTAGGACTTGCAAAATTACAAAAAACAATAATAAATTTGATGTTAAATGAAATGGGAATAAATCAATCTGAGTTTGGTTTTCCGACTACTCAACATGAGATTAATTATTTAAATGGAAATTTGGAGCTTGTTGAAAGAGGAGTAATTAACAAAACAATACTTTCAGGCTGGATGAGAGCAATTAAAAATGATGTTGTTGAATCATTTAAAAATGTTCCAAAGCTAAAATATATTAATTTATCTCAATCTACATCAGAACAAATGATTAACGGTAAATATCAAGGCAAAAAAACCCCAAAAGATGTTTTAGCAGATACCTTAGAAGCAATTAATGAAGCCATTAATCAAAATGCAAAAGTAATAGGTGTTAACGCTGAAGACGCTTCAAGATCTGATATTGATTATTTAATTGAATACGCTAAAGAATGCAAAAAATATGGTGCAACTCGTTTTAGATATTGCGATACACTTGGTTTTGATGACCCTAAAACGGCTTATGATAGAATATATCTTTTAGCTAAAGAAACTCAAATGGATATTGAACTTCATTTTCATAATGACCTAGGCATGGCAACGGGCTGTTCGGTTATGGGTGCAAAAGCTGCAATTGATGCAGGTGTGGATGCTTGGATTAATACTGCAATAAATGGCATGGGTGAACGCGCCGGAAATGCAGATTTAGTTTCCTGCATTCTTGCGATAACAAAATCAAGCGGTTTTAAAGATAAATATAAAATAGATCCTCAAATTGATATGACAAAAGCATGGAAATTAGCAAAATACACATCTTATGCTTTTGGTGTTCCAATTCCTATTAATCAAGTGGCTATGGGGGCTAATGCTTTTGCTCATGAATCAGGAATACATGCAGATGGTGCCTTAAAAGACAGAAGAAATTATGAGCTATATGATTTTGAAGAATTAGGCAGAGGTGAACCTGAAGTCATTGAAACAGGGCGAATGATAACTGTTGGCGAATATGGTGGAATTAAAGGTTTTAGAAATGTTTTTGACGGATTAGAGCTTGAATTTCATGATGAAAATGAAGCGAGAAACATTCTTGAGTTATGCCGTTATGCAAATGTCCATACTCAAAAACCTTTAGTAGATAGCGAATTGAGATTTATTTATTTTTATCCCAATATTGCTGCTAAAATCATGACTGTTAACCCTTATTATTTCCCAAGCGGGGCATTAAAAGAAAGAATGGAAAGGTTAGAACATATTGCAGGTTCTAAGATAATATAGGAAAGATATGAAAAAAATATATATTGATACTCTCGGTTGTCAAATGAATAAGTCTGATACTGAGCGAATATTAGGAATGTTGTCTCATTTTGGATGGGAACAAACAGATGATGAACAAGAAGCGGATTTATTTATTGTAAATACATGCGCCATAAGACAATTATCTGCTGATAAAGCATATTCTAGACTTGGTAATTGGGGAAGAATTAAAAAAGAAAAGAAAAAAGAAAATAAAATTGTTAAAATAGCAATTTGCGGCTGTGTTGCACAGTTAGAGGGTGAAAATTTATTAAAAAAATTCCCTTATCTTGATTTAGTTTTTGGAACAAGAAATATTTATGAACTTCCCAGATTGCTTGATGAAATTGAAGAAAAAAGAGTATGTTGTCTTGATGATAAACCGATTTTTGAAAATGATTATAGTATTATAAGGCAAAAAAGTGTTAATGCTTGGCTTCCTATTATGGAGGGGTGCAACAATTTTTGTTCATATTGTGTTGTGCCTTATACAAGAGGTAGAGAACGCTCAAGAACAATTGAAGCTGTTATTAAAGAAGCAAAAAATATTTTGTCTCAAGGTTTTAAGGAAATTACTCTTTTAGGGCAAAATGTGGATAGCTATGGTAAAAATCTTGAAAAAGGTGAGAATTTTGCAAAATTATTAAAAGAATTAGATAAATTAGAGGGGAATTTTAGAATAAGGTTTACTTCATCATATCCAACAGATATAACAGATGAAGTTATTGATGTTGTTAAAAATTCAACCCATATTTGTGAATGTTTCCATATTCCTATGCAATCAGGAAATGACAGAATTTTAAAAGAAATGAACAGACGCTATAATGTTGAGCAATATAGAAATATTGTTCAAAAAATTAGAAATTCAATTGAAAATGTTACAATAACATCTGATTTTATTGCAGGTTTTCCCTCTGAAACAGAAGAAGAATTTTTAGATACAATAAAAGCAATTGATGAATTGGAACTTGATTATTCTAATACAGCAGCGTATTCACCTCGCCCCATTACAAAAGCAGGCAAGATGACAGATAAATTCATTGATGAAGAAACTAAAAAGAAAAGACTTCAAATTCTAAATGATAAAGTTAAAGCTGCAAGTTTGAAATCTAATGAAAAATACATAGGAAAAACTCTTGAAATTTTAATAGATGAAGTAAAAGATGGAGTTTATCAAGGCAGAACAAGAAACAATAAAGTTGTGCATATATTGGATGATAAAAAATATAATATAGGCGATTTTGTAGATGTAAAAATAGAAAAAGTCTCGACATGGTGCTGTTTTGCAAAAAGTGTTTAGATGAAATAAGGGGATTAAAAATGAATAAAAAATATAATAGAGTTTACAATTTTTCAGCAGGTCCTGCTGTGTTACCTGTTGAAGTTTTAGAAACCGCAAGAGATGAAATGTTGAATTATAAAAATTCAGGCATGAGTGTAATGGAGGTGTCTCATAGATCTAAGACTTATGATGAAATCATAAAAACCGCAGAACAAGATTTAAGAGATTTGATGAATATACCTGATAATTATAAGGTTTTATTCTTGCAAGGCGGTGCACATTTGCAATTTTCTATGGTTCCGATTAATCTTTTAAAAAATGGTGTTGCCGATTATATCGTAACAGGCCAATGGGCTAAAAAAGCATATAATGAAGCCCAAAAATATGGAAAAATTAATAAAATTGCATCAAGTGAAGATAAGACTTTTTCTTATATTCCTGATTGTTCTGATTTAGATATTTCACCTGATGCCGATTATGTCTATATTTGCGAAAATAATACAATCTATGGAACAAAATTTCATAAATTACCCAATACAAAAGGTAAAATTTTAGTTTCTGATATGTCATCTTGCTTTTTATCAGAACCTGTTGATGTTACAAAGTATGGTTTAATTTATGCGGGTGTACAAAAAAATGTTGGTCCTGCAGGTGTTCAAATTGTAATAATTAGAGAAGACTTGCTGAGGGAAGATTTGCCAAAATGGTGTCCTACAATGTTAAGCTATAAAATCCATGCAGATAATAACAGCCTATACAATACCCCTCCTGCTTATGGAATTTATGTTTGCGGTTTAGTATTTAAATGGCTTAAAAAATTAGGCGGTTTAGAAAAAATGAAAGAAATGAATGAAAAGAAAGCAAAAATTCTTTATGATTTTCTTGATAAATCTAAATTGTTTAAAGGCACTGTTGAAAAAAATTCTCGCTCGTTGATGAATGTTCCTTTTGTTACAGGAAGCGATGAAATGGATAAAAAATTCATTGAAGAAGCAAAAAATGAAGGTCTTGTTCAACTAAAAGGACATAGAACAGTAGGCGGTATGCGAGCTTCAATATATAACGCTATGCCAATAGAGGGCGTTAAAGCACTTGTTGATTTTATGGAAAAATTTGAAAAAGAAAATATATAATATTTAAAGCCTGAGATTATCTCAGGCTTTAAATTAATCTTTTTGTTTTAAATATTTTTTATAATTTTCTTTTAAATCTTTATATAGATTATTTAGATCATCTTCGACTTTTTTTCTTATTGCCTCAATTGTTTCATCATTAGGATTTTCGGGCACATAAATCGGATTACCAAAAAGCATAACTAATTTTGTACCAATAAGAGGAAATCTGAAACTATCCCAAGATTTAAATTTTAAAAATAATTTTTGCGGACTCCAATATACTGCAGGAACAATGGGTACTTGCGCCATTTTAGCTATTTCAATTATGCCTTTTTTAACAATTCTATTGGGTCCTTTGGGCCCATCAATAGTTAGTGCTCCATTTATATTTTCTTCTTTTATTCTTTTAATTAATTCAAGGCTTGCTTTTGCGCCGCCTCTAGTTTTTGAACCTCTAACAGTTTCAACCCCTACTGCGTTTGCTGCTCTTGAAATTATTTCTCCGTCTTTTGAGCTTGAAACCATAATGCAGGTTTTTCGATTTAAGTTACAGGAAAATACTCCGCATTGATGTGCATGCCAAAGAGCAAAAATACATTTTTCTTTTGGATAATTAATGCATTTACAGCTATAAAATAATTTTTCAAATTTAAATAGTGCATTAACAAGCCCTGAAATAATTTCAAATGCGTATTTATTTTTAAATTCCTTAAATTCTCCTTTTAGAAATTTCAATATTATCTCCTTAAGTCTGCTGCTAATTTATGAGCATATAAGCCTTCTTCTTGTGCTAGTATTGAAGCTGTTTTAGCTAATTCTTTACTGTAATTATCTGATAATTTTTGATAAGTTAATATTTTAATATAGTCAAAAACAGACAATCCTCCTGTGTATTTGGCACATTTATTTGTTGGTAATACGTGGTTTGTTCCTGAGCAATAATCGCCAAAAACTTCTGCGCAATTTTTTCCTATAAATAATGAACCATAGTTTGTAAATGAATTTTTTAGCTCATCAGCATTTTTTATTAATAATTCTAAATGTTCAGGTGCTCTAGCGTTTGTTAAATCAATTGCCTGATTTACATTATCTACTATAACACAAATTGATTTTTCAAATGAAGCTTTAGCTATATCTTTTGTTTTTAGGGTTTTTAGGATTTCTTGTGCTTCAATTTCAACTTTTTTTGCCAGTTCTTCATTATTTGTAATTAAATAACTTCTTGCGTCTTTGTCGTGTTCACATTGAGCTAACATATCAGCAGCAATTAGCTTTATATCATTGATATCATCAGCAATAATTAAAACTTCGGACGGTCCTGCTATAAAATCAATGTCGCATTGTCCATATATTGATTTTTTGGCTGCTGCAACAAATTTGTTTCCGGGGCCGACAATTTTATCAACCTGTTTGATACTTTGTGTTCCATAAGCAAATGCTGCGATTGCTTGCGCCCCACCCAGTTTATATATTTTCGTTGCACCTGATAAATGAGCGCTCACTATAACTTCAGGTGAAATTTTAGGGCTTGTTAGATAAATTTCTTTAACTCCTGCAATTTTAGCAGGGATAATTGTCATATAGCAACTGCTTAAAAGCGGATAATTTCCCCCAGGACAATAGCATAGCACCCTTTTTAGAGGTACTATTTTTTGAGCTAAAATTGAATTTTCTTTTTTGAATTCAAATTCTTTAATTGAATTAAATTGCTGAATAGAAAATTCTTCAACATTTTTAATTGCTTTTTTTAGAGCTTCAAGAACTTCTTTATCAATTTTTTTATAAGCAAGTTCGATTTCTTTTTCATTTACAATGAAATCATTACCTGAGCTAAATATACCGTCATTAAATTTTTTTGAAAATTCAATTAAAGCACTGTCGCCCTCAAGTTTAACTTTTTTGATTATTTCATCAACCGAACTTAAATGTTCGAATTCAATTTTTTGAAAAAAAGTTTCATCTATTTCATTGTATTTTATTATTCTCATGATTTTGCTCTTGATTTTAAGTAGTTTCTTACATCTTCAAAGGTGGTATTGTGCATAGCCATAAATACAAATAAATGATATATTAAATCGGCTGCTTCCCAGCCTAGTCCGTCACCTTGTTCAAAGTTAACCGCTTCAAAGGCTTCTTCCATGATTTTTCTTTTTAAGTAAAATTCATCATTAAATAATTTTGTAGTATAGCTGTTTTGTGGCATTTTTTCTTTTCTATCTTCAATTAATTCAAATAATTCTTCTAAAGTGAAATTTTTATCTTCAAAACAGCTGTATCTGCCAAGGTGGCAAGCTTTACCCTTTTGGGATACAGTAAATAATATTGCATCTTTGTCGCAGTCAAATTTTGCATTTAAAAGTTCTTGGGTATTTCCTGAGGTTTCACCTTTTGTCCATAATTCATTTCTTGAGCGAGAAAAATAAGTTGCAAAACCATCTTTAAATGATTTTTTTAATGATTCAGGGCTTGAATAAGCAAGCATTAAAACTTGTTTTGTAAGCTTATCTTGAACAATCGTAGGGATTAATCCTCCTTGTTTTTCAAAATTTAAACAAGCGCAAAATGCATCTTCAAGATTAATTTTCCCTGTATATATGCACATTCCTAATTGACAGCTTATATTGTTTTTTTCAAGCTCAACAATTTCTTCAATAGATGAGATTCCCCCTGCTGCTGTTATAGGCTTTTTGGTTGATGATGCAATTTCTTTAATGAAATTAATATCGGTTCCTTGCATCATACCTTCTCTTTCAACAATTGTAAAAAGAAAACCGCTGCAATAATCTTCAAATCTTTTTACATAATCAAGAGTTGAAAATTCGCTTACTTCTTGCCAGCCTTTTGTGGTGATTTTTCCGTCACGAGAATCAATTGCAACTAATACTCTTGATTTTGGAAGTTTAGATAAAAATTCTTCACTTGCAGCTGTTCCGATTATAATTTTTTTTGCACCCCAAGATAGAACATTTTTTGCTTTTTCTATCGTTCTAATTCCGCCGCCAACTCTACATGGGGCAATTTTACATATTTTTTTAATTAATTCTTCGTTATTTTTCCCTGTGTTCATTGCGCTATCAAGGTCAATAACCGCAACTTCACCGAAACGGGCATAATATTTTGCTAATTCCAGTACATCTTCACGTTCTAAAACTTTGGTCTTACCTTGTTGTAATTGAACTGCTTTTCCATCCATTAAATCTATACTTGCTACTATCATAATTATCTCCTTTTATTTTTCTATAACGTTATCTATACAATCCCAAACAAAAGGTCTGTATGGATGGGTTTTAGGTGAATTGTTGTTGAAAAAATTATTTAATTTTATGTCTAGCTCATCTTTTTGATAATTTTTAATTTCAATATTTTCAATATTTAATTCATCACAAAGAGTTCTTATTTTTTCATCATATATTAATCCAAAACATTTATTTTCTAGCGCATAAGAAACAATTAGCCCATGGAGTCTTGCGGATATAACATATTTAGCATTGTTTAATACATCAATTGTTTCTTTAATTCCTTGATAGGGAATAAATTTAGCATTTGCATTGTATTTTTTCAGTTTTTCTATAAAACTAAGACAAATATCTTTATCGTATTCATTTTGTAATGAAAGAACAGTGATTTCACCTTGATAATATTTTGCAATAACATCGGCTAAATCTGAAATAAATTTATCATCTATTCCTTCAAAGCTTCTTAATTGAACAATTAAGCCTTTTTTATCCTGATTTATTTTAATATTTTCTATAAGCGAATATGCAGGATCTGATAAAAGCTCTGTTTTTATATTCCACGAATTTAACAAATTTTGACTTTTTTTGTCGCGAACGGAAATAAAATTTGTCATTTTTAAGACGGTTTTTGTTAAAAATTCAAAAAATTTTCCGTTTATTGGCTCAATTCCTTGTGCAAATATAATTACTTTTTTATTAAATAATTTTGCTAAAAATATTATAAAAAGATAATATATTAAGCTAAAATTACTTGTTTTATTTTGCAAAAGGCTGCCGCCACCGGATATTAAAATATCATTTAACAATATAGCTTTTAAAATTTCAAAAGGTTTTTTGTAATTGTATGTTATGACATCATAAGTTTTTTTAACTTCGTTTTCGTTGTTGCATAATGCACTAACTGAACATTTTTTTGATTTTAAATGAGATGAAAGAGCTAAAAAAATTGCCTCATCTCCAAAGTTATTAAATCCTATGTAGCCTGATACAAGAACTTTTTTCATGTATTTATATATAACATGAAATTTAACTAATTGTAAAATTGTAAATTTTGTTATTTTAAAATTTGTTTTTGAATATTTTTTATATTTAAAATAAAATATATGTGTTATGGATAAAAATATTTTAATTATCGGTTCAAATTCTGAACTAGCACACTATACAATAGAGGAATTAAAACAAAAGCCTGAATATAAAATTTATGCTACAAGCAGGCAAACAGGAGTTATGGATGAAAAAATCCATGAATTTCACCTTGATATATCAAATGAAATGGATTTTTTACATCTAAAAGAAAAAATCAATAATATCAAATTTGATACCATAATAAATTTTGCGGGAATTGCTATTGCAGGAGCTGTTGAAGAATTAAACGAATTGGAATTAAAAAAACAGCTGGATATAAATTTATTTGGTTTATTAAGAATAATAAAATATATTTGTCCTAATTTAAAAGAAAACGGAAAATTGATAAACATTAGTTCAATGGCAAGCTATGGTATTTTTCCTTTTCTCAGCCCTTATTGTATTTCTAAACAAAGTGCAGATATTTTATTGAATTTATATTCTGTTGAAAGTAATATAAAAGTTGTCTCAATCAGACCCGGGGCTGTGGCGACTAAATTTTGGGAAAGCTCTATTAAAACAAATGAGGAAAATTTTAATAGAACAAGTGAAAAATTTGATTCTGTTAAAAAATTTTTAATAGATAATGCAAATAAAAATTCCCTTAAAGCAACAAATCCTATATATGTTGCTAAAAAAATTGCCCGTATTATTGAATTAAAAAATCCTAAAGCGGTATATAATATTGGGTTGGATGCAAAAATTGCAAAATTATGCAGGTTTTTACCTCAAAATGTTGTAAATTTTATTATAGCAAACGTTCTTAAGTCAAGAATAAAAAGAAATAAATAATGGCAAATAAAAAGCAAAAAATATTTTTTATATATCCTCCTTCTCCAATTATGAACAGAGAAGACAGATGTCAGCAACCGACAGGAGATTTATTAATAATTCCACCCCTGCCTCCTGTTGATATGATGAGCTTATCTGCTATTGCAAAAAAATATGGTTATGAAACAAAGTTTAAAGATTACAGTTTAAAAAATGAAAATGTCTATGATTTTTTAAGAGATATTAGAGTCTTTAAGCCGGATTTTTTGGTTGTAAATGTTGCTTCAACATTTCTTGAAGAAGATTTATCAATTTTAACTCAAGCAAGAGACCTTTTAGAAGATACTGTTGTAATCGTTAAAGGGGCTATTTTTAATTTTAATTCTTATTCAATAATGCAACAATACCCCGAAATTGATATTGCTCTAAGAGGGGAGATTGAACCCGCTTTTGAAGAAATTATTCAATACAACGATTTTAAAGATATTAAAGGGATAACTTATCAAATAAATAATAAAATTACATCCACTCCCGATAGAGAATTATCCAAAAATCTAGACTACTTACCCTTTTTAGATAGAGATTTAATTGATAATAATTTCTATACTCGCCCTGACACTAAAAAACCACAAACAATAATCAGGGTTTCAAAGGGCTGCCCTAATCATTGTTTTTTCTGTCTTGCAACTCCTCTAAACGGTAAAAAAGTCAGATATAGAAGTGTTGATTTAGTTATAGATGAAATAAAAGAATGTATTGAAAAATACAACATAAGAGATTTTATATTTTGGTCTGATATATTTAATCAAGACAGTCTTTGGGTGCAAAGATTATGCAGAATGATTATTGAAAACAATCTAAAAATTAATTTTAGTGCAAACACAAGAGTCGATACTCTAAATGAACAAACGCTTGCATTGTTAAAAAAAGCAGGTTGTAATTTGTTATCAATGGGTATAGAAAGTGCTTCTCAAGAAATTCTTGATAAAATGGGTAAAAAAATTACTCTTGAGCAAATTAAAAATGCAGTATCTTTAATTAAAAAATATAAAATTCAAATTTATGCTTATTATGTTTTAGGTTTACCTTGGGAAACAAAAGAAACAATAGAACAAACTTATAAATTAGCTAAAGAACTTAATACTGAATTTGCTAGTTTTTATACAGCTGCTGCGCTTCAAGGTACAAAGTTTTATGATTATGCAATAAAAAATCGACTTGGTGAAATAAATTATGAAAAACCGTATTATTTCCCAAGCGTAAAATCATACACGCTATCAGCTGATGAAATTTATGAGTATAATAAAAAATTTAATAAAGAATATTATCTAAGACCAAGATACATTTTAAAAATGGCTTGTTCCATCAATTCAATTACAAAATTTAAATCATACTATGATACTTTTATTAGATTGGTTAAAAAATATTAATCTAATAATATTAATGTTATACCCATAATAATAAGACCAAAAACCACTCCGCTTATTGAATAGTGACCCGTGTCGTAATCTTTTGATAAGGGCAATAATGTATCTATTGAAATATAGGTCATAATTCCTGCAACAAGAGCAAATAAGACTCCAATACAGAGATTGGGGAACAAGGTTTTAATTACTATAAATCCGATAACACCACCAACCGGCTCTGCCATACCCGATAAAAATGAATACCAAAATGCTTTTCTTTTAGAATGCGTTGCTTGATATACAGGTATTGAAATTGCCATTCCTTCTGGGATATTATGAATTGCAATAGCAAAAACAATTCCAAGCCCAAGCATAACATCTTGTGTTGTTAGGAAAAAAGTAGCTAAGCCTTCAGGCAAATTATGTATCGCAACAACAATAGCCGTAAGAATACCTGCTTTTTTTATTTTTCCTATTGAAATTATTGCATTTTCATCTTTTTCACAGTCAGCACTATCTATCTTTTTTTCATTTGCGCCAATTTGTTTTGTGAACATTTGTCCTTGAATATGGTCAGGGATAAAAAAGTCAATTAAAACCGCTATTAATATTCCAAGTGCAAAAAATATTATTGCAAGCCATACAAAATTTTCACCCATTTGGTTTTTTAACATTTCACATGCGTTGGGATATAAATCAACCAGAGAGACAAAAAGCATCACCCCTGCGGATAAACCTAAGCCGAAAGATAAAAATTTTAGCGAATTTTCCTTAATAAAAAAAGTAACAAAACCGCCGATTACCGTTGAAAGACCGGCGAATGTTGATAATAATAATGCCATTAAATATGATTTATTCATAGCTTAATTATATTCTTTTATAAAATTAAATCAAATAAAAAGTGTAATTATTTCATTTTAAATTGACCCTTATCTTTTCCGTTAGTAAAATAGAATTATAGATATGAATTAGTTACGGAGCGGCTATGAAAAAAATATTATTTTATACATTTGTTATATTTATGACTTTTCAAGCAACCTATGCTATGGATACGGTTTTTGATTCAATGGATAAAGCAACTGAAGTTAAACTTCAACCTGCTGTAAATACCACAAAAACAACAAGCTCAACAAGCGTTAATTCAACATACAGGGCAACCACTTTAAAAGAGCAAAAATTTAATAATGCCCTAATTAATCTTGATGATGCACAGGTTGAATTAAGACAGGAACTTGCTGTAGTCACATCTAAATACAATGAAGCATTAAACGAAAAGCAAAGAGTGGAAGCAAATTGTAAAGCTCTAAAAAAAGAAATAAAAGCAATTAACAAAAAAATGAAAAATGTTGATAAATCTAAAAAAATGATAAATAAAAACCTTGAAACTGCGCAATAACTCATTCAATTATTTAGATGATGACATAATAATCTGCTTTTTAGAAAATAAACAGTATATTAGACTTTATTAACTTTGGGGAAACAAGAGCACAAAAATGAGTCAGACAACAGACATTGATTCATACAAAAAAATACATAGACTTTCAGATGAAGAATTATCTCAATTATGGCAATCATATCTTGATAATCGAGAAAGCAAAGAATATAGAGATAAATTAATTGTTCAATATATATATCTTGCAAAATATGTTGTAGGCAGAATTAAGGTAAATTTGCCTCCGAGTTTTTCGTTTGAAGATATAGTATCTTTTGGGATTGAAGGATTAATTGATGCTATTGAAAAATACCACCCCAACAAAGGTGCAAAATTTGAATCTTATGCTCTAATGAGAATTAGAGGTGCAATTATTGATAAAATTCGCTCCTCGGATTGGCTCCCAAGAACATTAAGAAGAAAAATTAAAGAAGTTAAAATAGCCACAGAAAGACTTAAGCAGCAAATCGGAAGAGCTCCGACAGCAAAAGAAATTGCTGATGTTATGGGTTTAACGGAAGAAAAAGTTAACGAAATAATGTCTAGCGATGTGAGTGTTAATTCTATTTATGATAAAAAAGGCTCTGGCGAAGATAGTGTTGAGATAATTGATACAATTGAAGATGTTAATTCGTCTCGCCCTGAAGATGAAATTGAAAAAACCGATGCAAAAAAGGAATTAGAATTGGCCTTAAAAAAACTCCCCGAAAGAGAAAGAACTCTTTTAGTATTTTATTATCACGAAAATATGACCTTAAAAGAAATAGGTGAAGCGATTAATGTTTCAGAATCTCGTGTTTGTCAACTCCATGCTCAAGCTATTATGAAATTAAGAAATATTTTATCTATAAACAGAACTGAAAGATTAAATAGAAGTATTGTTTAATTTTTTTATGCTAAAATAATTCCTGTAAACATTTAAAACAAAAGGAGTTATATATGGCAAGAAGACCCATTATTGCAGGCAACTGGAAAATGAACAACAATAAAGCTGCCGCTAAAGAATTAATAGAAGGTATTGTTAATGGCGTAAAATCTCTTGATGCAGCATTAATGCCTGAAGTTATTGTTGCACCAACTTATACTGCTTTGTGGCAAGTACATGATTGCATTAAAAACGAGCCAAAAATTGCTCTAAGCGCTCAAAATGTCAATCCAAACGAATCAGGTGCTTATACAGGTGAAGTTTCTCTTGATATGCTTGCTGATTTTGATGTTAAATTTGTTATCATTGGACACTCTGAAAGAAGACAAATGTTTAATGAATCCGATGAATTTATAAACGAAAAAGCAAAGGCAATTTTAGCAAAAGGGTTAATTCCTATTATTTGCTGTGGTGAAACTTTAGAACAAAGAGAACAAGGTGTAACTGATACTCATTTAGCTTCACAAATCACAAAAGCATTTGAAGGAATTTCAGCTGATGACGCAGCTAAATCAGTTATTGCTTATGAACCAATTTGGGCAATAGGAACAGGTAAATCTTGTGATGCAACAGAAGCAAATAGAACAATTGGCGAAATCAGAAAAGTAATAGCAAAATTATATTCTATTGATGTTGCTGATAAAATTAGAATTTTATACGGCGGTTCAGTTAAACCATCAACAATTGTTGAACAAATGGCACAAAGCGAAATTGATGGAGGTTTAATCGGCGGAGCTTCACTTAAAGCAGATAGTTTTATCGAATTAATTAAAGGTGCTATGCCTGCTACCGTGTAAATTAAGAATAATATATTCAAAAACACTCTCTTTTAGTTAAGGGAGTGTTTTTTATTCATAAAAATTAAAATCTTTTGGAAGCTTATTTTCTATTTTAAGAGCAAATTGTGAAAAACTAATATTAAAAGCATTCGCTATTTTCCAAAGGGTTGTTATTTTTGCATCAGTTGACCCGTGTTCTAATCTTGATAACAATCCGTTACCTATGTCATATTCAAAAGAAAATTTATTTATCCCTTTTTTAAGTTTGGTTCTTTCTTCTAAAACAATTTCCCCTATTGCTTTTAGAAGAATTTTTTTCTTTTGATTAATTAATTTAATATCATCATCCATATATTAATTTTAATATTTATTGATTAAAAGGTATTGACTACAATCAATAGCATGGTGTAACATGATCTAAAAATTAACATTAGAAAAATAGGTATATTTTATGATTATCAAAACACGTTTCAAGAGAGCATTCTCTTTAATTGAGCTGCTCATATCTTTAATTGTAATTAGTTGTATCACAGCAGCATTTACTCCAATTATCACAAAGAAGTTTTCAAGTGGTGTTTTTGGTGGAAGTAGCGGTTCTAACGGTTGGAGTGATGAGTGCAAAGATATATCACCTGATTGCAAATTATGTTTTAGAGATGAATGCGTTATGTGTAATCTTGATTGCACAATAGATGGACAGTACAAAGATACTCCATCATGTAAATGTTTGCCATGTACTGATAAATTTGGAAGTAATTGTACAAAATGCGAGAGTGATAAATGTGAAAATTGTTTAGATGGAAGCTATCTTGATAATAGTAATTGTGTAGATTGTAAATCAAAATTTGAACATTGTACAAAATGCGATAAAAATGAATGTAAAACATGTGAAACAAATTACAAGTTAGATAATGGAAAATGTGTTCCAGATTGTACTAAATTTTTTAATGCAAATTGTACAAGTTGTGATGAAACAAAGTGTATGACTTGTAAACCTAATTATGATTTAGTTGGTAATGATTGTATTGCAAATTGTACAAAAATTTTTGGTTTAGCTTGCACTAATTGTACAGCTAGCGCATGTACTACTTGCACCAGTGGGTATGCAGTTAAAAATGGAACATGTCAGAGTTGCTCCAGCTTATTTTCAAATTGTTCAACATGTACAGCAACAGCATGTAGCGCATGCTCCGGTAATTATATTTTAAGCAATGGCAGTTGCACAACTTGCAGTGCTAAATTTGGTTCAAGTTGTACGGCATGTAATTCTACAAAATGTACAACTTGCGCTAATGGTTATCATCTTTCTGGTTCAACTTGCGTTGCTGATTTTTCTTGCTCCGGTTCTGATTTTATGCAAATAGGGTCACTTTGTGTAACAAGAAAAAACATGGGGGATAGTTCAACTCTACCCATTCCAAGCGGGGTTACTGTAGCAAACACAGGCCAAACATGTAACTCAAGCGGCTCAAATAAATGCTGCTGGAGGGGGACTACATCAGGCACTAGTTGTAATAATGATGGTGGCGGAGCATATAGTGGTTGCGATAGAACAGTATGTGATTGGTATGCTGCTGATTATATTTGTAAAAATTTTACTGCTGGGGGTAGAACTTGGAGATTAGCTACAACATCTGAAATGTCTAATTGGGGTGCAAATTCAAAAGGATTAGGGGTTAATGGCTTGCAGCTTTGCGAATACTCGTCGGGTTACTCGTCCGCATATTGTAACTATTCGTACTTTTGCCCAGGGTCGTACAATGACAGTTGCTACCCGAACAGCGTGTGGAGTGGTACTGTTAACGGTTTATCCTACGCCTACTATTACTACTTGAATAGGGGTAGTTGGATTCAGAATGGCCATTCCCGTACGGGCGCTTTTTCGGTGCGCTGTGTCACGAAGTTGTAAAATATATAACTTGGGCGCAAGCCCAATAATTATGAAGCAGGCGGAAGTTTTCTTCTTTTCGGTTCACTTTTCTTCTTTTTCATTTCGCCGTCTGAGAGAAAAAAGAAGAAAAGTGAACAAATATCAACAAGTATAGAGAGATTGAAATAATTTCTCAACATGAAAAAAATATAGAACTTTTTAGGAGTAAAAATGAAAAAAGGGTTTTCAAAAAGTAGGTTAGGCATACCTGCCCAAAAAATATTTAAATTTCTCGAACACCAAAGCTCAACGCTTCGGCGTTATCGGCACACACCTTGTGCCTTTCTCGTTTTTTTCTAACTCCGTTGGAGTAAGAAAAAAACTTCTAAAGGTACGGTATCCGCTCTGTCCGCCAGTCCTCAACGGACTGCCGTCACGAGCTCCACACACCAATGCCTTCGCTTTGCTCGCTAAGTTCGCCCTGCGAACTAGAGCTCGCTTTGCTCAGGTACGGTATCCGCACTTGGCACGAGCTCAACGCTCCTGCCTGCGTGCTCCACACACCTTGTGCCCTCCTTGTTTTCGCCAAGTGAAGTCTCACTAGGCTCAAACTACGTCAGGTTGCTCCTG
>CALUWJ010000002.1 GCA_944324455.1 Candidatus Gastranaerophilales bacterium | reverse complement strand
AATTTTAATTAATAAAAGAAAAAGCCTTTTAAGAAATTAAAAGGCTAAGATATCAAAACACAAAAAATAACATAAAAACCTTTCTTTTCTAATTTTAGTATTATTAAATATCGCATAAATCCATATAATGAAGACATTTTTTTGAATCACACGACGAACATTGCATATTACAACCGAGGTCATACTGCCCACATGATCGGCATTTTCCTGTATAATCAATTACGCTATAAAAAAGTGAACAGAAAGTACAAGTTGTCTCATTACATTCTCGACATGCGTTACCATATCTTTGCTTGCAATCAATTTCGCATCTATCCCAGTAATTTAAGGTATATCCTCTATCACATTTTTTGCAATCGGAGCTTGTACAAGATATGCATCCTGCGCCAAATTTCGTTGCACAGGTTGCTTTGCAACTTCCATTATTATAATCATACCCGCTTTCGCAGGATTTACATGTACTAGCAGTACATGTTGTACAATTTGAAAATAAACTAGAACAGCTTTGACATGTTCCATTTTTAACCGCATACCCGCTAACACATGCCGTGCATTTTGAAGCTGTACAACTTGTACAACTTGAACCAAATTTAGCACTACAGGTTGTGCAACTACCGTTACTTAAAATGTAACTACCAGAGCATGTGCTACATGCTGAAGCCGTACATGTAGTACAATTACTAAATAAACTGCTACAAGCCTGACATGTGCCATTTTTTAATGCATACCCACTTTTACACCCTGTACAACCTGAACTTGTGCATTTATTGCACTGTGAATTAAAATTAGAGCAAGCATAACACCTACCATTAACCACTCCATACCCGCTTTTACAAGCTGTACAAGCGTTTATAGTACAACTTGTGCAATTAGTCCCAAATAATGATGTACAATTAGGTACACATGTACTTCCGCTTAATTTATAATTTGTAGAACACCCTGTACAAGCTGTATCACTACATGTTATACAATTCTCTCCAAATTTAATAGGGCAATTTGCAATACAATCATTACCAATTAAATCATAATTAGGTTTACAAGTTTTACAAGTTAATTCATCACAAGTTGTACAATTTTCATTAAAAAATTTGGTACAATCTGGAACACATTTCCCATTATCTAACTTATAATTTGTTTCACATGTTTTACATTCATTTTTATCACATTTTGTACAATGTTCAAATTTTGATTTACAATCTATACAATTACCATTATCAAGATAGCTTCCATCTAAACAACTTTCACATTTATCACTTTGACATAATGTACAATTACTTCCAAATTTATCAGTACATGGCAAACATTTACATGATGGAGTATCTTTGTACTGTCCATCTGTTGTGCAATCAAGATTACACATAACGCATTCATCTCTAAAACAAAGCTTGCAATCAGTTGATATATCTTTGCAATCATCACTCCAACCATTAGAACCGCTACTTCCACCAAAGACACCACTTGAAAACTTCTTTGTGATAATCGGTGTAAAAGCTGCTGTGATACAACTAATCACAATTAAGCTGATTAATAATTCAATTAGTGAAAAACCTTTTTTCAAATTCTCCCCCTTATTAATATAATGTATAATAATATATTTATTTTAAAAATATAATGTATATTATTAATATTATAATATATAACATTATATTTCAAGTAAAAATATAAGCTATCATACTATTATTTTTTACACTCATATATTGCAAAATTAAATAATATAAGGAGCGTATAATGAGTGATTTTAAAAAACTTTTGGGAAACAGAATAAAGACTATAAGAAAAGCAAGAAAATTGACGCAAGAGCAATTGGCGGAGTATGTTAATATAGGTACGCCTAATATTAGCTATATAGAAAATGGGAAATTTGCACCTTCTATTGATACTTTGCAAAAAATTGCCCAAGCTTTAAAGGTTGAACCTTATGAATTATATAAATTTAATGATAATAAAACTATAGAGCAAATGAAAGAGGAATTATTTAGCGCATTTAATGAAAACGAAGATTTGCTTAAGGTTTTTTATGAAATATTTTTAGCTTTGAGGTTTACGATTAAATAAACTAAAATATTTCTTCCGATAAATATCTCATGCCTGAATCCGGAAGAATTGTAACTATTGTTTTGTTTTTAAAATCTTTGGCAATTTTAAGTGCTGCACAAATTGCTGCACCCGATGAAATCCCCGCAAAAATTCCTTCTTCTGTAGCTAATTTTTTTGTATAATCAATAGCTTCTTTGTCTTCAATTGTTATAATTTTATCAATTAATTTTAAATCAAGATTTTTTGGAATAAAATTTGCACCTATTCCTTGTATTTTGTGCTGGCCTGCATGATTTTCTGTTATTACAGGTGATGATGATGGTTCAAAACCTACTACCAAGATATCTTTATTTAATTCTTTGAGCCTCCTTGCACATCCTGAAAGAGTTCCGCCGGTGCCAATTCCTGCTATTAATATGTCTATTTGTCCGTTTGTATCTTTCCAAATTTCTTGAGCTGTTGTATTGTAGTGTGTCTCAGGATTAAACGGGTTATTGAATTGTTGAGGTATATATGAATCTTTAATTTGTTGGTTTAATTCAAGAGCTTTATCTATTGCTCCTTGCATTCCTTTTTCTTTAGGTGTTAAAACAAGTTCTGCACCATAGGCAGATAAAATTGAACGACGTTCTTTGCTCATTGATTCTGGCATTGTTAAAATTAACTTGTAGCCAAAAGCTTTGCATATTAATGCGAGCCCAATTCCTGTATTCCCGCTTGTTGGCTCAATAATCGTTGTTTTATTTGGGGTTATCATATTCTTATTTTGCGCTTCTTTAATCATATTTAGTGCAACCCTATCTTTGATTGAGCCTGCAGGGTTAAAGAATTCAATTTTAGCGAGTATTGTCGAATTTGTTGTATTTAATTTATTGATTTTAATTAAGGGTGTATTTCCTATCAGATCAATTATTGAATTGTAAATTTTCATCGTTTAACCTTTTATTGAAATGCTATTTTTTTTTATTTTGTTGTATAATTAAGTAAAAAAACTTTTCGGGATGTAGCGCAGTTTGGTAGCGCACCGTGTTCGGGTCGCGGGGGTCGCAAGTTCGAATCTTGTCATCCCGATTTTTGATAGTTTATAATAAAAAACCGTTCAAGTTGAACGGTTTTTTATTTATGTTGTAAACTAATCTTATTTCAAGTCAGCAACAATTCTGCCTGTAACAGTAGATTTTTTTGAACCTGCTGTTGCTCCGTCAATACCGATGTAGATATAAAATCTATCACCTGTTAATGAATTTAGAGAACTTGCAGCATCTAATGTTGTTGCAATTTGAGGTTCAATTTTATTTGGACCATTCGTTAAGCCATTTACGTCAACAACAACAATTGCGCAAGCTTTCTTTTGTGCTTCAGTATCAGCCCCTGCAGAATTGATTTCAACTTTTGTTGAGCATGAACCACCTGTTGCAGGTTTTACAACTAAATATGAAATATTGTCATCTGTTGTAATCCATGGAGAAATATCTCCTATTGTACCTGCTTGCAATGTTTCACCATCAACATCTTCAGAAGGTTGTGATTCGATATCTTCTGAATTAGATGTAGCAACACTGAATTGTATTGCAGATTTGAATTGTGAAGCAGTGTAAGTAGGCTCTGCATCAGCTATTGATGTTGGAGCTGCTGCATAATCTTTAACTGCTAAATTTTGGTTTAATGATTGAAACATTTTGCCAACACCAATTTTATCCGGTGTTGATGGAAGTTGACCGGCAATTCTTTCCATTGCAGTTAAGTTGACTACTGCATTGTATGCTTTTTTATATGCAGTTTTCCATTGAGATTCGGTAACACCTTTCATTAATGATGGTATTGTCATTGTTGCAATGGCACCGATAACCATTAATACAATCAAAATTTCAGCTAATGTAAAACCCTTTTTAAGTCTCATAGTAATACTTCCTTCGTAAACTAATAAATTTCTATCTTGTTTCAATTATATTGTCTGTTTGATTACTTGTCAATTAAAATTAATCTTTTTATAGTATTTAATCATTTTTTATAACTTTTAATTTAGTTTTCTTTTTTTTATTGATTTCTTTTATTTTGTGTATTTCATATATTCTTCCAACTAGTGATTTTGTTGTATCCGAATGAGGTTTATTTGAAATATATTTTTTATAAAATCTTACTGCTTTTGTGTATTTTTCCAGTTTATCAAAGCATATACCTAAGCCTAAATATGCCCTATAATATTCATTATTAATTCTTAACATATTTTTAAAAAGCATGATTGCTTTTTCATATTTTTCACTTTCTATGTACATGCTTGCTAAATTAGCCATGGCGGGTATATAGTTTGGGTATTTTTCCATTATTGTATTATAGACTAATTCTGCCATATCGCCTTCTCCGGACAATTCATGTGTTAGCGCAAGCTTTACTTGGGCATTTTTATTGTTTGGTTCAAGTTTTATTGTTCTTATAAAATTTTTTTTAGCATTGTAGTTATCTGCGCTAAGAAGATAATTTAGTCCAAGCTCATAATATACCTCAGAGTCAAAGCCATAGACGTTTCTTGCATTTTTAAGGTGTTTAATTGCTTTGTCATATTCTTTTAGATTTTTATAGGCTTTAGAGGCACCTTTATGTGCATGGATGTTCTTTTTATCAATCATAAGTGATACAAGATATTCTTTTACTGCTTTTCTGTATTCATTTTTTAGCATAAAAGAATCCCCAAGCGCACAGAAGAAATTTTCATCTTTTTTTGTTGGATTTGAAATAAATTGACTTTTTTTAAAATCTTCTGATTTGTTATTTGTGAATGTAAAACTCAAAATGTCCCCCTGTCATATTTAGTTTAGTTGCTAAGTAAAAAATACAGATTAACCAAAAGATGAATTTTGTTTTGACCTTAAGATTTATTTTTTTTATAATGTACCTGCCACATATTAAGGAGGGGTCATGGAGGAATTTTTAACATTAAGATTTACGCAAATCAGACCTGAATATTTAAAAGTAATTATTTTTATTTTTTCATTTATTAAGTGCACTTTTTTGCTTGCAATAACAGTTAAATCTGTTAGATGGTTTTCAAATAAAATTGTTTGTCAGATTAAGAATAAAATCGATTCTCAAGAACGTTTGCAACAAATTATTACTTTAAAAATTATAATTGTTCATGCTTTTGAAGCATTTATATTTACTGTTTATATTATCAGTATTTTATTTTTAATTGGAATTGATGTTCGACCTATATTGGCGACAGCAGGGGTTTTGGGTGTTGCAATAGGTTTTGGTTCAAAAAAATTGGTTGAAGATGTAATTTCTGGTTTGATAATTCTTTTGGAAGGTCAAATCAGAGTCGGTGATTATGTTGAAATTGGTGATATAAAAGGTAATGTGGAAAAAATAACACTTCCTCTGGTTACCGTTCGAACGATTGATACAGGTGCATTATGTTTTGTTAGATGTGGTTATATTGATACTATTGTTAACCATACCATGCATTATTCATATTCGTTTTTTGCATTTGATGTTGCTTATGACTCTGATGTTGAGCATGTTTTTAATGTAATAAAAAAATCTTTTAATTTGCTATTAGAAAATGAAGAGTATAAAAAACTGGTTTTATCTGAAATTGAGATATTTGGCCTAGATGAATTTAGGGAAAGTTCTTTATGTATAAAATGCAGAGTTAAAACTCAACCAAAAGGACAATGGATAATCAGAAGGGCGTTTAATAAAATAATTAAAGAACAGTTTGAAAAAGAAAATATCGAAATACCATTTAATCACTTGGTTGTTGTGAATAAGGCATAATTTATGAAGAAAAAAATATTTGTGTTTTTAATTATTTTATTTTGTGGTTTAATTAGTTGTATCCTTTGCGGATGTCAAAAAGGTTCAATAGAATTCAACCGCGAGAGTTTTGTGCAAAAAGCAATGAAAGATATATTGCCACAGCAGAAAAAAGATGAGGTATTCAGATCGTCCGGAATTGTAATTTACAGAGATAATACATCTAAAAAAAATAATGCAATCAAAACAAATGACATTCATTTTGGTCCTAGAGATTTAAATTTTGATTTGCATATTAAATGAAGTAAAGAACAGCAAGAGAAAGGAATATTTATGTTATCCAAGCACGGCATACTCGAAAGTGCAATATTGAGCACTCTTTGGGATTTGGAAAAAGAAGGAATAATGACAAATACCGTAAAAGATGTTTATGATATCTTGGCAAAGAACACTACTGAAAAACGTGCATATACAACAATAAAAACAGTAATGGACAGATTATTTGAAAAAAATATTTTATTAAGATATAAGCAGGGAAAGAAGTTTTTTTATAGAACTGCCTTTTCAAATAATGAAATTGTAATTAATTCACTTCAAGAAATTGCTAACAGATATTGCAACGGAAGCTTATCCCGACTTTCAACAATATTAAAGACAATTGAAAATGATCACCTTGTTGGTGTATAGTATTTAAATGGAAAGTAAAAAGCTTCAAATATATAGAAATCGTTTGTTGGTGGCAGATTTAATAAATGATGTTTTAGATTCAAAATTGTGTGTTCAACAGGCTCTTAATCAGTTTCCTGATGAAAAAAACGATATTAATATAAAATGTGCTTTTGATGCACTTATGTATAGAGAAGCCGATGAAGATTTGAGAGCTAAAGTTAAGGGCTATGCAAATGTACAAGATAAATATCTTGCTTTAATAGCAAAGATTTTAAAAGAAAACCAAGTATTACCTAAGAATATTATACAAAGATATCTAAAATTTCATAAAGATGATATTATTAGTGAAAAAGAAACAAATTTTAAAACATTTTTAAAAAAAATAAAAAGAATGATAAATTTTTAGCTATGCAAAAATCTAATCAAGATTATAAAGGTAATTTTATCCATTATACTGTCATGAAAAATGAAGTAGTTGACAGTCTGAATTGCTATAATTCGGACAAGGTTTTTGTTGATTGTACATTGGGCGGTGGCGGTCATAGTGAAGAGATTTTAAAAAGAATTTCCCCTAAAGGTCGTTTAATTGCTTTTGATGTTGATGACGACGCAATTTTACATGCATCAAATCGACTTAAAGATTACAAAAATTTAACAATTATTAAAGGCAGCTATTCTGATATTGATTTCCATTTGTCGAATTTGGGAATTGAAAAAATTACAGGCGGAGTAGTATTTGATTTAGGTGCTTCTTATCACCAGCTTACATGCCAGTCTCGGGGTTTTAGCTTTATGAAAGATGCGCCTCTTGATATGAGATTTAATCAAGATCAGGATTTTTGCGCAAAAGATATTGTAAATAAGTATTCAGAAAAACAGTTGGTTGATATATTTTCAAATTATGGTGAAGAAAGATTTTCAAAACGTATTGCTAAAGCAATTATTGAAAATCGCCCTATAAATACAACTTTGGAGCTTGCTGATTTAATTAAAAGCTCTACTCCAAAAATTAAATCAAAAATTCACCCTGCAACCAGAGTTTTTCAAGCTTTAAGAATTGAAGTTAATCATGAATTGTTAAATTTTGAAAATACATTATTAAAAGTTATAAATTTATGTGATGTTGGTGCTATAATAAGTTTGCTAACTTTTCATTCACTTGAAGACAGATTGGCTAAACGTACTTTGAAATTATATTCTTCGTGCAGATGTGACAAATATTCACCTGTGTGTACATGTGGAGGAAAAGTATTAGAATTAGTTAATAGAAAGCCAATAGTCGCAAGTGATGAGGAATTAAAAATAAATCCTCCATCAAGGAGTGCAAAGCTAAGAGTGGCTATGCGTGTTTAGTGAGGTTATTTTGAATTTGAATATAAGTAACGATAAAAATAAGCAAGATAAAAATAAATTAAATAAAAAACAAGTGATACATAAACATAAAAGACCAACATTTAACACTAATGGTGAAAATGTTCAGAACCCCATAAATAACGGACAAATAATAAGTGGTTATTTTTTAGATGAAAAACCATATAAAGAGATGATTATACAAAGAGTGAATAATTTTTTGTATATTGTTCTGGGTGTTTTGGTTTTGTTTTGTCTTATTTGTTATTATTTTGTTTCTTGTAAGGAAGTTCAGCTAAATCAAATATCAAGAGCAACTTTAGAATTGAATTATGAGAATGAAGAATTGCAAAATAAGGTAGATTCACTTCAATCTTACTATAATATCGATAAAGCAGTTTCTAAGACAAATCTTTTAGAACGTGCAAAGCATGTTGTTGAGGTTGATGCGATTGATTTGCCGAATTTGAATTTTAATAAGTCAAACAGAAAAAAACATTCATTGGTCGTAAGCTATTAATTATCGGGTGAGAAGTTGAGAGAAATTAAACATAACAAAATTGACAGACGCATTGGTTGTTTGCAGTCTTTTATTTATATTACCTGCGCAGCACTAGTTTTGTACTTATTTTTACTTCAAGTGTTTGACATTAGACATTGTAAACAAAAAGCAAAATCTCAAAGAACTTCAAAGATGTACGTACTGAGAGGAGAAATTGTAGACAGATATGGATTTAAGCTTGCTGCAGATAAAACAACATTTATCTTATATGCACATCCTAATTATTATGATTACCCGCCTGAAAGATTGGCTGAAATTTTGGCACCTCATTTAAAAATGTCTGTTTCGGAACTCACAAAAAAACTTTCTCAAACAAATAAAAAAATTATAACCGTTAAAAAGGATTTAGATAGAAAAACTGTTCAAGAAATAAAGAAAAAAGGACTTAGAGAGCTTTCTTATGAAGTTAAGAATAAAAGAGTGTATCCTCAAGGAACTCTTGCTTCTCATGTTTTAGGTTTTTATAATCCTAACGCTGATACTGCAGGTGGCGTTGAATATAAAGCAAAAGATTATTTAGAATATGTTGATAGAACGATAACTTATGAAAAATCTCCTAATGGTGATATTATATATAACATAAGTGTAGATCCTGCTGATGTTTCTGCCCCAGTTAAAGGTAAAACTTTAACTTTGACAATTGATAGCGCAGTTCAGCACGTTTGTGAAAAATATTTATTAAAAACTATTCAAAAATTTCATGCTCCTCGTGCTGCAGCCATAGTAATGGAACCAAGTAGTGGTGAAATATTGGCGCTTGCTGTTGCTCCTAATTATGATCCAAATCAATATAGCAAATATACTATGCAAGAGATGAAAAACTGGGCAATAACTGATGTATATCCTCCGGGGTCAACATTTAAAATAATTACTGTTGCTTGTGCTTTTATGAATAAAAAAATTAATAAAAACACAAGAATTAATGATACCGGTAAAATGAAAATTGGCTGGTGGGATGTTGTAAACTACGATTACAAAACTAAAGGTGCTCCCGGCATGATTGATTTAGTATATTTATTTGAACATTCATCTAATATCGGTTCAATTAAAATTTCTCAAATGATGTCAGACAAAGAATTTTATGATAGTTTAAAATTGTTTAATTTTGGCGAAAAAACCGGAATTGATTTACCGGGTGAGTCTGTAGGTTTATTGCCTGCTCCAAAATATTGGGATGTTGCGACCCATGGAGCTATGGGATATGGTTATGGTGCTTCCGTTACGGCAATTCAGATGGTAAGTGCAGTTAGCGCAATAGCGAACGGCGGCGTGTGGGTGACACCTCATGTCATTAAATATTCAGAACAAGAAGCTGAAACAAAAATTGTAAAACGAAGAATATTAGAAGAACAAGATGCAAAAGATATTACGGATTTATTGGTTAAATCGGTTGAAAATGGAAGAAATTCCGCCAAATTAGATGATTATTATATTGCAGCAAAAACAGGAACATCAAGAAAACCAAATACAAATGGAACGGGATATTCCAATAAACTATATGCTTCTATGATTGGTTATTATCCAGCAACAAACCCAAAGGTTGTACTTTATGTTGTAGTTGATTCACCATCAGGTGAAGGGATTTGGGGTTCAACTGTTGCAGCACCTGTATTTAAGGAAATTTCAACAGAAATAGTTAGGATTTTAAATTTAACACCTGATAAAAATACAAAAAAATAATCTTTTTGATAAAATATATATGTAAATATTGAGGAAGAACTATGGATTTAAGTAATATTATTAAAAATGTTAAACATAAAGAAGTTTTAAATTTTAAAGATATAGATATTAAAGGTATTTCATACAATTCAAATACAATTAATTCGCATGAAATTTTTGTTTGTTTAAAAGGTGAACATGTTGATGGACACGATTTTGCACAGAAAGCATTTGAAAAAGGTGCCGTAGCTTTAATGTGCGAAAAACCTTTAAATATTGAAATTCCTCAAATTATTGTAGATTCAACACAAGAAAGCATTGCGGATTTAGCTGCTGTATTTTATCATAACCCATCTTTTGAACTTAATTTAATGGGTGTTACAGGAACTAACGGAAAAACAACAGTTGCTCACCTTGTTCAAAAAATATTTGAAAAAGATAGAAAAAAATGTGCTTTAATTGGTACTCTTGGTTATAAATTTTCTTCAAAAGATGATTATCTTGAAGCAAAGCATACTACGCCGCAGGCTCCTCAAATGCAAGAAACACTCCAAAAAATATTAAAGGCCGATGTTTTAAATGTTATAACTGAAGTTTCCAGCCATGCACTAGAACAATTTAGGGTAAAAAATTGCAATTTTTCTACTGCGATTTTTACTAATTTAACTCAAGATCATCTTGATTATCATATTACAATGGATAACTATTTTAATGCAAAAGCAAAGTTGTTTAAAGGGCTTAAAAAGGGGAATAATGCAGTTGTTAACAATGATGACAAATATTCAAAAAAATTATTGGATGTTATAGATAATGAAGTTAATATAATAACTTATGGTGTTAAAAATAAGTCTGATTTAATGGCAAAAAATATTGAATTTATGCATGATGGTGTTGCATTTGATTGTTGTTATAATGATATAGTTATGCCGTTCAAATTGCATTTAAATGGTATGTTTAGCGTATATAACTCATTAGCTGCTATCGGAGTTGGTTTAGTTAATGGAATTAGTCTTGAAACAATAAAAGAAGCGCTGGAAGACACTAGAAGTGTTGCAGGACGTTTTGAAATTGTTAGAACTAATCCAATGGTTATTGTTGATTATGCTCATACTCCGGATGGTATTGAGAATATATTAAGAGCAGCAAGAGAATTGACGCCGAAAGACGGTAATTTGATTTGTATGTTTGGATGCGGCGGAAACAGAGATTGTACCAAAAGACCTAAAATGGGTAAAATCGCTCAACAGTTGTGTGATAAAATAATTATAACCTCAGATAATCCTCGTCAAGAAGATCCGCAACAAATCATAACCGATATTTTATCCGGTTTAAGTTTAATCAATCCTAAAACTGTTTTTGTTGAGCCTGATAGGCATCTTGCTATTAAGCTTTTAAAAGATTTATCAAATGAAAACGATGTTTTGGTTTTAGCCGGCAAGGGTCATGAAGATTATCAAATACTTGCCGATAAAACAATTCATTTTGACGATAGAGAAGAAGTTATTAAAGTTTTTGGAAATTAAGCAAAAAAAATGTTTGAACTTTGTCAAACATTTATAAACACGAGGATATCAAGAGAGAGAGTAAAATACTTTTTTTATTATCCTCAATATATTTAATTTTTAGCGTCGATATTCTATATTGATTTTCCTTACATAGTAATAAAGTTTTTTTGGATAAAAAAATTGTCATTTTAATTTAATTGTTTAATAAAACTTAATATAATAATATTTTATTTTTAAGTTATATTTTTATTATGAGTAGCGCTTTAATAATAATTCCTACATATAATGAAGCTTCTAATATCGAAAAAATAATTGCTGAAATAAATACCGTTCTGGATAGTTATAGGTTTTCAATTTTAGTTATTGACGATAATTCCAGCGATGGAACAAAGGATATTTTAGATAATTTAAAATGCAAATATGTTAATTTCCATGTTTTAAACAGAAAAGAAAAATTAGGACTAGCAAGTGCGTATATTCAGGGGTTTCAATTTGGATTGAAAAATGGTTATGATTATTTAATTCAAATGGATGCTGATTTTTCTCATAATCCAGAATATTTACCTGTTATTATTCAAAAATTGACTGATTACGATGTTGTTATCGGTTCAAGAAATATCAAGGGCGGCAGTGTTGTTGGATGGGGTTTGCTGAGAAATTTGATATCTAAGGGTGGTTCAATCTATTCAAAATTAATTTTATCTTGCCCTATTGATGATTTAACAGGTGGATTTAATGGTTGGAGAAGCGATATAATTAATAATGTTTTGTCAAAAAAAATTATATCAAAGGGTTATAGTTTTCAAATTGAAATGAAATATCGAGCATATAAAAATAATGCGAGTATTTTAGAAATTCCGATTAAATTTGTAAATCGTAAATTTGGTAAATCAAAAATGAATAAAAAGATATTTCTTGAAGCATTGATTAATATTTTAAAATTTAGATTTACTATATAATTAAAAACCTTGGTTTAAACCAAGGTTTTTAGTATTATGATAATTTTTTCATTGTTTCTTTTATTAAATCAATTTCTGAGTTTAGTTCCATTTTTCTTTCTTTTGTCTTATCTACAACGTCTTTTGGTGCGCTTGAAATGAATTTTTCATTATTTAATCTTGCTTCAATTGATTTTAATTCAGTTTCAAGTTTATCCATTTTCTTTTGTTGGCGGTTTATTTCTTGTTTTAAATCAATTAAATCTTCTAAAGGAATCGTAATTTTCGTGTCGCCAACAGTGCAATATGCGCTTTTTGGAATTTTTGCATCTTTATCAAATTTAATTGAATTAACTTTTGCAAGACGTTTTAAATATGGAATAATTTGAGAATATAATTCTTCGTTATTATCAATTATTATATCAATAGTTGAACCTAAAGGAATGTTAAATTCTGCTCTTAAGTTTCTGAGTGCTTTAATTGTTTCAAAAACTGTCTCCATTTTTTTAGCGTCTGGGTTAAAGCTTAAATCTTCTCTATATTTTGGATATTGAGCAAATAAAATACCTTTAGTTTCTTTATTTATAGGCATTTTTTGCCAAATTGCTTCTGTAATATGCGGCATAATTGGGTGTAATAACCTTAAGAAATTATCTAAAACATAAACTAATACGTTTTCATTTTTTTCGATTTTAGATAATTCTACATACCAATCACAATATTTATTCCAGAAAAATTCATATAGAATTGATGCTACTTCACCTATTCTGTAATTTTCAAGATTTTCATTAACAAGTTTAGTTGTTTCATTTAATTCATTTAAAATCCATTTGTCTGAAATTGAAAGATTATTTAAATCTAATTTTAAATCATCTGAATTTTTTGATATATTCATTAAAACAAATCTTGATGCATTCCAGATTTTATTTGCAAAGTTTCTGCCAAATTCAAATTTTTCGTCACTAATTTTAATATCTTGACCGCCGTATGTACATAAATATGTAAGTGTAAATCTTAGTGCATCACAACCGTATTTTTCAATTAAATCAACAGGGTCGATTGTGTTGCCTTTAGATTTAGACATTTTTTGTCCATGTTCATCACGAATTAAACCGTGGATATATACAGTTGAAAATGGAGGCTGTTTTGTGAATTCAAGACCCATAGTTATCATTCTTGCAACCCAGAAGAATATAATATCAAATCCTGTAACAAGAGTGTTTGTAGGATAGAATTTTTTATAATCAGCACTTTCTGTATCAGGCCAGCCCATTGTTTCAAATGGCCATAAACCTGATGAAAACCAAGTATCTAATACGTCTGTTTCTTGTGTGTAATTTTTTGGGTCCGGATTTTCAACAGCAACAACCATTTCACCTGTTTGATTATGATAATATGCAGGAATTTGATGCCCCCACCATAGTTGCCTTGATATGCACCAATCACGTATATTTTCCATCCACATTAAGTAATTTTTTTCCCATCTTTTTGGGATGAATTTAATAGCACCTGATTTTACGGCTTCAATAGCAGGTTGAGCCAACGGTTCCATTTTGACAAACCATTGTCTTGATAATAGAGGTTCAATGGTTGTATTACATCTTTGACATTTACCGACATTATGAACATGTTCTGAAATTTTAACCAATACTTGATTTTCTTCAAGCATTTTAACGGTTTTTTCTCTTGCTTCTTCTCTGGTTAATCCTTGTAATTGAGGCGGCACATATTCATTTTTCATCATACAGCCTTTTTCATCAATCACTTTAATTTGAGGTAAATTATGTCTTAATCCTACTTCAAAATCATTTGGATCATGGGCGGGAGTAATTTTAAGAGCGCCTGTCCCAAAGGATTTATCAACGTAATTATCTGCAATAATAGGGATTACTCTGCCTGTTAGAGGCATTACACAGGATTTTCCGATTAAATCTTTATATTTATAATCATTCGGGTTTACAGCAATTGCAACATCACCAAACATTGTTTCAGGACGAGTTGTAGCTATAACAATTGCCCCCATTTCATCTTTCAATGCATAAGAGATTTCCCATAAATGCCCCGGTTCTGTTTCATAGTTTGTTTCAACATCAGATATCGCACTTTGACATCTGGGGCACCAATTTACAATATAATTTCCTTTATATATTAATCCTTTATTGTATAAATCAACAAAAACTTTTTTAACGGCATTTGAGCAACCTTCATCAAGGGTAAATCTTTTTCTTGATAAATCAAAACTTGCACCAAGAAGTTTAAATTGTTCTAAAATTCTATTTTTATGTTCATTTGCCCAATCCCAAGTTATTTTAAGAAAATCTTCTCTGCCTATATCATGGCGAGTCTTATTTTCTTTAGCTAAATTTTTTTCTATAACATTTTGTGTTGCAATTCCGGCGTGGTCGCATCCTGGCATCCATAAAACTTCTTTTTGAAGCATTCTGTTGTATCTGATTAAAATATCTTGCAGGGTTCCATCAAGAGCGTGCCCCATATGAAGAACACCTGTGACATTTGGAGGAGGAATGACGATAGAATATGGTTCTTTTTTTGAATTTGAATCCGCTTTAAAAAATTCATTATCTTCCCAAAATTTATATGTCTCTTTTTCGATTTCTCTTGCATTATATGTTGTTGCAAGCTGATTTTGGTTATTTTGTGTACCTGTCATTTTAGTTCCTCATTATTACAACTTAATTATAATTTATCATAAAAATAAATTTATACTTAATTTTAATTAAATTAAATAATTGTATTAGCCCTGTTGATTGTTATTATTGTAATTATTATTAAATAAAATAATTCAATGCGAATAGTGTATTGTCTTATTTTGATTATATTTTTTTTGAATAATATAGCACCTGCAAAGGATGTTTTACTTGACAATCCTATTGAATTTTCAACAAAAAATAATTGTAAATTTGATGAGTTTTGTAAAAAATATATAGATGATTCAGAAATTGAAAAATTTATAAAACATGAGCTTGAGAATGATTATGTTGTTGTTAGTTTAGATGAATGTATAGATGTCGCACTTAAAAATAACTTTAACATTGAAATTAAAAACCATGATTACAAAAGTTCTAAATATGAATATCAGAATGCTTTATCAAAATTTTTGCCCACTTTAAACACGACGGCTTATATTGCTGATTATCAAGGTCAAATTTTGGTAGGCGGTGTATTGAATGATAAATTTCATGAAACTGCTCTTTCGTTTAATTTGACTGCAGAACATAAGTTAACTGAAGGCGGAAAACAAGTATTCCAAGCAAAAGCTGCAAAGTATTTTGAAAAATCCAAAAAACATGAATTTAATTTTTCTAAATCAAATACAGTTTATTTAACTTCAAAATATTATTATGAAATGCTTTTAGCTAAGCTCGAAATAGAAATATATTACAGAAATTTAATTGAACGAAATGCCCAGCTTTCTTATGCAGTAAGCTTAGAAAAGTCTGGATTTGGCACATTGTTTGATGTTATAAGGTCAAAAAATGAAAGTGCTATTGCTAAAGCAAGACTTTTGAGAGCTCTTAATGATTTTAAAATATCGCAGGCAAAATTGGCAAATATTATGGGAATAAAAGTTGATACTTCAATGTTGCCTTGTGAAAAAGAGGTGGTTCAAATTGAATATATAGATAAAAGTTTAACAATGGAAATGCTATTTGATTTAGCTAAAACAAAAAGAGAAGATATGTTGGCATATAAGGATTTAATCTCTTATGAAAAACAAGTTAAAAATGTATATTATACAGACTTTGCTCCAAAACCTTTAATTAATTTTCAACAACAATTTCAGGGTACCGTTAATGCGGGTGTTAGACCAAATTATATAGCAGCAGCTTTTATGACTTGGGCCCCTGGAGAAAATGTGTTTATGGGAACTGTAACTAAAATAAAAGCACAAAAAGAAAAAATTAAATCTAAAATATTGGATTATCAAAATAAAATCAGAAATATTGAACAAGAAATAGTTTCAAGTTATTCAACAATGCAATTAACAGATAGAGAATTACCTATATTGAAAAATAGGGTTGACTATTCCAAAAAAAGCATTGAGCTTGCCATGGCAAGATTTAATGGAGGAAAAGGCATTCTTCTAGATGTAATAGAGGCGCAAAGTACAATGATAGAGGCAAAAGTTGAATATAATTCATCAATTATAAAATATAATATTTCACAATTAGATTTATTATATCAATCGGGAATTATCGACAAAAGTGACATTCAAGATAAATATAATAATAATTAGGACATATATTCAGCTTGCCAAAAATTACAATTTTTTATATACTTTTATTGTATTTTTAACAAAGGAGAAAATCTAATGAAAGTTACTATTGAAGATGGTTGCATCGGATGCGGCGCTTGTGAATCATTTTGCTCTGATGTTTTCAAAGTTGAAGATGTTTGCGTAGTTGATGAATCAAAAGTTGCAGGCAACGAAGATTGCGTTAAAGAAGCTGCTGATGCTTGCCCTGTTAGCGTTATCAATGTAGCAGAATAATAATCCGGTTATTAACTTAAAAACACACAAAGTTTAGCTTTGTGTGTTTTTTGTATCTTTTTTCTCTGTAAAATGTTCAAGGGTAATATTTATTAAATTTGCAATTTGTGAGGCAATTTGACCTGTGGCAAGACCAAATATCAATGCCTTAGTTCCGCTTAAAAGCTTGATTGTTCCGTATATTTGCGTTGCAAATGTCGTAATTAACGGAATACCAAGATTTATAAGTATTGATTTTTTTTCTTTTTTGTCATCTTCTAATGCCACAGCACCCATTAATGTAGCGGTTGAAGCTAAAATTGTAATTAAATCGGTTGGCGCATTACCTGTATTTATGTCTCTTAATTTTGGAATTAATTCTTCTGCTGTTTTTAATTTAATTTCATTAAAGTTTTCAAGAGCTTCTCTTGCTTTTGGTGATATATCATCAGGTATTTCTATTTTTTGAAATGCGTCTTTTACACTTTCAAGTTTATTGATTTTAGTATCAGCAAGTGTTTCGTTTGTTATTTTATTGATAAAGCCTTTTTTGAAAAATAAATTTTGTGTAATTCTGTTATTTTTTTGGTGCAGAACTTCGTTGATATCGCTATTGATTTTGTTATAAGCAGATTGAAAGTCTTCTACATATTGCAGTTTTATTGCTTCTGGGTATTTTTCCAATAATTCTTTATAGGCATTATTGTATTTTTGGGCAATTGATGAATTAAAAGCCCATTTTTTATATAACTTTGTTGCTTTTTGTCCTATTTTATCAATAAAACCTAATGGTGTATTTTTGGTTTTTTTAGCAAATCTGTCCCATAAGTCATCTTTGATATTTGTAAAATTACACGTTAAATTAGTAAATTTATCGCTCAGCTTCAAATTTTTAAGTTTGTTTTCAGGAAGATGAATATTTTTTAATATTTTTAAGTTTGGTGTAATTTTCCCTTTTGAAGAAATTGTATTTAATAAAATTGCACCGGTTGAGATTGCAACCATTGCTATTGAAGATATGATTTTAAATTTTTTATTTTCTTCTTTTTTGGGATCATTGTAATATTGAACTTTAGGATTTCCATATACATAAAGCATGTAATCTCGCTTTGACGCAAGGTTTATGGGATGTTTATTATTAGGAAATGATGTTTGAATATTATTTGAAGTTATCATATTAATATAAAAACACTTAAAGCTTATTTATTGCTTTTTTTCTTTTTTTGTTCTTTATCCTTTGCTAATTTTTTTAAATCAATTTTGGCGTTATCAATAGAATATTTTGCAACAGGTTTTTTTGTTTTTCTATCATAGAAAATTAACCAATGTTTTGCTTTTTTATCTGTAATGTTAAAAGATAATTTACCTATTACCCTTTCTCCCGGAGAAATTGTTTTAAACCATAATGATGTATCGCCAAAAGGGCTTGGAAAGAATATTTGTTCTGTATTTGAAGCAAGAGCTATATCAAATGTTGAAAATGTATAGTTTGTGTAATTATCTATACCTAAAGATAATGTGATTGTGTTTTCTTGACCAAAAGGATCTTTTTCTAATGTAACAGAGTTAATTCTAACATTTAAACCATCCAAAAAAAGCTCCTCTTGCCTAAATGCATCAGGTGAAAAAACAGGCATATCAAGTTCTGTTTGGATTTTAATTTTTAATTCATCCCCTGGTTTTATCATAAAACCTTTGCCTTTTCGAATTATTGCGGCAGTAAGCCCTATGACGCCGCCCACAGCAGCACCTCCTGCAATTGTGTATCCGTTAGAAGCTATTGCAGCTCCTAATCCGAGTGTGTTAAGAGCAAAAAAACCACCTGCAACACCGCCTAAAAGTGTATATCCTGCATGGGTTGCAATTGTTTTAGCCGCACCTTTTACAAGATTATCTTTTGTTGAAAGTGTTGCTTGTATGGGGATTTCTCTGCCATCAGGCGTAACCATGTAATCAAAATCTATATTTACATAGCCATCTCGACCCATGTTTTTAGGATTTTCAATAAATTTAACAATTCCATGAGCAATTGTACCTGAGGGAATTATTACACCTTTGTCACCTTCAACATCTGATGTAACTTCAGCAAAGAACTCATCACCTTCAAGAGTGTAACCAGAACTTAAAACTTGAGAAACTGTTAATTTGATGACGTCATTTCCGTCAAGTTTATCGATTTCACCTGTGAACATTTTTTTATCAAGTTCTTTTTGTGTGTTTTCATCTTTTTGAATGTGTCCTGAAATAGGCGCACAAAAAACAGATTGCATATTCAAAAATGCAAATAATATAAAAAAACTTACTATTTTTTTAATATAAATCCCCATAGTTACATTGATATTATAATACGGTTTTTTATGAAATAAAATTTTTACATAAATTTTCATATTTTTAATTTATAATTTTATTAAATTAAGGAGAAAATTAAAATGGAAAATTGTATTTTTTGTAAGATTTTAAATAAAGAAATACCTTCTAAGTTTGTTTATGAGGATGATTATTGTTTTGCAATAAACGATATTAATCCAAAAGCAAAAAAGCATATTCTTGTTATTCCTAAAAAACACATTGAATCACTAGCTCAAGCTGATGATATGGAATTAATCAAAAAATTATTTGAGGCGATAAAAAAAATTAATATACAGGAAAATATTTCTGATTTTAAAACTTTAATTAATACGGGTAAACAAGCAGGTCAAGAAGTAATGCACTTGCATATCCATATTTTGGCTGATTAATATGTTATTAACAATCGAAAAAACAAAATTAAGAAAAGATGCACTAAAGTTGCGATTTAGCAATCCTTATGTTGATGAAATTAAATCAAAGTCATGTAGAATTTTGACAAAAATCATAAAATCATCAGATTTTGTGATGGCAAAAAATGTTGCCTTATATTTTCCAATAAAAAATGAAATTGATATAACGGGTTTATTTAAAATAAGCAATAAAAATTTTTATTTACCAAGATGCAGCAAAAATAATCTTGAGTTTGTGAAGTTTGTTTCATTTGAAAAACTTCAATTGTCAAAATGGGGTATATTAGAACCTGTTGGAGAAAAAATTAACCCTGAAATTTTAGATATAATATATATACCTGCTTTATTGGTTAATAAAAAAGGTTATAGAATCGGATACGGAAAAGGTTTTTACGATAGATTTTTAGCACAAAACAATGTAAAAGCAAAAAAGGTAGCAGTTATTTCTAGTGAATTTATTTGCCCTTTTGATTTTCAAGAAGAAAATGACATCAAATGCGATTATTTGATTTCTGATTTAAATTGATTGAACTAAATAATTTGCTTTAATTTTAAAAATCTTTTAAAATCGTTATATGAATGAAATTAGGGTAGCACAAAAATTACAAATAAAATTTAATAAAAATGAAGTTATCAATGGCAGTGTTATAGATTATACATTTGATAGAGTCATGATTAAAATAGATGATACAGATATATTGGCTGCTAAATCATTAAAAGAACTTGATGATCTATATTTAATTGTTGCTACTCATTTGGGAATTAAATATATGTATTCATCAGTAATAAGCACTATTAATAATAATGGTTGTATCATTGTTGAAAACAATAAAGCTGTTGAAATTGAACAAAAAAGAGAATTTGCCAGAGTTGTCAGCAATCTTCATTTTGTAATTGAATTTAATTCAAAAACGATTAGTTGTGTCGCATTAAATATTTCAGCTGGCGGAATCGCTTTTACATCTTCTTATCCCAACTTTAACATTAATGATAAAGTAAAAATAAAATTTAGTGAAAATGATTTAGGAAAAAATATTAGTTGTGATGCTATAATTATAAAGATGAATGCACATAAATTTGTTGCAAAATATGATAATCTGAATTCTCATGATGAAGATAAGATAATGAAATATGTTTTTAAATTAATGAAATAAAACAATATAAAATACGGGAGTTATTTTGGAAAATATAAAAAAAATCAACAAAGAAATTAATAAAATGACTAAAAACGGCGACATTCAAAAAGCTATTGAATATTGTCAAAATCTCTTAATTAATGAACCGAATGATACAAATTTACACATTAGACTTGGTGATTTATATCTGGATTGGCATTTAGATATTTATCAAGCTAAACAATATATTGATGAAGCAATAACGGAATATCAAAAAGCAGCTGAAGTTTTGATAGATAATGGTGAAATATATTATAAAATAGGACTTGCTTTGTATTATAAAGGTGAATTAGATAAAGCCATTAATTATTTCAATATTGCAATTGATAAAAGTGCGCCTAAAGCTCAAACCTATTATATGATTTCTAATTGCTTAAAGAAAAAAGACAGATTTCAAGATGCTCTTGATTATGTGAATTTAGCATTAAAGCATGTATTTTTAAATTCATCAAGACTTCATTATTCAAAGTTTAGACTTTTAAATTCATTGTATTTTACCAATAAAAAGAAGAAAATTTTAGCAATTTATGAATTATTGCTTTCTTATTTAACATTGCCTTTTGACAAAGAGGCGATAAAAAATTTAAAAGATAAAGCAAAATGGATTAAAATAATCCCTGTTCTTTTAAAAGCGGATGGATATCTTGCGGCTGGCGATATTGAACATGCATTTCAGGCGTATAGTCAAGCAATTGATAAAATGCCGGGTTTTTCAATTTTGTACACTCTTTTAGGTGATGCGTACAGAAAAACAGGAAAATTAGAAGAAGCTATCGTAGAATATAAAATGTCATTGTGGATTGACTCATTGAACTACACTGCATACTCAGGTATTGTTCAAGCTTATGAGGAGTTGGGTGATTATGAAAATGCAATTTCATATTATAAAAAATACATAAAAATTCACCCAAATAATGCAGTTTTGCATTCAAATATCGCTAATTTGTATTTTATGAAAGGCGAAGCACAAAAAGCAATTTCTCATTATCAGGCTGCAATTACAATTAACCCAAAGCCAAATTGGACAAGCATTGTTGCTCAAACATTAGGATATATACAGCAAAATGTGTTGAAAAATACGGATTGTGCAATAGCAAATTATCATTTAGCAAATTCACTATCCCCAAAAGAAATTGATGTATATATTTCTCTAGGTAGTGCATTTTATGATAACGAAGATTACAAAAACGCGTTAATTGTTTATCGTAGAGCATTAGAGCTTGAGCCTGAAAATTCAAAAATACATTGTAATTTAGGTTATTTATATTGGGGTATGGGTGATATTGATGAAGCTATAAAAGAATATCATCTTTCAATAAAATATGACCAAAGTTATGATATAGCTCACAATAATCTTGGCGTTATTTATCTTGATGATTTGGTGCAAATTCAAAATGCAGTTGATTGTTTTGAAAGAGCTATTGAATGTAATCCAAATTATGCACTTGCATATTATAATCTTGGCAGATGTTATGCGCTTAAAGGTGAAAATGTTGAAGCAGCAAAATATTTCCAGCAAGCGATGGATGTAAATAATATAACAAATGAAATTGATCCATCCGATATTCAAGAAAGGCTAAATAACCTATTTAACTAATTTATATTTATAAAAAATTATTGTAGGATTATTTAAAATGAGTACTTGGATATATATATTAAGAAGATTGCTTGGCGCAATTCCAATATTATTTATGGTATCTCTAATCAGTTTTTTTCTGATTAGATTATCTCCCGTGGATCCTTTGGCGCAATTGAAACTTAATCCGGCTATAAGCGAGGAAACAATTGCAAAAGAAACAAAAAGGCTTGGGTTAGATAAACCTGTTATAATACAATATGGGTTATGGGCAAAGAATTTTATAAGCGGAAATCTGGGTTATTGTACTGATAATACAAAGGTTTCAACAAAAATTAAAGGTAGAATTTTAAATACACTCTTACTTTCAAGTGTTGTTGTATTTTTCAGTTGGATTATTGCTATTCCTTTGGGTGTTTTAGCAGCCGTATATTATAACTCTTTGTTTGATAAAATGCTTACTGTGCTATCAAGTATTGGAATGGCCATTCCATCTTTTTTCTTTGCGATACTTTTGTTATTATTTGCGCAGAAAACGGGTTGGTTTCCTGTCGGCGGACTTACAAGTGTCAATTTTTCAGATATGACAATATTTCAAAAGTTTATTGATATTTCTTGGCATTTATTTTTACCTGCATTTGTTTTAACAACAATATCACTATCATCCTTAGCTCGTCAGATGAGAGCAAATCTTTTGGATGTTTTAAATTCTGAATATGTAAAATTTGCTTATGCAAAAGGCTTGACTAAAACAAAAGTTATAATTAAGCATGCACTAAGAAATGCAATTAACCCTATAATAACTCTTTTGGGTTTTGAGTTTGCAGGCTTATTATCAGGTGCCGCCTTAACAGAATATGTTTTTCAATATCCTGGACTTGGAAAATTAATCTTAGAAGCTGTTATGCAATCTGATATCAATCTTGTAATGGCAAGCTTGATGTTTGGTGCGATTATGCTAATCATGGGAAATATACTGGCTGACATTTTACTTAAATTAACTGATCCAAGAGTGAGGGTTTAAGTGAAATTTAGCGATTTTTTTATCAAGATAAAAAAAGATAAAATTCCTTTTATTGCTTTAATTATACTTATTTTAATGTATGTTTTAATTTTGTTTGCTGATTTTTTTGCACTTTATCCCTCTACATATGCAAATCGCAAATTAGCGTATCAACCGCCAAGTAACATTTATGTTCTTGATAAGAATAATAAAATTGTAAAACATCCGTATACATATAACTACATTAAATCTTTTAATAAAGACTATTTGACAATAGAATACAAACAAAATAGAGATAAAAAGTATCCGATTAGTCTTTTTGGTAAAGGATACGAATATAAATTACTTGGCATTTTTAAAACAAATATACATTTAATTTCAAAACCGGACGATTGCAATTTATTTTTATTGGGAACTGATATCAATGGGCATGATGTCTATTCAAGGTTATTTTTTGGCGGAAGAATTTCTCTTACAATTGGTTTTTTGGCTTTATTAATTTCTTTCCCGATTGGTGCAATTTATGGCGGTATTTCGGGGTATTTTGGTGGACTTACAGATAAAATCTTTATGAGAGTTGCTGAAGCTATAATGTCTATTCCAAGTTTTTATTTATTAATTATTTTAGCATCTATATTACCTTCTAATATGACATCAGTGCAAAGATTTACTTTGATTACCGCAATATTGGCTTTAATTGGCTGGGCTGGTTTTTCAAGAGTTATACGAGGCATGGTTTTATCTATTAAAAATCAAGAATACATTAAATCTATTGAAACTATCGGTGCATCAAGAAAAAGAATAATATTAAAGCATATTTTGCCTCAAACATCAAGCTATGTCATAATAGCAATAACTTTATCGGTGCCATCATATATTCTTGCCGAATCCGGTTTAAGTTTTTTAGGGCTCGGAATTCAGTTGCCGGATGCAAGTTGGGGAAATATGTTAAGAGAAGCTCAAGAATTTGCAAATATTATATATAGACCTTGGCTTTTGACCCCCGGTTTTTTAATTTTTATTGCAGTTTTGTCTTTTAATGTATTAGGCGATAAAATAAGAGATATTCTTGATCCGAAAACATAGTTTATAGGGAATTAAATATGGAAGTAACAGCACTTGATCCAAATATTATTATACTGTTTAGAATTATTTTAGCCACATTACTTGCTTTCATCCCTGGTATTGAAAGAGAATTAACAGGAAAATTTGCGGGTTTAAGAACGCACATATTAGTTTCATTGGGTGCTTGCGTTTTTACGATACTATCAATTTATGGTTTTAAAATGCATATTGCAGTTGATGTTATAGGTACCAATGACCCTGCTCGTATTGCAGCACAAGTTATTACCGGTATTGGTTTTATCGGTGCAGGTACTGTTATGCGTCATGGAACTAGCGTGTCTGGAATTACTACTGCAGCTACATTGTGGATATGCGCTGCTATTGGTATGTCATGCGGTTGTGGTGAATATATGACAGCAATATTAGCCTCATTGGTTACTTTGGTTGTTTTAATTTTAATTAGAAGACTGGAAAAAAATTTTTTATCTAAAAGAAAAATATTTTATACGCTTTTTGAAATAACAATTTGTGCTTCATTAGATGAATGCGATAAAATTCAGCAGATTTTTGAAACAAATTTTCATAAAATATTTAAATTTAATAAAAAGTTGCTAAATTCAAATGAATTAAGCTTTAAAGGAGTTGTTTCTACTAAAAAATCGATTAAAGATATAAATGAAATTTTCAAACAAATAAACAATGTTGAATCCATTGAGATCAGAGAATATTATGAATAAAACACACAATGGTATAAAAGAATATGTTTTTACATTTATAATTGCAGCATTTGTCGTTGTAGTTCTGTGTTTGTGTATTGAATTAAATCTTTTGTTTACAAGTGAACAAAAAGTTAATGAAGAAGAACTTAATATGGCCAATCTTTCGACTTTTTGCACAATTGGAGAATTAGAAAAACGCCAATCGAATGAACCTTTAAATTATTATATTGACATTAAATTGGCTGAAATATATGAATCATTAAATAAGCTAGATAAAGCGGAAGAATTTTATAATTCAGCTCTAAAAAAATCTTCAAGATCTGATTATTCGCTGTTTAGATATGCAATTTTTTGTTCAAAGCATTCGCTTTATGCAACATCTGCAATAATTGCAGAAGAATTGAATATGAGCAATAAATATCATAACCAATATAAGGCTCGAATCTATGAAAGTCTTGGGGATAATCTAGAGAAAGATAATCAACCTCAGGGAGCCAACAAGGCTTATCAGGTTGCATACAAATATGCAAAAGCATTAAATGATTTCAAATATTTAAATATAATTAAAGAAAAGTATGCAAATTCATATATTAAACTTGCTGATTACAATATTCAAAATAATAATCCGCAAGATGCAATTTTAAACTTAAATAATTCACTCAAATTATCCGAAAAATTGCTTGCAAAATATAAATTAGGTCTTATTTATGTAGATATCGATAAAATTCAAGCTGACAGATATATTTCAGAAGTGTTTAATAAAAATCCCTATATTGTAAATCCTTATTTATACAATAAACTTTTAAATGATTTAATAAATGATTCAAAAGCAGCAAATAAATTAGGAAGTGTTAATTATTACTCTACAAAGTTATCCAGATTTAAAAAGCAGCTTTTAAAATATTATATTTATAAAGACGATATTTTAATTGAAAATGTTTATATTAAAAATAATAAAAAATGGTTTAACAATAATGATAACTATGTCTTATTATTTGATTTGAAAAATAATACGAAATATATTTTAAATTCTTTATATGTAAAAATTGAATTAATTATAAATTCCAGAGAATATATTGTAGAGAAAAAAATTATTTCAAAAACGCTAAATTTAAATTTTTATGATGTGTTGTCAGACGTACATATAAAATTACCATCTGAAATTAACATTAATAATCCTAAAATAAAAAATACCGTTTTTATCAAGTTTTATGCAAAAAAAATAAAAAATGGTCCTTGGGCTTTAATAAAAATTGAACAATTAAATATTTAGACTGTACTTAATAGTATGCTTGTGTTATTTTATAATTACAAGTTATTATTTGAAAATAAAATGGAGCACTATGAGAGTACACGAACTTGCAAAAGAATTAAATATAACATCAAAAGAACTGATTGAAAAGGCAAACGAGATGTTGGGGTTGTCTTTGAAGTCGCATAGCTCAACAGTTGGAGACAGCTATATTTCAAAAATCAGGTCTTTTTATGCTAATCCTTCTCAAAAGACAACAATTAAACCAAAAGCATTTGTTGTAAAAAAGCAAAAACAATCTGAAGAAATGCAAGTTGAACAAAAACGAAATAATGAAGCTCCAATTATTAAAACTGTATCGAAACTTGAAATTGTCAGAAGCGCGTCACACGCGGTTGAAAATAAGCAGAAAGTTGAAAAAGAAAAACAACTTGAACATTCAAAAACTCAGATTGTTTCGGAAAAACAACCGGATAAAAAAATTCAAATTGAAAATTCAACTGATAAATTGTCAAGTTTGCCCTCAATGACCAGAAAGAATTTTTCTAAGCAGCCTAAGCCTCAAGAACAGAAGACTGAAAAGCAAGATAAAAAACCAAAACAACAAAAAGAACCGCAACAAAATCAACCGATTAAAAGACATATTATTTCGCAAGAAATGTATGCTAATCAAAGCCGTAATGGCAAGAAAAAGAAAAAGGATTACGGAAATTCAAACAAGCGAGAAGAACAGGAAAGAATAAGCTTAGAAAAGGCTGTTCAAAATAAACACAAAAAGCATACTCAAGAAGTTGCCGCACAAGAAGATGTTAGTTCTGTTGTAATCAATAAACCAATGACCGTTGGCGAACTCAGCGAAAAAATTAGAAAAACTCCTGCTGAAATAATAAAATTCTTAATGCTTGAAGGTATTATGGTTACTGTTAATACCCCTATAGATACCGATACAGCTAAAAAAGTTGCTCAAAATTTTGAAATCGAAGTTTTAGAAGAAGATATTGAGGCATTTATTGCCCAAGAAGAAGAAAAAGAAGAAGTAAATAAGTATCTTTTAAATGCAAAACCTGAGGATATTATTAAGCGCGCTCCCGTTGTAACCGTTATGGGTCACGTTGACCATGGTAAAACAACCTTATTGGATTCGATTAGAGCATCTAAACATAAAATTGTTCATACTGAAGTTGGCGGAATTACGCAAAGCATCGGTGCTTATACAGTTTGGTTGGATAAAAGAAAAATTGTTTTTATCGACACTCCGGGACATGAAGCATTTACACAAATGCGTTTAAGAGGTGCGCAATCAACAGATATAGCTGTTTTAGTCGTAGCGGCCGATGACGGCGTTATGCCCCAAACAGTTGAAAGTATATCACATGCTCGTTCAGCTGGAGTTCCTATCATCGTTGCAATAAATAAAATGGATAAACCAGATGCTAACCCTGATAAAGTTTTACAAGAATTAACAGAACATAATTTAATTCCTGAAAAATGGGGCGGAGATACAATTTGTGTTCCGGTATCAGCATTACAAAAAACAGGAATAGATGAATTGCTTGAATATATCTTGCTTGTTGCAGATATGCAAGAATTAAAAGCAGTTGAAAAATGCCCTGCAACAGGTGTTATCATTGAAGCTAACTTAGACAAAGGAAAAGGCCCTGTTGCAACAATGCTTGTTCAAAATGGTACTTTAAAAGTTGGTGATTCAATTGTTGTTGGTACCGTTGGTGGTAAAGTTAGAGCTTTATTAGATGACTCCGGCAAAAGAGTTCGAACTGCTGGTCCATCTACACCTGTAGAAATTTTAGGTTTAAACGAAGTTCCTCAAGCAGGTGATTTGTTTGAAGTTGTTAAAAATGAAAAAATTATGAAGCAAATTGTTGAAGAACGTAAACAGCAAGAACGCTCAACAAGGCTTGAAGCTATGACAGCAGCACATGTTCAAAAAGAGGCCATGGCGGATAGCGAGGTAACTAACTTGAATTTAATTATCAAAGCCAATACAAATGGTTCAGCTGAAGCTGTTTCTCAAGCTATTCAAAATGTAAAATCATCTAAAGTGGTGCCTAAAATTGTTCATGTTGGTGTTGGTGATATTTCTGAAGCGGATGTTATGTTAGCCAGTGCATCAAATGCAATTATTCTTGGTTTTACGGTTAAAGAAGATTCTAATGCTTTAATTTCAGCGCAAAAAGAAGGTGTTAAAATTAAAAAATATGATATTATATATCAAGTATTAGAAGATATTGAAAAAACAATGTTATCATTGTTATCTCCTGAAATTGAAGATGTTGAATTAGGTAAAGCTGAAGTTAGGGCTGTATTTACTATTGGCAAAACAACTAAAATTGCAGGTTGTTACGTAACAGAAGGCAAGATTGTTCGCTCTAAAACTGCCCGTTTAATAAGAAATGGCGAAGAAATATTTAAAGGCGAAATTGACCAATTAAAACGTTTTAAAGATGACGTTAAGGAAGTTAAAGAAGGCTTTGAATGCGGTATATCATTCTCTAAATTCAATGATATTCAAGAAGGTGATATTATAGAAGTATCTACCACAAAAGAAGTTGAACCACAGACACTTGTGTAAATGAAAGAATATATATGTCTTTAAGAAATGAACGAGTTAGAAAAGCTTTAATGAGGGAAATATCAGATATTATATTTCGCGAGATAAAAGACCCTGCAATATGCGGTATGGTTTCAATTGTTGATGTTGATGTTTCATCTGACAATTCTGCTGCAAGAGTATTTTATAGTGTATATGGAACTGATGAACAAAAGAAAAAAACGTCTATTGCATTAGAAAGACATACAGGCCAAATTCGTCATGAGGTAGGCAAAAGAATACGATTAAGAAAAACTCCGTCATTATTATTTATTCTTGATGATTCTTTAGAACATGGCGCAAAAATGATGGATTTGATAAACAAAATAGAACGCGGCGAAATTTAATGTATTTTTTAAATATAATTAAGCCTAAAGGTATAACTTCATTTGATTTAATAAGAAAATTAAGAAAAAGGCTTAATATTAAACAAATTGGACACTCCGGCACACTTGATCCTTTGGCTTCAGGTGTAATGCAGGTTGGGGTTGGTTCTGCAACAAAATTGCTCGATTATTTAAATTCCGATAAAGAATATATTGCAGATATTTGTCTGGGTTATGAATCAACAACATACGATGACGAAGGTGAAAAGATATTTATCAAAAAGCCAGAGGTGTCAATATCAATACTGCACAACGCGCTTAATTCTTTTTTAGGTGAAAGTATGCAAATTCCCCCAAAATATTCTGCAATAAAATTTAATGGCAAAAAATTATGTGATATAGCAAGAAAAAATCAAGATATTGATATTGCGTCTTTTTCTCGAAAAATTGAGATTTACGCAATTGAAATTCTTGATTTTAATAATTTTGACAAAGTAAAAATTAAAGTCAATTGCAAAAAAGGTACTTATATTCGCTCTCTTGCTCATGATTTAGGTATGAAATTAGGATGTGGTGCATATTTAACAGATTTGATAAGGACAAAAGCAGGTAATTTTTTGTATGAAAGTGCTAATAATCTTGATGATGAAAAATATAATTTAATAAATCCATTAGATGTACTCATGTTTCATAAATATGAACTTGAGGATGATGAATTTAAAAAAATTGTAAATGGCAATTTTATTAGCCCGCGACAAGCTATAAACTTTGATAAAATTCTATTAACAAATAATAACAAACTTGTATCATTTGCAGTTTTATCGGATAATTTAATTAAACCAAAGAAAATATTTAAGGATAGTTGCAAATGAATACTTTTTTTAAAACTTTTTTTGTATGTTTAATAGCAGCCTTGGGTTTTTTATTCTATCAATATGTGTCATCCGACAGTTATAGCGGATTAAAATTGTCATCTAATAATCCGGTGTTTGGAATACATGATGACCATCCATTAAAAGCTAAGGAAAATAATGAAACAAAACAAGATACATCTAAAGAAATAAAAAATCAAACCCCTGAACCTATAAAACAAGACAATAAAAAACCTGTTTATTATTCTAAGGTTTGTTTTTATAGCAACAGCGGTAAATTGACCCTAGTTAAAAGAGAATTTCAAAACCCTGTGGGATTAAGTAAAGCACTAAATATTTTATTAAGAGGTCCTGTTATATCTGAATCAAAAAACGGTTATTACTCTGAAATACCTCCAAATGTTGATTTAATATCAGTGCAAAATCAAAACAACAAAGTTATCGTTAATCTTTCGTCTAATTTTGGAAATGGCGGCGGATCTCAAAGTATAGAAAACAGGGTTAAGCAATTATCAAAGACGGTTAAATTATATGCCCCTAATAAAAGTGTTTATTTATATATAGATGGTACTCAAGTTGAATACCTTGGCGGTGATGGAGTATATATTAAACAGCCTTTAGACTAATTATATTCTAATCCAATTTAAAGGTTTATTTTTTACTTTTAATTTTTTATTAAAAGCATTTAAATAATATTCTTTTTGATTTAAAACAATCGACCAAAAATTTTCCGAATAAGACATTGGTGAATCAAGCAGTATTTTGTGTTTACAAGCGCTAAGCAAATAGAATTCTTCTTTCCAATCATTTAAACAAATAAATTTTGTTTTGATATCAACATTTATATTATTTGAAATATCTTTTGTAGAAAATACATATAAAACTGGTTTTTTAATATATTTATTAAGCCTATAAGCTGATTTTGAAATATATTCCCAATCTACACCATTACTAATAACATCGCTAGGACTTACATAAACTCCTATTGAATTAACTGTGGAAATTTCTTCAAGCAAAATATAGTTTTTGACAAAATCACAATTGTTGAATTCTAATGCTTTAAGAATATCATCTGTAATTAAAGGAATATCATCAATCTTAAAATGTTTTAAATCAAGAATTTTATTTTTTGATTTCTTTGATTTTATCTCTTTATCAATTTTTTTGTCATTTATTATGATTTGATTATAATAAAAAGCTTCTTTTGTAAGATTTTTTACCCTGTTGGTCGATATATAACCACAATCAAGGTTAAAAAATGCCATGGAATTTTCAAATTTAACTCTTTTTTGGGTATTATTTTCATAAAAGCATTTTCTTTTTTGTTTTTTTTCAAGAATTTTACCGTAGGCATATATTGAAAGATTGTCTGCAAAGTTATCCTGATATTCCAGTATTAGTAAATTATTATTTTCCATAAATTCCGCACAAAAAACTAATCAAATGAATGATTTACATTTTAATTTAACATAAATATTCTTATAATAGTATAACCTTAATATATTTTTTACAAAGTAGGATTTTATTATGAGAAAATTATTTGTTTTTGTTTCCTTGTTATTTTGTGCGGTATTTTCAAGCGCATGTATTCATACTCTTGCTGTGCAAGAATTAAATGAAATTGCAGCCAAATACTTAGATGAGGGTGACCCATCTTCTGCAATTTCAAGACTTGAATCATCAATTGATTTAGATCCAAATGTCTATGAATCACATTACAATCTTGCAGTTGCTTATGTTAGAGTTAATCAGTGCGAAAAAGCAGTACAGCAAGCTGAAATTGCAAATAAATTAATTAAAGATGAACCTGCAATCAATTATACTTTGGGTGTTGCTTACGATTGTGCTGCGCATGCTTTATTTGAAAAAAGAAACGATGATAATGAGATCGAAGAAATCAAATATACAAACCCTGCTGATGAATATAGTGCAGGTGTTAAATTTATAGACTATTTACAAAAAGCAAATGAAAATTATAAAAAATACATTTCAATTTTACCTGCAGCAGATGATGCAAGTGAAGTTTCGAGATTAATTACTCAAAATGATGATAAATTATCTGAAATGAAAGTTAAATATAATCAGCAATAAGAAAGTTGATAATGTCTTTTGTAATACCAAATCCAAGCAGTTCAGTCGCATTTTATATATTTAATTATCCAATTAAATATTATGGATTATGCCTAACGTTTGCAATTTTTGTTGGAATAATTTCAGTTTATTTTATATTAAAAAAAAGATTTAGCAAAATTGCTGCCCAAGATTTTTTGGATAATTCATCATATTTGATTCTTTTTTCCTTACTGGGAGCCAGATTATTTTATGTTGTCGGAAGTTTAGATTTTTACTTACAGTATCCAAAAGAAATAATAATGGTAAACCATGGCGGTCTTTCAATATATGGTGCCATATTTTTTGCCATTATATTTTTTATTTTATATTGCAAAAATAAAAAACTTTCTTTTTTTCGATTTTGCGATTGTTTTGCTGTGGTTATGCCATTATCTCAAGCAATTGGCAGATGGGGCAATTACTTTAACCAAGAAGCGTTTGGCTTGCCTTATAACGGGTTTATTAAGCTTTTTGTTGAAGAATATTATAGACCATTTGAATATAAAAATTTCTCATATTTTCATCCGACTTTTTTATATGAAAGTCTTTTGAACTTTATCTTGTTTTTGATTTTATTTTTTATTTTTCTCAAATTTAAAAATATTAATAATGGTGTTATTTTTTCTGTATATTTAATTTTTTATTCTTTAATCAGGCTTTTTGTTGAAAATATTAGACTAGATAGTGTTTTAACGATAAATAATATCCATATTGCATCATTTATAAGTATTTTAATCTTGATATACGCTATTATAAATCTTGGATATATTTTATATAAAAAAGAGAGGAATTATTAATTCCTCTCTTTTTTGATATTTTAAATTATTTAGCTGCCATTTGTTTTATCATTGAGTGACCAGTCATTTCATCCGGTTTTTTGATATTTAATATATCTAGGATTGTTGGAGCAATATCACATAAAGCGCCGTCTTTATTTAGTTCATATTTGTCTTTTGAAACTATGATAAATGGAACAACATTGGTTGTGTGGGCAGTTTGCGGCGCATGCGTAGTTTCATTATACATCCATTCAGCATTACCATGGTCAGCCGTGATAATCATTGTTATATCGTTTTCAAGAGCTTTTTGTGCAATTTTACCTACACACTCATCAACAGCTTGACATGCTTTTATTGCTGCATCCATAACGCCGGTATGACCAACCATATCAGGGTTTGCAAAATTAACTAAAATAAAACCATATTCAGGGTTATCAATAGCTTTTAAAACATTGTCACAAACTTCATAAGCGCTCATTTCCGGTTTTAAATCATAGGTGGCAACTTTAGGTGAATTTACTAACGCTCTTGTTTCTAGTTTACCAGATTTTTCTACTCCACCATTAAAGAAAAATGTAATATGGGCATATTTTTCTGTCTCAGCTGTTCTGAATTGTTTTATGTTGTTTTCATCTAAAACATCGCCCAAGATATTAACAAGCGTTTGCGGTTTAAATGCAACCGGAACATCAAAAGTTTCATCATATTGAGTCATGCACACATAATAAAGATTATTGATAACTTTTTTTCTTTCAAAACCGTCAAAGTTTTTATCGTTAAACGCTCTTGTTATCTCACGAGCTCTATCGGGTCTGTAGTTAAAGAATATAATAGCATCATTATCATTTATTCTTCTTTGTGATATAACTGTTGGTTCAACAAATTCATCTGTAATATTATTTTTATATGAATTTTCTATTGCTGCATGTGAATCTTCTTCTTTAACTCCTTCTCCTAGGGTTAAGCAATTATATGCGCGCTCAACTCTATCCCAACGTTTATCTCTATCCATGGCCCAATATCTTCCTATTATTGAGGCAATTTTTGGAAGATTGTATTTTTTTAATTCTTCTTCTGTTTCAGCTAAATACTCAACAGCTGATGATGGAGGAGTATCTCTGCCATCAAGAAAAGCGTGAACATATACATCTTTCAATCCATTATCTGCCATCATTTTAATTAGTGCATTTAGGTGTTTCATAGAGCTATGAACGCCGCCAGGTGAAACAAGTCCATATATATGCATAGCTGAATTATATTTCTTTACGTGGTTAATTGCATTTAAAAATTCTTCATTATTGAAAAACTCACCATCATCAATTGCTTTATTAATTCTGGTTAATTCTTGATATACAATTCTGCCGGCACCAATATTTAAATGCCCTACTTCCGAATTTCCCATTTGACCTTCAGGTAAACCAACGCTTAGTCCATCAGCATGAATAGTTGTAGATGGCATTTGATTAAAATATTTATCAAAATTTGGAGTATTTGCACTATAGATTGCATTATATTTAGTGTCTTTAGAAATACCCCATCCGTCCAGTATGCACAATAGTGCTCTTTTTTTAATATCTGTCATATTATCCTCTTTTATTAAATTTTACTAACACATTTTATCAAGAAAAATAATCACTAACAAGATGGATTTTATTTAATTTATTTTTATATTACTATTGAATAATAAAGGATGAAAAAAATGAAATATTCTAAATATAGCGTAGCTATTATCGGTAGCGGTATAAGCGGATTGTTTCTTGCTAATAAGCTGGCCCAATGCAGTGAATTTAATGATGGAATCTTAATTATTACTAAAGATAAACTTTTTTCAGGTTCTTCATCATTGGCACAAGGCGGAATAGTAAGTGTAATTCCTGAGCTTAATATAAAGGATTCAATAGAATCACATATAAAAGATACTATTGATGCCGGATGTGGTTTAAATAATATATCTGCAGTTCAATATGTTTCAAAACAATCATCTAAAGTTACGCAGGATTTAATAAATTTTGGCGTAAAATTTGATGAAAATTCTAATCATAAATTAAATTTTACACTAGAAGGTGCACACAGTTGTCCGAGGATACTTCATGCAAATGGTGATTCTACGGGGCGAATTATCGAAGAAGCTTTATGCAAAAGATTGGACAAAGCTTCAAATATTGATTTATATGAAAATACAATGGCAATAGAACTATTAGTTGATGATGATAATTCTGCAAAAGGACTTATTGCTTATAATTGGATGAATGATAACTATGAAGTTATATATACAAGCAATATTGTAATTGCAACAGGCGGAATAGGGCAAATTTACAAGAATACTACGAACCCAATAGAATCAACTGCTGATGGTATTGCTTTGGCATATAGAGCAGGAGCAGAATTATCAGATATGGAATTTGTGCAATTTCACCCGACTGCTTTATATGTCAAAAACAAAAAAACAAGCCCTTTAGTTTCTGAATCAGTAAGAGGCGAAGGAGCAAAACTCGTGAATATAAATGGCGAATATTTTGCGAAAAACTACCATTATTTAGCTGATTTAGCTCCAAGAGATGTAGTTGCAAGGGCCATTCGTCAAGAAATGATAAATACAAATTCTAACTATGTTAATTTGGACATTTCACAAATTGGAATAGAAAAATTTAAACATAGATTTCCAACTATTACAAAATTATGCCTTGATAATGATATAGACCTTGAAAGCGGTTTAATTCCTGTTGTTCCGTCTGAGCATTATTTTATGGGAGGAATTAAAACTGATTTATCCTCTAAAACATCAATTAATAACGTCTATGCAATCGGCGAATGCGCTTCAACAGGATTACATGGCGCAAACAGACTTGCATCAAATTCACTTTTAGAATGTGTGGTTTTTGCAGATTCACTTGCTCAAGAGTTAATACACAATAATATGGCTCCACCTAAAAAACATGGTGCCAAATTAATGGATTCAATAAATAAATATATTAATTTCGATGATGATATGCAAGATGAAAATGAAAAAATTCAAAAATTATTTGATGAATTAAAAACTACAATGAGTCAAAATGTAGGTATAGTAAGAAACAAATCAAATCTTGAGCTTGCTATATCTAAAATTGATGAAATTACTTTCGATTTAAGCAAATTACAAGCTTCAAATTCACGGCTTAAATTTGAATTACAAAATGCGCTATGCGTTTCTAAGCTAATTGCACAATCAGCTCTAAAAAGAGAAACTTCAATCGGTGCACATTATCGAGATGATGAAGCCAAAAAAGATGTTCAAAGACATGAAAGAAAAGGAAAATATGACACAATATTGGTTAAATAACTTTGCTATTGATGATTTTATAATTTCAGCACTAAAAGAAGATATGTATTATGGCGATATTACAACGCAAGCCGTATGTGCTAATTTAAATAAGCCATTATTTGAGCTATATTTAACAACAAGATGTGATGGCGTATTATGTGGTACCCATGTTTTCAGGCGAGTTTTTGAGTTATTGTGCGAAGATAAGGTTAAAATAGACCTTTTTTTTAATGACGGGGATGAAATAAAAAGGGGTGATAAAATCGCACATATTCAAGGTGAAGCAAGATTTATTTTAACCGGTGAAAGATTAGCTCTTAACTTTGTCCAAAAAATGTCTGGTATTGCGACATATACAAGAAAATTTCAGAATAAAATTGCTAAATATGGTGCAAAAATTGTTGACACAAGAAAAAATACTCCAAATTTCAGATTATTTGAAAAATATTCAGTAAAAGTCGGGGGGAACCATTTGCATAGATTTAATTTATCAGATTGTGTAATGTTAAAAGACAATCATATTGCCCTATTAGGCGGCTCAATAACATCAGCAGTAAGTGAAGTTAGAAAAAATATTTCCCATGCTCATAAAATAGAAGTAGAATGCGATACAAAAGAGCAAGTTATTGAAGCGTTAGCCAATGGCGTTGATATAATTATGCTTGATAATATGACACCTGATTTAATGACTGAATGTGTTCGTTTAATCAATAAGCAAGCAATTGTTGAAGCATCAGGCTGTGTAACACTAGATAATATTGAAGAAATAGCTAAAACAGGTGTAGATATAATTTCAACGAGCGCTATTGTTATGAAAGCTCCAACACTCGATTTAGCATTTGACTACATTAAATAAGTTTAGCTAAAATAAATTTGCCTAATAAAATTTATTGTGTTTTTAATACCTTCATCGATGGTTGTGTATTTAATATTTAAACTATTTAAATAGGCTAAATCCGGTGTATAGCAGGGTTTAGCATCGAGGTTTTCTTCTATTATTTTAGATTTGGAATTTGTGTAGTTTATTATATAATTTGTAATATCGCTGTCTAAATAGGGTTTAACACTTGCTATATCGATTATGCTATCTGTTTTTAATTTATTTGAAATAGCAATTAAAATATCTGCAACATCTGAAGCATTCATCAAATAATATCTTTTGTTTGATGTTGTTATAGTATTATTTAATAGTGCATTATATATTTGCAATGCAATATGATTATTAGAATATACAGTTGAATTAGCACCGTATATATCACATATTCTTACAATTTGAGTATTAATTTTATATTTTTTACTGTAATTATTAACTAAATCAATTATAAAATTAATTAAATTATAATATTCATAAAACTCTTTATTAATGTCTTGATAATCACAAAAAGGCAAAACTATCATTAGTTTAGAACCGGTTTGGTAAGTGCAAGATAACATATTTTTTGTTTTTTCGATTAGATTTATTAAGTAATTATATTTATCTTCGCAATATCCGTCTGTATCTAGAAAATCAAGATAAAAAATGCAATCAACAGTATTTAAATTATTGTATTCAATATTTTTATCAACAAGCATATAATTTTGATTTCTAAGCAGACCTGTGATATTGGAAAATAAATTTTCAGGGCAATTATTTGGAGCATAGACCAATTTGTTTTCTTCTAAAAATTTATATGCCAGATTGGTGCTTAAAATACCACCTGTATTTGTAACTAATATCTTATCCATATTTTTATTTTAATTTTATCCGAGATTTTTGACAATAGTTTCGATTTCTGTGTTTATAAAATCTTGTTTTGGAAGATTATCCTCGATAAACCCCTTGAGTTGAAGTGCAAATTGTGCCTTTTTAAATTCACCAAAACCATATTTTTTATAAATATTTTCAAGATTTTCAACCATTGTGCATTCTGTATTAAAATCATCAAAGTTGCAGTTCAAATCATTTTTATGAATATAATTTATAGTGCCTAAAAGTATTTTTTTTGGTATTAAATCTTCAAATTCACCACTTTTAATTAAATATATAAAGTCATTATTTCTAAGTTTTGGTTTAATTATATTTTCAATTTGCGATGCGTCTTTATCAAGGAGTATAAAAAAAGGTAATTTAACATATTCAATCATAGAATAGTATTTTCTTGCAACTTGATTTTTGCCACCGGCCGGAATAACTAAAATGCCAATTTTATTTAAATCAACATTAAAAAGTTTAAAGATTGCATTTAATAGCGTAAATTCGGTCTGGCCTTCACATAAAATAATTTTTTCTATTGGATATAATAATGAATATTTATTTCTCAATTTAATTAAATTGTCATGATTGGAATTGATTTTCTTGAGCCAAAATAAATTCTTTGCATTAATTTGACTTTCGTCAATTTCATTAAGCATTGAAGAAATATTTAATCGAGACGATAGGTATTGATAAGATATTTCATTAGAGGCAAAATATGTATCTTCAAGATTGAATAATACACTATTAATTTTAAAATCATTATTGTATGAAATTAAGGATGAATTAAAAATCTCTTCAACAATTTTAATTTTGGTTTTTAAGTCAAGATTTCTAGATTTATTATCCAAGTAAAATTTATTAATAATATCTTCAAAAACCCTGCTATATCTTATATATGCAGGTTCAAAACGAGATAATCTGTCTAATATTGTCGTAAAATACTCTCTTGGTATTCTTTTAAATTTCATAATCATTTAAATAGCGGCTGTTTATTACGCAGCCGCTTTAAATATAAGTTAGTTTACTTTTGTTGTATTACTTTTAGAATTTTTAATTTTATCGATTAGTATGTATGCACCAGAAAGTACAGCGCCTAACAATGCAGAACATCCTGCAGAATACAGAGCAGATTTTGGAATTGATTTTAAATATGCACTGCTGCTTCCTGCTTCTTTAATGGCTTTAGAATTTTTTAAATAATATCCTAAATCATATACGCCTTGAACACAAGCACCTAAACCTGCACTTACGGCTACGCTTTTTGCAATATAGGATGTTCTACCATTTTTACCTGTATTCATTTGACCTATTGAAAATATTTTTGGCATACACACCTCCTTTTTTTGATTATAACACATGAAAAGGAAAAAAGTTGCGCTTATTATGGAATGTAGTCATAAAAATTAATAGTGTATTATTGACATTAATTAATTTTGATGTAATATTTTAATAGAGATTTTTTTCACGAAAAGGAGAATATAAAATGACAGCTACTGAAGAAAAGAAAACAACCGAATTGGTTGAAACTGTTGAACAGTTAGAAGCTCTTATCGACAGAGTTGCCGCTGCACAAAAAGAATATGCAACTTTTTCTCAAGAACAAGTTGATAAAATCTTTAAAGCAGCTGCAACTGCAGCAGACAAGGCTCGTATTCCTCTTGCCAGAATGGCTCATGAGGAAACAGGTATGGGTATTGTAGAAGATAAAGTTATTAAAAACCACTTTGCATCTGAATACATATACAACAAACACAAAAACACTAAAACTTGCGGTGTAATTGAAGAAGATAAAGCAAATGGTATTAAAATTGTTGCCGAACCTTTGGGTATTTTAGCAGGTATTGTACCAACTACAAATCCTACTTCAACGGCTATTTTTAAATCATTAATTGCTCTTAAAACAAGAAACGCAATTATTTTTTCTCCACACCCAAGAGCTAAAGAATGCACAATTGCAGCTGCTAAAATTGTTTTAGATGCTGCTGTTAAAGCTGGTGCCCCAAAAGATATCATTGGTTGGATTGATGTACCTTCAATCGAACTTTCAGGATATTTGATGAAAGACAAGAAAATTTCTTGTATTTTAGCAACAGGCGGCCCGGGAATGGTTACAGCTGCTTATTCATCAGGAAACCCTGCTTTAGGTGTTGGGCCAGGTAATACTTCAGCTGTTATTGATGAAACCGCAGATATTAAAATGGCTGTTTCTTCAGTTTTAATGTCTAAAACGTTCGACAACGGTATGATTTGTGCTTCTGAACAATCAGTTGTTGTTGTTGATAGTATATATGAAGAAGTTAGAAAAGAATTTGCATATAGAGGTGCTTATTTATTAAGTGATTCCGAAATGCAAAAATTAATTGACCTTCCGTTTATTGATCCGCAAAGAGGCACAGCTCATCCTAAAATAGTTGGTCAAAGTGCACATACTATTGCTAAATTGGCAGGTTTTGAAGTTCCTGAAAACGCAAAAGTATTAATTGCTCAAAGACCATCTGTAGATTGGGCTGATCCATTTTCAAGAGAAAAATTATCTCCAATTTTAGCTATGTATAGAGCAGAAAATTTTGAACAAGCTGCTGATATGGCATACACTCTTGTTTCAAAAGGTGGCGCAGGTCATACATCTGTTTTATATACAGATGAACGCAAAAAAGACAGAATTGATACTTATGCCAAGAAAATGCCTTCTTGCAGAGTATTAATTAACCAACCTTCAAGCCAAGGCGGTATTGGTGATTTATATAACTTCCGCATGGAACCATCTTTAACACTTGGTTGCGGTTCTTGGGGTAAAAACTCAGTATCAGGTAATGTTGGCGTAAAAGACCTATTAAACTACAAGAGAGTTGCTGAAAGGAGAGAAAACATGCTTTGGTTTAAGGTTCCACAAAAAGTTTACTTTAAACGTGGTGCAACCGATTTGGCACTTCGTGAATTACAAGGCAGAAAGAAAGCATTTATCGTAACTGATAGATTTTTATTTAATTCCGGTGCTGCTGACCAAATTATCAAAGTTCTTGATGAAATCGGAATTGACCATGAAGTATTCTTTGATGTTAAACCTGATCCGACTCTATCAACAATCGAAGATGCTTTTGCAATTATGAAGCCTTTTGAACCTGATGTAATTATTGCATTAGGTGGCGGTTCACCAATGGATGCTGCTAAAATCTTATGGTTAAAATATGAACAACCTGATACAGTATTTGAAGATATTGCTATGAGATTTATGGATATCAGAAAGAGAATTTGTCAACTTCCAGAACTTGGTAAAAAAGCTCTTATGGTAGCTATTCCAACTACTTCTGGTACAGGTTCTGAGGTTACACCATTCTCAATTATTACTGATGATAAATCAGGTGTAAAATATGCAATTGCAGATTATGCCCTAACACCATCAATGGCAATTGTTGATCCTAACTTTGTAGATGGAATGCCAAAAGGCTTAACTGCTGCTTCAGGTATTGACGCTCTTGTTCACGCAATTGAAGCTTATGTATCATGCATGGCTACAAACTTTACTAATTCAAACGCCTTAGAAGCAACAAAATTAGTATTTAAATATCTAGGTCGCTCATACCATGAAGGCGCAAATGATCCTATTGCAAGAGAAAAAATGCACTATGCAGCTACAATAGCAGCTATGGCATTTGCAAATGCATTCTTAGGATTATGCCACTCAATGGCACATAAATTAGGTGCTATGTTCCATGTACCACATGGTGTTGCAAATGCATTATTAATCAGACAAGTTATTAAATATAACGCAACTGATTGCCCTAAAAAACAAGCAACATTCCCTCAATATAAATACCCATGTGCAGTTGAAAGATATGCTCAAATTGCAGATGAATTAAAATTGGGCGGAAATACAAACGAAGAAAAAACTCAATTATTAATTAATGCTATTGATAAATTAATGAGTGATGTTCAACTTCCTAAATCAATTAAAGAATTTGGTGTATCAGAAGAAGATTTCTATGCTAAATTAGATGAAATGGTTGAACTAGCATTTGATGACCAATGCACAGGTGCAAACCCTGTATATCCTTTAATGGAAGATATGAAACAACTATATATTGATGCATTCAATGGTAATGTATAATTAATATAATACGTAAAGCAAGGCTTGTTTATTGAGCCTTGCTTTTTTAATAAATAAGGTGTTTAGAATTATGAAAAGCACGCTTTCTCAAAGAACTATTAACAGATTAACTCAATACTATACGATATTAAGAGACTATTTCAAAAAAAATATACAAAACATAACATCCTCTCAAATATCCCAACTGCTTGATATTGACGAAACGCAAGTTAGAAAAGATATAAAAAGTATTAATTGCAAAGGTAAATGCAAAGTTGGTTATAACGTTGTTGAGCTTAAAGCAATAATTGAAAACATACTTGATTATAAAGTTATTAAAAAAGCCTTTGTTATTGGAGCCGGCAATCTTGGTGTCGCCTTATCTAAATATTCCAAATTCAGTGAATTTGGACTTGAAATAGAATGTTTATTTGATTCAGATAATGAAAAAATTGGTAAAATAATTGACGGCAAAGAGATTTTTGATATAGCAATGCTAAAAGACAAAGTAAAAAACACCGGAATTAATATTGCTATTCTTACAACACCCAATAAAGTAGCACAAACCGTATGCAATTATTTGGTTGAATCCGGTATAAAATATATTTGGAATTTTGCACCAAGTATATTAATTGTTCCTAAAAACGTAAAAGTTTGGCACGAAAATATTATAGGTAGTTTTATTCAATTTTGCGCAATAGAAAATATTAAATAATTTTCCTTAAAAAAAATTCTTGCAAAAAAATATTTTTTAGATATCATAAATAATGCACCTCGAAAATGAGGTATAAAAAAAACCGAATTTGAATTTATTTCAAAACCGGTTATATAATGAGTCTTGTATCGTTAGTAAATCTTAAAGCCCGATTAAATTGGGCTTTTTTTTACAAGCATAATTATACTACGCGCTACAAATATAGAAATACTACATATATATTATTTATAGACAATAACATTATTATTCTGCCGTTTTAACAGTATCATAGCCTAATTTTTCCCATGTTTTATAACCACCGGCTAAAACCATTACCATATAGCCTTTTTTAGAGATTTCATAGGCGGTTTTATATGCAAGAGAGCATAATTGACTCTGACAATATATAATATTTAATTTGTGTTTTTCAAACATAACCAGGTGTTCTTCAAGACTATCGAATGGCACATGAATAGCAAAAGGAATGTGTCCATCTATGTAATCATCATATTTTCTTACATCCACAATATTGATGTCTTCAATGTCATCATCAATTTTTCTTTTTAATTCAAAAGGTGACATAATAAAAGATAATTCGTTTAAGAAAAATTCTTCTGCTTTTTTCGTATTTTCAGTTAAATATTTTATTTCCATTTTTTCCTCCTTATAATGTATCTAGTCGACTGATATTGATAATATATAGAATACATCTATTAGATAGGTATTGATAATATATTAAACAATACCTTCTCTTATCGCTTTTACTGCAGCCTGAGTGCGGTCATCTACAACTAATTTTTGTATAATGTTGCAAACATGCGCTTTTGAGGTATGTTCTGATATATTTAATTCATCTGCGATTTGCTGATTTGATTTACCGTCAACCACCAATTTTAAAACTTCGTATTCTCTTGCTGTTAAATTTGCATGAGTTTGTTTAAAATTTGACCTGCTTACTTGCGTATTCGGTACTACGTTTGGATTTAATTCTCTTAAAATCTGCACCACTTTTTTATCTATCCACATTGCACCTCTTGAAACTGATTTAACAATCATATCAAGTAATTCGGCATTAATATCTTTTAAAATATAACCATAAATACCCATTTTCATTGCTTTATTTATAACATGTTCATTAATATGGGATGTCAAAATTGCAAATTTAACATTAGGCTTTTGAGAAGCAACTTTTTCAATTAAATCAAGTCCGTTAATATCACCTAATTCTAAATCCAACAAGACAACATCAGGGTTTTGAGCAACAATTTTGCTTATACCTTCTTTGCCGTTTGAAGCTTCAGCTACTACGCAAACACAAGACGAATTTTTAAATAATGATTTTATACCGCAGCGAAATAATTTATGGTCATCAACAATCATTAATCTGATTTTTTCTTCATTATTGTTAATTATAGTATTTTGCATGATATCTCCTTTATTTTTCATTTAGATTAACAGCATGATTTTTAAAATGCATTACATATCTAAAATTAAAGTGAATAATTATAACAGTAATTTAAATTTGAAGCAGATTTTATATTTATCCAAATTACACCCTTCAAATTGACTTTTAAGACACTTTAAATCGTATTTACGTATAAATCATATACTTGTGTAATTTAATCGCCTTGTTACATAATATACATTATCATAACCAATCGACATGCATGGATATTGTATTAAAAGCCAATAATATCAAGAATAATAAAAAGTATAAGAAGTTAGTAAAAATAAATGCACCAGTTAATTAAAAATGTTATAATTAAATCATGCAGAATTCTACAAAATATGATGTTGTAATAGTTGGGGGCGGCACATCCGGGTGCGCTTGTGCTTATAATTGCGCTAAAAACAATTTAAAAACTTTATTAATTGAAAAAAATAATTTTCTTGGTGGATTAATGACAGCAGGTTTGGTCGTACCTATTATGAAATCATCAACTAAAAATTATAATTGCGATTACTATAATAAACTCATACAAACAGCAAAAAAATTTAGTGCTCAAATAACATATAAAGATAAAAATGATGGATGGCTTAATCCTGAACTTTTAAAAATTGTCTTAGATGATATATTATCTAAATATAATAATCTTGATATCTTATTTGAAACAGAAGTATTGGATGTTATAAAAGAAGATAGAAAAATTAAAAACATAATTTTAAAAACAAATTTATTATCAATACCAATCGAAGCGATATATTTTGTAGATGCAACAGGCTCAGGAGAATTTTCTCAACTTTGCGGATGTAATTTCATAACGGATACAGATCAAAAACAACAAAATACGCTCAGATTTATATTAGGAAATATAGATATAGATAAATTTACAAAATTTATTTTAAAGATAGATAATAATGAAGATATTACCAATACCTATCGAAACGAAAGAGATACAAACAATGAAATTCATTTTACTACGGCTTCTACTTGGGATAGTTCAAAAATTTGGGCTTTAGATGAATATTTAAAAAAAGGGGTCAATGAAGGTATCTTAAAAGAACCCGACAGGAGCTATTTTCAGATTTTTTCAATTGCAGGTGCTAAAGGAGAAGTTGCATTTAATTGCCCCAGAATTAATAATTACATTGAAAACCCCTTTAAATATTCACTTGAATTAATAGAAGCAAGAAGAGCAATATATAGATTTTATGAATTTACAAAAAAATATTTTGATGGTTTTGAAAATGCAATAATAGTAAATATCGCAACCCAAACAGGAATTAGAGAGCAAAATAGAATAAAATCTAAATACATCTATTCTAAAGAAGATATTTTATCTGCTAAAAAGTTTAAAACCCCTGTCTTAGAAGCAAATTACCCAATTGATATTCATTCAGATAAAAAAGACGGCTCAATCTTAACTAAAACACTGAATTATCAACTTCCAATTGAATCATTGATGAGCGATGAAATTGATAACCTATATGCAATAGGCAAACTGGTTGGTGCAGATTTTAGCGCACATAGTGCTCTAAGAGTCCAAAAAAGCTGTATGTCTATGGGTGAAGCAGTCGCAAAACACATTAAAAATGAACTATTTTCCAATACAGAAATTTGAAAATATATTATCTAATATCTCGTCAGTCAAAACCTCACCGGTAATTTCATCAAGAGCCAAAATAGCACCTTTTAAATCCATAGCATATAAATCAGCTAAATCACATTCATTTGAAGTCTTTATAACGTTTTCAAGGGCATCCTTGGCTTTTATTAGGCAGCTTTGTTGACGTTTATTTGTTGTAAAATTAGTATCTTCTATTATTAAATTTTTAATCAATGATGAAATCTTATTTTTTAAAATATCTATTCCAAATCCACTTTTTGAGCTGATTTCAATAGCATTGATATCATCATTTTTAGGGATAATATCAGCTTTTGTTTTAATAAAAAGAATTTGCTTATCTTTGGCAATTTCAAGCAGTTTTTTGTCAATTTCAGAAAAACTTTTTTCATATAAAAATAGTACTATATCTGACTCTTGGATTGCTTTAATTGAATTTTCAATTCCAATTTGTTCAACTAAATCTGCTTTATTTTTATCTCTTATTCCGGCAGTATCAATAAAATTAATCAAATAACCGTCAAGATTAATCGTTTCTTTAATTGTATCTCTTGTTGTACCTGCAATATCAGTTACAATTGCCCTTGAGTAATTTAAAAGAGAATTAAATAATGAACTCTTGCCCACATTTGGTACACCAATTAAACAAGCGCTTAAACCATCTCTTATAAAATCATGACTTTTTGCATTCTTTAATATATCTTCTATCTGATGAATTTTATCACTACATATCGAAACGATTGCTTTATTATCAACTTCAGCAACATCTTCGGGAAAATCGATTGAAGCAATAACTTTTGAATAAATTTCAACTAAATCAGTTTTAATTAAATTTATCTTTTCCTTTAAATATCCGCCTAAATTATTAAGAGCATTTTGAGCTGATTTAGTGCTTTTTGCACTTATGACATCTAAAACTGCTTCAGCTTGCGATAAATCTATTCTATGATTTAAAAAAGCACGCTTGGTAAATTCTCCTCTTTGAGCTATTCTTGCTCCTTTTGATAAGATAAGCTCTAAAATTGAGTTTATTATAGCAGGATTTCCATGGGTTTGAATTTCAACAACATCTTCGCCTGTATAGCTATGAGGCGCAACAAAAGGAAGTAAAATTACTTCATCAAGTTTATTTTTAGCTTCATCAAGAATGAAGCCATAATTAATCATTTTTGGATTAATTTTTTTTGAAAAAATTTCATTTGCAATCAAAAATGCATTTTCGCCTGAAATTCTAATTATACCCACAGCGCAAAGGGCTTGTGGAGTTAATGTTGCGCAAATTGTATCAAAATTATTTTCCATATGATAATTTTATCATGTTTATAGTAAAATTAAACTTAAATAATTTAGACTTTTTATATTAACGAGGAGAATATATGGATTTTGTAACATTAACAATAGAAATTTTAAACAAACTAGCCTCTTTTGCAGGTTCCTACGGTATGGCAATTATAATTTTTACAATATTAATGCGTCTTTGTTTGTGGCCTGTAAATGTTTCACAACAACGTTCCATGAAAAACATGCAAAATTTAACCCCTAAAATGAAAATGATACAAGAAAAATACAAAAATAATCCTCAATTAATGCAGCAAAAAATGATGGAATTTTATAAAGAACATAATTTCAACCCTACTGCAGGCTGTTTACCTATGTTAATTCAAATTCCTGTTTTTATTATGTTATATAGCGCTCTAATGAGCCCGCAATTCATTCAAATGGCAGGAAATACTAATTTTCTTTTTATAAATAGACTTGATGCCACAATTAAATCAAATGCAGGAGTTTCGCTAGATGGTAAATTCTCTGTTGGCAAAAATGCCCAATTCCAAGCAGGTAAATCAGCAAAAGTATTTTTAGCAAACAATCAGATAATTGAAAATGTGAAAATCGAAAAACCTCAAAAGGCTGTTTCAATCCAAGGAGAAATTGAACAAAATAAACCAATTGAGCTTAAAATTTCACTAGATAGCCTAAATCTTAAATTTGCACAACTTGATAAAATTCAAAAAGCAGATTTATCTGTAATGAATATAATGACAAAAGAAACTGAAAATATTGAATTTACTCGTAGAGGCGATATTTTAGTTGCTTCTGTTCCGACAATTCCTGCACAAAATGCAATACATTATGATGTAATATTGTTAGTTGCATTGTTTGGTTTAACAATTTGGCTATCTCAAAAAGTAATGATGGCAACTACAAAAGCCAAAGGACAAGACGCTACCCAAGAAGCAATTCAAAAATCAATGGGCACAATAATGCCTGTAATGATAATTTTAACTTTTGTATTTATTCCTATTCCTGCAGGTGCCTTATTGTATCTTGTTACAAGCAATATCTTCCAAATTGCTCAAACGGTCATTATAAATAAGCAATTAGAAATTGAAGAACATAAAAAAACTATAAAAACTGACGAGCAGAAAGGTATAATCGATGCTAAAGTAATTGATTCAAAGGTTGTAGACGAAAAAAAAGATAAGCAATAAATATCCTACAAAAATTTTATTTTTTGCCTATTAGCTTTAAAATGTCAACATTTTATACTAAAATCAGTTAGAAAAGGGTAATTGCTTTGAGCGAAAAACTAATAATTAAAGGTCAAATTCCTACAAAAGGTGAAGTATGTGTCAGCGGGGCTAAAAATTCAGTCCTAAAACTGATGGCAGCTTCACTTTTGTGTAGAGATACTTGTGTAATATATAATGTTCCTTGTTTATCAGATGTAGAAATTATGCTTGAAGTTCTGTCTGAACTCGGTGCAAAGTGCATTTATGACAAGGAATTAAAAAAAGTTGAAATAGATTCATCTAATCTTACTAATTGCACAGCGTCAAAAGAACATGTGTCTAAAATGCGTGCAAGTTTTTGCGTTCTTGGGTCACTGGTAGGCAGATTAAATGAAGCTAAAGTTGCCCTACCGGGCGGATGCAAAATCGGTGAAAGACGTGTTAATTTTCATATTAAAGGTCTTGAAGCACTAGGGTGCAAATGTCAAATTGAAGATGGATATGTCATTGCTAAAACAAATAATTTAAAAGGTGCAACAGTTTGTTTTGATATTCCCTCTGTGGGTGCAACAGAAAACGTTATGATGGCAGCAGTACTGGCTGATGGTACAACTATAATTCAAAATGCAGCACAAGAACCCGAAATTGTTGATTTAGCGAATTTTCTTAAATCAATGGGGGCTGATATCGAAGGTGCCGGAACTAATCAAATCATAATAACAGGAGTTAATCAAGAGGATTTAAAAGGATGTGAGTATACAACACTGCCCGATAGAATTGAAGCAGGTACATACATGAGTATTATAATAGCTTCAAGAGGTAGTGGAATTATAAGAAATATTTTCCCTAATCACCTTACACTTTTTACGGGAAAACTCCTTGAAATGGGCGCAAAAATAAAATTAATCGACCCAAATACAATGGAAGTATCTAATAATCAAAGATTAAAAGCAATGAATTTTATAACACAACCCTACCCCGGTTTTCCAACAGATTTACAAGCTTTAGCTATGGCATTACTGTGTTGTGCTGATGGAATTTCTGTTGTAACTGAAAGTTTATATGAAAATCGTTTCATGCATATTCCTGAATTATGGAAAATGGGTGCAAATATAATTGTTAATAAAAAACATGCAATTATAAAAGGTGTTGATTGTTTAGTTGGAACACAAGTCCAATCAACCGATTTAAGAGCAGGAGCAGCATTAGTTACTGCTGCTGTTATGGCTCGCGGCGAAACAGAAATCGGCGCACTAAATCATATCGATAGAGGGTATGAAAATTTTGTTGAAAAACTAAGAGGATTAGGCATAGATGCAATAAGAGTTAATGATAATACTTCCGACAAAATGATTGGAGAGGCTGATGGCACAAGAATATAAAAGATGGTATGACTATGATCCGTTATTATTAAAAGTAATAAATATGTTAAAGGATTACCAATCAGAGCTTAAGGAACAAGCTGAGGAGTTCTTGAATTCAGTTGAAAAAAAAGTTTCTAAAGAGGCCATAGAAAAATTCTATCATATGGTCAAACCTATTAATGGCGGTTCAAGATGGTATGATAAAGACCCTGTTATATCAAGAACAATTGAACTACTTAGAGTTGTGCCTCCTGAGGTTCAAAAGAAAGCTGCGCAAATGTTTATTGACACTCTTAGAAAAAACGGAATTGATATCGAAGAATAAATCATCTTGTATATTTACTAAAATATTCTTTGTTATCTCTTGAGCTTTTGGTTTCAGTCTTTTCTTCGTAAATTTAATTGAATTAGAGATTTTATAAAATTCAAAACATCTTTGATATGTGTATTCTTTAATTAACAGCGAATTCGCAATTCTTGCTTCATAGTTCAATAATTGCGAAGAATTCATTTGTTCATCATAATATTCATTAATTTTATCTTCTAGTGCGCCTGTAGAAATCATATTATCCTCTTGAATATTTATTAATATCATCTTTTATTATTGCTCTTGCCCTCGCAATACGAGATTTAACTGTGCCAACCGTTGTATTTGTTATATTTGAAATTTCATCGTAGCTTAAACCTTGAATTTCTCTTAAAGTAATCGGAATTTTATAATGCAAGGGTAAATTTTCTATTGATGTTTTGATAATTAAATCAAGTTCATTATTTAAAACAGTTTCTTGCGGGTTGGAATCATAATCAGGCACTTCGATAGCAGATGAGTCATCATTTTTAATTAATGGAACTTCTGTTGATTTTTTCTTATTTTTTCTAAGATAATCATAATATGAATTTATAATAATCTGATTTAGCCAAGTTTTAAAATATTTAGGATTTTTTAATTGAGTAATTTTTTTGCTCAATTTAATTAAAACATCCTGCATAATATCCGCTATATCATTTTCATCTTTTTTCATATAAAAAAGAGTTGCATATATATTATCTTGTTCTTGTTTAATAAGCTCTATCAAAGCCAGCTTATCAGCCTTAATAGCCCTTTTTATTATTTCAATTTTATCTTCGTTCATAAATTAAGACTATTAAATTTTAACTGGTTTCGCTATAATCAAATATATATAATCAACAAGGTAATTTTATGTATTTCAGAATAATAGACGCTAACTTAAATAGAGCAACAGAGGGCCTTAGAAACATTGAAGAATATACCAGGTTTATACTAAATAATAAAAATCTTTCAAAAAAACTCAAAAATTTACGCCACCAGATTACACAATTTTTTGAAAAAGATTATGAAAATTTGATTAATTCCAGAAATGTGGTAAATGATGTTGGTGTAGATATTCAAAATATAACAAAAGAAAATAATAAATCTGATGTTTTAAGAGCCAATATAAAAAGAACTCAACAAGCATTAAGGGTTCTAAATGAATATGGAACGCTTGATGATAAATATAGATATGAAATGTATGAAATAGAAAAAGAAATTATGAATTTAATAAATATAGAAAAAAAGACAAATATTAAGTCAGCGCTTTTAAATAATAAAAATATCTATCTTATAACGTCTCAAAACGATATGGATGACAGTGAATTTATTGATAGAATTGCGCTAATATTAAATGCAGGAGTTAAGTTAATTCAATATAGAGAAAAAAATAAAACCGCAAAAGAAATGATTAATATCGCAAAAAAACTCCGCCAATTATGCTCAATGTATGACGCACTATTAATAATAAATGACAGAATCGATATAGCAAAAATTGTCGACGCTGATGGTGTTCATTTAGGTCAAGACGACATCGATATAAATTCTGCAAGAAAATTATTAGGTGAAGATAAAATAATCGGAATTTCAACTCATAAACCCGATGACGCTATTATTGCTCAAGAAAATAATGCTGATTATATAGGAGTCGGTCCGGTATTTAAAACTCCTACAAAACCAACCACAACGCCTGTCGGTCTTGAATATGTTAAATGGGTTAGTCAAAACATCAAAATTCCATTTTATGCAATAGGTTCAATTGATGAAACAAATATAAATGAAGTTATCAACGCAGGTGCTACAAGAGTTGCTGCAATTAGAGCATTAATGAATGCTAATGACATCAATGAAACCGTTTCTAAATTCAATGAGGTGCTAAATAATGCCAATAATTAATACATCAAAATATCTGGACTTTAAATCCGCAATCTCGCCATCCGGTCATGATTGGTATTATGTTAAAAGAACTAACGATAAACCAAATTTAGACAGCGCTGTTGCTATAACTACAATAGTTAAAATTAATGATGAATATAATTTTCTATTTATGAAAACAAATAGACCTCCTATCACATCCGAAAATAAAGCTAAATATTGCCTTGAATCTCCGGCTGGTCTAATTGCTGATATCGATAAAGATGAAACGCTTTTAGAGTGCACCAAAAAAGAGCTATTAGAAGAAACAGGGCTTATTGCAGATGAAATTTATATTGAGTTAAAAAACTCATCAACAAGCGCAGGTTTATCTAGTGAAACTTTGACATATATAACTGCAATATGCAATTCTTATAATATCGTCCAAAAACCTGTTTCAGATGGAGGAGTTATACAGGAGCGCTTTTTTATTCCTATAAATAACGTAAGTCAATATTTAAAAACAATTAATCAAAAAGAAATTTCTGTTGCTGCAGCACTTGTTTGCGGAGTTTATTATGCACTGGAGAGAATTAATTCTCGCTAAAAACGAGCAATTTTTCAATATTAACATTTAAAAATTTAGATAGTTCATATATTTTTGCTAATGACATATTTGCCTTTCCCCGTTCAATATTGGCAATATAATTTTGTGATACATTCATTATTTCGGCAAGTTGCTCTTGTGTTAAATCTTTTTTAATTCTTTCTATTTTTACATTTTTGCCGAATTTTTTCAATAAACTTTCTTTATCCATATTTATAAGTATATAAATATTGACTTATAAATTTAAGAGTGTTATAAGTTATAATATATAACTTATAAATTATATTATCTTGGGGAATTATGGAAAGAAGATTTAAAATGTATTCTAAAAAATTAGCGTTTTCACTAATTGAGCTATTAATCAGCTTAATTGTGATTAGTTGTATCACAGCAGCTTTTACACCGATTATCACAAAGAAATTTTCAAGTGGTGTTTTTGGTGGTGGAGGCAGTTCAAACGGTTGGAGTGATGAATGTAAGGATATTTCACCTAGTTGTAAGCTTTGCTATAAAGATAATTGTATTATGTGTTCTATTGAATCATGTCCATCTGGTCAATATAGAAATTTAGCTAAATGTAAATGTATAGATTGTTCTATTGATTATGGGACTGATTGTTTAACATGTAGTAGTGACGGATGTTTAAGTTGTAAAGATGGTAAATATCCTAATGGAAATACATGTACTAATTGTGATACAAAATATCCTAATTGTGCTACATGTGATGAGGTAAAATGTAAGACTTGTAAGACTAATTATAAACTGGATAATGGAGCTTGTGTTCCAGATTGTACAACATTATTTAGTTCAGCATGTACAGCATGTAATATTGATAATTGTACAACTTGTACCGGTGGATATGATTTAATTAATGGCAGATGTGTAGCTAATTGTCCAACTAAATTTGGAAGTACTTGTACTAGTTGTACAGCTAGCGCATGTACAGGATGTATAAGCGGGTATAAATTAAGTGGAAATACTTGTGTACCTGATTGTAATGCTTTATTTGGAGCTAATTGTACAAGTTGTACGGCTAGTGCATGTGCAACTTGTACGGGCGGGTATGAATTGAGCTCTAATCCGTCACAAAATCCTGCTTGCAAATCATCTCCGTATATGGCTGTTGGTAATCTAATGGTTACTAAATATAATATAGGCGATCATCCAGATTTAACCATCCCATATTCTACACTTACTGTTTCAGCCGGCAATAATTATGATTCAAACGATACACCTATATGTTGGAAAGGCCAAACGGGAATGCCTGGTTCTTGTGATAGCGCTTATGGAGACTATTCAGGCTGTAATAGAACAGTTTGTAATTATTGGGCTGCTGAAGATATTTGTTCAAAATTAAAGATTGGTTCAAGACCATGGCGTTTACCAAGCTTGAATGAGGCAAGTAAATTTGCTGCGTACTCTATAGGAAAAGGAGCTGGCGGTTTGCAATTATGTGATGCATATTCTGGTTATTCATCAACTCAATGTGCTTATAATTGGGGTTGTTCTCGCTCAGGGGTTTGCAGTGTTTTTTCAATATGGACAACGGGAGCTAGTAGTCTTGGACTTACCACTTACTCTCTTTTTAAAGGTGATTGGGGAGAAGATTATGGAGAGAATGAGTTCTATGCAAAATCAGTCCGATGTGTGTCTGATATATAAATATAAATCGAATTGCGATTTTTGTTTACATGAGTTTATGTTATTTTTTGTGTTTTGATATCTGGGGAGCTTATGCTCCCCCTGTTTTTATTTTTAAACACAATTTAAAAACCATGTAACATTTCTTTACATATCCTCAAGTTTTATCATAACTTTGCCGATAGACTAAATGTAGTAGAATAAGGGGTGTGTGTATGGAAAATATATCTTCTATTAATCAAATTTATGAAAAATACCTTGAATTGGTGAAAGATGGAAAAATTTCTCCTGAAAGCGGGTCAAGCATTAATTTAAACGTATTTATGGATGTAAATGAGCTAAATGCTATGATTTCGCAAAAAGGAGATGAATCTGGTACTATTTTTGACCAACAGGAAAATTCAACAAATACAAGTAATACTACCAATTCAAGTACATCATCAAATAAAACCGATACTAACAACACTGACAAATCTGATGAGATGAGTGAACTACTAGATACTATTTATGAAAGTGATGAAGCACTTAAATATCTTGATATTAACACAGATAGAGAACTAAGTGACTTTGAAAAAGAATTATTCCAAACCTATGTACAAGGTGATAAAGAAGAACTAAGTATTGATGACTTAAAAAAAGCCTTTGAAAGTATGCAAAAAGGCGATTTTGAATATGACTTTGAAGAGCTTTTAGAAATGATTTTCGGTCAAAATATGCCTGAACTAGGTAATTCTGAAAAAGTTGATAAAGAAGAATCAGAAAAAGAAGAGGAAACTGAAAAAGCTGAAGAATCAGAAGAAGCAGCTGGAGCCGGCGGTGCCGGTGGCGGAGGCGGAATGGGCGGTGTTGAAGAAGAAGATGAACTTTCGGAAGAAGAAGCCCTAGAAGAAACTGAAGCCACAGAAGAAACAGAAGAAGTTGAAGAAACAGAAGAAACAGGTGAAACTGAAGAAACTGAAGAAGCAGCTGCTACTGGCGGTGGAAGCGGTTCTATGGGGGCTGTTGAATCTTCATCAGCTAATTTAGCTGAAATGGATTTAGAACAATTAGAAGCTGAAAGAGATAAAAGACAAGGTAGCGCTGATACAGCTCAAAGCAATGTATCAAATGCCGAATCAAATGTTAAATCACAATCAGGGGAATATGATAATGCCCTAGATGATTTTAATGAAGAAGTACAAAAAAATGAAGAATTAAATGAAGAATTAAAAGAAAAAAGTGAAGCAAACACAGAAGCAATAAAAGCTGCAAATGATACTATTACATCTATTAACGATCAAATATCTCAAACAGAATCACAATTAACTACTGCTAACCAACAATTAAGCGAACATACAGCTTCATTAAGCGATTTAGAATCCCAATTAGCAAGTCTTCAAAGCGCAAGCTCTGATGATCCTGAAGCACAAGCTGCGATAGAAGCACAAAGACAAGCACTTCAAGCTCAAATTGCACAAATGCAATCTCAAATTCAATCCGATGAAGAACAAATTCAAAGCTTAGAAGAACAACTAAATGGTGAAGAAGGCTTAAATGCCCAATTAGAAGCACAAGAAGAAGCTCTTGCAAAACTTCAAGAAGAACAAGAAGCAATCAATCAAGAAATAGAAGAAGCTTGTAAAGATAATCCTGATAGCCCTGTTATGAAAGCAATGGAAAAAGTTGAAGCAAGCGAGGCTAAATTATCTGAAGCCAAACAACAACTTCAAGACTCCAGAGATGTTTTAACAAGTGCTAATTCCGAAGTAAAAGAAGTGAATATGGAAATCAGCAAAAGATATCCTCAAGCACAACTAAGTAAGTACGAAAAAGCATCATCTCAGCCAAAAACCACATATGCAAATGGTTTTAGCAATAAAAATATAATGATGCCATATTAATTAAATAATTTAGGAATTATAAAACATACAAGAGGTGTGAACAATGAATAAATTATCCATAAATGATCCAAAATTTCTTGAATACTTAAAAAAACAATCAAATAACGAAGAAATTCCACAAAATTTAAACCAAAATCTAAATAACAGTATATTTGATAACATGAACGCACAAAACAACAATTCCGTGTCTTTCATGTCCAGTCATGATTATAATACTTATGTTGAAGATAGCGGAAATGATAATGGTTCAATTTTTGAACAATCCTATCAAAATATACAAAATGTGCCAGCAATTATGCAAACATATGATTTTAATATGCCAAATTCAAACAACTTTGACAATAACCAAAATGAAATTGAAGACTTATTAGAAACAATTTATTCAAGTGATGACGCATTAAAATATCTAGATATAGATAATAGCGGCGAACTTAGCGACCTTGAAAAAGAACTTTTTGAAACCTATGTACAAGGTGATAAAAAAGAATTGACAAAAGCAGACTTAGAAGAAGCTTTTGAAAGTATGAAAAATGGCGATTTTGAATATAACCCTGAAGAAATATTAAAATCACTATTTGGAGAAAACGATATTGATGAAGAAGCAGAAGATGAGTCAATAGATGAAATGGAAGAAGCAGGAGCTGCCGGAGGTGCCGGCGGCGGCGGTTCAATGGGTCCAGTTGAAGATGAATCTATGGAAGAAGCAGGAGCCCTAGGTGGTGGAATGGGAGCAATGCAAGAAACTGCTGATAATTTATCCGAATTAAACATGGATCAACTTAAAAATGAACAAGATGTAAGAAAAAATAATGCTACAACAGCTCAAAACAATGTAAGCCAAGCTGAGTCAAATGTAAATTCACAAACCGACAACTATCAAAATTCATTAAATGATTATAATGAAGAAGTTCAAAAAAGTGAAGAAATAAGCGATGAGCTAAAACAAAAAAGTGAAGAAAATACTCAAGCTATTACAGAAGCAAATGAAACTATTACTCAAACAAATCAAAGTATATCAGACGCTGAATCTCAACTATCAACCGCAAATCAAAACCTAAGCACTCACACAAGCGCTTTAAGCGATTTGCAATCCCAATTATCAAGCTTACAAAGCGCAAGCTCTGATGATCCTGAAGCTCAAGCTGCGATAGAAGCTCAAAGACAAGCAATTCAAGCTCAAATAGCACAAATGGAAGCGCAAATTCAAGCTGATGAACAACAAATACAAGCTTGTGAAGAACAAATAAGCAGCTTAACAGAACAATTACAAGCACAAGAAGAAAATCTTGCAAATTTACAAGAACAACAAGAACAAATCGAAACAGAAATACAAGAAGCTTGTAAGGACAACCCCGATAGCCCTGTTATGAAAGCTATGGAAAAAATGGAACAAGCGGAAACACAACTTGCTCAAAGCAAACAAATCCTTCAAGACACAAGAGCAGTATTAAATACTGCAAATGCTGATATTAGAGAAGTTAACCAAGAAATCAACAAAAGAACAGCACAAGAATCAGGAAAAACTGAGGCAAATACCGAAAAAAGCGCAGATAGTACAACTGAGGATAAACAAGATGAAAAAGCTGAAGAAAAATCCGAAACTTCATCATATAACGGCACAATTCCCGAAGAATTGGCTAAAAAACTTGATGAAAAGCTAGGTGCAGGCTTTAGTGCAAAAGTAGAAGAAGTTGCAAAAAAATTAAATTGCAGCGCTGCCGATTTAATTGGTATGATGCAAAGTGAATCCGGTTTAAATCCCGCCGCAGTTAATAACTACTGTAATGCAACAGGATTAATTCAATTCACACCGACAACCGCAAAATCATTGGGAACTTCAACTTCTGCCCTATCAAATATGAGCGCAATTGAACAATTAGATTATGTTGAAAAATATTATAATCAATGGACTAAAGGCTCAGGTCAAGAATTATCAGGCGGTGATTTATATGCATATACTTTCTTACCGGGCAGAGCTCAAAGAGAAGTGTTAACAAACTCATCTGAAGGCTATTATTCTGGCAACAAAGGACTTGATGCAAATAAAGACGGTCAAATTACAAAAAGCGAATTAAGCAACAGAGTAAGTGCAAAATATCAAGAAGTATTAAAAAAATACGGTCTTGCATAAATAAAATAAAATAAAATAAAAAATAGGGGGCTCGCAACCCCTATTTTTATACATTTTAATATATTAAGAAATATTACAAAAAAATATAGACGGAATATATATTACAGATATACCATAGACAATAATTTAAAATAAATTTTTTTTATATATATAAGAGATAACATACACACTAAACCAAGAAAGAGGAAAATATGGGTTGGGTAACGTTAGCACTACGTAAAACGGAGTTAAAAAGAACTCATGCCACATATCAATTAGAAGATTTAAAAATCTCAAGAGAAAAAAGGAGAATGGCAAGAGAATACCACGCAGAACAAGTCAGCGTTGAAAATGACAAGAATTCAGAAATTAGTGACATCAAAACTAATTACGATTTAGAAAAGCAATCAATTTATGATGCAATGTCAGATTTAAGAACTGCTGCTAAAGAAGCAGATGAATCATCAAGCACTTATGAATACAACGGTCAAACAATGACTGATTTACAAAATCAACTTAATGACTTAAAAGAAGATTACACTTATCAAACAGGTGAAGCAACATCATACTGGGAAGATGAACTTGCAATGATTGAAGAAGAATCAAATGACACAGAAACAACTCTTGATCAAGAACAAGTTGAAATTGAAACATTAATGGAAAATGTAAGCCAAGAAATGCAAGCAGTATCAGAAGCAATAAGCTCTGAAATCCAATCTTCAACAATTAAATTATCATAATTTAATTAAACCTCTTTAGTTTAGTGTAAAAAAGCGGAGTTATATACTCCGCTTTTTAATTTTTTAGCCACCGAACACTCTATCTTCTTTATCCGATGTAGAATCTGTATCATTTACACGAGATTCATAGAACATAGACATTTGCGTTGGATCAATTCTTGGATATTTATCCTTTACATCTTTAATTTCTTGATTTATACGATATGCGTTAATCTCGCCTTGAGTAATTCTGCCATCATGATTTGTATCAATTTCGGTAAAATTAGATAAAACAGTGTCTAATAATGATGACATTGATGAACCACCGGAAACGCATAATTGCGATAATTCATTATATGTCATACCTTGAGAGCGTAATTTAGCTGAATAATTTGTCATATCTTCGGTTGTAATTAATCCATCACCATCAAGATCAATTTGATTAAAGTTAGTCATCAAATAACTTCTAAAGGTTTGATTAACTGTATACCTGATTGCGTCTGAATCTGGATTTAACAACTTTTCCATAGAAAGCCCATTTGCTCCGTTTAACATTAAAAGATAATTTGCATTTAACCCAGAAATTGCTCCCGTAAATAAACTCGAACCAATCAAATTTGCCATAATAATACCTCTAATATATTTTCTTTCATTTTAATGTTTTTTTAAAAAAAGTAAACCCAATAAATGAATGAAAAAATTAATATTAAAAGAATTTATGTAACATATCACTTGCCAATAGTCTTGTTTATGAGAGAATTAAACTATAATTAGAGATACAATTTTTAGAAAAGGAAATTCAATATGCCAAGAAAAACAGCATTGGAAAAAATCCGCAATATCGGTATTGCAGCGCACATTGATGCCGGCAAAACCACCACAACTGAGCGTATTTTGTTCTATACAGGTAAAACACATAAAATCGGTGAAGTACACGATGGTGCAGCTGTAACTGACTTTATGGAACAAGAAAGAGAAAGAGGTATTACAATCCAATCAGCCGCAGTAACTGCAAGCTGGAAAGGACACCAAATAAACATTATTGACACCCCCGGTCACGTTGACTTTACAATTGAAGTTGAACGTTCACTTCGTGTATTAGATGGCGTAGTTGCAGTATTTTGCGCAGTTGGTGGTGTACAATCTCAATCAGAAACCGTATGGCGTCAAGCAAACAGATACGAAGTTCCAAGAATGGTTTTTGTTAACAAAATGGATAGAACCGGTGCTGACTTCTATCGCGTAGTTGACCAAATTAAAAATAGACTTGGTGCTAATGCTGTTCCTATCCAGCTTCCAATCGGTGCTGAAGATAAATTCACAGGTCTTGTTGACTTAATGACAATGAAAGCTGAAATTTATACAAACGACCTTGGAACAGATATCAAAGAAGAAGATATTCCTGCAGATTTAAAAGAAAAAGCTCAAGAATATAGAGATGCAATGGTTGAAGCGATTGCCGCAGAAGATGATTCTTTAATGGAAAAATTCTTTGAAGATCCATCTACAATTACTGTTGAAGAACTAAAAGCAGGCTTAAGAAAAGCAGTATGCAACAATAAAATTGTTCCTGTATGCTGTGGTACAGCATTTAAAAACAAAGGTGTACAACTTTTATTAAACAATGTTGTTGACTATATGCCATCTCCTGTTGATGTAAAAGCTATTGAAGGTGAATTAGAAGATGGTACAAAAACAGAGCGTCATTCATCTGACGATGAACCATTTTCAGCATTAGCATTTAAAGTAATGACAGATCCTTTTGTTGGCCGTTTAACTTTCTTAAGAGTTTATTCCGGCTCAATTGCATCTGGCTCTTATGTTTTAAATGCAACAAACGGCAAAAAAGAACGTATCTCAAGATTAGTTAGAATGTATGCTGACCAACGTCTTGAAGAACAAGAAGTTTTTGCAGGTGACATTTGTGCTGCAGTTGGCTTAAAAGACACAACAACAGGTGATACCCTTTGTGATGAAAAAGCTCCTATTATTCTAGAAAGAATGAGCTTCCCTGAACCTGTTATTTCAGTTGCTATTGAACCAAAGACAAAAGCTGACCAAGATAAAATGGGTATTGCGCTACAAAAACTAGCTGAAGAAGATCCATCTTTCAGAGTTAAATCAGACACTGAAACAGGTCAAACAATTATTTCAGGTATGGGTGAATTACACTTAGATATCATTGTTGACCGTATGCTAAGAGAATTTAAAGTTGAAGCTAACATTGGTAAACCTCAAGTTGCATACCGTGAAACAATTAGAGGCACAGCTGACCAAGATTCTAAATTCATCCGTCAATCAGGTGGTAAAGGTCAATATGGCCATGTTAAAATCAAAATCTCTCCTGCTGGCGAAAATGAAGGTTTTGTATTCGAAAATAAAATTGTTGGTGGTGCAATTCCAAAAGAATATATTGAACCTGCTAGAAAAGGTATGGAAGAAGCGCTTGAAGGCGGAATCTTAGCGGGATATCCTATGATTGACGTTAAAGTTGAACTTTATGATGGAAGCTATCACGAAGTTGACTCATCTGAAATGGCATTCAAAATCGCCGGTTCAATGGCAATCAAAGAAGGTACCAAAAAGGCACAACCTTGTATATTAGAACCAATGATGAAAGTTGAAATCGAAATTCCTGATGAATTCACGGGTACAATCATTGGTGACATATCAAGACGTCGCGGAAGAATTGAAGGTCAAGAGCCTCAAGGAAATACCGGTAACGTAATAGTTAGAGCAATTGTTCCTCTTGCGAATATGTTTGGTTATGCAACTGACTTGCGTTCAAATACTCAAGGCAGAGGCACATTCTCTATGGAATTTAAATGTTATGAACAAGTTCCTGCTAATATTGAAAAAGAAATTATTTCAAAATCAGCAGCTTCTGAAAATTAATATTTAAAATAATTAAAAAAGACAGATATATAATTATATATCTGTCTTTTTTAATACAAAAAAAACTGCCCAAATTAAGGCAGTGTATTTGTAAACCTAACTACAATCCCCCATTTCAGATAAATAATTAATATTAATTATTTACATACATCTTTTACATAAGATACAAAATCAATAAAGCTTTCCTTTACAAAATCTACAGCCAAAGTCTTTAATGATATATCTTCAATTCTTCTAAATGCAATATTTATTGGATCTTGAGCACATTTGAATTTGCCTCTGATATCTCTATTATCAATTCGCTCAAGTGTTCTTCTTAAAGAATCAGTATTATCCTTCACCTCGAACGGATTGAATACTTCTTCTTCAAAAACGTTTCTGTATTGTTTTAATCGTGTCATTTTTTACTCTCTCAATTAATATCTCTTATATATAAATAAAGTATTTTTAAGATATAAAATTGCCCATTTTTTTAAATATTTTTTATATACTTTAAAAATAATGTCTAAAAAGCAAGTATAGCTTGAAATTAAAATATTACAAATTATTAAGCAATATTTATGAACATATTTCAAATTTTATCGTTATAATAAATATAAGGAATAAAAAAATGGATAAATTATCAGATTTATTAAAAGAGGCAAGACCACTCTACAGACAAAGAAAAAGACGAAAAGCTATGGCGAAGTTATTTGTCATAATGTTTATTCCTGCTTTTCTATTTTCAAGTGCAATGCATATATACAATGAAGGAACAGAGTTGTACTTGTCTTTAAATAGCAACACATTGCAAAAGCAACTTCTTGAGGATGAATTTGCACTGCAAAAGGTAAAATAATTGAAAGATATAATAAACAAAAATAAACTAAAAATTCGTCAAATAATCAAGAAATTTATTGGCACGCAAAATGAAGACTTAGAACAGGAAGTCTATATAAGAACGTATAAACATCTGGATAAATATCAAGAACAAAATAAATTTTCTCAATGGATTTCTACAATTGCAGCAAATATCTGCAGAGATTATTTAAAAAGTTCATATTTTAAAAATCAAAGTATTGCAACAAATGATGAATTTACACTAAACTCAATAAAATCCAACCAAAACCCTGAAAAAGAATTAACAAAGAAAGAGAGACAAAAAATTATTTTAAGGGAAGTTGATTCACTGCCTAAAAAAATGAAAGAAGTTATTATTCTTTATGAATTTGAAGATTATTCATACGAAAAAATTTCGCAAAAACTAAAAATTCCACAAGGAACAGTTAAATCAAGAATAAATAATGCAAGAAAAATTCTAAAAGAAAAACTTAGTTTTTTAATCACAGAGGATGAAAATTAATGAAAAAAATTATTTACCTTTTAGCTTCAATATTAATATTTACAAATCTTTTTTTAATAACAAATGCAAATCAAATAAAAACGGATAACAAACCCTGCGCCGATAAAAAAGAATTTATCCAAATGATCGATTCTAGACTCAATCTTACTGATGAACAAAAAGAAATATTAAAGAAAAATCGCCAAAAAAATAAAAAAGAAATAAGAAAAATTCTAAATAAAATGGAAAAACTAACAAAAGAGATAAAATCTATTTATCTTTCATCAAATTCAAAACTTGAAGCAGATATTAAATCAAGCACCAAAAAGATGCAGTTAGTATTGTTAAAACAAGAAGCTGATAATTTGAGAAAAAAACACAGAGAAGAATTTGAAAAAATATTAACACAGAATCAAAAATCCGAATTTGAAAAAATCAAAAACGAGTTTAAGTCTAAAAACAATAAAAAAAATAATTAATCATGGAGATATCTTATTGTTGTATCTGTGTGAGCAACAACATTACCTGATTTATCAATAATATCAACATCGGTTTTAACAGGCACAATATCTGATGGATTAATATTTTTGTTAAAGCTGTCAGATGTTCTAGAAGCTTCTTCTCTAACAGTATTCATAAAACCCATTCCATCATTTTTTTGTTTTTTAGATTTAAATTTGCTAAACAATTTACTAAACAAACCGCCTTTGCTTTTATTGGCTTTTCTTGATTTTAGTTTACTAAACAAACCACCTTTGCTTTTATTAGCTTTTTTAATCTTAAATGAAGAGAATAATGATTTGGTTTTTAAAAATGCATCTTTAATTGACTCTTTGTTTAATTTTTTAGTTTTTAAGCCAAAAATAACACCTGCAGTAATTCCGGCCAAAGAAAGAAAAGTAATAAATTTATCTATTATTGATTTAGTCTTGGTTTTTTTAATAAAAGCATCATTTTGTGCGCTGCCAATACCAGCATAAGCGTTACCGGTTCTAATATAGGCATTAAGTGAACCCCCCATGCCTAAGACACGTCTTCCGCCGACGTCAGAAATTCTATTACCGTACATACCATATAATCCTTCAAACATATTATAATAAAGTATTTTTTTATTAAAAAATTGCCCTTAAATAAAATATTTTGTTATAAATTGTAAATGAAGAAAATAAAATTTCATATTTCATTAATAACAATAATATTTTTAATATTAAGCTTTTTACTCTTTGGCAAAACAGGAAATATGCTTATCGATTTTTCAAGAGAGGCTTATATCCCCTATCAAATGCTTACTAAAGAAGCTCTTTCTAAAGATATTTTTCAAATATACGGTTTTTGGGGATATTTTATCAACAGTTTTTTATATAAAATATCTCTAAATCATAAAATATTATTGTTTGAAGCGCATTTATTAGCTTACTTATCATCAATTGGCTTTTATTTAATTGCAATAAATTATGTTAAGAGAAATTATGCATTTATTTTTACAATATTTTTTATTAGTATAAATATTTTTTCTAATTCAATATTTTCTTTTGTAATGCCATATTCATATTCGATGATTTGGGCTGTTTTTAGTGGAATTTATATGTTTTATTTTTTAATCAAAAAAAATTTAAATCTTGTATTTTTATTTTTAGGGTTGATTTTTGTGAACAGATTAGAGCTTTTTATCTTATTTTTCATTACAACAATAATTTATTTGTGTATAAAAAAAATAAATTTTTTAAAAAATCTTCCATGGGTGCTATTATTTCCATTTTTAAATTTAATTTATTTGATTACAAATAAAATCAGTCTAGATGATTTGGTTGTCAATTTTAATTTTATTAAATTAATGTCAAGCACTCAAGCAATTAAAAATCTATACGAAATAACAGGTGTTTTTTTCTCAAAAAAATATTTCATTCAAAATATAGAAGAATTAATAATATATATTTTAATATTTGGTATTGGCTATATTTTTTATAAAAAAAATTACAAAATTTCATCAGTATTATTTATACTATTAACAATGCTCTTATTTAATCAAGACGGACATTTATATTCCTTAGGAGCTATATTATTAATAATTTTAGCTATAATAAACTTTAAAAAATTAAATAAAAAAACACTGCTTTTAATAGTTTTTTCGCTAATTTTATCTTCTAAGGCACTTTTTAATACATCATATTTAGGATATGGGAATTTTGGATATATTTTTATATTGTTTAGCACGTTTATAGTTTGCTCAAACTTTATTTCAAAAAAATATTTGATTTTATTTATCACAATGCTTCTAATTTCACAAAATATATCAAATGCAATGTATTATATAAAAAACCCTAAAACCAAAACAAAAACAAATGGAATATATTTAACCAAAGATTACACAGAAATTTTCAACAAAACAAATGATTTTATAGAAAAAAATATCAAAAAAGACGAAAACTTTATTGTTATTCCAGAGGGTCAAATTTTTAACTATATCCATAAAAAACCTTGGGAATTTTATAATTCAACATTTACACCCTTAGATTTTGAAACTTTTAAAGATGAACAATTAATCAACAAACTAGAAACAAACAAAACCCCTTATATAATATTCTTTCCAAGAAATACAATGGATTATGGCAAAATTTCAATTTGCTATGACTATGGTGTTGATTTTTGCACATATGTTATGGATAATTATACAAGAATAGCAATATTAGAAGACAATTATAAGGTTTTAATATTTAAAAGAAATGAAAAATAAAGAAACAATAGGTATTTTACAATTCGGATGTGCAAAAAATCTGGTCGATATGGAGCTAATGATAGGTTTATTAGTTAAAAACGGCTATAAATACAGCCTTAACCCTGACGATGAAAATATTAAAACGGTTATAATCAACACTTGTTCTTTTATTCATGACGCCGAAAAAGAGAGTATAAGAGCAATTATGGATATGATATCCAAAAACAAAAGAATTATTTTGACAGGATGTCTTGTTCAAAAGTATCAAGAAGAATTAACAAAACTACTGCCTGAAATCACAAATTTCATCGGAGTTAGCAATTACGATAAAATCATTGAAGCAATCGAAAATAAAAAATATATCAACATTTCAAAAGAACCAAGCTATTGTTATAGAGAAGACATTAAAAGAGAACAAATAACCGTAGGTTCATCAAGCTATATTAAAATTGCTGAAGGCTGCTATTATAACTGCGGATATTGCGTTATTCCGCAACTTAGAGGCTCATACAAATCAAGAAAAATTGAAAACATTGTAAATGAAGCAAAAGAGCTTGCTGATAAAGGTGTATCAGAAATCATCTTAATAGCCCAAGATACCACAAGTTATGGACTGGACATTTATAAAAAACCAATGCTTGCAACCCTTTTGAAAGAGTTGAACAATATTGATAATCTTAATTGGATAAGAGTTATGTATGCTTATCCGACTAATTTTAATGATGAACTAATAAATGCCATAGCAACACTTAATAAAGTTGTTAAATATATCGATATTCCCCTGCAGCATTCACATCCGGATGTTTTAAAAAGAATGAAACGTCCTGCAATTGATTATGAAAAATTTATCAAAAAAATTAGAAATAAAATTCCAAATGTATCAATAAGAACAAGCTTTATTGTCGGATACCCGCAAGAAACACAAGAAGAATTTGAACATTTATGTGATTTTGTCAAAAAAATAAAATTTGATAAAGTTGGCGTATTTGCATATTCAAGAGAAAAAAATACTTATGCTTACAATCTAAAACCGCAAATTACGGCGAAAATTAAAAACAAAAGAAAAAGCGAATTAATGAAAATTCAAAAAAATATTTCACTAAATATAAATAAAAGCTTCATAAAAAAAACAATTCCGTGTATAATAGAAGAACTACACTCTGATGGAAGAATTGTAGCTCGCAGTTACAAAGATGCACCCGAAGTAGATGGTCTTGTATATATTAAATCAAACGAATATTTAACACCGGGCGATATTGTCGATGTAACAATAACAAAAGCAACATGCTATGATTTATATGGTGTGGTATAATTTAAGAACGGATAATAGATAATTGAGAGCAATTATGCACAAAAAAACTGATAAGGAATTAATAGACACAAAATTAGCAATTTTACCCATTGGCTCTGTCGCTCAATCTCTTGGCATTCACCAAAGAACACTAAGGATATATGATAAAGAAGGAATATTATCACCGACAAGGTCCGATAAAAATCGCCGTAATTATAGCATTGACGACCTCGAAAAAGCTAAACTGGTTTTATTTTTAACAAGGAATTTAGCACTTAATCTTTCTGGTGTCAAAATAATTCTTGCTATACTGGAAGAAAATAAAATTGAACCTAAAGATTATCTTGAATACATAAATAAAGTTGCAAAATTAGCAAACATAGATAAAACAATACAAAAAAATAACGTAGAAAAATCCTCAAACAGAGGAAGAAAAGCCAAAAAATAACTTAATTACTTTTTTACAATTTTCTTGTATGATTCATAAGCTTTATAAGAACTTCTGGCTAATGGTGCCACTATTGGAAGAATATTAGTATTATTTTTTATAAAATCTTCAATAGTTTTATATTCATCTAAGCTATAATATTTTTCAACATTTAAATGTTGCTTTGACGGCTGAATATATTGGCCAACAGTAACAATATCAAGTTTTGTTTTATCTAAATCAAGAATTAATTCTTTTATTTCATCAAGATTTTCGCCTAATCCAAGCATAAAGCCGGATTTTGTAATCATACCTTTGCTTTTTGCATATTTTAAAACATCTAAAGTGCAATTATAATCTGCCATAGAACGTGCTTTAGGATACAATCTTTTAATTGTTTCAATATTATGATTAAAAACATCGGGCTTCTGATTAATAACTCTATCAAGTGCGTTACAAAAACCTTTAAAATCAGGAATTAAAACTTCAATTTTGACATCAGGATTTAATTTTCTAACTTCTTTAATCGTTTTTTCATAACGAATTGAGCCATAATCATCATTATCTTTTAAATCATCTCTAGTTACAGATGTTATTACACAATATTTTAACCCCAATTCTTTAACAGCTAGTGCAACATTATAAGGTTCGTTTTCATCTAAATTCAGCGGAGTTTTTTGAGAAATATTACAAAAAGCACAATTTCTTGTACATGTATCGCCAAGTATTAAAAAAGTTGCTGTTTTAGATGAATAACATTCACATTTATTAGGGCATCTTGCCCCATCACAAACAGTATGCAGGTTATTTTTTTGAATAATTTTTTTAACTTCCTGATATTCTTTGTTATCTAAAGAAGCAATTTTAGTTTTTAAATATTGCGGTAATCTGGCTCTATCTGCCATTTTTAATAACCTCCGGAATTAATTCACTAAAACTTGGGTGCGGAAATATCATATCATCGATTTTATCAATAGTGATTTGATTATCAATCAGTATATTAAAAATTGTAATTAATAAATCTGCATCTTTAGAAACAACATGAGCACCTTTTATCAAATTATCTTTGATTATAACTTTCACCATACCATCAGAAGCATTATCACACCAAGATTTAGCTATTGAACTTACTAATACTTTTTTAATTAGATATTCATTCTTATCTACTATGTCTTGCTCTCTTAAACCAACAGAAGCGATTGAAGGATTGGTGTATATTACAGATGGAACAGGTTTTTTGATTATTTCTTTATTAAATAAAATTTTATTAATAACAGATTTTGCCTGATAACTTGCAGCATGCGCTAACATAATTTCTTTATTAGCATCCCCTATAACATAAAGATTATCAAAATCTGTTGTATAATCATCATAAACTTTTAATTTAAAATTCTCCTGACAACCTGCAACAATAACACTTGGCAATATAGGAGTTCTTCCTACTGCCATCAAAATTAAGTCTGTTTCAAATGAATTATTTGATTTCAAGGTAACTTGTTTATTTTTAATATCCACAATATAGTCATCTTTAAAAAATTCAATATTTTTAGATTTTAATATTCGCTCAATCCTTTTTTGTATATCAATATCAAAAATAGGAGCAATTGAAGATGCTTTTTCAATTAATTTTACATTTACACCAAGTGCACTTGCTATCATCGCCCATTCTAAACCTATTGCACCTGAACCAACTATGGTTAAATTTTTTGGCAGAGTATTTATTTTATAAATATCATCGGAACTAATTATAAAATTATGGTCAATTTTTAATTCTTTTAATTCTTGTGGCTTTGACCCTGTCGCAACTATTATGTTTTTAGCCAGATAATAATTATCATCAGCACAAATTTGAATTTCATTATCAATAAGGCAAATCTCTGCTTCAGATTTGACAAGATTAATTTTTCTTTTTAATGACGGCTCTAAAACTTTAGTAAATTTTGAAACGATATCACATTTTCTTTGAAGAATTTTATTCCAATCACAATTTGGATTTGAAAACAGCTGAATTCCAAGGTTTTGAGAATCAGATAATTCATCTATTAAATTTGCACTATGCATAATTGCTTTTGTTGGAATGCAGCCTTCATTCAGGCAAGTCCCGCCAAGTTCTTTTTTTTCAAAAGCAACCACTTTTAAATTATTTTTTATTGCAATTTCACAAGCTTCTAATCCGGCAGGACCCAAACCTATAATTGCTAAATCATACATACTTAATCTCCAAAATCTTATTTTTTTATTATAGAACTAACCACATCTTTTGCAACAACATATCCGCAAGACCAGCAGTTTTGTAAATTAAAACCACCGCAAAAACCATCAATATTTAAAATTTCACCGCAAAACCATAAATTATCATTTAACTTTGATTTGCAATTTTTATCCAATTCATCAAGTAATACACCGCCTGCATTTACAATTTCACCACAAGATGCACTTGATAAAACTTTTAGTTTTAATTTTGAATATAAATTCAATTTTTCTTTAGATACCTCGCAAGCATTTTTATCATCGTTTGCTACGATTGCTTTTGCTAAAGATTTTGGAATAAAATTAGAAATTAAATTTGAAATTGATTTTTTAGGATATTTTTCAACAAGTTTAATCAAATCATCTGCTTGAAATAGCTTAATTTCAATATCATAAGGAAAATTTTTATATGCATTTAGTGAAGAAATTTTAAAAATCAAAGGTCCTGAAACTCCCTCATTAGTAAATATAAAATCACCATCCAGCGATTTTACACTAACCCCTTTTGGAAAAATAGAAGAATTTTCAATCTTTAAACCGCATAGTGCTTTTTTAAAATCGATACATGTATGACTAAAGCTTTCAATTAATTGTTTAGTACCTCTTGAACCTGCACAAACAATGATTTTATCGTAGTCTAAGATATCATCTTTTGAATTGATTTTTTTATTTATCAAATTTGCCTTATCATAAGACTTTAGTTTATTTAATAATTTATCCTTAACATCTTTAGAATTTTGACTTTTAGGAAAAACTCGTCCATCAGGTTCAACAGTAGTTTCAATACCAATTGAATTAAAAAAATCAATACTATCAAAATTTGAATGTTTATAAAAAAGCGAATATAAAAACTTTTCTCCACGAGGATAATTTTTAGCAAAATCTTTAATATCATCTATGGAATTTGTTATATTACATCTTCCATTCCCCGTAGGAAGAATTGTGCGAAGTACCTGACTTTTATCAAAAATATCCAGAGTAAAATTTTTAAAGTTATTTTTTTTAAATTCGTCCAAAATATGAATAGCACAATAAATACCACACGGACCTGCGCCGACTATTGCAATTTTAATATTACTTGGGTAAAACCGTGCCATATAAAAATACGTCCTCCGGATTTTGCAATTCATCATATAAATCTGAAATAGTTTTATTAAAAACAGGATGAACTAAATCTGATTTAACTTCTAACATAGGTACCAATACAAAAGCTCTTTCATGCATAAAAGGATGAGGTATTGTTAATATATCACCATTTGAAATTATCTTATTGTCATACATTAAAATATCGACATCTATTATTCTTTGACCCCATTTTTCAGTTTTTGTTCTACCTAATTTTAATTCAACATTCTTGCAATAATCTAATAATTCCATAGGAGTATAATCCGTATCTATCGCAAGAGCCGCATTTACAAACCAATTTTGATTTTTATTTCCCCAAGGTTCTGTCTCATAAAAAGAAGAGGTCTTAACAATTTTTATTTTATCACTCATGGCAAGTAAACCAACCGCATGCTGTATATTTGCCGCTCTGTCGTCCATATTTGAACCAATTGATAAAAAAACTCTTGCCATTAATAATATACCTCTTTATATATTTAACATTTTATATTTCTTTTGTTATAATATCAATATATTAGTTTTTCAAGAGGAGTCTATGAATAAAAATCAATCAACAGGCATTATTGTAATAGTTGCTATAATTCTGATAGCACTGCTTTCAATAGCTTTTGAAGGTCCACAAACATCAACCAGCGAAATTTCTTATACGCAATTTTTAAATAAAGTTCAAATGGGAAATATTGAAAGTGTTGTAATATCTAAAGATACACTAATTGCAACACCTAAAGAATCACCTGAAGACAAAAAAATACAGGAAAACACAAAAGAATTAAACAAGCAACCCAAAACAACAAACCCTCTAAATATAAATGATTTACAGACAAAAAAACCTAAAAACCAATATAGGGTTGAAATTCCATCTAATGATGAAGATTTGTATGATGTATTAAAAGAATCAAACGTTGAAATAAACATTCAAAAACCTCAAGACGGGTCTTGGATGAGCATATTGGGAACTGTTGTAATCCCCATTGTTTTTGTTGCAATAATGATAATATTGATTTTAAAAGGAATACAACAAACAGGTTCATCAGCGCTTAACTTCGGCAAATCAAAAGCAAAATTATTGGCAGATGATAAAGTTAAAATTACTTTCAAAGATGTTGCAGGGATTGATGAAGAAAGGCAAGAACTTGAAGAAATAGTAGATTTTCTAAAAAACAGTGAAAAATACACAAAACTGGGAGCAAAAATTCCAAAAGGCGTACTTTTGGTTGGAGCTCCAGGTACCGGTAAAACATTAATGGCTAAAGCTGTTGCAGGTGAAGCAGGAGTTCCATTCTTTTCAATTTCAGGTTCAGACTTTGTTGAAATGTTTGTCGGTGTCGGCGCAAGCAGAGTTAGGGATTTATTTGAACAAGCAAAAAAACATCAACCTTGTATGATTTTTATTGATGAAATTGATGCTGTCGGACGTCAAAGGGGTGCCGGCATGGGTGGCGGACATGATGAACGAGAACAAACCTTAAACCAATTACTTGTTGAAATGGATGGTTTTGATGAAAATACGAATATAATTGTAATTGCCGCAACAAATAGACCAGACATTCTAGATAGCGCCCTATTAAGACCCGGACGTTTTGATAGGCAAATATATGTAAATGAGCCCGATGTTAAAGGCAGAGAAGAAATTCTTAAAGTGCATGCAAAAAATAAAAAACTTGCTCCTGATGTAGACCTTAAAGCACTAGCTAAAAGAGTCCCAGGTTTCACAGGTGCTGATTTAAAAAATCTTTTAAATGAAGCAGCTCTTTTAGCAGCAAGAAACGATGGCGAAGTTATTACAATGGATGACATTGATAAATCAATTGATAGAGTCATTGCAGGTATCGAAAAGAAATCAACCGTTCTAACTCAAGAAGATAAAGAAAGAACTAGTTATCATGAAGCAGGTCATGCTGTTATTTTAAAACTTCTTGAGGATTGCGAAGAAGTTCAAAAAATATCTATTATCCCAAGAGGCAGGGCCCTAGGTTTAACTTGGTATACACCTAAAGATGACTCAAAACATCAAACAAAAAGAAAATTATTAGCACACATTACAGACCTTTTGGGCGGTAGAGTAGCAGAAGAACTTGTATATGGAGATAACGTTTCAACAGGCGCATCAAATGACATGCAAAGAGCAACAAAAATAGCAAGAAAAATGGTTAGCCAGTGGGGCATGTCTGATAAAATGGGTAATATGACCTATGGCGAACCCCAAGAACACGTATTTATGGGACGCGATTTCGGGCAAACTAAAGATTATTCAGAACAGGTTGCCTATGAATTAGATACAGAAGTTAAAAAAATAATAGATGAAAAATATCTTTTAGCAAAACAAATATTAACCGATAACAGGGATATTTTAAATGAATTGGCAATGTCATTGTTAGAGCATGAAACAATAAGTGCAGAAGAATTTGATGAAATAATAGAAAAAGTAAAACAAAGACGAGAAAATTCATAAATCTTATAAAAATTAACTAAAATATCCTCCTTTGCGGGAGGATATTTTTTAATAACTTTTGTAACAATTATCTCTAAAATATTAAAGAAATTAACCCAAAATGCCGATAAATAAGCAGTAGTAATGATATAAAGAGAGTGTGGTGTTTATGATTAATTTTAACAACGGGGATTATTACAGATACTTTAAATCAGCACAACAAGATATTAACTCTCAACCCAAAGCAAAACCAAACGTATTAACATCACAAGAAGCAAACAAACTTCAAGAAGAAATTCTTGAATACCACGCTTCTAAAAATCCAAACAAGACACTCCAAGAAGCAACTTCTAATTTTCTTGATGAAAATTTAGCAAATGAAGTTGCAAATGCGCTAAATAAACATGAATGGTTTGCTTAATCAGATTCTTTTGGCGGTTCAATTGTTTGTTCAGGTGCAGGAGAAAGAAGCTCCTCGTTATTTAATTCCACCTTGGGTTTAAGTTCTTGTTTAATTTTTGGCATAATAACAGGCTTATAATCAGAATTTGAATTTTGTTCATCTTTTGCCGTTTTTTCATCATACTGAGCATATTGAACAACGTCAGACTGAACATTCGATTGAGGCGTGTTGTTTGTATATACAACAAACCTATATGTTGGTGAATTTTCTGATGTTTCCTCAGGATTAATATCTTGACCATGGAACGAAACTATTGCCCCTTCATCACCAACAACACTAAACATATTAGGAAGCAATAATGTAGAAATTTGACCTCTTACAGGACTCAAAACATATGAAGAAAAACCTTTAGAATGTTTTGAAAGCACTATATAACTTGATTTATGGTTTAATTTTTCAATATTAATATTGTAATCATTATATGAATCAATATTAATTACATTTATACCAGGGAAAATAGATGAAACATCCGATGAAGATAAATTCATAATATTAAACGTTCTTGAGTTAAATGTAATTTTTGAAATTGATAATTTATCAGAATTATAAATATATAAATGTCTATTTACCAAAAACAATGTAGAATATTTCGATATATTTAACTCCTGAAATGGAGAAAATCTGTTATTGTATATAAAAATATTATTATTTTCATCAGGCTCGGATATGACAAATTCGTTTGCTTTTAATTCAACTCCTTGCTTAAAATTATCCCAAGTATTAGTTTGAAAATTATACACATAAGATAATTTTAAATCTGCAATATTTGAAAAAATACTTTTTCTTAATTGCGCAAAAACGTCAGATAAAATTGTTTTTTCAACGTTTTCTTCAAAATTTAATTCAGGTATCTTATAAGGATAATCATTTTTAAAATTTTCTTCACTGTAGCTTCTTTGTTTATCTAAATAACTCATTATAACAGAACACAATGCAGAATTTTTCTTATGTTTTAAATAATAATTATAAGCATTCTTAAATTCTTTTTTCATTTCTTGAGTCGTAGTTGCATATATTTCAGGTGAAAAAATAAACTTTCTAAAGTCACTATAAATTGTATTGTAAATTTCATCTTGAATATATTGATTTTGAGTTGTATTAGCAAATGTTTCAAAATCAAATATTTTATCTGCAAGTTTTTTAGGTTTTATATATAATTTCAAACCAACTGAAGTTGGGATATTATAATCAGAAAGTAACTCTAAATATTGTTTAAAAGAATAAGACAAATATCTTGAATATGTTTTTTCGCTATATTTACTATCGGGATATAAATATATAGTATTATAATCACGATATACCTTAACACCAATATTTTTAAATTTATTATTTAATTCACTAACACATTTAGCTGCCCTTTGTTGACTAAGCACACCTTTGCAACCGGTTGCATCATCTTTTAAAATACTTTCATTTGTAATATGAGGTAATTTATTAATTTCAGTTAAATAAGATATAAAAACCTGTTCTTTTTTTTCAATTGAATCATTAGAATATTTTAAATAAAGCTTTAAAAAAGCCTGTACATCAGCTAAGTTATTATATAAATCAATATAACTGTTAGGTTCTTTTAATTCAGGTATTTGCTGGGGGTTATTCATATAATTTTTATATTTTAAAACTAATTTTTGTTCATTATAATGATTCAGTGAAAAATAAACAGCACTAATTACGACAACACAGGCAAACAATAGAAAAATAGAAAAATTTAACACCATATCATTGTCTTTTATTTTTGCATTTGAATTAAAAAATTCAAACTTCCTCGGCGTTTTATCGCTTTTTAAATTATTCTTTTTATCAGAAAACTGAAATGAGGGAATATCTTTTTCACTTATTTCTTTATTATTCTCAATTTTTTGACCACATCTTGAACAGTATATGTCAAATTCACCGTATTCATAACCACATTTTGGACATTTATTTTTCATAAATAACCTACCCATTATTTACAACTGAATTTGTCATATTTATAACACAAACAAAAACATAATCACATCAAAGTTGTTTTAAAATTGATTTAATTTAAAATAATAAGATTGCTCGATACGGGATGTTTAATTTCTTTAACAGTTTTATAACAAGTATTTACGATTGAATCATAAGTAACCGGCTCTAATTTTTTTGTTTTATTAGACATAATATTATTATAATCACCATTTAAACCGTTATATTCATCTTCGCTATAAGCCTTAATACGCGCAGAAAAAGGATGAGAAACACCTGATTGCATAGTGATAACAATAGGATTGGAATATCCGTTTTGTGTGAATTTTATATTATAAAAATAATAGCCCTCTTTTTCTAAAATACTGTCCTTATCAAGTGCAACAGCCCTTCCGTTAGGAGAAACTAAATTTACCCACTCTATTGCATTGGCATTTATATTTATAAAAAACAAAACAAAAATGATATATAAAAATTTTTTCACTTATTGTCCTCCAAAGGATATAGAATAGTTTACGTCAAAATTGCAAAAAACTTTAAAAAAAGCTATAATTTGTAAAATAAAATTAAGGAGCTCTTTTGTATAATAATATCATAATTGCAATAATATTTTTTAGTTTAGGATATCTTTTTCATTTTTTAATTTCAAAAATAAAAAATGAAAATTCTGCTTTATATTTGCTTTTAAAAGATTTCAAAGCATCAATTGACGAATACAAAATACAAAATGAAATCAATACAAAAGAAGTAAAAGACGCCATAAAAACGTCATCAGAGCTTGTTAAAATACTTACAACAAATCAAAATCTTAAAGGTCAATATGGCGAAGACTGTTTAGAAAACATACTAAAAGCGATATATCCTCAAGAAAATATAGATTATATAAAACAATTTGAAACGCAAAACGAGGATAATAAATCAATCAGACCAGATTATTTGGTAAAACTACCAAATAACAAATCTATCTTAATAGATTGCAAATTAAATCTTGAAAAATATATTGAATTCAAAGAAAGTTCTGATGAAATTAAATTTCAAAAAAAGAATGAATTTATAAAAGATTTAAATTCAACAATCAATTCCCTTTCAAACAAAAAATACGAAAAAGCTAAAAATCTAATTCAAGCTAATTTCATATTAATGTATATACCACTGGAACCTGTATTAACACATATCTATACAGACAAAGATTTTTTAAGTGTTATAAAAAATGCTTCAGAAAAAAACATAATAATTGTAGGTAACTCCTCAATATTAACTACAATAAAGCTGACTAAATTACTCTGGGCACAAGATACACAAGAGAAAAATATTGAAAATATAATTAACATTTCTCAAAATATTTATGAATTAATCGCACAACATTCTCAAAATCTTTATAAAATAAAAGAACAAATGGAAACCAATCTTGAATTATTCAATAAAGAATATAAAAAAATGACACAAGAAAATAAAATTTTTAAATCTGCTTCTCAGCTTAAAGAATTTGGTATCAAACCGCTAAACATTAAAAACGGTAAAAAAATAAGCGAGATAAATATTCATTCTGATTTTCTTAATTAACTTATGTAAATTTTTAAAAATTTTATGATGAAATACTCCATTTGGAGGATTATTATAATTATAATGGAAATCATAAAATTACTTAAAGATTACCCCAAAACAAAAAAACAAAAGTCATTGAGCACATATTTAATCCAAGAGCTTGATACTCAAATTTGTCGTGAAAAAATAAAAAATAAAAAATTCATGATTAAATATATTCAACCTCTAAACGATTTTATTATTCACACAACAGCACTACCTTGTTGCAATGTAAGAAGAATGTTTTAGTTTTGATAGCCGTCGTCAATTTCGAGATTGCCAGAACTTCTTGCTTTTACTGCCAATTTATCACACATTTCATTAAATTTATTTGAAGCATGACCTTTAACCCAAAAAAAAGTAATTTGGTGGGGTTTAGATGCTTGCAAGTATTTTTTCCATAAATCTATATTTTTAACAGGGTTTTTTGAATTGATTTTCCAATTCTTTTCTTGCCAAGACTCAAGCCATTTTTGATTTATTGCATCAACAACATACTTTGAATCTGAATAAAGTGAAATCTTACAAGGTTTTTTTAATAAATTCAGTGCATCAATAACTGCGAGTAGTTCCATTCTATTATTCGTAGTAGATCTAAAGCCTTTTGAAAACTCTTTTTTGTGGATTTCATTATTTTTATCTTTATAAAGCATTATAATCCCATAGCCACCGGGGCCGGGATTTGATGCACAAGCACCATCAGTATAAATTTCAACAATAGGCATGTCCATAAAAAAATAATACCATAAAACAACATTTCTTAATAACATATATACAGATAATCATATTTGTGTTTGAATGGTAAATGCGACTGATATTCTATGACTGGAGATAACAACTTATGATTATTGTAATGGAACACAATGCAACGATAGATCAACTAAACAAGGTTATAAAATACGTTGAAGATAGAGGACTGAGAACCCAAGTAAATAATGGCGAATTACTAAATGTTGTTGCTGTATTAGGAGATAAAAAAGATTTAAATGCTGAAAATATAGCCGCACTCGATGGCGTTAGAGAAGTTAAAAAAATACAAGAACCCTACACACTTGTTTCTAGAGTTGCACATCCTGAAGATACTGTAATTAAATTTCCAAACGGCGTTAAAATTGGCGGATTGGAAAGACCTGTTTTAATGGTCGGACCATGCTCTGTTGAAAAAGATTTTGAAGGACTTTTGCAAGTTGCGATGGCAGCAAAAGAAATGGGTTGTCAATTCCTAAGAGGAGGTGCTTTCAAACCCAGAACAAGCCCTTATGATTTTCAAGGACTGGAAGAAAAAGGTTTGCAATATCTTGCAAAAGCAAGAGAAAAAACTGGTTTATTAGTAGTAACAGAAGTAATGGATACAATGGATATTGCACTACTTTGCAAATACGCAGATGTATTACAAGTTGGTGCAAGAAATATGCAAAACTTTAAGCTATTAAAAGCGTTAGGAAGAATAAAAAAACCTGTCATGATTAAAAGGGGACCTGCTTCAACAATTAAAGAATTTTTGCTAGCAGCAGAATATGTTGTTTCTAACGGTAATCCAAATGTTATACTGTGTGAAAGAGGCGTAAAAGGATTTGATACGCAATTCTCAAGAAATGTTCTTGACATTGCCGCTGTTCCAATAATAAGAAAGTATTCACATCTTCCTATTATTGTTGACCCATCACATGGCACAGGAAAAAGATATTTAATTGAGCCTATGGGAAAAGCTGCCCTTGTTGCAGGAGCCCATGGGTTAATGTTTGAAGTTCACCATGACCCTGATAATGCCATGTGTGATGGCGCACAAAGCCTTAATATAGAACAATTTAAATCAGTTACAAAACAACTGAATAAATTAATCGGAAGAATTGACTACGATAACAAAAATCTCAAATAGTTGCACATAATTACATTTGTAATATTATAGAATTTAGGAAAAATTATGGCTTTAACATTTCAAGAATTAATATTAAATTTATCTAAATATTGGTCTGACAACAATTGTGTAATACAACAGCCGTACGATATCGAAAAAGGCGCAAGCACAATGAATCCGGCTACTTTTTTAAGAGCACTGGGACCTGAACCATTTAATTGCGCTATGGTTGAACCTTGCAGGCGCCCGACAGATGCCAGATATGGTGAAAATCCAAACCGTCTTGGACATTATTTTCAATATCAAGTAATTTTAAAGCCCTCTCCCGATAACGCTCAAGACCTATATCTAAACTCATTAAGCGCAATGGGTATAGATTTAGAAAAACATGATGTTCGCTTTGTTGAAGATAATTGGGAATCACCAACACTTGGCGCAGCAGGAGTTGGTTGGGAAGTATGGCTTGATGGTATGGAAATTACTCAATTTACATACTTCCAACAAGTCGGCGGCTTAGAAGTAAAACCGGTTGTTCTTGAAATAACCTATGGTTTAGAACGTATTGCAATGTACTTACAAAATGTCGATAGCGTATTTGATATAAAATGGAATGAAAATTTAAAATACGGTGATATCTATCTTCAAAATGAAATCGAACAATCAAAATACAACTTTGAATATTCCGACCCGCAGCGCCTATTTAAAATGTTTGATTTAGCTTCTGATGAAGCAAACAGCTGTATGGAAAAAGGTATTGTACTACCTGCATATGATTGGGTTTTAAAATGTTCACACACATTTAATCTTCTTGATGCCAGAGGCGTAATTTCAAAAGACGAACGTGTTAACTATATCAACAGAGTTCGTACTCTTGCATCCAAAGTAGCAAAATTATATGTAGAACAAAGGGAAAAATTAGGCTTCCCATTAATTAAAAAATAGAGAGAAGAATAAGCATGGGCACTAACAACAAAGAATTTACATCAGGTTCAGAAGAAAAAGAACTGAATTTACTTAACAACTTTGTACAAAACTTACTTACACTAAAAAATCCTGACAGCATGCTTAAACAAGCACAAGAAGGCGGACTTAAAAAAACTCTTGGTGCATTTGATTTAATCATATTGGGTGTTGGGGCAATAATAGGCAGCGGTATTTTTACGGTTGTGGGTATTGCCGCGGCAGGCTCGGCTGAATCCGCAGGAGCAGGTCCAGGACTAGTAATTTCAATGATTTTAGCTTCATTAGCTTGTGTATTTTCAGCATTATGTTATAGCGAATTCGCTTCAATGATACCTGTTGCAGGAAGCGCATATTTATACACTTACGCTACAATGGGAGAATTTATGGCTTGGCTAATCGGCTGGGTATTAATGCTTGAATATTTAGTTGGATATATTGCTGTAGTTAGCGCATGGAGCGGCTACTTTATGCAATTTATAAAAGGGTTTACTTTTTTACCTGATTGGCTTACCAATCCTCCAATATATTTAATCCATGACTATTCAACGGTTGTAAGAGAATTATCAAGTCAAGGAATAGATCCAAATACGGTTATTCCAAATTTTCACGGAATTCCTATATGCATAAATGTTCCGGGAATATTAATAACTCTTTATATTATTGCAACTTTAATAAGAGGCATGCAAGAATCAACCAAAATGGCCGGTGTAATGGTTGCAATCAAATTAGGTGTAGTTGGTTTATTTGTTTTAACAGGCATGTTTTATATTAAACCCGAGAATTGGGTGCCCTTTGCTCCAAATGGATTAAACGGGATATTCATGGGGGCTTTTATTATATTTTTTGCTTATATTGGCTTTGATGCAATAGCAACAGCAGCAGAAGAAACTAAAAACCCGCAAAAAAACCTTCCAATTGGTATAATTGGCTCATTGGGTGTCTGCACAATAATTTATGTTTTTGTTGCATTAGTATTGACAGGAGTTGTACCTATAAATCAAATAGATACACACGCGCCAATAGCATCTGCTATGGCAATGGTAGGACAAAATTGGGTAGCAGGTTTAATATCTATTGGCGCCTTAACAGGTTTAACTTCAGTTCTGCTTGTTTTAATGCTAGCCGGCACCAGAATTCTTTATGCAATGAGCAGAGACAGATTTTTGCCTTCAATATTACAAACACTTCATCCTAAATATAAAACTCCACACATTTTGACATTAATTGTTGGCGTAATTTGTATAATAGGTTCACTTTTATTAAATATTTCAACAGCAGCAGAATTATGCAATTTTGGTACATTTGCATCATTTATAATTGTTTGCGTTGCGGTTTTGATTTTAAGAAAAACAGATCCTGACAGACAAAGGCCATTCAAAGTTCCTTTTTCACCTTTTTTACCTTTAATGGGTATAATATGCTGTTCTGGACTTATGCTTTATTCGATGCAATTTCTAAAAACTTCAAGAATATTATTCCCTATTTGGGTAATACTTGGAATTGTGCTTTACTTTGCTTACAGCTATAAACAACAAAGACTTGCACAAAAAGAAACAACAGACAAAGGAAATACGACAAACAATGCTTAAAAAAATCGCTTCCAACCTATCTACGAGAAAAACAGCTCAAGAATTAATCGAAAGAGCAAAAACAGGTTCACTAAAAAAAACCCTAAACGCATTTGATTTATTCATCATAGGGATTGGCGCCGTTGTAGGTACAGGGATTTTAACCATTGTTGGAACAGCAATTCAAGGAAGTGCCGAAAGCCCGGGTGCAGGTCCTGCAATAATAATCTCAATGGTACTAGCTGCAATAGCTTGTGTATTTTCAGCATTATGTTATAGTGAAGTTGCCTCAATCATTCCTGTATCAGGTAGTGTTTATACATATTGCTATGCAACACTGGGTGAATTTGCCGCTTGGATAATAGGCTGGGTATTAATGTTAAATTATGTTATAGGAAATGTAACAGTAGCAAGCTCTTGGTGCGGATACTTAACCCAATTATTAAAAGGGTTTTCAAATTACCTGCCTGATTTTATAGTTAATTTTCCTCTATGGCTTAGAAGCGACGTACGCTCGATTTATAATATGTGCGCAAAATATGGCTTGGATGTACACGATAAAATGCCATTCTTGTTTGATAAAATTCCATTTGCAATAAATATTCCCGTAGTTTTACTTACACTCATAGTAACACTTGTTTTAATAAAAGGAATAAAAGAATCTACAAGATTTGCGACCGTTATGGTGTGTTTAAACCTATTTATGATTTTATCATTTGTGGTTGTAGGCGCTTTTTATATTAAACCCGAGAATTGGGTGCCATTTGCTCCAAACGGACTATCAGGAATACTTATGGGGGCATTTATTATATTTTTTGCATACATTGGGTTTGATGCAGTTTCAACAGCCGCAGAAGAAACCAAAAATCCACAAAAGGATTTACCTATTGCAATATTGGGAACACTTTTATTTTGCACGGTTCTATATATACTGGTTGCACTTGTATTAACAGGAATTGCTCCAATAAATCAAATAAATTCATCTGCTCCGATTGCTGCAGCGCTTCATATTATAAATAAAGACTATTTAGCAGGTTTTATTTCGGTAGCTGCTGTTTGCGCTTTGGCAAGCGTATTTTTAATATGTCAACTAGCTTCAACAAGAATTCTATACGCCATGAGTAGAGACAAATTTCTTCCAAGAGTATTAAGAGTAATCCACAAAAAACACAGAACTCCACATGTATTAACTTGGAGTGTAGGGCTTGTAATTATAGTTTGCAGTTTATTTATGGATTTAAATATATCGGCTGAATTATGTAATTATGGAACATTTACAGCTTTTATTGCAATTTGCGTTGCGGTAATTATTTTAAGAAAAACAGAACCAAACTTAAAAAGACCTTTCAAAGTACCATTTGTTCCATTATTTCCTATTTTAGGCGTAATTTCATGCACTGGATTAATGATATATTCACTTAAACAACTGACATCAAGCGCAATAATGTTTCCTATTTGGATACTAATTGGTGTCATCATATATATCATATTTAGCTATAAAAACCTAAGAAAATAGTTAATCATCCTGCCTTACTTCAAATGTTGATTTTACGTTCCTTGAAGCTGGCTCGTAAGTGTTTAAAACTTTTTTCATTTTCTTAGTTTTAGCTAAATCTAATGTCAATTCTTGACGTTTTTCAACAATTAAAGCTATATTTTCTTTTTCTAATTCAATTAATTTTAATCTTATTTTATTGAGCTCATAATTAGATTTAACTGCCTTTAACCTGGGCTTTTCAAAAAAAATAATTTGACGCATTAAAGCTTCTTTTTCTTTAACTGCAACGTCAATATCATCCCATAATCCCTTGGCTATTATTTCTTTAATATATAAATTTTTTTTCAAAAACTCATCATACAACAATTTTAAATGATTGTAATCATGGACACTTAACACAATTATTCGTCCTCATCATCTTCATCATCTTCTTCGTCATCTTCTTCATCGTTATCTTCATCATACTTATCATAATAATCAGATGAAGATTCTTTTAATGCTTGAACTTGTTCTTTTTGCGCCAACTCAATTGCTTTTTCCCAAGTTGCTTTTAAACTTTTTAAATATTTTAAAACTTCATCAATAGGTTCAATTTGTTTTTTAACATTTGCATAGACCAAACGTCTTATAAAATATTCATAAAGGCTTATTAGATTTTCTGCCAGCTGAGGAGCAACTTCTCTATCCATTGAATTAATAAACTCTTGAATAATATTTTGAGCACCCATTAAATTGTTATGTGTTTGCTCAATTTGCTTATTCTGCATTGAAACTTTAGCTTTATTTAGAAACTGAATAGCGCCATCATAAAGCATAATTAATATTTGTTCGCGAGATGCCGTTTCAATACTGGATTTTTGATATTGTTTAATATACTGGTTCATACTAAAATTTCCTATTTACAATGGTCCCTTGAGAATTAGCAAGATAAAGTACTAACTTAGATAGCTCTTTAGAATTTATTTTTTCAATTACTTCATTCGTTTGTTTTTCTATTATTATTATATCATTTGTATCCTCATTTATCTCGAGTTTATACTTGTCACTTTGAGAAAAATCATGCTTAACTACATCCTCTTTTACATCTGTTTCATTTTCGTTTTCACTCTGATTAAAATCTTGCGATGCATTTTCATGATGTTTTTCCTCATCCGGATCAATCTTTTGTCCTTCTGATAAACCATCAACAATCTTAACATCATTTTGAGCATTAAGATTATTTACATTGTTTAGTTCGGATGAATTGTATTCTGGAGTGACTCTCAGCTGATTTATTGAAATTCCATCAAGCCCCATAATTTAATCTTTCGTTAATAATTATAACTTACTTCACACATACCACAATAAATTATATAATGTATTTGTAAAAAAAACCAGATTATATATAATAGTAGTAAAAGGGTAGATTAATGCAGAAAACATCGGACTTATTTATACAAAATATCAAAAATCTTCCGATATGGGTAAAACAAGTAGTAACAAGAGAAATATTGGAAGATTTAAGAAAAAAACTTGATGAATTCTCTCAACTCATCGAAGGAGAAGATCTCTTTCAATACATGTGCCCTAAATTAACTTTTAAAGGCAAGCAAGAGCTTGTGCAAAGATCACTTAAACTTTCTGAAGGCTACTATATTTTTTTAAAAGATTTATCTGAGGGCAATAACATTTTTGAAATAACCATAAAAAACAACTGGACATTTGCAGACAGCGCAAAGATATTCTGCAGACTAAATGAACTTGAATATCTGCAAATCAGTGACTATCAAACAAATAAAAATATTGCCGTTGCGCTTTTTATAGCAGGAAAAATAAAAACAGGCGAATTCATTAAGAGAATTGGCAAAATTAACGCAATCCAACTAGAGCAAGCAATTCGCTATCAAAAACAACTAAACGATGAAGGTCGTCACATTAAAATGGCAAGCGTTTTAATTAAAATGGGCTTTATTACAGATAAAGGTTTAGACAGCTTATTATTGCTAAAAGAAGAAGCAAGAAAACATCTTCCGCTAGGTGTAGGTTTAACATCAGTTAAACTTCCTGATGGCTCTCAAAGCGAAGATCAATTAGTAAGAATGCAACGAGAAATTGCAAGACTTGAAAATGAAAATATAATCATGAAAAAACGCTTGAAAAAGCTCTTAAATCTTTAATGACAAACAAACCAACAATTTTACTTACAACCAAAAGAAATAACTGCATTGATTCAATTTATTATGGCAGTATATATTTAGCTAACAAAAAAGAAATATATAAAAAAATCGGATTTGACCCAAAAACGCATTTTTTTATGCGTTCACTGGCTAAGCCCCTACAAGCATCTATAATGTGTGATTGTAATATAATAAATGACTTCAAACTCACACAAAAAGAATTGGCAATCTTTTGTGCCTCCCATGCAGGAGATACAATACACCTAAATATTTTAAAAAACATATTAAAAAAACATAAATTAAAAATATCTGATTTAAATATAAAAGCAATAAATCCTCTTGATTTAAGGCATTTTAAAGGAAAAAAAACAAAACTACACAATAATTGCAGCGCAAAACACATAATGATGCTTTTAATGTGTAAATATCTTGATTTTGATTTAAAGAACTACACCAATGAACACCACCCCATTCAACAATTAATCAAACAAAAGCAAGAAACATTATCAAATGAAAAATGTACAGATTTAAGCTATGATGGCTGCGGAACACCTCTTTGGGCAATCAGCATTGAGAAAATAATCAATTCATATTTTAATTTAATAAAGGATGATAAATTTAAACCGATTTTATCAGCGGTTTTAAAATACCCTAATATTTTTGGAGGATATAACAGATTTGATAGCGAAATAATATCTCTATCAAAAGGAAAATTGTTTTCAAAAGTCGGCGCAGGAGGCTTTGTAATAATCTACAATTTAGAAAAAGATGAAATACTTCTTGTGAAAATGACACAAAACAACAATGAAGCAAGAAAACTTATAACTCTTAATGTCTTAAATAACCTTAATTGGCTAGATGTAAAGCTGCCTGAGTATGAGCTAAATCAACAAAAACAAAAAGTTGCAAAATATTGTTACGAATTTAGGTTATAATAAGTTTAAAAAAAAATTTTAGGTTAGAATTATTTTATGAGCAGCAATTACATGAATTTAAAATCAAGAGTACAAAAACAACAAAAGAAAAAAATCAGAAAAATAAGATTTTACCATTCATTTTTAACTATAGTTCTTTTATTATGCGTTTGCCAAATTAGCTACAGCGCGCTTTTAAATTTAGCTAAAATTGTTGTATATCAAACTAAAATCATTAAAGCTCAAGAGCTAAAAACGCAAGCTGAAGAAAGAAATAAACACCTAAAAAACGAAATTAAAAATTTTTCTTCAATGTATAAAGTTGAATCAATCGCCAGAAACAACCTAAAAATGGCTGCCAAAGATGAAGTTTTAATTATAATAAATCAACAAAACGATGAACCTAAAAGCACTGATAATGTAACTGAAAATAAATTTTTTAAATTTTTAGAAACTTTTTCATCTAAATTCAACAGAGACGTTTCAACAGAAAAAACCATTGATTAATTATTTCACAACTCTTATTCTTTGACTGTCTGACGAAACATTTAAAATAGCAGCAACAGATAAACGCCTTCTTTTTATCATGGCTTTTTTAATTAAGTCACATGCAGAATTTTTATTTTTACTATATTTTGACAAACTAAACATAAGCCACCCGATATTCACTCTTATTAATAAATATCGGCACATTTTCATTTATCTTTAGGTTTATATTAATTAATGTTAAGACAATTTTTATCTTGTTTAGAGTATAATTAATCTATGAAGAAAGTAAGAGTAATAGGGGCAGGATTAGCAGGCAGCGAAGCCGTAATTTATTTAGCCAAAAAAGGCTATTATATTGAATTATACGAAATGCGTCCTAAATATCAAACAGGAGCACATACAACAAGCTATCCGGCCGAATTTGTTTGTTCTAATTCATTGGGCTCAATTGATATAACGTCAGCTTCAGGATTATTAAAGCAAGAAGCAACTCAATTAGGCTCAACTTTATTTCCTATTGCAACAAAAAATAAAGTGCCATCAGGTAATTCACTATCGATTGACAGGTTTGGTTTTTGTAAAGAAATAGAATCCATAATTAAATCATACAAAAACATAAAAATAATCAACGAGAAATATGAAAGAATTGATAACTCAATACCTACAATAATAGCTACAGGCCCATTAAGTGCCAAAGAATTAGCTCAAAATATTAAAAAAGAATTTGGTGAAAATGATTTTCATTTTTATGACGCAATAGCGCCAATAATCGAAAAAGACTCAATTGATTTCAATAAAGCATTTTATGCTTCAAGATGGGATAAAGGCGAAGCAGATTTTATCAACTGCCCTATGACAAAAGAAGAATATGATAACTTCTATGATATTCTAATTAATGCCCAAAGAGCACCATTGAAAGAATTTGAGGCAAATTACTTTGAAGGATGTATGCCAATAGAAGTTATGGCTTCAAGAGGAAAAGATACTCTAAGATTTGGGCCGTTAAAACCCGTAGGGCTGTTTGACAAAAGAATAAAAACGGAATTCAAAAAAAATCAATTTTATGCTGTTGTACAATTAAGACAAGATGACAAAATGGCAAATTTATATAATCTTGTCGGTTTCCAGACAAACCTAAAATGGGGAGAGCAAAAAAAATTAATTCAGAGTATTCCATCCCTTGAAAAAGCCATAATAACAAGGTATGGCGTCATGCATGCAAACACTTTTATAAACTCTCCTAAAATTTTAAATGAATACTTACAAACAAAAAAATATGAAAATATATTTTTTGCAGGACAAATAACAGGTGTCGAAGGATACTGTGAAAGCATATCCACAGGGCTTTTTGCAGCTATTAATATGGATAGATATTTAAAAAATAAAGAACTTATTAAACTTGATAATACAACAATGCTTGGTTCATTAATTGAATATATTACATTTAAAGAACATAAAAAATTCCAGCCAATAAATGCTAACTGGGGGATAACAAAAGAAATAGATGGAGATAAAAAAAGATTAAAAGATAAAAAATATAAAAATGAACTACGCTCAAAAAGAGCATTAGATGAGATAGAAAAAATCAAAAATACACTAGGAGAATAAAGTAATGAGATTTTTAACCAAAAAAATTGAAGAATTTACGTCAGATACAATAATTTGCTTTTTTTGGGAAGATTATAAACCAAAAAGCAACTTATTTGATTATTTAAACAAATTATCAAACAACCAATTATTAAATCAAATTGAAACATATAAAATATTTAAAGGTGAATTTATGGAGACTTTTAAATATTCAATAAATGAAAACATAAAAGTTTTATTAGCAGGGCTTGGAAAAAAAGATAAGCTCACAAGACGGAAATTCTCGCAAGTTATAGCAAATGCTGCAAGAATTGCAAAAAACATGACAAAAAATAATTCAATAGGAATAGAATTAATTGAAAATTTGAATGAATGCATAAATATAACTAAAAACTTTAACAAAGAAGACTCAGCAAAAATGTCTCTTTGCTCAGCCAGAATTGGATTATATGAATTTGATAAATATTTATCAGAAAAAAAACCAAAAATTGAAACAATTGAACTGTTGGATGATAATTTTACAAAAGAAATTGAAAATGCAGCTGAAATTGGCGCATACACATCTTTTGCCATGAAATTCACAAAAGACTTGGTAAACGAACAAGCCCAAATTGCAACACCTGAATATATAGCAAATATCGCAGCTCAAATTGCAAAAGAACATAAATTAGAAGCAAAAATTTATGACAAAAATCAAATAAAAGAATTGAATATGAATGCATTTTTAGCTGTCAGCCAAGGAAGTGTCCATGAACCCAAATTTATCCATTTAGCTTATAAACCAAAATGCACACCAAGAAAAAAAATTGCTCTTGTAGGTAAAGGCATAACATTTGATGCAGGCGGAATGAATATTAAACCGGCTACATCTATGTTGACAATGAAAGATGATATGACAGGTGCAGCAAGCGTTCTAGGTATAATTCAAGCAATAGCAAAATTGGAAAGCGATATTGAACTCCACGTTGTAGCTGCACTATGTGAAAACATGACATCAGGTTCAGCTTATAAGCAAGGAGATATTTTAACTGCAATGAACGGTAAAACCATTGAAGTTGATAACACGGATGCAGAAGGCAGAATTACTCTGGCAGATGCGCTGACTTATTGCGATAAGCTAAATGTTGATGAAGTTATTGATATTGCAACACTTACAGGCGCTGTTATTGTATCATTAGGAAACAATATTACAGGCGTTATGGGAAATAACCAAAAACAAATAGATAATTTTATAGAAATATCCAAAAAATCCGGAGAAAACACTTGGCAAATGCCAATATTAGAAGAACTTAAAGATAATCTAAAATCTAATATTGCTGATATGAAAAATACAGGAGGAAGACAAGCAGGAACTTCAACCGCTGCTTGGTTTCTATCAAATTTCACAAAATCTAAGTCATGGCTTCATTTAGATATTGCAGGAACAGCTTATTTGGATAAATCAAACAAAGAAACCTTGCAAGGGCCAACAGGTGTAATGATTAGAACACTAATAAATTACTTGTTATCATAGCTAAAAAGGAGGAAAGTATGAAAAAGATTTTATCAATTATGGCACTTAGTGTGCTATTGTCACTGGCTACCCCCGTATTTGCAGCAGGCACGCACGGTACAGATGGACATGTTTCAGCAAGAAGTGTTGGTGCTTCATTGTGCTCCTTATTAGTTTGGCCCGGAATCGGACAAGCGATAAACGGACAAACCGCAGAAAAAAACATTACTCACGCAGTTCTAGGTTTAACAGGTGTATTTAGATTATGGTCATTTTATGATGCTATCATAGATAGACAAGGCGGCGTTTGGCACAATAGAATTTAGCTAAATAATAAATACATTAAAAAAGCCCTTTGTCAGGGCTTTTTTAATGATTAATTTTATATAGAATTAAAAGAAACTTGGCTTTTTAATGGCTTGGGTGCCTTGAGCACTTTGCATAGCTTCCCAATTTGCAGCCATAATTTTTTTGAATGATTTTAAAGCAGTATCTTCTAATTCACCAAGTTCTTCAGCATTAATAATTAATTCACGCAAAGGAAGTAAAGCTCTTTGATCGCGTAAAACACCAAGAGCAGCAGCTGCACCCGCACGAACTAAATCATTTTCTTTTTCATTCTTCATAACTTCTATTAAACCTGGAACAGCTTTTCTGTCGTTCAATTTACCTAGTGAAGTTACGGCATAAATTCTAACATTAACCCATTCATCTTTTAACATATTGATAATTTTATCAACACATTTTGGGTTTCCAATTTCACCTAGTGCTCTTGTAGCGTCACAACGTACATTAACTTTCTCATGATCAAGCGAAGCAATTAAAGCATCAGTAGCAACATCACCAATTTCAATTAAAGCTTCTGTTGCAGTAATACAAACTTGAGGGTTTTCATCGTTTAGCGCTTCTACAAGGGGTTCAACTACAACTTCACCACCAAGACGACCCAAAGCACGAGCTGCACGAACACGAACATCAACGTTTCTATCTAATCTTAAAGATTCAATAAGTGGTTCAGTAGCAGTAGTATCACCAAGTTCACCTAATGCACGAGCTGCATACAAACGAACTGAACCGTTTTTATCATTTTTTAATACTTCAATTAAAGGTTCAACAGCATTAAAATCGCCCATTTCGCCAAGTATTCTGGCAGCATTATATCTAACTTTTTCAGAATTAGAAGTTTTTAAATCATTTACTAATTCATCAAAAGACTTTTTGCTTGTTTTTTTGCGATTGTTCACACTAATTGTCATTGATTTCCTCCAATAACATTTACACACTATTACCTATATTTTTATAAAATATTTTTTTTCAAAATAATTGCCATATTTGTTGTTAATTTTTAAAATTTGTTACGAATGATATTTAATACATATATATTTTATAAATTTATTTTCACATTAATCAGTACTTTTAATCACTGCTTTGCTATATTACCATTTTTTTTATTGTTTGTCTTACATTATTTGATTTAGAAGATATTTTTTAATAATTATTTTAATAAATATACTGAACATTATTGATTTTTAATAATATTTGAGTTTACATTTCTTAATAAAATTTGACACATTTTTTTTATTTGTGCATATCAATAAAATTTTGCGCATGATAATAAATATAATTATAAATATATTTATAATTAATTCCATCAGACAACTGAATATAAATAAAAAACTCCGCATTAACGGAGTTTTAAAAATGCCCTGGGCCAGACTTGAACTGGCACGAAGTTATTAGCCTCATCGGATTTTAAGTCCGACGTGTCTACCGATTCCACCACCAGGGCAAATATTTAATTATCAAACACAATAACTGTGCCTAGATATAATACTATGAAAAAAAATTATTGTCCAGCACTTTTTTCAATAACTTCATTCATGGCTTCAACCATCTCATCCGGATCAATTCCATGAACTTTAGCACCTGCTTCAAGATTTTCAAAACGGGCAGCCGCGCAGCCAATACAACCCATGTTATATTGTGCAAACACTTCTAGAGTTTCAGGGTGAGCTGTCACGATATCCATAATTCCCATATCTTTTGTTATTTTATCCATTTTTTTGCCTTTTTTAAAATTTACATTAATAAGATACCATGGAAAATAAAAAATATACAACTTTTTATCCAATTGGTTTAAAAGCAATTAGAAAAAATTATCTAAAAAAACTTTTGACATTCAATGACACAAGATATAGCCTATTGATCAGATTCAAAATTCTTTTTCAATAATTTTTCAAAATCAGATGGCTTTATATCTTTAATAAAATTCTTAAATTCTTGTGCTTCTTGCTCATCTTTTTCAACATCTGTTGAAACTGAACCAACAGCCAATACAGCAGAGCTGACAAATATAGGTACATCAGCTCTAAGTGCTATTGCAATAGCATCAGATGGACGAGAATCAATTTGCAGTTCTTTTTGCAATTTTTCATTATACATATATATTGTTGAAAAATAAGTTTGATCATCAACATCATTGATTTCAACTTTAGTTATGTCATATTCTGATTGTTTAGCTATATCTAAAAATAAATCATGGGTCATTGGTCTTGAAGATGGAATATTTTCAATTTTTCTTATAATTGCACTTGCTTCAGCCGAACCAATCCAAATAGGTAAAGCTTTTCTGTTATCTAAATCATTTAATACCACAATAGGTGAACCGGAACGAGTATCCAATGCTATACCCATGACTCTCATTTCAATCATTAATTACTTCTCCTTTAAAATATGTAAATTATACCACTAAAATATTGTTAAATTTACAAATATTTAGACTATTTTTAAAAAATTAATATATAATATACTTATTAATCAACTTTAGGGGAGAATAAGAAAAAGGCATGGAAATAACTAATTTATTATCATTTATAGAAAAAAGAACAAAAGAACTTGAAGATCATATAGCTTTAGGAATACGTTCAAATCTCGGCTGGAATGAAATGACATTTAAGGGTTTAAGCATTTTATCAAGAAAACTTGCAAGCTATATGATTGATATTGGCTTAAAAAAAGGAGACAAAGTTGCGATATTGTCTGAATCAATGCCGGAATTAGGTGCAACTTTATTTGCTAATGTTCTAGCTGGTGTAGTTAGTGTTCCATTAGATATTAAGCTTACAATCCATGAATTAAATCATATTTTATCAGATTGTATGCCAAGAGCCATTCTTGTATCAAGCTCTCATTTAAGTGATGCAATAAAATTAAAAGAAATGATTTCATCAATTGAACATATCATAATTATCGATGGAAAAGGTGCAAATAAAAACTATGTAAATCTACATACACTGGATGATATGCCAGATAAAAAATGGCGCCATAGAAGCCTTGATAAAACAGCTCTAATTGTTTACACTTCAGGCACCACAGGAAACCCAAAAGGGGTTGAGATAACATATAGAAATATATTATCTCAAGTTATAGCTGTTGGAAAATGCTTTAATTTTAATTCAGAAGATTCAATGTTATCAATTCTTCCTATGAATCACCTTTTTGAAATATCAGTCGGCTTTATGTCATTTTTAAACAAAGGTGCATCAATATATTATTCTAATAGCCTGAAACCAAAAGACATTTTCCAAATCATGCAAGAAAAGAAAATTACTTTTATGGTTGCCGTACCTGCATTTTTAAAACTAATGAAAACAACGCTTGAATCCGAAATAAAACAATATGGTCCATTTAAAAAATTATGGTTCGATTTTAAATATACTATTGCAAGAGCAGCTAAAACAAGATGGCTTTCTAAACTTATGTTTGGTGAACTTAGAAGAAAATTCGGAGGCAAATTTAAAGGCTTTATGTCGGGTGGTGCTCCATTAGATATTGAAGTTGCAAAATTCTTTGAAGCAATCGGAATTAGCATATATGAAGTATATGGACTTTCTGAAGCCAGCCCGATAATCACAATGAACACAGAAAAACACAGAAAACTGGGTTCAGTAGGTAAACCAATAAGTAATGTAAAGGTTCGTATAGATAAAAACACTCATGAATTACAAATGTTGGGTGATAATATCATGAAAGGCTACTACAATAAGCCGGAATTAACAAAAGAAGCAATCATGGAAGACGGTTGGCTTAGAACAGGTGATATTGCAAAAATTGATTCCCATGGATATGTTTATATTACAGGCAGAATTAAAAATATGATTGTACTATCAGGCGGCAAAAAAGTTTTTCCTGAAGAAGTTGAAGCAGTTTTAGCAAAAAGCCCATTAATCGAAGAAACTCTTGTATATTCTGATGTTATAAAAACAGGCTCAAAAAAAGGTACTGAAGAAATTGCAGTTAAAATATATCCTAAAAAAGAAATTGTTGATAAATATCCTGATGACAAAGAATTAAACAACATAATAAGAGCAGAAGTTAAAAAATTATCATTAGAATTATCAAGCTATAAACGTCCAAATTCAATTATCGTTACAAGAACCCCGCTTCCAAGAACAGGAATTTCAAAAATATCAAGAAAAAAAGAAAAAATAGAACAACCTGTATAATTAAAAAGCCCTTTTTAAAGGGCTTTTTAATTTATTTATTATTAACTAAATCATCCAAACTTTGTTTTATTTCTTTTGCCAAATTCTCAACCTCTGCTTCTTGACTATTTTTTATAGATGATTTAATCGTTAGCTTGCTTTTGATAAAATTGCTTCCTTTTAATTCAGACAATCTATCTTTAATCGAAGCTCCGCAATTACATGCCCAAGAACCATTTTCTATAATTGCGTATGTTCTATGTTGGAGATTATGTTTAATGATATCAGAAATAAAATGTTCCATATTGACAAAAATACTATTGTTATATGTTGTTGAAGCAATAACAATATGAGAATATTTAAAGGCATCAGATAAAATAAATGATCTATGAGTTTTAGATACATCATAGATTTTCATATTTTTAACACCTAAATCTGAAAGTTTATAGCTTAAAACCTCAGCCGCATTTTGCGTTCCGCCATATACGCTTGCATAAACTATAAGTACAGATTTTTCTTCCGGAATATAGTTAGACCACAAAATATATTTTTCAAACATTTTTGCAATATTTTTTCGAATAATTAACCCATGCAATGGGCAAATCATTTCAATTTCAAGGTTTTTAGCTTTATTTAAAAGCATATTAACTTGAGTTCCGTATTTACCTACAATATTTGAATAATATCTTCGATATTCAGGGATTTTTTCCATAAAATTAACTTCGTCATCAAAGATATTACCATTTAGGGCGCCAAAAGAGCCAAAAGCATCAGCAGAAAATAAAATCATATCTGTTTTATCATAACTAACCATAACCTCAGGCCAGTGAACCATTGGGGCCATATAGAAAGTAAATTCATGTTTGCCTGTTTTAATAGTATCGCCTTCTTTTACGATATGAAAATTATTCTCAATATCTTTTTTAAATTCAAAAAATTGAAATAGCATTTGCTTTATTTTTGCATTGGCAACTATTTTAACAGAAGGATACTTTTCAATAACTTCTTTAATTAAAGCACCATGGTCAGGTTCAAGGTGATGCAAAAACAAATAATCGAGCGTCTTACCATCAAGCAAATACTCAAGATTTTCAAAAAATTGCTCAGCAACATGTTTATCAATTGTATCAAAAAGAACAGTTTTATCATCCTTTAAAAAATAAGTATTATATGATACACCATCATCAACAGGATAAACATTTTCAAATAAAGCAATTCTTCTATCGCTGCAACCGATATAATATAAATCATCTGTTATTTTTTTAATATTTTTCATCTTTTCCTCCAGATAATAACATCTTATCATAAAGAAAATTAAAAACTCACCTCAACTTTGGAACCAAATTCAGTTTTAGATGTAGAAATACGGTTTTGAATTCTTGTTTTTAAATCCTCAACATGAGAAATTATACCCACCAATTTATTTGATGACGTTAAATCCAAAATTACATCCATAGCAGTTTGCAGGGTTTCTAAATCTAAAGAACCAAAACCCTCATCAATAAAAAGAGCATCAATAGAAACATTTGAATAACTGCTAATACAATCAGAAAGTCCTAAAGCCAAACTAAGAGCCGCCATGAAACTTTCGCCCCCTGAAAGAGTCTTTGTGCTTCTTTTTTTAAAGGTATGAAAATCCATAACTTCTAATTCTAGACTCTCTTTAGATTGAATTGAAGAAAAATCTTTTTTTCTTAATAACTGAAATTGATTTTTTGTCATGACTTTTAATCTTTTATTTGCTTCAATCAAAACCATATCAAGATAGTAAGCTTGAATATATTGTTCAAATTCGATTTTTTGCCTGCCTTGCATATCGCCATTTGCACATTTTGATAAAATATCATATTCTAAGTAACTTTTTTGAATTTCAAGATATTTTTCATAAGCTTTTTCAAGCAATGGGGTTAATTTATCATTTGTTATAAAACGAGAGTTAATTAAACTAAAATTTTGATTTAGTGCTTCTTTTTTTAAATAATTGTCTGAAACAATTTTTGAAATTTCATCAAAAGCAGATAAATTTATATTTGAATAATCGTTTATTTGCTTATTTAAAAGATTAAACTTTGTATTTAATTCATTAAAAATATTGCTTTCATTTTCATAATTTTGCTTAATTTGCCTTATTTCTTTTATAATATTTTCTTTTTCTTGTTGTAATTTATTATATTCATCATATATTAAATCAATATCTGAATATTTAAAATCTTTGCTTAAAGTTGAAATTTGAGCAGAATTTTTTTCAATTTCAATTTTTAATAAATCAATTTTTTGAATAATTTCATCTTTATTTTTTTCTAATTCTGAAATTTTGGATAGATAATCAATATTATCAATATCATAATTTTGAAAATCAATTTTTATTTTTAATCTATTTGATTCAGAATTAAATTCTGATAATTTTTGTTCTTTTTTTTCATTTAAAATTGAACATTGTTCTGATTTTTTAGATAAAATATTTCTCTTTTTCTCAATAATTTCTCTTTTTTTATCAAGCTCATCTTTTGAAATAATATCTTCTGATACTAAAGCAGGTTTTGGGTGGATACTTGAACCGCAGACAGGACAAGGCAGATTATCTTTAAGAGTTTTAGCTAATATTCCAGCTTGCGATGAAATATATTTATCATATTCCAGATTATAAATTTCATTAAATTCACTAAATTCATTTTTTAATTTTTGAAATTCTTGTTGAAATTCTATAAGTTTTTTTTCAAAAATAAAATATTCACTTGAAATAAATTTTAAATAATTTGTTTTAAAATTTAAAATTTTTTCATCATTTTCTTTTAATTTAAATTCAATTTTTTTTAAATTTTCGTCTAAATTTTCATTCTTTTTATTTAATTCTTTAATAAGGACAGAATTATCATAGTCATTTTTTAATTTTTCAATTTTTAAAATTAAATTCTTTTCGACATTTTCCATACTATCTAATTTCAAATATTGACTTTTAGATTTTTCAAAACAAACTTTTTGCTCATCAATTTTTTTATTTAAAGTTTCTTTTTCATTAACCAGTTTTTGCTTATTTTCTAAAAGCTGCAGCAATTTTTCATTTTCGATAATTGTTTTATCCAGCTCATCTTGCATTTTCTTAATAGAATTTAATTCTTTTTTATCTATTTTATTTTGTTTTTTGATAAGCTTTAAAAAATCCTCAAATTCAACAATAGAGTTACTAGTAGAATAATTTAGAGCAAAAACAGATATTTTATCATCACAACTTTCAATTTGAGCCGAATATTGAATTATTGATTTTTTAATTTCATCATAAGATTTTTTATAATCTTTTGCTAATAACTTTAATTTTTCTTGAAAAATTTTATAAATATCTGTTTTAAAAATACTTCTAAATATCTCGCTTCTTGTTTTAGTATCAGAATTTAATAATTTCATAAATTCACCTTGCGCTAAAAGTGCGATTTGACCGAATTGAGTAGCATTCACGCCAAGAAGATCAACAATATAACTATCTACATCTTTATTTCCAACTATAATTTTAGAGTTAGGCAAAGTTATCAAAGAAGTTGTTTTAATTTTATCCTTGTTTTGCTTGATGCTTCTAAAAACAACGTATTTTTCACCTTTATATAAAAATTCAAATTGAACAAAAGTTTCCCTATCATCAGAACTAAAATGACTTCTCAGGTTCTGATTTTTCCTGTATTGACCTGATGCAGAAGAAAATAAAGCAAAGGAAATCGCATCAAAGATTGTTGTTTTACCAGAACCCGTAGGACCTGAAATTAAATAAATATTGCTATGTCCTAAATTTTCAAAAGGAATTTCAACTCTATCATAATACGCACCAAACGCCTGAATAGTCAATTTTAGGGGGAGCATTCATCCTCCTTTTGTATTGAATTAAAAACATCAACAACAATCTGTTTTCTTGATTTATCAATATTTTCATCAGATTGGGTATGATAAAAATCACAAAAATGCTCAACTAAATTTTTTTGCTCTTTTAAATTCACATCAAAACCATAATCTAAATTTCTCGTAAAACTGTTATCAAAATCTAAAAGCATAATATTAGGATAAATAGAACTTAATTTAGATTTTGCGTCCATAACATTTTCATCCAATAAAGTAAAATGAATATAATCATCTTTATTTATTTTTGAATAAAAATCTTTACTTAAAAATTCATCTATAAAACCTCTATACTCTTTCATATCATGCTTTTGTACTATTGGATAAAGCTCAATTGAAATATCATTTTTCGATTTTATATCAACAACACAAAAGCTTTTATTTTGATTTATTTCGCTAAATGAATATTTTAAAATAGAACCCCCATAACGTATTTTATCAATTCCTATTTTTTGAGGACAGTGCAGGTGTCCTAAGGCTACATAATCAAATTTTTCAAAAATTCTGTAATCTATTTCTTCAACTCCACCAACCGACTTTTGTTCACTTTCAGATAAAACAGGGGTATTTGATGAAACAACAAACTGATGAGAAACTAAAATATTAATTTTATTATCATCCAATACAGTATTTTCTATTACACATTTTATAGCATCATTGTAATTTAAAATTTTCTCATCAGGAAAATATTTTCGAACTATAAAAGGATAAATATATGGCATCAAAAAGATATTAATATCATTTAAATTAAAACACTCAATATCCCCATAAAAAGGTTTAGATATAAAAATATTAGATTTATATAATAAATCAGATAAATATGATAATCTTTCCATATTATCGTGATTTCCCGAAATAATATAAACATTTGTATTTAATTTATTTAACTCAAATAAAAAATCATTTAATACTTCCATGGCTTCAATTGATGGAACAGCCCTATCAAAAACATCACCGGCAATTAGAACAGCATTAATTTCATGATTAATTATTAAATCAATCGCTTCTTTAAGAACAAACTTTTGTTCCTCAATCATAGAAATGTTATTAACTTTTTTCCCGATATGTAAATCAGAAAGATGCAAAAATTTCATAAAAAAATTAAATCACAAAAATAAATTAATTAACAGTCAAAGTTATTGTTATAAGTGTATTTAGTACCATATTTAGTTTTGTAATAGTTTAAATATATTATAGATTTTTTTGCAAAAATTTGATAAACTATATATGTAGTTGTGTTGAAATAGAAAAGAGTTGATAAAAATGAGAGTTCCGCAAATCGGCTATTTGGGTAGTTTTGGTGTGCACAGAAAAATTAAAAAAACCGTAGATGAACCAAAAGAACCGCTTCCAATTAAAAATGACTGCATTACATTTAGTGCAAAATCCAAATATATCAAAAAATATGCAACTCTGCCTGAGGAGATAAAAGAAATTTTAACTCCCAAAGATGCAGTTGATATGTTTCAAAATATGGATTTTATAGTTCAAGGCAGAATTAAAGGTGATTTAATAGGTTATGGTGATTCTACAAGAGTATATGAAAATCCTTGGTTAGATGGATATGACTTATTAATCATAAACAACCCATCTAATCAAGACCAAATAATTTATTCCAAAAACACACTAGGCAACTCAGTATGGCAAGATAGAGACAATTCTAATGTGCAAATAATTAAAAATAAGGCAGTTTCATAATATTTGGCTTTTTAAAAGTATTCATATATACTTAGAATATGAAAATTAATGAAAAATCAAAATATATTCTATATATTGTACTTTTCATGATATTTGCACTGGTTAGATTTAGCTATATTTTTTCAACATCAGGAATAACAGATATTGATTTTAAAAGTATGGCTATTGCTTCCTCGCAATTTCCGTTTGGAATTATTAAAAACAGTGCTTTGTTAGACTATTTTTCACCTGTATATTATTTTTTACTACACTTTGTACTTTTAATATCAAAAAACGAAATATTTTTAAGGTCTTTTAATGCCATTATCGGCTTAATCAATATTTTTGTATTTATAAACATAGGAAAAAAACTCCAAGGAAGAAAACTTGGAATATTTCTTGCAATATTTATATCCGTTAACCATTTTTACCTTTATTACAGTAATCTTATTGCTCCATATTGCTTGGATTTTTTAATAGGAAGTTTATTAATAAATTCTCTTATTGATTTCATCAAAAAACCTAATAAAAAGCACTTTAAAAACCTAAATATATTTAACTGTATATTTATACTGATAAACCCACTAAATTGCCTTTATATCGCTTCTGAATTTATAATTTTTTACTTTCTGGCTGAAAAAAGACAATATTTAAAAAAAATAATTGCAAAGCTTGGTTTTAACTCATTAATAACTTTTCTTTTAATATTTCCAATTGCGATATTTCAATATGCAATAATAAACAGAATGCTAATACCTCTAAATATGGATGGAATTGGCTTAAATTTATCTTCTCTAGGGTTATTAATAAACGACTATATAAGCCCATATTTAAGCTTTTTAGCTCCGGAAACACAAACAAAAAGCACATTAGGGATGCTTTATAGCTTCTTTTTAAATACGGATTTAAAAAACATAAATACAATTAAAATATTGATTACCTTATTTTATAGCTCAATTTTACCTTTATCCGTTGCAATAATTTTTACATTTAGCGCATACAAAAAAGATAACCGCTTAAAAGTACTTTTTCTTTTAGGATTAATCAATCTTGGTTTTATACTCCTTTTAAATGTTTATGAAATATTAGACACAAATCCGATTTATTGCATACAATTTTTTATAACCTGTGCTATATTACTGGGTTATGGAATATTTAGCATTAAAGATATATTAATACAATCGTTAATAATATTCTGCATCATAACCATTCAATTTATCAATCCTGAAATAAATTCATTTAATATAACAATCAATAAAAAATATGCAACTATAAATGTTTTTAATGTATTTTTAAAAAATTATGAACTAAATAATCAAGATTTGATTATAATGCCATATTTATCTAATTTTGCAAAACTATACTACAAAGATTTAACATTCTTTAATTTTGATTATAGCGAATTACAAAAAAACTCCAAAAATTCTCTAACAAAAGAATTAACAAGTAAGAAAGCAAAAACCATCAATAAAAACAATGTATTTTACTTACTTTATGATTATTTGGCTTATAGGGGCGAAAACGATATTATAAGTAAATACTTTATCGAAAATTGTATAGAAAACTCTGATTTAGATGGAAGAATTGTTTTATTTATTGATAAATTAAATTCAAAACCCCTAAGCATAGTAAGCATTGAAAGATTTTCCAAAAATGAAAAATACAATCCAAGACTAAAAAAGATAGACCCAACAACGCCTGATATATCAAAAAATCAATCAAGAATGCTTTTTGATACACTAAAATCAAAAGTATTATATGAATTTATAGTTTTACTGCAAAGAAATTTCTATTGCAGCAAAATAATTGAATACAAGAAAATCGACAATGACTACTACGAAATTAAAAACAATACAAAAAATATAACAAATGCGATTAATTCTTTTGATAGCGATTATGTTTTTATAATTTTCCATAAAATTTAAATTGTAAATTTTTATTACAAAAAATATTAAATAACTAATTTTTTTAAAATATTTGCCGAAAAACTAACTAAGAAAGGTTGACTTTAAGGTTAGTTTTATTAAATTAGGAAAAGGGACGAAAAATGACAATAAGTTCAATAAATTTGGCAATGGGTGCTTCATCTTATGGAGCTTACAATCAAAAATTAACTTCTGCAACAAAAGCAGAGCTTGAAAAGCTTGGAATAACATATAATCCAAACATAACTGAAGCAGAAGGGAAAAAATTAATCCAACAAAAGAAAACACAAGACACACAAAACAACTCAGAACACAACTTAGGACAAAATACAAATAAAGATAGCTTATTTGAGAAAGCTAAAGAACTAGCTGAAAAAATCGGAATAAAAGTAGATGAAAAAGAAAATTTTACATCACTTTTAGCAAAAATTGAAAGTACGCTAGAAGAAAAAATTCAAGCAAGCTCTAATAATGAAGAAATGCTTGAAAAATTAAGGGGGCTTAGTCAAGAACTAGCCAATATACAAGCTCAATCAAACGGTTCGGTTGGCTATGATTCAACTAACCAAGCGCTAATGGCAAGTCTTGAAATGCTATCTCAATACAATAAAAACTTTTTACACTAAAAAAAGTAAAAGTTTGTAGAGAAATTTATGCTTTCACTATGTGCACCGCCTTGTTGCTGTGTAGTACCTGCATAAACACCAAAATCCAGCGCTTTTGATTTAAAAGGAGAAACACTAAGACCTATATCGTGGTCTTGGGAATGATTAGAAGTATCATATTTATTATGAAAGCTGATTGAAAAAACATCCCCTATTTTAATCACAGGAGTAAAATAAAGCTTTCTTGAATTGGGATTTTGATCATTTCCGCGATAATTAGTTTCCAAACCACCCGTAAGATTTAAAAACCTGTTAATTCGATATTCAGCACCCGCTAAAATCCGATAATCGTTACTATTATATTTATTTCTAAACTGCAAGGTATCTTGCATAAAACTAAATCTATCACCAACAGGAATTAATGTTTTTGAATTTTCTTTGATATAAGTTTGCGAATATTTACCAACATCATAATTTTCGATTTTCAATTTAAATGGTTCATAATTATCAGAAATAATATCTGAATTTGAATTATCATCCTGAGAAACTACATCTTCATTTAAAGTAATTTGCGCTTTTTCGCTGACTTGCTCTTTTTCTTGTTGTTTTTGATAATCATCAGCAGCACATTCAATCAAATAATCAAAATATTCTTGCGAATATAACGTATCATTTTCGTATTCTTCTTGTTGAGTGTTGGCGCACGAAAACTGATAAGAAAACAATAAAAAACAAATTATTAACTTTATAAATAATTTATTCATATCAATATAATATTATAGGTATAATATCAAATGTATTCAAACAATATTGAAAAATCATTCTTTAAATGTATTTTTAATTTGAATAAATTTATCGTAAGCCAAATTAGAAGATAGGGTTTTTTTAGCTAATTCAATTCCATCCATTATTGAATTGGCTTTTTTAGTAATATATAAAGCTAGTGCAGCATTTAAAATAACGCAATCTTTTTTAGCTCCCGATAATTTATTTTGCAATAACAATATCATATCTGAAGCATTAGTTTCATAATCAGCACAAATTAAATCATCTAAAGGATACTCGTTTAACCCTAACAACTCAGGAGTTAAAATGTAAGTAAAAATTTTATTTTTCCATGCTTCAGCAACATAAGTCTCACCGCTTGGCGTAACAAAGGGCAGCGAATTATTACCTGATAAAGCAATTGTATTTAAATTATTTAATCTTAATGCAATATTTGCAAAAAACTCAACCCTATCCTTATCATTCAAACCAATAATTTGATTTTTAGCATCATACGGATTTAACATTTTAGATAAAATATTAAAAATATTATTAAATTCAAGGCTTCTTGAGATATTATTTGTGTATTTATAATATTTTTCATCAGAATTTAATTCAAAATATCCAAAATTTAACCTCTCAAAATTTTCAATAATGTTTTTTTGATTAAAAGAATTAACACCCATTAATTTTAACAATTCAAAAGACTTATTTTTTTCAAAACAATTGTTAAAAGAATATTTTAAAACACCCAATGAATTTGCCGCACAAATTAAATCAACAGCAAGACTAATATCAAAATAACCCTTATCGGACGTTAATAATACATTTTCAAAAAGGCTGTCAGGATTTGCACCGAGTTTTATTTTATTAACAAATTCTCGAGATGACAAAATTGCACCAAACAATTCATCAGCAGTCTCATTTTTCATTTTAAGCGCAGTTATAAACGAAGTAGCGTTAATTTCATCAGCTAGTCCGGAAAAAATTTCATCAAAGGCTTCTTTTAATTCAATCTCATCTAAATCATTTTTTGAAATTAATTTATTTATTAACGACTTAATCATATAATTAATATATCATATTATTAAATTATTTAACAAATAACTTTTTGTTATACTTGCAAAATAAATATGTTTATAGTTTGATAGAGATAAGACAGTACATATAAAAGGAATTTAATAAAGTGATTAAAATCAGATTAAAAAGACTGGGCTACAAAAAAAATCCTAGCTACAGAATAATCGCAATAGACAGCCGTTGCAAACGTGAAGGGGCACCTATTGAAGAATTAGGCTTCTACAATCCTAAAACTAAAGAAATGAAATTAAATGTAGAAAGAGCTAAAGTAAGATTATCTCAAGGTGCTCAAGCCACAGAAACAGTTATGTACCTTATCAACAATGCAAATGAAGATGGTACATTAAATTATAAAAAATCCGAAAAAACAAAACTATCTAAAAAAGCTCAAGCTAAATTAGAAGAAGAAAAAGCTGCCCAAGCCGCTGCAGCCGCCCAAGAAGCGGAAGCTGCCGCTGCGCCTGAGGCATAATAAGAGTTTAAACACTCAAAGAGCCTCATTTTATGAGGCTCTTTTTTTATATATAATTTAGCGAAAGGGAAAAAGATGGAAACTAAAAAAATAAACATTACACCTGCAGACAGAATTACAAACATACCAAAATATATATTTGCACAACTGGCAGATTTAAAACAGCAAGCGATAGCAAACGGTGTCGATGTAATTGATATTTCCATCGGAAATCCTGATGGAGCTACCCCTGACCCTGTTGTAAAAGTTGCCTTGGAAGCAATTCAAAACCCAATAAACCATGGGTATCCCAATTTTAGAGGTAAACCGGAATTAAGACAAGCAATAGCAGATTGGATGAAAAAACGCTATTTTGTAGATATTAACCCTGATAAAGAAGTACAAACTCTTATTGGAGAAAAAGAAGGCCTTGCCAACATTGCAATGGCATACACCAACCCTGACGATATAAACATAATACCTGACCCATATTACCCTGTACTATGCAGAGGAACATTAATTGCAGGTGGAAAACCATTTTTTGTAAACTTAAAAGAAGAAAATAGATTTTTAATTGATTTAAACGAAATACCATCTGAAATTGCAAAAAAAGCAAAAATGTTTTTTATAAACTATCCAAACAACCCCACAGGTGCAGTTGCGCCAAAAAGTTTTTTAGCTGATATTGTAAGCTTTTGCAGAGAAAATAATATTTTGCTTGTTTCTGATTTAGCATACGGAGAAGTTTGTTTTTCAAATTACAGACCATATTCAATCTTTAATATTGATGGCGCAAAAGATATTGCAATTGAATTTCATTCATTTACAAAAACATTCAACATGGCAGGCTGGAGATGTGGCTTTGCGGTTGGTAAAGAAGAATTTATAAATAATCTTTATTCAATGAAATCAAATATTGACTATGGAACTTCAACCATAGTTCAAGACGCTTGTATTGCAGCACTAACTATGCCTCAAGAATACGTTAAAGGAATAATGGATAAATATGACGCAAGACGAGAAATCGTTGCTCAAGGATTTAATGAACTGGGATTTTACGCCCCAAGGTCGGATGCTACAATGTATTTTTGGATAAAAATACCATCAACATTTAATTCTTCAATGGAATTTTGCAAATATGTGCTTGATAAAACAGGTGTTTTAATAACCCCTGGAAGTGCTTTTGGTCAAATGAGCGATGATCATTTTAGAGTTTCATTGGTTCAACCGATTTTAAGATTGCAAGAAGTATTCAGAAGATTTAAAAAAGCAGGAATTAAATATGAGTAAATATGGAGATTAATTCTCCATATTTTTTAAATAATCGCAAAATTTTTTATTGATATCAAAATAAAACCCGCAGCTATCAAGCATTTCAACGCCACCATATATTAATTCAGGATTAATATCAGGATAATTTCTGCAAAATATTGGTCTAATCGGATAAATAAGACATTTGTTGTTTTTTGAAATAAACTTGCATTCAAATGTCAAAGCGCCGTTTTGAAAATCTTGTTTATTTTCTACCACGCCCGAAATACGATAATTCCTGTAATATCTATATTTTTTCTGCATTTGATGAAACAAATCTTTCGATTTTACATATCCGTCTTTAGTGCTAAAAAGTATATTCCTGCAACAATTACCGCATTTTTTACATTTGCCTTTTAAAACATATTTAGAAGAAAAAAATTTATTATATAAATCAAACAAAAAATCTTCTATAAAGTTTTTAATATTAAGAAATATATTATTCATTAATCACCCTAAAAGCACCAAAAGCTATTTCTTTATTTAAATCAGTAATATCAAAAATCTGAAGAAAATACTTTCCTTTTTCGCTTAAAACAAAATAATCACAATAATAATTTTTATTTTTTAATCTGACGGTTTTATTTCTTATTCTTGTATATCCGCCGCTAAAGGCGTTGTCGTCTTGTTTTACTATTTGATATTTAAGGAAATTAGACTTAAAACCATTGGGATTATAAACCAAAAAATAAATTCTTTTATTCAGCTGAAAAACACTATGAGATTGAATTTGAGTTTCAAAATTTTTATCATCAAAAGGATTAGTTGATGTTAAATATAATGATGGTTTTGCTTTTTTACCCCAAGCATGTGCTCCTTGGATAGAAAATAATAAGAAAACAATTAAAATTATGCTACTCAGTTTTTTCATTTACAACCATATCATAAAGCTTTTTAACTTTTGCCTGAACTTTTGTTTTAGTTTCCTCGTCATCAGAAAGCTCAATGTATTTTTCGTAAGCAAAAATTGCCCCTTGATTATTATTTAAAGCTTCCAATATCATGCCTTGAAGATAATTATAATCATCATCATTAGTGTTCAATAGTAATGCTTTTTTAATATCGCTATCTGCTAAATCATATTTTTCTTTTTCGTATTCAATTAAAGCTTTGTTATAATAGAGCTTATCGTCATTTGGATCATTTTCAATGGTTTTATCTAAAACAATCAAAGCAGTATCATAATCTTTTAATTCATATAAAACTTGCGCATAATGCACTAAAGCATCTTGATTTGTATTATCCAATTGAATAGCAAGCTCATAATAATTTTTTGCATAAGTATGCATATTAAGCGCCAAAGAAGTATCAGCTAAGCCAATATAGATTCTATAATCATCTTTTCTTTGTAAAAGCAATTTTTCATATAATGCTTTTGCTTTTTTGTAATCGCCTTTATTATAACAATCCTGTGCCATTTTAATCTGGTTTTCAAATATATCATTTTTAATATCAGTCAAATATATTTGATTTTTTGATAATTCTGTTTCATCGAATTTCAAAAGCTCATTATAAATATTTGATGCATCTTGATATTGTCCGATTTCAGAAAGCAGAACCGCTTTATTATATAAAGCAACAGAGTTTAATTTATCAACTAAAAGCACATCATTGTAATATTTAAGAGCGTCATTAAATTCTGCATTATTTTGATAGATTTTAGCTAATTGTAATTTAATGCTATTATCAGAGGAATTAACTGCAATTGCACTATTTAACACCTCAATAGCTTTATTATAATCATGCTCTTTAGCATACAATTCAGATAAAGAAATATAAGCAGCCATTTGACTGGGGTATTCTTTTATAAACAATTCATACTGCTCGATTGCCTGAGGGATTTTATTTTTCTTTGTTAATAATTGAGCATAATCATAACGAAGCGCATTTAAATCACTATCAAGACTGAAAGCATTTTTAAATGATAATAAAGCATCGTCTAATTTATCTTGCTTCATTTGCACAATAGCCAAATTAGCATAACTCATTGAATCATTTTTATTTACGCCAATAGCACTCTTAAAAGCAATTTCAGCTTTTGAAAAATCGCCGCTTCTCATTAATGCCAAGCCATAATTAGAATAATCCCTAAAGTCTTTTGGGTTATTTCTTAATGCAAGTGCAAAATTTTCAATAGCATTTTGATAATCACTTTCTTCAAGATAAATATTTGCTATGGCGCACTGCCCTTCTAAATCATTAGGATAAGCGCTCAAAAAATCCTGATAAGCAGAAATTGCGCCTTTAGTATCTTTTAAAAGATATTTTGCGTTTGCAACATTGATATTATTATATTTATAATCAGGCATTAAAGCTTGAGCTTTTTCATAGCAAATAAGTGCATCTTTATAATTATATTGATTTAAATATAAATTACCTAAACTAACATATAAAAAACCATCATTCGGTCTTAAAGTTATTGCTTTTTGATAAGCACTAATTGCTTCAGAATAATTTCCAAGACTCTCTTGAATACCTGCCAGTTTAATATTTAAAACAGCATCATCAGGGGAATATTGAAGTGCTTTATTGATATAATTAAGTGCTTGTTGATAATTTCCGTCTTGCTCTTGCAACACAGCACTATTATATAACTGATATGATTTTGTGCTCATTCTAGCTTGTGCAGGATTAAAAGCAAAAGATACACAAGTTATTAAACATATTAACGATAAAAATTTTCTATTCATAGTAATACTATTATTAAACTTATTAAAATAAAATGCAATAAGATTAAATGTAAAAATATCTTATTGTTTATTTTCTTTAAATTAATTTTATAATAAAATAAACATGACTTTGCGAGGTAGAATTTTTGTATTCAAGAAATAAAATAAATAAACTTATATTTGCATTTTTTATTTTTCAATTGATTTTATCAAATCCTGTTTATTCTTATAATCAAAAAACAGATGAATTAGATTTATTGAGAACCGAATTGTCTTATTTAAAAGACAAAAATTCTCCTCAATACATTAAAACAAAACAAAAACTACAAAAATATATTACACAAAATAAAATTGATTATTCTCAAGAATTAAGATTAAATGATGTTCAAAGATTAATAAATCAACAAAAATATAATATTGCCATTTGGGAATTAAACTCACTAATTGAAGAAAATTACAACCCAAGCCTTTGCTATGAAATACTTGGCGATATTTCATATAAAACAGCACAGCCTGTTAAAAAAACAGCAAATTACTATAAATTAGCAATATCACAAAATAGTGACAACATAAGTGCATTATTCAAACTTGCAAAATTATATTTAAAAGAAAAAAGAAACATTTTAGGAATAGAATGTTTAAAGGAAATAGCAATAAAATCAGATAACAAAGAGCTTCTATCAACCATTGAAACAATGGTTCAAAATAATATAACTCCAAACAACAGATATGAAGCAAATAATCTATATGAAATACTCGGAATTATATATCAAAAAACAAACAGAACTCAAGAATTACTAAATGCATATAATAAAGCTATTATTTTAAATCCGACTGATATTTATCTAAAATATCAGCTTGGCGAATTATACTACAAACTAGACTGCACAAATGATGCAATTGCAGTATATGATTCAATTTTAAAAGAAAACTCGAAAGACTCGCAAATAAGACTCTCAAAAGCAGAACTATTAGCACAAAAAGGAAATTTATTAAGCGCAAATAAAGAATATATTACGGTTTTAGAAGATTACCCAAATCTCGCACAAGCAAAATACGGTATCTATAAAATCTATAAAAATAAACTATCACCTGAAAAAATAATTGCAAAAGTAAATTATACAGATAACAAAAACTATACCCCAACAAAGGAAGATATACTGGCCTTTGCAGATTTTCTTGAAGAAATGAACGATTCAGAAGGTGCTAAAAATTTCAAAGATTATGTTGATAATATAGAAAAGCAAAAACTACTTTCACAAAAACAGCAAGAAATAAAAAAACAACCAAAAACAAAACAAACCATAAATCAATCACAAAACAAAAAAGAAGCAACAAATAAAGAGCAATTAAAAGAAAAAGAAAAACAAGTAATAGCAAAGAAAAAACAAGAAGAAAACAAAAAAACACAAGAAATTCTAAAAAAAGAAAAATTAAAACAACAGGAACTAAAAAAACAAGAAGAATACGAACAAAAAGCAATCCTTTCAGAAAGACAAAAAGCAATTAAAAAAGATCCAAAAAAATATCAAGAATATAAAAAAACAATTGATAAATATTTGGCACAAGAGGCGAAAGATTCAACCATATATTGCGCAATAGCAAACACATACAGACAAATGGGAGAACCAACAAGTGCTATAAAATATTATAGAGAAGCCCTAAAACAAAACCCTACAAATTCAGATATATATTACAATATGGGTCTTGTATATATGGAATTAAACAGCCTTGAAACAGCAAAAGCCAACTTAATTAAAGCTATTAATTTAGATAGCGAAAACACAAAGGCACTAACATTGCTATCTTTTGTAAATCAAAAATTAATCACAAAAATTGTAAATAATGCTTACTCAAAATATGAAGCAAAAGAATATCTTGAAGCCTTAAAAATTCTTGATAACGGCATTAAATACTACCCTAAAAACGCGCAAATTTATTACTATAGAGCATTAGTGTATAATGCAATGGATAGAAACGCTGCAAGCATAATTGACCTTCAAAAAGCAATAGATATAGACCCAAGCTACTATATGGCATATTATCAACTTGGCAAAACCTATGAAAAAATAGGCGACGAAAGAAGCGCACTTGTTGCTTGGGAAAGGTTTTTATCAATAGAGCCGGATGAAAAAGAATTAATTCAAGAAATTCAAAAAAAAGTTGTACTACTCGGAGAAAAATACTACTAGGAAATATAAAAATGACAAAAACAGCAATTATAATACCTGCACGATATGCCTCAACAAGACTTCCTGCAAAACCGCTTTTAGAAGTTAAAAATAAACCAATAATTCAATATGTATATGAGGCAGCTAAAAAATCAAAATTGGCTAGTGAAGTCATAATTGCAACGGATGATGAAAGAATAAAAAAAGCAGCAGAAAAATTTAATGCCAATTGCGAAATGACAAAAGTTGACCATAAATGTGGATCAGATAGAATTGCAGAGGTTGCACTAAGGCATGATGACTTTGATTATATCTTAAATCTTCAAGGCGACGAACCCCAAATAACCCCTGAAGTTATTGATTTAGCAATTGAAACACTTTTAAAAGACAAAAATACAGATATTTCCACTCTTGTTCGAGAAATTAAAGATGAAAATCAAATAAATAACCCAAATTGTGTCAAATGTGTATTTGACAAAGACTTTAATGCGCTATATTTCTCAAGATGCCCAATTCCTTATGCGAGAAACAAAGATTGTTCACCGTATTACGCCCACATTGGAATATATGGATACAAAAAAAATTCATTAATAAAAATGACACAACTAAATCAAGCTCCATTTGAAAAACAAGAAAGTCTTGAACAACTAAGAGCACTATATAATGGCATGAAAATTAAAGTCGCAATTACAGACTTAAACCCAACAGGAATTGACACAATAGAAGACTTCGAAAAATTCAAAAAAATTATCGAAGGCTAGATATTTTCCGGTTCCTCTATCTTGACTCTTTTTGCGTTTCTGTAAAAATCTCTCTTTTGTTCACGAGAATCAATATTTCTGGTTGTTAACTTATCAAAGTTTATCTTAGCAGCCTCTGTTCCTAATAAGAACATGAAATCAAAATGCGCAACATCTCTTACAAAGTCATAAGATAAAATCATTTTTAAGTCTTGAGGCCCAAAAATAACATAGAATCTGGATTCAGTTAATAAATCATTCTCATAATTATCCTTTAAGGGAGTGAAAGTTGCCCTATAGCCAATAGCAAACTTATTGTTAAAATTAAATCTTTCATTTAACATAATAGCGTGCTTACCATAGCGATATTTATCAAACACAAAAGGGCTGTCTCCGTGTACGCCTGCAATTAAATAGCCGATACTTGACTGCCAATTTTTTAATTTAGTTGAAACCATAGGACCAATACGTGCAACGCCGACAGTTTCACCTGAACCGTATATTGTAGCCTGTGCTTGAGAAAGCAAACTTAATCTTAAACCTAAATCTTGTTCTTTATTTTCGTAGGTAAGTATATTACGTCTCATCTCAGCCATATATCTGAACCTTGTTGTAGCATAAGCGTTTTCTTGATCATGCTCTTGGTAATCACTAAATATACCAGCATATATACCATGGTTAAAATCAAGTTTTAAATCATCAACCATGTATGATTTTTCATATTGTAATTGTGCAGCATACCCAGAACGCCTTGCACCCATAAATCCATCAGGTATATAAGCATTTCTACCGTAATTCAGGGTCAAACCATCACTAAAACGATACTTTCCACGTGCAACAAGATTAGTAGTAGATGTTGCATAGCCAGCTTCTAACATACTATTTTTTGATCTATGTCTTGCAATTAAACCAACCCCGATATTACTATCACCGTAAACCAGTGCAGGCATTAATTTTAAGATTTGACCTTTTGGCAACTTATGAATAAAACCATATCCAATATATGTACCAAAAGCCCTCAAAGTACCGCCTTCAGGAGAATTTGTATCTAAAACTTGATTTTTTTTATCGGAAAGGATTTCAATATCTGAATTTCTAATTATTTTATGCTTTCCATAAAATATATTAGAACCTTTTAACAAAACAGAGTTATGGTCTTTATAGCTTGTTACAACAATTTCTTTTGCATCAACCTTATAAACTTGTTTTTTTGATGCATCCGAACCTTCTCTAATAATGTCTTTACTTCTGACTGCATCCCATGCGATGTTATCAAGGCGCATAAATCCAGAGGTTTGAAGTACGATATCTTTTTGTTCAGAGCTTTTAATTGTACCGTTTAACATCTGAATATCATTTGCAATTAAATAGCCTTCTTGCGCATTAATGACAAAAGAATAAGCTTTCATAGTGGGGTTATCCATAAGAATATTTTGCTCGTTTAAATCTACAAGCATGTATTCACCGCTCATTTCAGTGCCGTCTTTTATAATTTTAACATTATCAACAAGTTTAATAGTTTGAGTAGGTTTGTCTAAAACAGCTTCATCTGCTTTTAAGGTAACCCCTTGAGATTTTGCAATAATTTCAACATTGCCTTTAGCGTAAACATTGCCTTCTTCGTCATCATAAGTAATTTTATCAGCATTTATTTGAAATTTGTTTTTTTCTTCAACAACTTCGTCTGTTGTTTCGATATTTACAATCTGCTTTTTAGCAACATTATCTTCATTTGTTTCTTCGGATACAATATCAGGATTTTCATTTATTTTCTTATTTCTTTTTTTGTCAATAAAAGAATTAATCTTTTTTTCTAAAAGTGAACTAACGCTTTCCTCTTGAGAAAAATTAGGCAAATCGGGATCATTGAAAGTTTTTAATTCATTATTATCTTCTATTGGGATATTTTCGTTTTCAACAGTTCTTGCCTTTACAACATCATATTGTGCATAAGCCCTATGCCCCACTTGCAACATCATAAGAGACAAAATAAAGAAAAAATATATTGTCGGTTTCTTGAAGCGATTATACAAATTAAACCCTCAAAACTAGTTTCTATAACTAATTTACATCAAACAAAATTCATATACAAACTATCTTATGAAATTTAATGGATTTACAGGATTACCATTTTGACGAACTTCAAAATGAAGATGCGGTCCGGTAGAATATCCGGTTGTACCAACCTTTCCAATCACAGAGCCTTTTGCAACATTTGCCCCTTGTTTAACTGATGCAGAAGACATGTGCGCATATAAGGTAGTTGTTGGAACACCGTTAATATTGCCGTGATTTATAATTACAACTCGCCCATAACCGCTATACCAGCCTACAAATATAACTCGTCCAGAGTTAGCCGCATGTATAGCTGTACCATAAGGAGCACCTATATCAACACCGGAGTGGAAAATTTTTCTTTTAAATATCGGATGCATCCTCCAACCAAAAGGAGAAGTGATTCTACCTGGGACCGGTCTTGTGAAGCCGCCTGTAACAACAACACTTTTACCCTCTTTTTGGTTTCGCTTCATCTCTTGATTAATCATTTGGCTAATTGCCCTTGATTGACGAGCAAGGTCTTTTTCAGCTCTTTCCCAAGTAGCTCTATCTGTTTTTAATTTTTCAATTAATTTTTCATTTTTTGAAATAGCGTCTTGAATATCTTCTTGTTGTCTGTTAATACTTGCAATAGATGACTCCAAGTTTCTTTTTTGCATTTCAATTCTTGCTTTAACTGCTAAAATTTCTTTTGCAACTTTACGCGTCTCTTCAAGACGCTTTTTATCATAAGAAATAATGATATTTTCAAAATACAATCTATCTAAAAAAGCATTAATGTCTTCAGAATTCAACAAAAAGTCTATATAATTATTTCTTTTGTGTTTAAAAATCTGAACAAGCCTTTTTGAAGTATAAGCCTGGTGTCGCTTATTTTCTGCAAGCAAAACATCCAATTTTTTTTCTAAACTGATAACTTCATTTTTTGCGTTATCATACTCTTTCTGGCTTCTATGAAGACTATGTTGAGTATATTCCAACTTTTGTTGATTTCTATATAGTCTGTTAGTTTCAATTTTTTCTAAAAGTTTTAATTTATGAATTTCTTTTTTTGCATGCCCTCTTTGTACTTCAATTTGATTTTTTTGCTCATTTAATTTTGGCGCAGCACCAAAGACTGCATTATTCACAAAAAAAGATAAAACAATACATGCATAGATTAAAAATATTTTACTATATCCAAATATTTTATAATTCATACTGATAATTTACAATATAACGCTTAAAAATGCACCTATACCAACCATCCAAGCAACCAAAAACACTGTTAAAACTATTACTATAATTTTCCTATGTTTTCTAAAAAATTCCATTTTTTTTCCTTTGTAAATACTTATATATACAATATAATAACAAAAACAACCATCTCAATGCAAATAGCTTAACAAAAAGAGTTATTTTAAATTCTTACAACCGTCATCTTCTAAATCAATCTTTCCGTCAAAGTTATTATCAATCCTGTCATAACAAGAATTTTTTGATTCTATTCCTTCTGCCCTTGGAATATAATGCAGATATTTTCTATCTATAGAATTAAATAAATATAAATAATAATCCCTATAAAAGCTTGCGATATCAGTATTCACAATCTTTATAACATTTTCATCATTTTTTTCAAAGGCATTTCTCGAAAAATTACAACTGCCCAAGATTAAAATTTTTGAATCAATCATAATAGTTTTTTCATGGTTTTTTCCACCCCAGTTTTCAACAACCACAGGGATAGAATTATTTCTTAAAAGATACACTCTATCTTTAAAATTAGATGCAGCAACACTATCAAGTAAAACCATGACATTGACATTTCTTTTCTTTGCGTTTATTAATTCATTGATTAACTTTTTATCAGTCAAATAAAAAATTGAAACAAATATTTCAGATTTTGCATTTTTAATTTCAGGTAATAAAAGATTTTCTAAAACGTTATCTTGGGGAGAAAAATAAACTCTTAAAACAGAATCATCAAGAATAATTTTAGAATTATTTGTCTTAGTTTTTAAAGTTGAAAATTTAGAATTATACATTTTATTAAATTCATCTTTATAAGTCATGGCCAATTGAGATGAATTTATCAAAACAGCAATATTAGCACTGTAACCGCCGCTATCAGTTGGGGAAATGTTAGCTGAACCCGTTAAAACTTTTTTATCATCAAAAATAAAAAATTTATTATGCATTAAAATTTCACTATTATCAGTTACAGCATCGAAATCTTTGATAAAATTTCTTGTATTCGGATAAAGAAAATCCATTTTCGTAGAATAATCAACAACTGCTCTTATTTTAACATTTCTATTTTTTGCTTTTAATAGCGCATCATAAACTTCTTTTTGATCACCCATACCATATAGTGCAATATCTATTGATTTTTGGGCCGAATTTATTTCTTTAACTAAAGTCTTGCAAAAATGTGTATTGCAATTTTTGTTTGGTTTATTGTATTCCAGCGGATTAATTAAAAATAATTCAATATTATTAAATTTCTTACTAATAGATTTTTGATATTTCAAATCAGATTTACTAATTTTAAAGTTAATATTATTCCTTGAAAAACAAATTGAACAATATCTGTAATTATTAAGAGATTTTTTAGCAACTAATTTAGCATTTGAAATCAAGCGCACATATTCACAATCAAGCTTATGCACCATATCATTTTTTAAATTGACAATATAGAATACAACTTTAGAAATTTCTTTTGCATTTAACTTAATTTGCTTTATATTTTGAAGCTGCAAATATTCAGCATCAATGCAATCCTTACTTAAATATGCAAGTCCCGAAGATAAAAGAAATTCGCCTAAATCTTTATTATTGAATTTAACTTTAATATATCTGATTGGAATATCTTTATTATAAACAGGCAATTTAGATGAAATATAAACCTCTTTATTGGATAAATTTGCAATTGCCCAATTTCTAGCACAAAATCCTGCCTTTAAATATTCATTTACATCCAAACCCAATGATTGAGAAATTAGCTCAACCTTTTTATTTTTATGCGGTTTAAAAGAAATTATATCTTTTAATTTAAAATGCTCATCTTCATCAATAAAATTATTATCATTTAAATCAATATAAAATTCATCAGCTTCAACAACTTTTAAAATTTTATGTTTTTTGGGTTGTTTTTCCCAAGTAACCAAAAAAACATAAAACAAAAAAATTAAAAACAAAAGCAAAACAAATAAAAATCTATTCTTCATACCAAAATTATTGCAAGATAATTGGTTATTAGAAACGAAAAATAAAATTTTGTTAATAAATCTTTACCAAAAGTACTTGTTTATTAATTTTGTTTAATATAATATGATATATGCTAGAACAACTTACGAAAAAGGACAAAAAAATGAATCCTATCATTGACGAATTAGAAAAAGAATATACACAAAAAGAAATGCCTGAAATTAACCCAGGAGATACTGTTAAAGTTTTTGTTAGAATTATCGAAGGAAACAAAGAAAGAACTCAAGCATTTGAAGGCACAGTTATCAAGAAACATGGTAGCTCAATAAACAAAACTATCACTGTTAGAAAGGTATTCCAAGGCATTGGTGTAGAACGTGTATTTGCTGTTTATTCTCCAAGAATTGAAAAAATCCAAGTTCTTAGAAAAGGTGATGTAAGAAGATCTAAATTATATTACCTAAGAGAACGTTCAGGCAAAGCTACACGTATTAGAGAAAAAATGGAAAAAAGATAATTTTTTCAAAACAATTTTTTATAATGCCTTGAATTTAGCTAGATATTACTAATTCAAGGCATTATTTATATAAAGGTAAACTATGAATCATATACACTGGTACCCAGGACATATTGCAAAAGCTCAAAGACAGCTAAAAGAAAAACTAAACCTTGTAGATGTAATTATTGAGGTAATTGACGCCAGAATTCCGTATTCTAGTTGGTATAAAAACACGGCAGAACTTTGCCCAAACAAGCCAAGACTAATTTTAATGAACAAATCAGATGTTTCTGATGCTAAATATAATCAAATATGGGCTGATTTTTTAAATAAAAAAACAAAATGCAAAGTTATAACAACGAGCCTTTCAAATAGAAACGATGTAAATACAATAATTTCTGAAATTATAAATTTATCAAAAGAAATTATGCAAAAAAGAATATTAAAAGGTTTGTTGCCCCGCCCCACAAGAACAATGGTAATAGGTATGCCAAATGTTGGTAAATCAAGCACAATAAATCGTCTGGTTAAAAGAGCAAAAACAAAAACAGGAGCAAAAGCAGGAGTAACCAGACAACAGCAATGGGTTAGAATCAATGAAAAAGTAGAATTATTAGATACACCGGGGATTATTCCAACTGTCCAAAATGACCAATTTCAAGCACTAAAATTAGCATGTGTTAATTCAATAAGTGAAAACGCCTATGATAGCGAATATGTTGCAAGCGAATTGATAAAAATACTTCTTAAATTATATAATGAAAATTTTAGAAAATACTACGGTTTTACAGACGAAGAAGAAATAAATCTCTCTAATATTGCTGTTAAGAAAAATTGGATACTAAAAAATTCAATACCCGATACAAAAAGAGCCTCATTAATCTTACTATCAAATTTTAGGGATGGAAAAATCGGAAAATATACAATAGAGAGAATTGAAGAATATGACACTATTTGATTTTGACAACCAAAAAAAAGCAGAAAATAAAATAAATCAAATAATAGGGACAGACGAAGCAGGTAGGGGCCCTGCCGCAGGCGGAGTTTGGGCAGCAGCTGTTTGTTTTAATGATAATATCGACAAAAAACTTTTTGAAACACTTAATGACTCTAAAAAACTTACTCCCAAAAAAAGAGAATTACTTTATGATGTCATTAAACAAAACTCAATTTGGTCAATTAAAGCAATTACAGTTGAAAAAATTGAAGAAATAAATATACTTCAAGCATCATTATTAGCAATGAAATATGCCGTTTTAGAAATTATAGAGAAAATAAATAATAAAAATATTTTAACCCTTGTTGACGGAAATAAGCTTATAAAAGATTTTAATTATACGCAAAATTTTATTATAAAAGGCGACTCTAAATCAGCTTCTATTGCAGCTGCAAGCATATTAGCCAAAGTATCAAGAGATAAATACATGGACAAAATTAATCTTGAATACCCGCAATATGACTGGACTAATAATAAAGGATATCTTACAAAAAAACATATTGAAGCTATACAAAAATACGGCATTACAAAATACCATAGAAAATCTTTTTTAAAAAACATAATAAAAACCTCCGAATAAAATCCGGAGGTAAATAATTATTTATATAATTATTTATTATACTAAGCTTAATGCAATTGATGGTGCTTGGTTTGCTTGAGCTAACAAAGATGTTGATACTTGTTGAAGTATTTGTTGTTGAGTAAAGTTTGAAGCTTCAGAAGCAATATCGGCATCTGTGATTATAGATTTAGCACTTGATAAGTTTTCGTATTGTATTGTTAAAGTATCAAGAGCTGATTCCAAACGGTTTTGAGTAGAACCAATTTTAGATTTTCTGCTTGTAATATCATCAATAGCTTCATCTAATTTTAAAACAGCTTCAGAGAATGTACCTGCAGCAGGAACTTCTGCTTGATCAGGACCAGCCGGTGTTTGAGGATCTGCATTTGTCATAGCTGTTAAATCAAAAGTATTCATACCTGTTAAAGCTGAGAAAGTAACTTTTCCAAATATTTCACCATCAGCTAAAATTGTGTTATCTTCTGTATAATCAGCACCAACCTGCAATGTTACACCATTATCTTGCAAATTTTCATCATTAAATAAAGATAATGAAGAATATTTAGATGATGTTGAAATACGGTCAATTTCAGCCATACGTTCAGCAACTTCATCTTGCATTGCTTGAATTTCTTCTTCTGAATAAGTGCCGTTTTTAGCTTGAAGAGTCAAGTCACGAATTCTTGATAAGTTATCTTGAACTACATCAAGGTTACCTTCAACAGTAGATAACATAGCATTACCGTTTTGAATGTTGTTTTGTGCAGTTTTGTTACCATCTAATTGCACTTGCATACGAGCAGAAATTACGGTACCTGCAGCATCATCTTTTGCTGAATTTACTTTCAAACCTGAAGACATTCTCTCCATGGCTTGTGCTAAACCATTTGTTGAATTAGACAAAAGTGATTGGATTTTAATAGAATCCACGTTAGTGTTAATAACTACTGACATAAATGAGCTCCTTTCATAAAGCCTTAGTAATACATCCTTGTGCTTATATAATTTCGTTACAAAAGAACAATGCACTATTTTAGAAAATTTCTAACCTAAATAGAGGATAATTTTACAAAATTAATATGCTAAAAGCTCAAAAGCCTGCAATAACAAGGCATTCAAAAATTAAATAAATTAAGAAATGTAAATATTTCAAATTTTTGTTATTATTTTAATCTTTAGGGAAGTTTTCAAGGATAAACTTTCTCTCATCTTCTTTTGACAAGAATTTAGAGGGATTTTCAAGCTTTTTTTCAATCAAAGTATTAAATATTTCAGAAAAAATTTTTCCTTTTTTATATCCAAGCTCAATTAAATCGTTACCATTTAAAAAAATATGAACATCTTTTGCTTTCAGAAATTTACATACGTTATTGATATCTTGTGTTTTATATAAATAATATGCCAATTTTGAATTATTAAATTTTGAAAAATATTTAATTAATTCAGTTAAAGAATTAAATTTCGGTTTTTCCTGACAAGCATTTTTAATGAGTAAAAACAAAAACTCAGATATATGCATTTTGTTTAACTTTAAATTATATATAATATTTTTAATGCGAAAATAATCAAAGCTTAGCTCATAATCAAAAAGTATTTTATAATATTTTTTTTCAATAATTTCAACAAAAATATCATAACCGGACTCAAGAGCAAATATTTTCTTAAATACGCATTCAATCCGAGAAATAGACATATTTTCACGAATGATATTTTTTAAATAATTATCAATTAAAATCTTATCATTATCTGAAAAATCAACATTGAAACGATATTTAAACCCAACCCCTCTTAAAATTCTTGTTGGATCATCAATATAACTGTTAGCATGTAAAACCCTTAAAACCTTTTTATTTAAGTCATTTACACCTTCAACCAAATCAATCAAAATATATTCAATATTATCAGAGACTAGTTTTAATTCACAATACAAAGAATTAATAGTAAAATCGCGCCTTTTAACGTCTTCTATAATTGAAACACCAACTTTTTTAACAACAGGCAAACATCCACTATGAGGATAAGATTCAACTCTTGTAGAAGCAACATCAAAAATTAATCCATCATATAAAACTTTAACGGTATAAAACTCCTTATGAACAGACTTAATTTTTAATTCAGAAATATTAGCACATAATTCAACAGCGTTTCCCTCAATTAATATATCGATATCACTATTTTTAATGCCGAGTAAATTATCTCTGACTGCTCCGCCGACAAAAAACACCCTAATATTGTGTTTTAGGGCGTTTTTTAGGATTAATTTTAAAAAATTTTCAGTTTTATCATCAAAATTAAACTGCATTTTTTACCTTATTTTTTTGCTAAAACTTCAGGATAATTTTTTTCAATAAAACTTGTATTGAAATCACCTGAAATAAAATTATAATTATTAAGTATCTTTTTGTGAAACCCTATTGTCGTCTTGATACCCGTAATTACATAATCATTTAAAGCTCTAAGCATTCTTTTTCTTGCTTCGTCTCTATCTCGACCCCAACAAATTACTTTTCCAACCAATGAATCATAATATGGCGGGATTGAATAGCCTGTATAAGCATGCGAATCAACCCTTGTACCAAAACCACCGGGTGCAATATATCCTTCAATAGTACCAGGACAAGGCATAAAGCATTTTTCATAATCTTCAGCATTAATCCTGCATTCAATAGCATGACCCACTAACTTAATATCATCTTGGGTGTATGAAAGCTTTTCACCTTGCGCAACTTTAATTTGTTCTTTCACGATATCAACATTTGAAATCATCTCAGTAACACAATGTTCAACTTGCACCCTTGTATTCATTTCCATAAAATAGAATTTTTTATTTTTAGGGTCAGATTCATCCAATAAAAATTCAATTGTACCTGTACCCTCATAATTAATAGATTTAGCAGCATTTATAGCAGCTTCACCCATTTGTTTTCTTATTTCTTCAGAAATTGCAACAGAGGGAGCTTCTTCAAGGAGTTTTTGATTTCTTCTTTGAACAGAACAATCTCTTTCGCCTAAATGAATAACATTTCCATAGCTGTCTGCTAAAATTTGAACTTCAATATGTCTTGGATTTTCAATAAACTTTTCAACATAAACTTCAGGGTTTGCAAAAGCGCTTTGAGCTTCAGAGCGACACAAATTGAATGCATCATCCAATTCTTCATTTTTTCTGACAATTCTCATACCTTTTCCGCCGCCACCTGCAGTAGCTTTAATAATAATTGGATACCCAACTTTTTTCACAAATTCTCTGATTGTTTCTGTATTATCAACAATACCAAGCCCAGGAGTTATTGGTACCCCATTAGCTTCCATTGTAGCTCTGGCATTGGCTTTATCACCCATTTTCATCATAGCACTTGCACTCGGGCCAATGAATTTAATATGATGTTCCTCGCAAATATCAACAAAATCGGCTCTTTCGGATAAAAAACCGTATCCTGGGTGTATTGCATCAGCTCCTGATGTAAGCGCCACTGAAATAAGTGCAGGTATATGAAGATAGCTCTTCGCACTTTGTGCCGGGCCTATACAGTATGCTTCATCAGCTAAAGAAACATGTAAACTTTGTGAATCTGCCTGAGAATAAACAGCAACCGTTGCAATTCCTAACTCTCTACAGGCTCTAATTATACGAACGGCAATCTCGCCTCTATTTGCAATCAATACTTTCTTAAACATAATTTTAACCTTAAAAAGCAAAGGCAGCAAAAATGCCTTTGCTTAATATAAATTCCTTTTATTCGACATACATTAAAACTTGACCATATTCAACACTTTGGCCATCTTCAACGCAAATTTGCGTAATTTTACCAGAAACCTCTGATTCAATTTCATTCATCAGTTTCATAGCTTCAACTATACAAACCACTTGACCCGCGCTAACTACATCACCAACCTTAACAAAAGGTTTAGCACCAGGTGCCGGAGCAGCATAAAAAGCACCAACCATAGGAGAAGTAATTGCAGTTCCTTTTGGTTTATCTGCTTGTTTTTCTTCTTTTTGAACAGGTGCTTGAACAGCATTATTTTGAGGTACTGCTACATTATTTAATGCAACTGGAGCAGCCGCTTGAACACAAACCGCCTCTTTTCTAACAGTGATCGCTTGCTCACCATCTTCAAGAATTATTTCCGTCAACTGGTTATCAGCAATTACTTTAGCAATTTTTTCAATGTACTCTATTTCATATTTCATTTTCGGTATCCTTACACTCTATCTAGATATTCATTAGTTCTTGTGTCAATTCTTAATACGTCACCAACTTGAATAAAGAAAGGAACATTAACAACTGCTCCGCCATCCAAAGTTGCAGGTTTAGAGCCGCCTTGAGCAGTGTTACCTTTTTCTGCAGGAGGTGTATCAACAACTTCTAATTCAACAAAATTAGGTAAATCAATGCCGATAATTTTTGAATCATGCATCAAAATTTGAACTGTCATGTTTTCTTTCAAATATTTCATACCATCACCTATTCTATCAGCAGGAACGGGCAATTGTTCGTATGTTTCAAGGTCCATCATAACCAAATCAGAACCTTCTTTATATAAATATTGCATTTCGCGTCTGTCTAACATTGCTTTTGCAACTTTTTCACCAGCTCTAAAGGTTTTTTCAACAACTTGACCGGTTTCAACATTTTTCAATTTTGTTCTGACAAAAGCAGCACCTTTACCGGGTTTTACGTGTAAAAATTCAACAACAGACCAAAGGCCGTTATCAATGTCTAGTGTTAAACCTGTTTTTAAATCATTTACTGAAATCATATATCATTCCTGTTAGTCTAATCTTCAAAGTTAATTTTATCATAAACTTGATTTTTTACATAAAAATTTTGGTCAGATTTTGCACTTTGTAATAATTCCAATGGTGCATTATCAATATTAGCAAGGATTTTTGCAGTTTTTTCCCTTATTGTATAATCACAAAATTTAATTGTTTTTTTTAATATTTCTGTAATTTTTTCATCATTTTCATTAGTTAAACTCATATTTAGAGCTTCCAAATACCAATAAAGAGCAAAAAGTTTCTTGTTTTTGGCATGGTTTTTTCGGTTTTTTTTATTATCAACAAATAAATCGCCCGTATTTTGCTGATATATGTCAATTTCTTTTAACAAATCATCAATTCTTTTAATAATTTCTTCTTCAAAAAATGAATTCAATTCAGGCAATTTATTTACAACATTGCAAACCGCCCTTGATATATTAGGATTTATATCTATTATTCCGTCCAGCAGCTTATTTTTTGAGAAATCTAAACAAAAATAATCATTATATTTATCTATAAATTCTTCAAGCTTATATGCAGTAATTTCTCGAATCGGAGTTGAGTGATTTGTTAAATGATTTATGAAACATATAAAATCATTCTCGGATAAAAAACAAGAAAGATTTATTATAGAAAAAATTTTCTTAAAATCGTCTTCAGTATCATCTTTTAAGATGTTCATTATTTCATCATATGAAAAATCATTATAAAAATTTTCATATTGTTCTTTTGTATAAACCAAATTTAAAACATTATCCATATCTATAATTAAACCATAACAAAAATGAGGAGCAAAAAATATATAAAAAAAATTATAATAAATTTGACTTGATAAAATTAATTATTAAATATAGACTATGAACGAGGTTAAAATGGATATAATTAAAAAACTATTCAACTTTAATGATGATGAAACATCAGCTATTGGCTTATGTAAATTCAACGATGATTTCTTTAAATTATCGGAATCAAAGCAAAGAATTAAAGACAGAATTAGAAAAGACGCAACATTATCACAAATTTTAAAAAGAAGCGTATAATCTTAGCTAATATAAGAAATTAAAAAATTAAAATTATGCACTACAAAAGGAATGAAAATCCCTAATAACATGCCGCAAAAAACTTCCAAAGGGGTATGTCCCAATAATTCCTTTAGAGCAGCATATGGTTTAACTTCCTGATTTTTTTGCACAAATTCATCAACAAGTCTGTTTAAGGTGGCTGCAGTTTTTCCGGCTGCACGCCTTAAACCCGCAGCATCCTGCATAATTACCAAAGAAAATCCAAGCGAAACCGCAAAAAGTAATGAATCAATACCATCAATTAAAGCAACTGAGGTTGATAGTGCAATTACCCCGGCAGTGTGAGAGCTTGGCATGCCACCGGTTGTTGTAAATATTTTAAAATTAATTTTTTTGTGCGTACATAAATATGTAATTACTTTTATAGTCTGCGCTATTGAAGCAGCCAATAAACCGCTTGCCAAAGCCTCAAAACCGGTATTATAAAACTGAAATTCAAACACTATCTTTTTACCTTTTCAATAAGCATATTATCAATTTGATTAAATATATTTGAACTAATATTAAGTTCACTAAGTATAACATGATTTTTCTCTATAAGGCTATAAAAAATATTTTTAGCCTCATTTAAACCATAAACACTAACATAGGTCATCTTATTTTCAAGCTTATCTTTTCCTGCGGTTTTACCCAATTCATAGGATGTTAAGGTGCAATCTATGATATCATCATAAATTTGAAATAATATACCGAAATTATCAGCAAATTGCTCTAACTTTCTTAATATTTCTTTATTTACATTTGCAAATTTAGCACCAATTAATATTGCACATTTAAAAAGTGCAGCTGTCTTATATTTATGAATATATTTTAAATTTTCGATATCAATTTTTTTATTTTCAGCTTTAATATCAGCGCATTGACCTGCTACAATACCCTTTGCACCGGCACAAATTAAATAATCTCTGACAATATCCAATGTTGTTTCAGGTTTAATATATTTTGGCATCTTATCAATAATTAATTGAGCACCAAAAGAAATCAGTGCATCACCCGCTAAAGTTGCAATAGCTTCACCAAAAACTTTATGATTAGATGGTTTTCCTCTTCTTATATCATCATTATCCATTGAAGGCAAGTCATCATGGATTAAACTATAAGCATGCATTATTTCTAATGAACAAGCTAAAGGTACAGCGTCTTTGATTGATGCACCAAATAATCTTGCGACTTCCAAACACATTATTGCTCTTAACCTTTTGCCGTCTAAAAGAGTAGTATATGCCATTGACTCCCAAATTTCAGATGAATAAGACGAATTTTTTGAATATTCATCAAAATATTTTTTTAAACTCTCTTGAATTAAATTTTTATATTCACTAAATTTCATCTTCACCGCCTTTAAATTTTTGCTTTTGTGTATTTCTAGAGCTAACTCTTTTTCTTTTTGAGATTTTTATACTTAATCTGTTGCCTGTTTTTTTATTGGTTGCTTCTTGCTTTATACTTCTTTTAGAAATTAATTCCTTATATGCAATAGCTTCAGCCAAAAAAGTTAAATAACTATTGTATCTTGTTTTATCAATTTTATTTAAGTTATCATATACACAACAAACGCCTTCTTGCACTCCATTATGCAGACAATCTTTAAATTTGCATTTATTAGAATATAACTTAATATCATCAAATAAATCAATTACATTTTCGGGTAACAAGAAATCGAATTTTAAATTTGAAAACCCGGGAGTATCCATAATTTTAAAATCGTCAAACTCAATTATTTCACAGTGTCTTGTTGTATGACAACCGCGATTTGTTTTAGCAGAAACATTATTTGTTTTAATATTTATATCAGGGTTTAAACTATTTAATAAAGTTGACTTACCAACACCCGATAAACCACACAAAGCAATAGTTTTATTTTTTATATACTCTTTCAAATCATCAAGATTTAACTTATTTTTTGCGCTTATAAAAAATATTTTATAATTTAGCTTTTCATATATTGAAAATATTTCTTTTTTTATTACGTCAATATTATCTTCTAAATCTTCCTTATTTATACAAATAGCACAATCAATGTTATGGTATTTTAAATATGCAAGATACCTGTTTAATTGAATTAAGTCAAGCTCAGGTTCTTTTATAGATGAAACAACAAGCACGCAATCAATATTGGCAGCTTTTGGTCTCAATAAAGAATTTTTTCTTGATAATCTTGAAATAATGAAATTATTATCTTCGCTTAATTCAACAAAATCCCCAACAACAATATCAATTTTTTGCTTTTTTAAAACTTCTCTTAACTTGCAAACAAAAGAGTCATGTTTAAAATTCTTAACATAATAAAAATCCGAATGTATTTTATATACTTGTGCTTGCATAATTTAATAATAGTTAAAAAATTTACGTTTAGCAATGATTTGTATTGATTAATAATTTTATTATATAATTACATTAATTACTTGGTGAGGATATTATTTATGACTTTAACCGATTGGTTTAATAAAAGAAAAATACAGCAAATTGCTGCACGTGATAACGATGTTCATATTGATGATTCAATAGGAAAACTTTGGACACTTTGTTATAACTGTTCAAGCCAATTACCCAAAAAGGACTTGGAAAATAATTTAATGGTTTGCCCTAATTGTGATTACCACTTCAGAATAGGTGCAAGAGACAGAATAAAACTAATTGCTGATGAAAACAGCTTTGAAGAAATGTTTTCAAATATCAAGCCTTGCGACCCTCTAGAATTTGTTGATACACAATCATATAAAGCTCGTCAAGAATCAGCTAAGGCGAAATCAGGTCTCGATGAAGCGGTTATAACAGGCACATGCCTGATAGACGGACAAAAAGCGGCAATTGCAGTTATGGATTTTGAATACATGGGCGGCTCCATGGGTTCAGTTGTAGGTGAAAAAATCACAAGAATATTAGAATACGCTCTTGAAAACAGATTGCCCTCAATAGTATTCACTTCATCAGGCGGCGCCCGTATGCAAGAAAGTGCTCTTAGTTTAATGCAAATGGCTAAAACAAGCTGCATTGTTGCAAAGCTAAATGAAGCTAAATTGCTTTATATAACAGTACTATGCGAACCGACATTTGGCGGTGTTACTGCTTCTTTTGGCACAATCGGCGATATAATAATAGCAGAAAAAGGTGCCAGAATTGGTTTTGCCGGAAGAAGGGTAATAGAACAAACTATAAGACAAAAACTTCCTGCGGACTTTCAAACAGCAGAATATCTACTAAAATACGGACAAATAGATTTTATCGTAGAGCGCAAAGATATGAAAGAAAAATTATCTAAACTAATTGCCCTACACACCAAAAAATAAGGAAACAAAAATGAGCGATTCAAATAAAAAAGTTCAAATTTTAGACTTCGAAAAACCAATCTATAAAATTCAAGATAAAATCGAAGAACTAAAAAAAACAAGTTTAGACACAAATATAAATTACGATAACGAGATTAAAAAATTGGAAGAACAAACAAAAGTGTATAAAAAAGAATTGTATGAAAAATTAGAACCATATCAAAAACTGCAAATTGCACGTCATCCGCAAAGACCAAACTTTATGGATTATGTTCATTTCATGTGTGAAGATTTCATTGAATTGCATGGCGATAGACATGGTTATGACGATAAAGCTATTGCAGGCGGGATAGCAAGAATTGATGGTAAGGCTGTTATGTTGATTGGAACAATGAAAGGTAAATCAACAAAAGAAAATCTGGAATGCAATTTTGGTATGCCTCAACCTCAAGGCTACAGAAAAGCACTAAGACTTTTTGAACATGCCAATCGTTTTGATTTACCGATTATAACCCTTGTTGATACAATGGGTGCATACCCCGGAATGAAAGCAGAAGAAGCAAACCAAGGTGAAGCCATTGCAACAAATCTAAAAGAAATGGCAAAGTTAGAAGTTCCTATTATTGCGGTTATAACAGGTGAAGGCTGTTCAGGCGGTGCCCTGGGTTTAGCTGTGGCAAATAAAGTTATGATATTAGAACATGCATACTATACAGTAATTTCACCTGAAGGTTGTGCTTCAATTCTATGGAAAGATGCTTCCATGGCAAAAATTGCCACTGATTCTCTTAAAATTACAGGGGAGGATTTACTAAAATACGGAATTGTAGACGAAGTTATTAAAGAACCCATAGGAGGGGCTCACTATAACGCCGAGGAAATGGCAAACAACTTAAAAATAGCCTTAGTTAATTCTTTAAAAGAATTTGAAGGATACACAAAAGAAGAACTCAAAAAACAAAGATATTCAAAATTCAGAAATATGGGAGTCTTTGTTCAATAAATATCTATAAATAGTATAAAGATGGAAGAAAAATGTTATCTAAAATCAGGCAATTAATCGCCAAAAATGTATTGGGAGTATTAGTATTATATTTATTTTCAACATTGAAAGTGCATGCAGCACTTTCAATACCAACTATAACTGTCGGCATGAAAGATATGAACACACCTCAGGATTTTACCCAAGGTGTTCAAATCTTAATAATGCTTACCATTCTAACGCTTGCCCCGAGCATTATAATAATGACTACGGCATTTATTAGAATAGTTATAGTCCTTTCCTTAACTCGACAAGCAATAGGCACATCAACACTACCTCCCAATCAAGTTATTGTGGGTTTAGCTTTAATTTTAACTTTTTTTGTTATGTCGCCTACACTGGCAAAAATTAATCAAACAGCTTATCAGCCATATACAAAAAATTTAATAACTCAACAACAAGCACTCGATAATGCAATGGTGCCCATTAGAGATTTTATGTTTAAACAAACCCATGAATCAGAACTTGCGCTTTTTGTAAAATTATCAAAAATAGAAAAACCTAAGACAAAAAAAGATGTACCAACTTATGTTTTAATTCCATCATTTGTTTTATCAGAGCTAAAAACAGCCTTTAAAATAGGTTTTGTAATATTTTTACCTTTTCTTGTTATAGATTTAGTTGTAGCATCCGTTCTTGTTTCAATGGGTATGATGTTTTTACCTCCAACAACAATTGCAATGCCATTTAAATTAATCATGTTTGTAATGGTGGATGGGTGGTTCTTAATAACTAAATCACTAATAGAAGGTTTTGTAACATAGGAATATAAAAATGGATGAAGCTTTATTTTTAACAATATTACAAAAAGCACTAATGCTTATGATGATTATTTCAGCCCCGATATTACTATCGGCAATTGTTGTTGGTCTGGCTATAAGTATTATTCAATCAGTTACACAAATTCAAGAGCAAACATTGACTTTTGTGCCTAAAATTTTTGCTGCAGTTTTAGTTTTAATTGTGGCCGCCCCTTGGATGATTGATATATTTACTTCAACAACAAAAGAAATGTTTGAATACATTAAAGTATTTATTTCATAAAGGAAAAAACAAAAAGAATGACACAGATACCCAATCTTGTAAATTTATTATCTCCATACAACATAGTAATTTACATGCTTGTATTTACAAGAATAACAGGTCTTCTTATCAGTGCTCCTTTTTTTTCAAGCATACAAGCCCCAGTGATGACAAAAATTTGGTTTAGCGCAACAATAGCTTTTATCATGTATCCAATTGTTGTTGCAGGCAAAAATTTTATAATGCCTCATAGCATGCCTGAATTTATTATTCTTTTATCAATAGAGTTTTTAATAGGATATTTAATCGGTTTTGTTGCAAATTTGATAATTGAAGGGGTCAGAATGGCAGGTAATATTTTATCTATTCAAGCAGGTTTATCCATGTCAGAAGCATTGGATCCAGCAACAGGAATAAGTTCAACAGAATTATCAAGAATATATATCTATCTTACAACGCTTATTTTAATAGCAACAGGAGCGCATCAAATGCTTTTTATTGCACTAAATTCAAGCTTTAGTGCAATTCCAATGGGAGTATTTCCTGTATTAGATAGTAACATAGTTGGTGCGCTCATGAGTTTATTTGCGCAACTTTTTAAAATTGCTTTTGGTGTAGCACTCCCTATATACTCTGTTCTTTTAACAAGCGATATATTATTAGGCTTAATGAGTAAAATGATGCCTCAAATGAATATATATATGGTTGCAATACCTGTTAAAATATATATAGGATTATTTTTAATACTTGCTTTTTTAGGAGCAACAAACACATATTTACAAGAAATAATTAAAAATTATTTCCAAGCAATAAACTTACTATTTACATAACAAACCATGGCAAACGAACAAAACGAAAAAACCGAAGAAGCGACCCCCAAGCGGCGAGAGAAAGAACGCGACAGAGGTCATATAGCTAAAAGTCAGGATTTTACATCCTCACTTGTGCTGTCTTTTGGACTGGGTCTAATTTTTGTTATGGGACCAAAAATGCTTGACAGTTTAAGGACAATGTTAATATCAACACTGTCTGATTTAAAACCCGAAAACATATCAGATAATAGTGTGATATCTATTTTAGCTCCATATTTAGATTACTACTGCCATGTAACACTTTTATTTTTTGCCTTTTTAGCTATTGGAGCAATTGCGGTTTTAAGATTTCAAACGGGAGCATTATTTGCAAAAGAAGCGCTTAAACCAAATTTTAACAAACTTTCTCCATCAAGCGCAATAAAAGCCTTTATAGATAAAATTAATATTTTTAAACCAAGACAAATGGTTGAATTAATAAAATCAATCGTAAAAACAATAATAGTAGCTCTTGCAGGGATTAATGTAATATTAAAAAGAAAAGAGGAATTATTCTCGCTCATTGGTGCAGACCCATCCACAGGGCTTGTTGTAATGGGTTCGGTTATTTTTGAGTTATTGGCGACAATTTGCATTTTATTAATAATCATAGGCATTTTAGATAAAAAATATCAAGATTGGGAATACAATAAATCCATAAAAATGTCTAAGCAAGAAGTCAAAGACGAAATGAAAAATATAGAAGGGGATCCAAAAATAAAAGGAAAAATCCGCTCTTTCCAAATGAAGATATTGCAACAAAAAATGATGTCAAAAGTAAAAGATGCAGATGTTGTTGTAGTTAATCCAACACATTATGCGGTTGCCTTAATGTATGACCCGCTTAAGGTTCCCGCTCCTGTTGTTGTAGCAAAAGGAGTGGATTTTGTTGCATTTAAAATAAGAGAAATTGCAAAAAATAACGGTATTCCGATAGTAGAAAATAAACCGCTTGCAAGAAGCCTATACAAATTAGTAGAAATTGATGCTATAATACCACAAGAACTATATGTTGCCGTAGCTGAAATTCTACAATATGTATATTCACAAAAAAGGTAACAAAAAGAGGATTAAGGGATAGCTTTGGGGAAATTAAAAGACTTACTTAAAAATAATGATATAGTTCTTGCTATTGGTCTTGTTACCATTGTTTTAATGATGGTAATACCAATCCCTGCACAATTATTAGACTTATTATTAACCTTAAATATTTCTCTATCGGTTTTAATTTTATTAGTCTGCCTATACACAAAGGAACCTTTGGAATATTCAAGCTTTCCTACAATTCTTTTAATTGCAACATTATTTAGATTGGGTTTAAATGTAACTTCGACAAGATTAATCCTGCTTGAAGCAAATGCAGGCTCGGTAATTGAATCATTTGGGCAATTTGTAGTAGGTGGAAATTATGTTGTTGGTGCTGTTATATTTGTTATTTTAGTAATAATTAATTTTATGGTTATTACAGGCGGTGCCGGCAGAGTTGCAGAAGTTAGTGCAAGATTTACATTAGACGCTATGCCCGGTAAACAACTTTCAATTGATGCAGACCTAAACTCCGGTCTAATTGATGAAAATGAAGCAAAAAGAAGAAGAAAAGCTCTTTTAAGAGAAGCTGATTTTTATGGCACAATGGATGGTGCTTCAAAATTTGTTAAAGGTGACGCAACAGCAGGCATCATCATTACTGTAATTAATATTGTCGGTGGTTTGATTATAGGAATAGTCCAACTAAAAATGCAGCCAATGACAGCCCTTTCAACCTATACTATTTTAACAGTGGGTGACGGTTTGGTATCACAAATTCCTGCATTAATAATCTCAACGGCAACAGGCTTAATTATCTCACGTGCATCAGGTTCTGATAATTCACTAGCTGAAGATATAAAAACAGAAATGTTCCAAAATCCGAAAGTTTTAGGAATTATTAGCGGACTTTTATTGGTTATGGGTGTAGTCCCAGGCATGCCAACCATACCATTTTTAACAATCTCGGCTATTACAGGAGGTTTCAGCTTTAAAAAATACAAAGAAAACACAGAAGCAAAACAAAAAGCAGAAATTGCACAAAAAGAAGCAAAAAAAGCTGAAAAGCTCGGCAAGAAAAAGAAAAAAGCAACGAGAGAAAGTGTATTAGAACTTTTAAGCGTAGAGACATTGGAAATTGAAATAGGATATAGACTGGTAAGCCTTTTAGATGTTGAAAAAGGCGGAGATTTACTGGATAGGATTTCTCAAATCAGACGCCAAACTGCACTTGATTTAGGTATTGTATTACCATCAATAAGAGTTAGAGACAATCTGCAACTACCTCCCAATACATACCAAATTAAATTAAAGGGCATAACCATAGAAACAGGTGAAGTATATCCGGATAGAAGTCTTGCAATGAACTCAATGGGAGGAGAGGATGATCCAAATATCACAGGTATAAGTGCAATTGAACCAGCCTTCCATCTTCCTGCCATCTGGATATTAGAAAAAGACAAGGAATACGCTGAATCAGTTGGTTATACCGTAGTTTCAGCAAGTGCAGTTATATCAACCCATTTAACCGAAATAATAAAGAAAAATGCTTCAGAAATTCTAACCAGAGCTGATGTTCAACAACTTATTGACAACCTCAAAAAAGAAGTAAATGACACCTATGTTAATGATTTAATGAAAGAAATGACAACAGCAGATGTTCAACAAGTAATGCAAAATTTATTAAAAGAAAGAGTTTCAATAAGAGATTTAAAAACAATATTAGAAACAATGAGTTTGCAATATAAAATTAATAAAAACTATAACTATCTAACAGAACAATGCAGACAAGCGCTTGCCCGAACAATATGCAAACAAAACCTATCCGACACAGGCGATTTACTGGTTATAACCATGACCCAAGAAGTTGAACAAGAAATTGCCAAAGGAATAAACCCTGATGGAGAAAGCTTAACTCTAAATCCTGACTTTGTAAAACGACTTATGGACAGTTTAAATTCAGAATTTGAAAGAGCAATCCAACAAACAGGCAACCAACCCGTTATATTGTGTTCTTCACCCATAAGGTTGATTTTTAGAAAATTAATTGAAAGAACCTATCCGCAAATTACAATTATGTCGTATAATGAAGTAACAAATAATGTAAAAGCTAAATCTGTAGGAATTATAAGAGCAAATATGAAAACGGTCTCAATGTAATTAATAGGAATATTTTATGAAAGAACTAATACAAAGTGCAAAAGATTTTAAAATAATACCAAACAATTTCAAAAGTTCAGGAGCATTTGAATTAATCGATGTTGATGACGAAAAAATAACCGCAAAACTCATACTTATAGATAATAATGAACTAAATGATTATACAATAGGCTCCAATGTTGAAGTTTTTGGAGTTAATAATGTTGGGTTAATATACTTTGAAACAAAAATTCTTGATCTAAAAGAAAATATTATAACTCTTGCTGTTGTTCAAGATTACAGTATTATCCAAAGAAGAGAATATTCTCGTGTAAATTTAAATAAAGGTAATGTAGTTTTTAAAGACTTTGCTCCTGACTTTGTAAAGCAAGTTGAAGATATATCAGCAGGCGGCATTAAACTAATCTCAACAAACACACTTGAATTAGATAAACACTATGATATTGAAATAAACTTATCAAACAACATGAAAATTGAATGCGCAATGCAGCCAATAAGGATTAAAGAAATCGAATATTTAAATCAAAAATGTTATAGCATATCAGGTAAATTTGTAAATCTTGAAAATATGGATAGAATAGTTTTAGTTCAATATGCCTTTAAAATTAAAATGGAAGAACAAAACAAAGAAAACGATTAAATAAAATGCAAAATCAAACAATGTCTATAGAAGAAAATAAAATTCAATATTCAAAAATGCTATCATCGCTTTTTTGCTCAAGCTCGATTATTGCATTATCGGTTTTATGTCTTTTAAATAATATGTCGCTTGATTTGTATAGTGCCGCAATGCTTTTAAAAGTTGTTTTACCTGCATCATTTTGCTTTTGGTTCATAGGATTGATAATAGGCAAAATTCTGGATAAATACAGTGATAAAATAATAACAAAAACACATCAGGAAGAAAAAAAAGCTTATGAAATTCCGAGCATATTTTCGGATATACCATCTGATGAATCTGAGATTAGTGAAACAACAGAGGAACTATGAGAAAATTTAATCTAAAAAGTCTGGGTCTAAAAAAATACAGAACCATCAAATTAAGTATATGGTTTGCAATACTAATGAGCATTGTAATTATTATCATAACAAGCTTATTTGCTCTATACACCATTTTTAACATTAAAAATTTAACCAGCGAATATGAATCAAATATTTTCAAATTAAGATACTCTCTGTCTACCGTATTGATTCAATCATTTATATTTGATACAAAAAAACATGATGATACATTTGAATCAACAAAAAATATAATAGACTTATTAAAAAGAGACAGTTTATTATCATATATATATGTTAAAAACAATTCATCAAATCAAATTATTTTAGGTGATGACATTAATAAAATAGAAGAAAATTATAAATCAGAAGTATATAGAAAATCGCAAAAATTATCAAAAGTTATTGGCGGATACACAATATATTTTGGCATTCCAACAGGAAATAGCCTCAACACATATTACGATAATTTCTTTGAAATGATAGTTAACATATTAACTATATTTATAGTTATAGGTGTTGTAATTAGTATTATGATGTCGAGTATAATCTCAACACCTCTTGAAAAACTGTCAAAAGCAGCAAAAGAAATAACAGACGGCAATTTTGACGTAAAAATTGATAATTCAAACTTTACCGAAATTAATGATTTAATTTATTCGTATAATGAAATGGGATTTCAACTCCATGAATTATATTCATCATTAGAACTTAAGGTGCAAGAAAGAACAATAGCACTAGAAGAAGCAAATTATAAGCTTCAGGAAACGCAAGCTATGATGGTACATTCAGAAAAAATGCGCTCTCTTGGTGAATTAGTTGCAGGAATTGCCCATGAAATAAATAATCCTATAAATTTCATCCATGGGAATATAATCATTCTTCAGAATTATGTTGATGACCTTTTGAAGTTAATTGATTTATACGAACAAAATAATGCAAATTTCCCGCAAAATATTAAAGATGAAATTGAAGCTCTTAAAAAAGATATCGATTTAGACTTCCTAAGAGCAGATGTAAAAGATTTAATAAGAAGCTGCATGGAAGGAACACAAAGGACAAAAAATATTATTTTGGATTTAAAAAACTTTTCAAGAATGGAAGAAAGAGTTTTAACTCAATTTGATATTGCAAAAGAAATAGATACAACTCTAAATATTCTAAATAATAAATACAAAAACAGAATAACCGTTATTAAAAATTATGCACCAGACTTACCCAAAATCGAAGCCTATGGCGGACAGCTAAATCAAGTATTTATGAATATATTAGATAATGCACAAGATGCAATAAAAGACACAGGTACACTAACAATAAATACGCAAAAAATAGGAAATAAAGTTAAAATCGAATTTATTGACACCGGCTGCGGAATTCCTGAAGAAAACCTTAAAAAAGTTTTTGATCCATTCTTTACAACAAAACCTGTTGGAAAAGGTACAGGTTTGGGAATGAGTATATCATACAGGGTTATAAATGACCACAAAGGAACAATTAACGTAGAATCAAAAGTAGGTGTAGGCACCAAATTCACAATAATGCTGCCCATTAACCATGATGATAAAGAAATAACAATGGAAGAAGAAATTATTCAAGATTTAAGAAACGAAAACGGAGTACAAGATGGAACAAAAGAGGTATAAAATCCTTATTGTAGATGATGAAGAAAGTAATTTGGCACTTTTATACAGAACTCTACGTTCTAAATATGATATAACAAAAGCTCATAACGCCATTGAAGCACTCGAAATCTTAAAAACCCAACAGTTTGATTGTATATTATCAGATCACAAAATGCCAATAATGGATGGCGTTGAGTTTTTAAAAAGAGTTAACGAAATTCAACCAAAAACAATGCGTCTTTTAGTTACAGCATACTCTGACGTCAAAATTCTTATTGACGCAATAAATTATGCAAAAATTTATCGCTATATTAAAAAGCCATTTACTCCTGATGAACTTCTAATGATTGTAGATTCAGCCCTTGAATGCTATCAATTAAAAATAGATAACGAGAATTTGATTTCAGATTTAAAAGATTTATTTTCAGGTACAGTTAAGGCAATCATAGAAGCACTAGATGCAAAAGACTCTTTTACACTGGGCAGAAGCCGCAGAGTTGCATATTACTCAATGAAAATGGTTAATAAATTAGCACTAAATCCAACCGAAGTTAGCCAAATTGAATTGGCAGGATTATTACATGATATCGGAATGATTGGTATAGCAGAAGAAATTTTAAACAAGAGTCAAAAACTAACCCAAGAAGAATTTGAAAAAATCAAAATGCATGTACATTACAGCGTAAAAATTCTTGAGGACATTAAACAACTCTATGAAATTACAGAAATCATAAAATATCACCATGAATATTATAACGGCTGCGGTTATCCTTATGGATTAAAAGGCGATGAAATTCCTTTGGGTTCAAGAATTATTGCAATAGCCGATGCTTATGATTCAATGGTTTCAAAAAGGGCATATAGAAACAGCCTATCAGCAGAAGAAGCTCTCAAAGTTATTGAGCAAAGTGCAGGTCAACAATTTGACCCTAATTTAGTTGAAATATTTAAAAGTATTCTTCCTGAGGCAAAAAAGGAAATAGAAGAATATGAAAAACAACAAAAAATATTGAGTTTTGAAGACGAAAACAATAATTTTACACAAAACCAGAAAGAAATAAATGCGAACAGTTGAAATATATACAGGAGCTTATGCTTCAGGAAAAAGCGAAAATGCTCTTAATCGTGCAATAGAATACACAAAAGAAAATAAACTAATTACACTTGTTGATTTAGATACGGTTGAACCTGCATATTGTATGCGCCCGATTGAAAAAGTTTTAAAAGATTATGGCATAGACTTAATATTACAATCAGATTATTTAGGATTAGGCGAAGCAGGAAGTTATGTAACAAATGAGCAAATAAACTGCCTAAAGAAAAATAATAACGATGTCATTATCGATGTTGGCTATGGTGTAACAGGGCTTGATACGCTCGATATTTTAAATGGAATTGATGAAGAAAAAAATATAAAAATTTATCTTGTAGTTAATACTGCAAAATTTGAAACAAGAGACGTTGAATCAATCCTTGAATATATACAATTTAATAGCGGAGAAAATAAAAAACCTTGGAAAAAAATCTCAGGATTAATATCAAATACACATCTTGGTGATGAAACCACAAAACAAGATGTAATAAATGGATACAACATCCTAAAAGAAGTATCAATTAAAACTTCCATTCCTATTGTTGCAATAAGCGTTGATAAAAAACTCGAAAAAGATTTTAAAACTTGTATATACGACAATACACCCGTCAAATTCCTTGACAGGCATATGCCAAAAGCATTGTGGTGATTATTGAATTTTATTTATAGGGATATAAGTTTTCGTGGCAGTTCCTGATGAAAAATGACTTGAGTTGATAATTTTAGCCCAAAAACCAACATTATCATCAATCTCATTGATTTCTTGCGCTTCCTGCAACTGTTCATCAGTTAAATAACTTGAACTGTCATTAAAGTTAAAATCATCCTCAGAATACTCATGTTGATATTTAACTTGGGTTTCGGGGGTGTCATCATAGTTTGAATCAACAGCATAACACTGATTTAAACTCAATAACAACAGACCAAAAAATAACATAATGCAATTTTTAATCATAATTACCTCCTAGTAAAAAAATACCATTAAATAAGAATTTTTCAACATGATATGCAATAGACAACTTAACAATTATTAATCAAATAAAATTTGAATTATCTTGCAATGTATTCAATGTATTTTTCTAGAGCTTTATATCCATCTAAAAATTCACAGCTGCGCGCGTTTGTAGTAGTCAAACGCAAATACTTTAGCTCTTTTATTCTAATTTCAAAAAGTTCACTTGCGTAGGTTGAAAGCAAAATATCACCGCCGTTAGACCAATTTTTTAACTGTTCAATTTGACGATTTATTTGTTCAACAGAAGTATTTTCTAATGGCTGAAAACCATGACGAGTTAATACTGCCCTGTCGGCATTTGTAATTGGAATTGAAGCAGCCGAGCTTCCAAAAATTTTCTTAATTAAAACGTAATTAGCCGCCAACTGTTTATGTTTTATTGGTACATGTGTTTTTCCCAAAGCAACAGCAGTATTTATATTTGAATAATATTCAGATACGTTTTGATTTTTCTTTAAACCATTTCTCAAATATACTGAATTGTTGTTTTTAAACATCCTCATACTCCACTAGTTAACTTCTAAATTATAATAAAAAAATTTTTATAAAGGAATTATTTAATAAAAATTTACTTTTAACACCATAATAATAAAAAGATAAATTTGCACTAATAAAACAATTGTGTTCTAATAATTTAGTAAACAAAAAGAGGTAATATTATGGAAAGAACATTTGTAGCAATTAAACCAGATGGAGTAAAAAGAGGATTAATAGGCAGAATATTACAAAGATTTGAAGATAAATCCTATAAAATTGTTGCTCTTAAAATGATGAATGTAACACCTGAAATTGCAGCAAAACATTACGAAGAACACTACGGAAAGCCATTTTATCCGCAATTAATTGATTTTATTACCTCAGGACCAATTGTTGCCATGGTTATAGAAGGAAACAACGCAATTAAAGGAGTAAGGCACATCGTAGGCTCAACAAGGCCGGATGAAGCAGATGTAGGTTCTATAAGAGCGGATTTCTCATCATATTCAACAACAAACCTTGTTCATGCATCAGATTCAGAAAAAAGTGCCGAAAGAGAATTGCATTTATATTTCAACGAAAATGAACTATGTGAAAACTATAAAACTATGTTTGAAATAATTTTAGATGAACATGGCGGATTAAAACAATAAAATGTCCTATTCTGATTATTTTAATTTCGAAATAATTAAAGCCTCAGCAAACTCAAGTGCGCGCGCCGGTTTATTTTCAACTCCGCATGGGCAAATTGAAACACCAATTTTTATGCCCGTTGGCACAAATAGCTCTGTTAAAATGCTTACAAACGATCAAATTCTAGCCACAGGTGCTCAAATCATCCTTGCAAACTCATACCACATGTATTTAAGAGCGGGAACAAAAAGAGTAAAAATGGCAGGCGGCCTGCATGGCTGGATGAACTTTCATAAGCCAATCTTAACAGATAGCGGAGGTTTTCAGGTGTTCTCATTATCAAAATTAAGAAAAATAACCCAAGACGGAGTATATTTTCAAGATCCTAAAAACGGTTCAAAACATTTTATTTCACCTGAAATATCCATGCAAATTCAAGAAGATTTAGGCGCAGATATTATAATGGCATTTGATGAATGTGCACCATATCCCTGCGACTATAAACAAGCGAGAAGTGCTTTAGATAAAACCAAAAAATGGCTGGAGCGATGCTTTGAAGCGCACAAAAACCACAATCAAGCGCTTTTCCCCATAGTTCAAGGTGCATTTTTTGATGATTTAAGAAAAGAAAGTGCCGAATTTGTTTCGAAATTTGAAGCAGCAGGTTACGCAATAGGCGGTGTTTCAGTTGGAGAACCAACTGATATTAAAAATCAAATCACAGAAATTACAGCCCCGTTGTTACCTTTCAATAAACCAAGATATTTAATGGGCGTTGGAACTCCCATAGATTTAATTAACGGGATAAAATACGGAATAGATATGTTTGATTGTGTTTTACCCACAAGAAACGCAAGACATGGAACTTTTTTTACATATCAAGGTAATAAAATAATTAAAAACAAACAATTCGAAGATGATTTTACCCCATTAGATGAAAAATGCAATTGTTATGCATGCCGCAACCATACAAAAGCATATATAAGACACTTATATAAAACTCAAGAAGCAACAGCAGCAACTCTTTTAAGCATTCATAATATACATTTTTTAATAAAACTTGCAAAAGATTTAAGAAATTCTATAATTAACGGCAATTTTGAACAATATTCAAATGAGCTTATAGAAAATTTTGGAAACTAAATCTTATCAAACACGTTTTCCAAATCAAAGGGAACAATCAACAATTCTTTTTTTGAAATTTTTTTTGTAAAAATACTTTTTAAATAGTGCTGATTTTCATTTTGTCCAAGCCAAATCATAATTAATCTTTCTTCTTCAGGCGCAAGCGCACCTGAGTTTTTATCGCATGAATCAATTTTAAATTCAGCCTCTAGTGCACCAATTCGTACTGACACAGTTTTTTCACTAGTCTTTGCTTTTGGATCAACAAAAATACTCAATCCTTTATATTTATACATCTCAGCGGAACCTCTGCGCATGGGGTCACTTTTACACATTTCACTAATCAAAAAATGACTTAAATCATGTTCTAATTTATCAATTACTTTTTTTGGCTGCATAACTATATTATACAATATTTTTTACAAATGTTAACAATAAAATAATTTAAAAGAAAAAAATATTGACTTCAAACATTGTTTATAGTGAAATATATAGTACAGATAACTATTATTAAGGGGAAAATATGCCTACTATAAATCAATTAATCAAAAAAGAAAGACAAAAAATTAAAGATAAAACTAACTCACCGGCTCTTACAGGATGCCCTCAAAGACGTGGAGTATGCACAAGAGTTTATACTACAACTCCAAAAAAACCGAACTCTGCAATGAGAAAAGTTGCTCGTGTTCGCTTAACAAACGGATTTGAAGTTACTTCATACATCCCCGGTATCGGACATAATTTGCAAGAGCACTCTGTTGTGCTGATCAGAGGCGGCAGGGTTAAAGACCTTCCCGGTGTTAGATATCACATCATCAGAGGTACCCTAGATACACAAGGTGTTGCAAACAGAATGCAATCAAGATCTAAATACGGTACAAAAAAAGCTAAAGCTAAAAAATAAGAAAGGTTAAGATAAATAATGTCAAGAAGATCAAAACCGGCAAAACGCATTCCAGCTCCGGATCCTATATACAACAGTGTAGATATTGCTAAATTCATTAACAGATTAATGAAAAAAGGCAAAAAATCAGTAGCTCAAAGAATATTCTACACAACAATGGAACAAGTTTCTCAAAAAGCTAAAACTGAAAACCCAATTGATACTTTCAAAAAAGCTTTATCAAACGCTACACCTTTAATTGAAGTCAAAGCTCGTCGTATCGGTGGTTCAACATATCAAGTACCTATTGATGTTAAACCGGATAGAGGCGTTGCACTTGCTTCTCAATGGATTATTGAAGCAGCAAGAAAAAGAGGCGGTAAATCTATGATTGAAAAATTAACAAACGAAATCATGGACGCTTCAAATTCAACAGGTTCAGCTGTTAAGAAAAAAGAAGACACACACAAAATGGCTGAAGCAAATAAAGCTTTTGTTCATTACAGATATTAATACAACTAAAATAAAAAAATCTGTCCTGTTAAAAACGGGGCAGATTTTTTATTGTAAAATTTTAATATGAATAAATTTATAGATTTTATTATTACTCAAAAATGTAACCAAAATTGCACTTATTGTTCTCAAAGCAAGCAACAACAAAAGAAAAAAAACCATGCGACAAAAGAAACAATAAAAGCTTTTTTTGATTTCATAGAAACTCTTGATAAAGATTTTGAAATTACAATAACAGGCGGAGAAGCACTTTTACACCCAAACTTTTTTGAAATTATAGAAAAATTAGCAAATTATAATTTCAAAATCAATCTTATATCGAATTTTTCATTTAACTTAGAAACATATCAAAAAATATTCTCAATCACAAAAGAAAATTTAAACAAGCTTGATATCAGCCTGCATTTAGATGAAATTAAAGACTTTAGTGCAATATTAATGAAACTTGAACAATTTTTAAAAAGCAAACCTAAATACATATCAACAACGATTTTGATACCCATTTTTAAATTAGACCAGATAAAAGAAGAAAAAATTAAAAAAATTAATTTAATTGCAGAAAAATACAATACAAATATTGATTTTCAACACATACGAATTTTAAACAAATTTATTAAATATAATAAAGTCGAAGAAAAATATTTTTCAAAAAAAGAAAAAATAGAAAAATCATACGCCCACTATTGCAGTGCAGGAAGCAAAAGTGCGGTAATATATGAAGATGGTTCAGTTTATCGCTGCTATTCATCAAGATTTTTAATAAAAAATTATCTTGGCAACATTAAAGATAAAAACTTTAAATTGTATAATAACCTCAAAGTTTGCACACAAAAATATTGCACATGCCCAAAACCAAAGCAATATAACCAAATTTTGCCTAAGAAAAATTATTTAAAAGCATTTAGAAACGTTTTTATTAATTATATAAACATGCCATTATTAGTCTTAAAAAACAAAGACATAATTAAAAATAAACTTGAACAATTTATAAAGATTAATTAAAACCAAGCTTAAAAGTTTTTCTCTTGTCTTTTCGATATGATGACTCATCAACCTTATCGAAATTGCATTTATTAATTGCTTCAGCTACATCAGAGGATGTTATATTTAGTCGCCCTTTTCTTTTTGCAATTTTAGCTGCTTCATCCACAATAAAAGTAATAGAACGGTTTGAATAATCTTTCAATTGAATAGCTAGGTTTTTAATAGCATCATTATTTTTAGCCAATTCTTGACCTTTTATTCTTTTTTCAAGAGATTTTTTTAACAAAGCTTGAATTTGCTCCATATCCGGCAAACCAAAATATTGCTGATTATCAAATCGAGAAGTAAAAGCCTCATCTAAAATATCGTATCTGTTTGTTGCAGCAATAACAATAATTCCGTTATCCCGTGCCTCATGTATTAACTTCAACAAAGTCGTTGTAGTTTTTGAATCTTCAGCACTTTGTTCATCCGGTTGTCTTTTTCTAACTAAAGAATCAACTTCATCAATAAATAATAAAACAGGTTTATTATCTTTTTGCGCTTGTGTTTTCAAAAAATCAAATGCGCCTTGAATATTTTTTGCAGTTTGGTTTACATAAGATGAACCAATTTTTGATAAATCCATTTTATACATTTTTAAACCTGTTTCAGCTGCAATTGCTTCGGTTAAAAAAGTTTTACCGCAACCTGGGGGCCCATAAAACAAATACCCTCTAGGCAAAGTAATACCATATTCATTTTTATCTATTTCAGCTAATTCGGGGTTTTCAATATATTCAATAATTGATTCTTTGAGCTCATTTTTTTGATTTTCAAATCCGACAACATCGCAAAAGCCTTTTGGAGAAGATTGTCTTGGAATAAATTCATCCAAAAAATCTGGCTTTTTTAAGTTTCCTATAGGTATATTATAACCAACAGAGTTATCCGGATTTGAAGATGTTTCCATGTTGTCCTCAGAATTGTTTGACACAGGGGCCAATAGACCTGATAAACTGTCACATAAATCCAATCTCCATTGTTTTGCAACATCATTTGCCGTGTTTTTTGCTTCTTTTGTATATTGTTTAATTAATTCTTGAGGATAATGAAAATTATTAAAATTAGCCGAGAAATAATCCACGACAACCAAACGCAACTCAATCAAAAAATTTGTAAGCTCATTAAACGTATAACCATCTAAATCACTTCCGTCGCTTTCAATTTCGTTAATTTTATCTTCAAGAGACAGACAAAACTCATCAGCTGCCGAAAGCTGTTGTGCTAATGGCAGATCATTTTTTTGCCTTGCTAATTTTTGATGAAGTTTGTCATGGTAATCTTTATTATAGGCAAATCTGATATTATTAATTAAATTTATTTTCATAGTTCCTCGCTTATTTTACTATACAAAACATCTAAAAATATTTTTTGCACATATTTTTTATTTTATGTTAGGATAAAGTAAGCAGATTTACATGTACATCAAATTAAATAAGATATAGAAAAATTTTCGGGCGGAGCAGGGACCCCATTTTGAAATCAATACTACTTTCAAAATGCAAAAAGCAAAAGGGAATGGGGGTGCGCAAGTCCCGAGATACAAAAAGTTTGACAATTAAATAAGATATAGAAAAATTTTCGGGCGGAGCAGGGACCCCATTTTGAAATCAATACTACTTTCAAAATGCAA
>CALUWJ010000001.1 GCA_944324455.1 Candidatus Gastranaerophilales bacterium | reverse complement strand
TTATCTCGGAGGGTAGTCGCACCCCTCAAAGATAGGTCGTTATCTAATCCTATATTTATTAAAAAGCTCTCAGCGAATTTAGTTGAGAGCTTTTTTGTTGAGTTTTTACGGCTTGCGTTGCTTTGCTAAAATTACTGCATTTAAGAAAGCAGTTTTGAAAACAAGTTTTCTGGTGACAAAGAGAAAGGACACCACCCGTTCCCATCCCGAACACGGTCGTAAAGACTTTCATCGCTCGCCTTTATCTCGGAGGGTAGTCGCACCCCTCAAAGATAGGTCGTTATCTAATCCTATATTTATTAAAAAGCTCTCAGCGAATTTAGTTGAGAGCTTTTTGTTTGCTTTTTGTATTGTTGGGCAGTATGAATTGTCCCCACTAAAACGTAATCGGTCAGTAGGACATTGCAAGGTATTCTCTGTATTCACAAGGTGTCATTTTGTTTAACCCCCATTGATATCTTCTATTATTGTAATAATAAATGTATTCATCTATTTTGTCACGTATTTCTTCTAATGATTTACAATCCTTGTAGTCCATTTCATCTTTCAAATGTCCGAAGAAACTCTCTATTGGAGCATTATCTAAACAATTACCGCTTCTTGACATTGAACGGATTAAATTTAGTTCTTTCAATTTTTGTATATATTGAAAACTCGTGTACAATCCGCCCCTGTCCGAATGCATTATTCCTTCTTTTGCGTGTTTCTTTAACTGGTTTATTGTATTCATTACTAACTCTAAATTGTGTTTTGTTGAAACATTATATGCTACTATTTCTTTACTTCCTAAATCTTTTACTACAGATAAATAATAACTCTCCGCTTTTGTCGTCAAATATGTTACATCTGTTGAATACGCTTTATCAGCTTTGGTTTGTCTAAATTGTCTATTGAGTATATTGTCAGCAATGCACCACCTTTGTGAACGAAGATAGCTGGAATAATTCTTTCTTTTTTTTCTGATTTGAGTTTTCAAATTATTTTCTTTTTTAATCCTTTGAATTTTCTTTTTATTTACAATCAGATTGTAGTTTCGTTCTAATTCCATTTTTATTCTGCGAATACCTATTTTCCCATTATGCTGAAAAAATATTTTCGAGATTATTGCAATTATTTCTATATCTTTATCCTTTACTTCTCTATTTTTCCAGCAATAGTAACCGCTTACAGAGACTTCTGCAATTTTGCATAATACTTTTATTGTAAATTTAGGAAGTATTGATCTTATTATTTGATATTTATGAATAGTCCTCAATTGACGACTATTCAACTTAACTTTTTTAGAAAGTCATTCTCCGCTTTAAGATATGCATTTTGGGCTTTTAATTCTTCAATTTGTTTTTCTAAAGATATTTGTTCATTAGATTTTATACCTTCTTTAGACCATTTTAAAAGAAGATTAACAGCGTTTTTTCTGCCGACAATATCCAGATTAATCCCTGCTTCAACAAAGATTTCAACAGGCGGTTTCCCATTTCTGTATTGTTCAAGTGCAGATAATTTAAACTCATTTGTATAGATAATACGATTTTGAAATACTTTTTCGATGTATTTTGATTCTAATAATTCTTGAATTTGTTCTTCGGTCAGGCTTTTTTGTTTTCTCATCGTTCCTCCTTTTTTTTATTATATTCGAAAACTTGCCTACTGACCGATTACGTTTTAGTGGGGACAATTCAAGTATGCGCAACCTACGAAACTATGCCTTAGGTAAAATATATTCTAAAACCACTTCTATATCGCCATTAGTACCAACTTTTTTGTCTAATACTTTATACTGGGCACTACGTGGCATAACAACCTCTCCTCCATGCTCTAAATTCCTGGAAACCTTAGCACCCTTAGGTAAACGTATTTCATACATGATTGTTCTTAATGGATTATTGTTCATATCTCTCGCTCTGCCACCTTGGCACCAGTTATTTGCCATATCATAATTGAAAGCTGTATATGAATATCCTGTATCAGGAATAACAACATCACCAACTTTAGCTTTTTCCATTATTTCAAAGTCGTCATTAAACTTTTTAATTATTGGATGTTCTGCACGACCTCTATAGACAATACAATTTTTCTCAAGAGGTGGTAATTGTTCAAACTCTTTATCTATTTGTGCCATTAGTTCTTCCATATATTCTTTGTTCTCAATTTGAAGTTTACTTAATTCACTTGGATTTTTAGCTTTAGCACTAATTGCTTCTCTAATACGTGTATTGTCTCCACTTATATAATGGTGCATAGAAACGGCAGAATTATCTGAAACGGTAGGAACATATTGTTCTAAGGATTGTGCAATTTGCTTTTCTCTAGCTTCTAATAAAGAAAGTTTTCGTTTCAAGAAATCTAATCTAACATTTTCTAATTCTGTTAAGCATCCCTTCTTTGCTTTCATTTCAAGCCTGTCAATCTCACAACCCCACCTATTTAATTCACGTCTTTGTTGGGCAATATTAGAACGTGACATGCTAGGGATTTCTTGTGATAACTGTTCTAAATCCTTTTCAGCTTTTAACTTTGCTTCATTGATGGCAGGATTTTCTTGTTTAACTTCTGGTTTAACTTCAGGCTTAATTTCTGGTTTAACCTCTGGTTTTACCTCTGATTTAACTTCAGGCTTAATTTCTGTTTTAACAGCTGGTTTAACCTCTGGTTTTACCTCTGATTTAACTTCAGGCTTAATTTCTGTTTTAACAGCTGGTTTAACCTCTGGTTTAACTTTAGGTTTCGATTTAGCTTTATTTTCTTTTAATTTACCTAACAAATTCTTAACATGTTTACCTTTGCAAAAAACGTAATCGGTACCTATTGCTAAAGCAATCGCAATTCCTGTACCTATTGCGATTTTAGTGCCTGTTGGTAACTCTTTTTGCCCATTATGTGATAATTTTGTTGTATCTGTTTTACCAATATCACCCCTGAATGACACTGGCTGTAACTGTCTATTACCGTAATTTGCCGTATATACTTGTAAATAATTGCCTGCTATTCTACTAATCACAAACCTATTCCTTATTATTTTCTACTACATATATAAAGTAGTCAGGTTTTTAGAAATTGCCTAATTTTAATAGAGTTTATGAAAATTGTTACAATCGAAAATTACCATGCTTATTATACGTACAGTAATTTAGTTGAACTTTGAACTGTCGGTTTGGCAGGTATGAATTGTCCCCCCTCAAAGATAGATTGTTATTTTATTAATAAAAATGACTTCATTATATAAAACCATATTGCATATAATCTATAAATTGTATTTATATATTTTTTCTAAGTTGTATTGATGGTTTATTAAAAATTATTATTTGGATCGTAAAATGGGCTTAATGGGTCCATTTTATTTAAAGAATCTATTGGGTCTAATATATCTTGTCCATATATTCCTTTTTGAGAGTCGGGAATAATTGGGCTTAATGGGTCCATTTTATTTAAAGAATCTATTGGGTCTAATACATCTTGTCCATATATTCCTTTTTGAGAGTTAGGAATAATTTCATCGGTCATTTTGGTGAAATCAGTTGTTTCTGGAATATTGCTTTGTAAGCTATTTGTTATGTTTATTGAAGCTTTGTTATAGTCACCGAATGCGTCAAGTCCGGTGGAAATTAATTTATTCCCGTTTTCTATTGTTTTAGGTGTTGAAATTTCTTGTGCAGTTTCTTTGACAATTTTTGGTGCGATAGATGACATGTCAAATAGTCCGATTAGCTTTTTAACATTTGCCATAATACTTCTCCTTTTTTAACTCTATTTTATTATAAGGTTTTATTTTTTAAAATATTGCTATATTGTAACATTGTTTAATATTTTAGTTGCAGTATATAGTATTCAGTATGTAGTTTATTTCATTATTTGATTCAATATTGCTAATTATTCTTGTCATGCTTGTTATATCATTAAAAATGTTATCTGTGTCATAATTTGAAATTTTATTTAATAATTGATTTTTTAAAGCATAATTTAATTTTCCATTTTTAAGGCAAGATTTATAATATAACTCTAAGGGAAAATCATTTGATATTTGCATTTTTAAAAAAGCAAATAAACATAAATCGGTTTTAATATTATGCTTTTTATCATCATGCAAGCCTTGTGGATAGTTATTTTCAATATAATCGTTTAATATTTCTTCTAATTCTTTGATTGCAATAAAGGATTTATCATTAGTTATCTGTGTTTCATTGCCAAACATTTGCGCTAATTTATTTTCTGCTTTTATGGCATCAATTTCCATTGGGTCTGTCGCATATAAGTAATTTTCAATAATGTATTTATAAATACCGCCTGTTTTTTTTGCTAATTCAGTCCTTTGATTTATTGAATTAATGTATTCATCGCATTTTTCTTTTGTAATTAATGATTTAGATTGTAATACTTTGTTATTCCATAGAGCATTATTAAATTCAATTGATGTAGTTGGAAATTCATTTTTAATTTCATTTTTTTGTTCTTTGTATAGTTCTTTGTAAAATTCTACGCCATAATATTTGATTATAGCCAGTGATTGAACGAAATGCTCTATTTCATGTCTTATTATTTGAGCTAGTTTTTTAGTATCATAATTGTCATTTCTATGAATTAAAATATTTCCGCTGTAGTGATTAAAATAATCGCAATAAGTTTTTTTATTTGGTTTATCAAAAATTTCAATTTGGATGCAATCTTTGGGTAAACCCATGTTTTTTAAGATTATATTTTTAATTTTGTTTGCATTTTCAAATGGATCGCCGTTAAGTAAAGATATTTCTTGCATTAAACTGATGTCATTATTGTTTTTAGTAAATATTTGACTTTTACCTAAAAAAGCTAAATTTTCTTGTTGGTGAACAATTTTACCACTATAATTTTTGCAAATTATTGGATTGATGGCAGTAGTTTGCTTTTTTGTGCTATTAATGTCTTTTTGATTAGAGTTGTTTATTGTATTATTTTTTATTATATCCATGTCTAAATAAAAACAAAAATTACATTAATATTGCCTTATAATTTGTTTAGCATTTTGATTACCAAAATGATAGACTTTCAGCTTATTTATTTGTTTTGTATTTAGAATAGAATGTTAAAATATAAAAAACTTGTAAATTACGTTATAAAGGAGGTTATCATGAAGTCAATTACAACTTTTGATTTGCAGTATGCGCACAGATTCTGCGGCTTTAAAGGTGAAGCTCAATATCTCCATGGTCACACAGGAGTTTTGACAATTGAAGTGGAAGATAGTATTAATATGGGTGTTAATATGGTTTTTCCCTGTAATGAAATCAAAAAAACAGCATGGGAAGTATTAAAAAATTTCGATCATGCGACAATTTTAAGAGAAGATGACCCGCTTTTACCTGCTATTTTAGATGTTTACGATAAACAAGGAATTAAAAACGGTGCTCCTCAAAATACAATGAAAGGTGAAGCTTTTAAGACTGATTTAGCTACTGCTTATCCTGATTGTAGAATTGTTGTCACAAAAGAAACTATGACAGTTGAAGGAATGATAAAAATTGTTTATGAGCTTTTAAAAGATAAATTGAATATTTCAAAAATTACATTTACAAGTGGTGTTAATGCGGCAAGCGAGGAATATAAGGTTCATAAATCACTTGATCGCTGTCCTTTATGTGGAATTTCTTTGGGCCCAGATGGCGTATGCCCAAAATGTGGTTATAAGAAAAAATAAATTTATTTAGTTAAATTAAAAAGACAAGCCTTGAGCTTGTCTTTTTTTAATATTTTATGCTTTTTTCTTAAATTCTTCAGGGGCATCTTCTCTATCTTGATTCCATCTGTCCAGCCCCATTTGTTTTCTAACAAGCCCGATACCAACATGGACTCTCCATTCATCCATTTTAAGCTGAGCTGCAATAATTTTATGACACCCGATAGGTGGGAGAGGCAATAATGGTTCATATAGATTTTTAATAGCCATCATTTGATCGGGAGTAATTGCAAGTTTTCTTTTTGGGAATTGAACTTTTGGAAGCATCATTTTTTGTCTTACTAAATTAATTCCAAAAAACACTTTTTTAGGTTCTAAATCAATTGCTTGTGCAATAACTTCATGCGCATCCGGATTTGGAAGCGGAAGCATTTTTTTATACATTTCTTCAATTTGGGCCAGTTGTTCTTTATTAACTAATAGCGGTCTTTGTTTATTCGGTTTTTGCGGACGTTTTTGATTTGGTTTTGCTCCGGGTCTTTGTGGACGTCTTTGATTATAATTGCCGTTATCTCTTTTCTGGAAATTATTTCTTGGTTTAAAGCCGTTTTGATTGTTCTGAGGGCGGTTATTATATCTTCTTGAATAACCTTCAGGATTTCCTGTTCCTGCACTGTAACCTCGTGAATAATCCTGCACAACTCCGTTTTCGTCAGTTGGTGCGGGCATTGCCACAGTTCTTTCAGGATATAAACACTCAGGACAAATAACCCTCTTTGGGTTTTTGGTTTCAAATTCTTTGCCGCATTTAATGCACTTATTCGTATACATTAGGATAATCTTTCTATTGTATTATTATTCCCATCACTTAATGAAATTAACTTAACAGGCAATATTTTTTAAATACACTCTTACTACCAAATATATTACTATTTTATAAAAAAATATGAATTAATACAAGTTTTTTATTTTATTTTTACATAGATTTGATTTTTTTAAAAAAATTGATACAATTTAATGTATGACAAAAGATGGTTTAATTAATTGTAAAAAATGCGGAACTCTCTTTTTTAAAAATTCAGGAAGAGAAGTTTGCGAAGAATGTTACAAAAAAGAGCTTGAGCTGATTGATAGCATTAGAAATTATGTTACTATGTCAGATAAACCTAAAGTATCTCTTGAAGAAATTTCGCAAGCGGTTGGAGCGCAAATCTCTGAGCTTGAAGATTTAGTTACAAGAGGCAGATTGTTTACCGTTGTTCCTAAATTATCAATAAAATGCCGCTTTTGCGGGGTTGAACTTGAAGATGATGAAAAAACAGGATTTACTTGTAAAAAATGTTTAATGAGATTTTCGCCAAAAGTTAACGAGCTTAAGAAAAAAGGGCTTGATGTAAATCGTTACAAAGAAGAAGCACGAAATTTAAATAGGCGTCTAAGAGGCGGAATGAATAGCGCCTCTGATAATGAAGCAAGGTATGGTTTTATTCAAAACTATGATTTATAGCTTTTAATTTTTATTTTTATCAGGTTTTACAATGCTAAATGATTTGTTTTCGCTTATTTCAACTCTTGCTGATTTAATTTTCTCTCTTGCGTCTTCAGGAATACTTGATGTTGAGGCTAATCTATCTACAAAAGCATTGTTTAATTTAACTGCTTTTGGCAGTGCTCCAACTTCATCTAATACATCTTTAATTTGAGTAAAATCATATGAAAAAGTTTTCTTATGATTATATGTTAAAACTTCACCCGTATTTGATTTTATATCAGCACCGCCACGCTCAAAATAAATTTTAAAAATTGAGCGCAAATCTTGTATTTCAGATTGCATGGTATTAATTGCCGATTGCAACCTTAAATATCTTTCAAAAAGATATTCAACGTGGTCAATTTGAGATAATTGCCAATTATATTTTTGGTTATATAAAGCTTTTAATTTTGGATAACATTTAGCTAAAACAGAAGCATCCCCCATTGCTCTGTGGCGCTTTTTATTGTTTGCACCAAAAACGGTTGCAAGCATATCAAGCCCGCAAGATTCATATTGGGGATAAACCTCTTTAAACATCATTTGAGTATCGATATAATTATTTTCAAGAGGTTTATTGTAAAGTCTTTTTGATGTTCGATTTAAAAAGGAAAAATCAAAAATTGCATTATGAGCAACTATTGGTGCATCTCCGATAAATTCAAAAATTTTGGGAAAAATTTCTTCTTCAGATGGCGCATCAGCTAAATCTTCTTCTGAAATTCCATGGATTGCCTGAGATGATTTTCTAATGTGTTGATGGGGGTTAACAAGAGTTTCAAATTTTTCTTTAACTCTGCCATTTACAAGTTTTACTCCTGCAAATTCAATAATTCTTTCTCTTGTATAATCAAGTCCTGTTGTTTCAACATCTATAACTACTTCGATTTCTTTTGGTTTTGTTTCTCTAGGCATTTTAGTTTTGTTCCTTTTTTGTGAAAATCTTAACATAAAATTATTTTTTTATAAATTCATTTATTTTTTCAACGCTTTCATTTATTCTTTCAATTTTTTTGTTCACTTGTGTTTGTTTGTTTTTTATATTATTGATTTTTTCATTAATATCGAATTCTAAGCTGGAAAAATCTTCTCCTGCTTGTTTTATTTTCTCGCTTCTTAAGTCGGATACTTCTTCAAGCATGTTTTGCATTTTAGAAGGCTTAATTCCTTTTATATATTTTTCTATATTTTCAACAAATTCTACAATGCTTACTGCTTCTTGGGCTACATCGTTTATTCTTATGGTGTCGCCCGTTAAAATGCCGACATCACAAGAACCGTCAGGCGGCATTAATTCTATTGATTTTGAACCGCCAAGTCCGTAAAATTCAACCCTTGCAACTGTTCCATTGGGTATTTTCATATTTTTTTCGGTTACAATAATCTGAACGTTGATATGTTTCCCTTTTGATTTTAGTGAGCGAACGTAACCAATATTTAAACCCATAAATCGAACAGGAGATCCTTTTGTAATTCCGTCAATATCCTTAAATTCAATAGTATAAACATTAGGTTCAACAAAAATTTTGGAATATGAAAAAATTGCAATACTGAAAACCACAAATAAAATTGTGCTCCAAACAAATATTTCAATTAATATTGGTCTTCTCATAGTTTATTGAGCGATTGCTCCTTTATTGGCTTGAGAGACATTTCTTTGATATTTTGATAGGTATCCTTTAGGAACTTCATTTTGATATGGTTTAAAGTTTTGTTTTCTTTTTTCTAATTCTTCATCACTAACACAAAGATTTATTGTTCTTTTGTTGATATCAATTTCGATTTTATCGCCGTTTTCAATTAAACCGATAACTCCGCCTAAAGAAGCTTCAGGGCAAATATGACCTATGCAAAGCCCTCTTGTGCCGCCTGAAAATCTTCCATCTGTTATAAGGGCGCATTTTTTGCCTAGGCCTTTACCAACTAATAATGAAGTAGGTGCAAGCATTTCTCTCATGCCGGGGCCTCCTTTTGGTCCTTCGTAGCGAATTACAACAACATCACCTGCAACAACTTCATCATCTACAATAGCTTTCATCGCATCTTCTTCGTGGTTGTAAACTTTTGCGGTACCCGCAAATTCAAATACATCCTTGTCTACTCCTGAAATTTTTACAACTGCGCCATCAGGAGCTAAATTGCCATGTAAAATTGCTAAACCCGGGTTGGATGTTATAGGATTATCAAATGGCTTAATAACATTATTATCAACCCAAGCATTTTTAGCTATTTCAGACACTTTTAAGCCGATTAAATTTTTAGTATCTTTCATCTCGGGGCAGTTTCCCCAAATTGTTTTAAATACGCCCGAAATTCCTCCTGCATTATCTAAATCTGTCATAGTTAAAGTGCTGGATGGGTCAAGTTTAATGATTTGAGGAATTTTATAGCTTAATTCTTCAAAATCATCTAAAGACAATGGAATATCAGCACTTTGTGCTATTGCTAATAAGTGTAATATTGAATTAGTTGAACCGCCAAGGGCTAAATCAACTATAATTGCATTTCTTATTGAATCTATTGTTACTATGTCTTTTGGTAAAATATTATTTTTAATCAAATCGCAAATTGCTAAGCCGGATTCAAAAGCAAGGCGCCTTTTCTTTGATGAAACAGCAGCTGCGGTTGCACACCCAACTAAGCTCATTCCCATAACTTCAGTTAAGCAAGCAAGGGTGTTAGCTGTATATAATCCTTGGCATGAGCCGATTGTAGGGCAAGCATAATGCTCCATTTCGCATAATTTTTCTAAAGAAATATCTCCAACTCTATATCTTCCAACAGCTTCAGATGAACCTCTGATAAATGTTAAGGTTTCACCTTTGCAATGACCTTCTAATGACGGTCCTGCTGTTACAATAATGGCAGGGATATTTAATCTTAAGGCAGCAATTAACATCCCTGGGGTGATTTTATCGCAATTTGTTAAAAGAACTAATCCATCTAATTGATGAGCGTTTGCAACGGTTTCAACACAATCTGCTATTAAATCTCTGCTGGGTAGAGAATATCTCATTCCGCAATGACCCATTGCGATACCGTCACAAACAGCAGGAACACCAAAAATAAAAGCCTGACCGCCACCGGAGTGGATGCCTTTTTCGATTTGTCGCTCTAAATCACGCATGCCGGCATGACCTGGGACTAAATCTGAAAATGAGCTTGCAATACCAATAAATGGTTTTTTAATGCTGTCATCAGCAACGCCTCCAGCGTATAATAAAGCTCTATGGGGTGCGTGTTCTACTCCTGTTTTTAAAATGTCGCTTCTCATTTTCAAATCCTTTAAATTATTATATATTACACCTAATTAAAACATTTTTTTCAATATTCAGCAACATTGTTTAATATAATATAGTAATTTTATATGTAGAAAACTAAATTACTTTTGCTATAATAGTACTATTGGAAAAAGGAATGTTTTTATGAATTTAAAACAAATGTTAAAAAGATTATCAATATTTATTTTTGTATTCATCTTGTTTTGTATCACTAATACGCAAAATCCTGCTATGGCAATTACGCCGCAGAGCCTATATGACAAGGCTTGGCGATTAATTTATACAAAATATGTTGATGATACTCAAAATCAACAAAATTGGGAGCGTTGGCGTCATAAATACGATAATGTAATTAAAGATGAAGAAGATGCTTATGTTGCTATTGGAACAATGGTGGATAGTCTTGGAGATGTTTATACAAAATTCTTAACTCCAAAAGAATATAAAGAAGAATCTGAAAGCATTGAAGGTTCCTTAAAAGGTATCGGCGTTCAAATTGGCGTTAGAGATGGTAAGCTCTTAATTATCGCCCCTCTTGAAGACACCCCCGGAGAAAAAGCAGGACTTTTAAGCGAAGATGAAATTCTTGAAATTAACGGTGAATCAACAAAAGGTATTACCGTTGAAGCTGCTGCAGATAAAATTAGAGGTCCGGAGGGAACAAACGTTAAACTTTTAATTAAAAGAAAAGGTGTACCAAATAAATTATATACTATCCAAAGAGCTAATATTGAGCTAAAATCAGTATCAACAAAAGCTCCAAAAATAGGTAAAGTTGATGATAACCTTGGCTATATCCGCCTAAGCTCATTTATTTCAAGAAATGCAGCTTCTGAATTTCAAAATGCACTTAATCAATTAAAAGATAAAGATGGGATTATAATTGATTTGCGTTCTAACCCAGGAGGGCTTTTAACAAACGCTATTTATATAGCAGATATGCTATTGAGCAATAAAACAATAGTTTCAACAGTAGATAGAGACGGTTACAAAGAAACGCAAAATTCTCTATCACAAGTTTCAACAAATCAGCCTATTGTAGTTTTAATTAATGGCGGTTCTGCTTCTGCTTCAGAAATTTTATCAGGAGCATTGAAAGATAATAAAAGAGCGGTTATTGTGGGTAAAAAATCCTTCGGCAAAGGTTTAGTTCAAGAAATTAATAAATTGCCCGATGGTTCAGCTTTGCATATCACAATTCAAAAATATTTAACTCCAAACGGAACAGATATTCATAAAAAAGGAATTACCCCTGATTATGTTGTGGATATTAAAGAAGCGGATATTAAAGCTAATAAAGACCCGCAATTAGCAAAAGCTTGCGAAATTTTGCAGCAACAAGTAGGTAAAGCAACAACTGCAAATGCTGATTAGTTTTTCAGTTGAGCTAATATAACTCTATCAATATCTGCTAAATCTTTAATGATTTTAATATTAGAAAAATCTTTTTCAAGCATTTTAGAGACTAAATCGCTTTGATTTATTCCAACTTCAAAAGCCACAATACCATTATTCTTAAGGTATTGTGGCGCTTTATTAATTATTTTTTGATAAAATTCAACCCCATCATCATCTAAGGTAAAAAGGGCTAATTCAGGATCAAATAGAACTTCTTTTTGAAGATTTTCTTTTTCTTTTTTTGGAATATAAGGCGGGTTTGAAATTATCAAATCAAATTTTTCACAATCTCTTATTTTTGAAAATAAATCTGATTTTCTTAAAATGATTTTTCTGACTAAATTTAATTTGTTGATATTTTCTAGTGCTGTCATAATTGCTTCAGAACTTATATCTACACCTAAAATTTCTATTTCTTTATTTTTTAATTTTTTAGCTAAAGCACAGCTGATACAGCCTGAACCTACGCCAATATCTAAAATATCTAATTTTTCATTTTTATCTTTTAAAAGTTCATAAGCTGAATTTACAAGAATTTCTGTTTCATCTCTCGGGATTAAAACATTTTTATTTACAATATATTTTTCGCCCATGAAATATGAAAAACCAATAATATGTTGAATTGGCATTCTTGACTCAACTCTTTTATTAGCAAGTTTGATTAACTCATCTTCATTTTCCAGTTCATCTTTTAAAAGAATTTCTTCAATTGGAATTGAATTAATCGAGGTTATTAAATATTTTGCTTCTTGCTCAAATTCTTCAATATTGCCGTTTTTTAAAATTTCTTTTATTTTTTTATATGTCTTATTCATATTTTTCTAAAATTTCCATAATCCAATTGCGCACATCAAGCCTTGAAGCGTCTTTTGTGTCTTTTTTTTCAATATTATGTGCTTTAGTTATTTTATCATAATAAAAAAGCTGTTTTTTTGTAGGTTTTAATTTTGACATTTTATATTCTTGAGCTTTTTTTCTTTGAATTTTGGCTAATTCTTTTTGTTTATCAATATAAGGTTGCATTAATTCTTTTTGTTTTTGCTCATAAAAGCAAAAATCAAAGAATTTTTTAAGATCATTATAAAATCTATCATCATTAAAATAATCTTTCACAAATTCAAAATGAGGATTATCAATATCCAGATAATATTTTTCATCTTCAAGAAATTTATTAATTAATTCATCAACCGAAAGATTGGAAAACTTTTTAAAATAGGCTTTTAGGGTGCCTAAAAGTTGAGATTTTTGCCGAGGTGTTAAATATAAAAAAACAATAGCTTTGATATTTTGCATTAAAATAAATCTTTTAAATTGATGTCTTTTTTTGTTTTTTGAAAGGCAAGAAATTTTTCTTTGATAGGATTTTCCACAGAAGAATTTTTGCAAAAATTGTCATAATTTTTTTGCGCAGTTTTCTGTAATTGTTTTTCCTTAATGTATTTTATATTGTCTTTCATAGCTAAATTATATCATTGTTTTTGATTACAATATATCCTCTCATATATATAAAGTATTTTTAAATAAAAAAATTTTGTAAATTGTAAATTAATGTAAATTTTTTTGTCAACTTTCTAAATTATACAAATTTTGTGCCGATATAAGATGTATCCAAGAAAGGATGATGTAGGTATATGGGAAAACAAAAACTAACAATTGAAGAGTCCAGATTAGCAGATATTTTAAGGCAGGAAATTTTACAAGATGCTCAAAATATTGTTAAGCCCGATTTAAAACAAAAAGACTTATCTAATTTTGAGTTAATTTCTGAGGTTAAAAAGCCTTATGTTTCTCCTATTTTTTCTATGAATGAGGATGAAATTTTGGCTTTTGTTGAAGAATTTGATGTAGGTGAATTAGCAACTTTATCAGTTGCTGAATTAAACCACATTGGAAAAGTTTTAGGTGTTGATCCTAAAATTTTGGTTGAAGGAGAGAATTAATTGTTTTTTTCAATTAATTCAATAGAATTTCCATCGGGGTCAAGCAAGAAAGCAATTCTTGTCTTGACCTCTTCCATATAAAAAGGCTCAATTTCCCAATTATAGCCCATTTTTGTAATTTTTTTATTTATTTCATCTAAGTCATCACACAAAAATGCAAAATGCCCAAAAGCATTTCCGTTGTTGTAGCCATTTTTGGGTGTTTCATCGTTAATTGTTAATTCAAGCTCTGTTTTTGTTGTTTCATCTGTTAAATATTGCAAATAACAATCCTCAAGACGAATTCTTTTACCTTTTTTTAAACCTAATAAATCACAATAAAATTTTATAGATTTTTCTTCATTTTTTACTCTTATCATTGAATGTAAAAATTGCATTTTATTTTCTCCTAAATTAGTGATTTTATAGCCTTTTCTATGTTGGCTGAATTATATATATAATTTCCTGCAACTAAGCAATTTGCACCTAAATCGGTACAAATTTTAGCGGTTTTATCATTTATTCCGCCATCAACTTGGATAATCAGATTATCGTTATTAGAATAATTTTTTATTTCAGTTATTTTTTTAGCGCAGTCATCCATAAACTTTTGTCCGCCAAAACCAGGTTCTACTGTCATAATTAAAATTAAATCAACTAAATTAATAAAATCTTTTATTTCGCTAGGGTCCGTTTTTGGTTTAATTGATAAGCCGACTTTTTTATTGTTTTCTTTTATTTTTTCAATTGTTTTAATTGTGTTTTCTTTGCTTGCTTCATAATGAAATGTAATCAAATCAGCTCCGGCATCAGAAAAAGCGTCAATATATTTAATTGGGTTTTCTATCATTAAATGTATGTCTAAAAACATGTTAGTTATTTTTCTTAAAGATTTTACAACAGGTACACCGATTGAAATATTAGGTACAAAGTGCCCATCCATTACATCTATGTGTACCCAGTTTGTATAAGGTTCGATTTTTTTAATTTCTTTTTCCAAATTGGCAAAATCTGCAGATAAAATTGAAGGTGAGATAATAGTTTTCATTATTCTTCCTTATTTATTCCTAAATTTTTAATAGCATCAATAGCAGCCTCAACTTGCGCTTGTTTAATGCTTTTTGCCGAGCCTTTTCCTATGATTTTATCTATAAATGAAACTTCAACAAAAAAAGTCTTGTCGTGTTCTTTTCCTTTTTCGTCAATTAAAGTGTAAATCGGCAATTTTTGATTAATGCTTTGAGTGTATTCTTGTAAAATTGCTTTTGGATTTAATAGGGAAATTTTATTTTTGGTTGATAAAATATCATCTAAAAAATTTGCTTCTATAAATTCATAAGCTTTATTATATCCTTTTTTCTTATATTCAATAAAAATTGCACCCAATAAAGCTTCAAATGCGCAGGCAAGAATTGATTCTTTTTTATATCCGCCTTGTTTTTTTTCATTTTTACCTAAAATAATTAAATCTTCAAAACCTAATTTTTTAGCATAATTAAAAATGTGTTTATCTGAAACAATTTCTGCTCGTAATCTTGTTAATTTCCCCTCTTGAAAATCAGAAAAATGTTTATATAAAATATCGCTTGTGATTAATTTTAAAACGGCATCTCCTAAAAATTCGAGTCTTTCATAAGAATTTATAACATCAATATTATTTTCATTTGTATATGATGTATGAATGAATGCTTGGTTTAAAAGCTCTATATTAGAAAATGTTAGATTATATTTTTTTTGAAATTCTTTAAGTATTTCAATGCGTTCATTAGAAATAGACATTAATTGCGCCTTTTAAATAATTAAAAAATTCAATAAAGACATTTGTTCCGTTACAAAAATGAACAAAGAAATAATATGCAACAGGAATTGCAAAAATATATCCGTCAAATCTATCTAACATTCCGCCATGACCGGGGAGAATGTCTGATGAATCTTTAACTCCTGCATCTCTTTTAATTAAAGATTCCGATAAATCACCAAGTTGAGCGGATAATGTAATTAAAATACCACCAATTATGGCTTGGCATAAGCTTATATCAATATAGAATATTCCTAAAATTGATACTAAAATAGCACATGCTGCACCGCCTATTGCTCCTTCAATAGTTTTTTTAGGGCTTATTACTTCAGCTAGTTTGTGTTTTCCAAAGCGCACTCCAAAATAATATGCGCCAATATCGGTTAAGGCAACCGCTAAAAATACAAACATTAAAAATGACAGTCCTTCAGAGGGTGCAAATTGAAAAGCTGCAACCCTATCCAGCCCTATTTGTCTAATTAACAGTATATGACAAGGAAGCCAACCGCAATAAAGTGCACCAAGGGTTGTTGTTGCAACATTTACTATATAGGGTTGTCTTCCTCTGAATAATACCGTTAAAAATGATGCCATAATAGTTAAGGTAAGCATAGATGGCACCATATCAAATCTATGGAAAAAAGTTAAAGTTGCAAAAACAATAGCCGAGAATAAAATAATTGATAAACTCGGGTGAAAACCTTTGTATCTAAGAATTTTTACAAATTCACGACTACATAGGGTTATTATTATAACCAAAAGCACAAATAGAGGAATTGAGCCCAATATTATTGCTGCTATGGATATAAGAGAAATAATTGTTCCCGTGATAACACGAGATAATTTATTCTTTTTTGCAACTTCGTCAGCCAAACTATATCTCCATTACTTCTTTTTCTTTTGCACTTACTGTTTCATCAACGATTTTTACGAATTTATCGGTGATTTTTTGAACTTGATCTTGTCCGTCTTTAACTGCATCTTCAGGAAGATTATCAGTTTTTTCAAGTTTTTTAACGGCATCTGTTGAATCTCGTCTAACGTTTCTTATCGCAACTTTTGCTTCTTCACCTATGGCTTTTACTTCTTTAGCAAGCTCTTTTCTTCTGTCTTGAGTTAAAGGCGGGAATTGAAGACGAATTACCATACCGTCAGAGTTTGGAGTAATGCCGATTTCAGCTTTAACAATAGCTTTTTCTATTTCTTTAATAATTGTTTTATCAAAAGGAGTAATAACCAAAGTTGTACCTTCTGAAACGGAAACTTGCGCTAATTGTCTTAAACCTGTTGGTGCTCCATAATAATCAACAAGAACTTTATCCAAAATAAGAGGATTGGCTCTGCCTGTTCTAACTGTTGCCAATTCTTTTTTTAATTGTTGAACGCATTTATCCATTTTTTCATTTGTTTGTTTTTTAATTTCTTCAATTGACATTTTTATCTCCTAATAAATAATTATTTTACTGTTGTTCCTATGTTTTCACCGTTTAAGATTTTTACTATACTGTCTTTTAAATTAAAATCAAAAACACAAATAGGGATGTTGTTTTGTTTGCATAAAGCGCAAGATGTTAAATCCATTACTTTAAGACCTTTAACAATAATATCATCATAACTTATATTATCATATTTTTTAGCATTTGGGTTAGTTTTTGGATCATCATTATATACTCCATCTACACCATTTTTAGCCATTAACATGATATCAGCACCGATTTCTGCTGCTCTCAATGCTGCAGCGGTATCTGTTGTGAAGAACGGATTTCCTGTGCCTGCAGCAAAAATAACCACTCTATTTTTTTCTAAGTGTCTTATAGCTTTAAATCTAATATATGGCTCAGCTATTTTTTCAATATCAATTGCAGATTGAACTCTGCATTCTACTCCGTTTTTTCTTAATTCTGATTGCAGGGCTATGGCATTCATCACAGTAGCAAGCATACCCACATAATCTCCGGAAGCTTGATCCATGCCAAGTTTAGAGGAGTTTTTCATGCCTCTAAAGATATTGCCTCCACCAACGACAACTGCAATTTGAGCACCTAAATTATAGGCTTTTTTAATTTCAGCGACAATATTTCTAACAGGTTCAGGGTCAATTCCGAATTGTTGATTGCCCAACAAAGCTTCTCCTGAAACTTTTAGAAGAATTTTTTTGTATTTTAAATTGCTCATTTAACACCTTTTTTCTAATCAATATTGAAATATTAAAAATAATATAAATCAATTATACACAAGAAATGTTGAATATGTAATAATTAAATTATGCCATCAGAAAATTTTATCAAAAATATAACATCAAAAAATAATTCGCTATCAAACACAACTCTTAAAAATCTCATAAAAAGTGCAAATATTGAGTATTTTAAGTTGTTATGCGAAAAAAGTGATTTTATTTTTCCTTTTTTAAAAGAAAAAATAAATAAAAATTTTGTAAAGTTAATTGAAGAAAATGACCTAAAAACAGTTTTTGAGTTTTCAAAAGTTTACAGTTGCGATTTTGAAGAAATGGTCGTTTTTTCTTGGATTAAATTTGCAAAAGAAGATTTAACGGATCAAATCCTTGAATTGTTTGAAAATGGTACAAATGAACAAAAAGCTTATGCTGCAAAATATTTCAGCTATATTAATGATTTTTGCGCTCTAGAATATTTAAATAAATTTGCTTTTAGTGATTTTGAGCCTTTAAAGCTTAATTGTGCAATGGCTTTATCAAAATTTAGCGATAAAACAGCATATAATAAAGCAAAAGATATTATCAAAACTTCATCTGATGATTTCGAGGTTTTGGGTGCATATTCATTTATGGCGGCTTATGGCGGAGATGAAGCAGTCAGGTTTATAGTTGAAAATTATAAAAATAGTTCTTTTAGGGATAATATAATAGTTTCTTTATTTGATTTTTATGACTATGATAAATTAACTAAAGTTTTATCTGAAAATGAAATTATAGAGGTTTTTAGTGTTTTAATTCAAAATTATCCTGAAAATATTAATTTAAACACTATTATTTATTATCAAATTTATGATTATATTAAACTGATTTCAAATTATAATAATCAATTTGCGAATAATGTTCTTTTTATTGCAAAAATAAAATTTGATGAATACAGTTCATCTGATATTTATTCATTTGACCTTGATAAAGATACTAAAAATGAATTAAAAAATATCGCAAATTTCTTGGATGATTTAAATTTGTCTTTTGAAAATATTTTAGATGAATTTGAAAAAGATAATATAAGAAAGTCATTAGCGCTTGATGTTATTAAAGAGTTAAAAATGGATGATGCTTCAGAGTTTTTGGCAGAATTGATAAATAACAATAAGCTTCCTTTAGATTTATGTGCAAAAGCTGCAATTATTTTAAAAGAATTTAATAAAACATCTTTAATTGATAAGGAGGCGATAGATAAAATTCAAAATGAAAACACAAAAGCTTTAATTGAAAGTTTATTAGTCTAAGATTTCATCGCCATGGATTTGTTGTTCTTCTTGAACTTTGGGCTCTTGGTGCTCTTGTATTTTTTCTTGTTTTGGTGTTGTATTTTTTACTTCTTGTGTTGCTTGTTGAGTTTGTTTTGGTTTTTGTGTTTGGTCGTTTTTAATTTCTTTAGCACCCTCAAGCCTAAAATATTGCGAATCATCCCATCTTAAATCGATATATTTGATTTTACCTTCAACACTTCTGGCTTGGGGCAAAATTGAAGCAATCCATTTTGCTCTTTTCGTTGCAGTATCATTAATTTCGCCAAAACGAATTAAATATTCTTTTAGCATTATATATACATCAGAATTATTTCTTAAATCAATGTATTGAACCTCTTGTCCTGAGTATGCTTCAATTGCTTTGATTAATCTTATTATTTCTTCTACTCTTTTTTTGTCCCATACTTCATCTAGGCCATCTCTAACTCCGTAAGTAAGAAGTTTTTTGGCTTTAATTGACGGATTTAAGGGTAGATAGTCATGGTCAATTAATGTGCCATCAGAGCACAGTGCTGAATTGGGTTCAGATTCAAGATTTGGAGCTAATAAAAAAGCAGGTGTTCTTTCATCAAGCGCAATAGTTAATCTTGCAGGAAACCAAAAACGTCTTACATAAACTTTTTTAACAGGTTGCAATTGAGAAATATTTTCTTCTAATTCTTTTGTGTTTAGTCGAAAAACTTGGACATAAGGAAGTTGTGTTTGCCTTATCATATTAATGATTTTATAATCAGGTGTTATTATATTTCCTTGTATTTTAATAACAGAAGGGTCTGCAGCTGAAAGTTTAGCAGAATCAATATACCATTGAGGTAATTTCAGAATTTTAATTCCGCCATAACAAATTGCAATTATCATTATTAAAGATAAAAGTATCCTAATGCGTTGCAAATTTGCCCTTGTTGCAGCAATTTGTCTTTTTATTTTATTTACTTTAAGTCTTCTTTTTTGATAAAGTAAACCCAATTTTGCCCCTTATTATATTTCTGCGGTTTTTAAAATTAATTCGACTAAATTATTATAATCTATCCCCATTTCGTTGGCTTGAGCAGGTAAATCGGATGTATCTGTCATTCCGGGGTTTGTGTTTATTTCTAGTATATATGGTATGTTATTATATACCAAAAAGTCAACTCTTGATACACCTTTACATGAGCAAGTTTTATGTGCTTTTATTGCTAAATCTTGAATTTTTTTAGTTAATTCTTCATCAAAATCAGCAGGTAAAATAAATTCTGTTAAGCCTTTTGTGTATTTTGCTTCATAATCATACCATTGAGTTTTTGTTTTGAAGCCTAAAATCGGAGTTGCAAAAGTTTCAATTTCGCCGTTTTCTTTTTTTCTTTCTAATACTCCGACTGTTGCTGAACTTCCTTGCAGATATTCTTCAACTAAAATCTCATCATCGCATTTTAGTGCTTCAATTATTGCGCTATCAAGTTCATTTTCGCTATCCACTTTTGTCATGCCAATTGATGAACCTTCGTTAGCAGGTTTTATTATAATCGGATAGTTTAGTTTTTTTATTTTTTCTCTGTAATCATCTTTTGTAACGTTTACGCTTTTAATTAAGGGGATTTCAGGAATAGTTGAAAGCACTCTTTTTGTCATGATTTTATCCATACAAATTGAGCTAGCTTTAACTTTGCAGCCTGAATAAGGGATATTTAAAAATTCCAGCACTCCTTGTATACAGCCGTCTTCTCCATATCTGCCATGGAGCATATTAATTGCAAATTCGATTTTTGTATCAACCAAAATTGAAGCGATATTTCTATCGACATCAATTAAAGTTACATCTTTATAACCTAATTCAATTAAAGCTTTAAAAACATTTCTGCCTGAACGAAGTGAAACTTCTCTTTCGTTTGATAAACCGCCGCAAAGAACAGCTATTTTAGAATTTTTGTTTATTTTTTTAGTATTTTCCATTTTTCTTCTTCACCTTTGCTCATTTTCCCGATATAGATAATTTCGGGAGTAAGTTCTATATTAAATTTTTCTTTTACTTTTGTATAAATATCAAAAACTATGTTTGTATAATCAGTGCTTGTCGCATTTCCTTTGTTAATTATAAAATTACAATGATTTTCCCAAACTTCGCAATCGCCTACTCTATAACCTCTAAGTCCGCATTTATCAATTAAAGCTCCAGCTGAAAATTCGCAATCAGATGGATTTTTAAATACTGAACCTGCGTTGGGTAGGGCTAGGCTTGGTTGTCTTTCTTTTCTAAAGATTAAATTTTCATCCATTAAGGCTTTAATTTCTTCTTGATTAGTTTTTTTTAGTTCAAATTTAGCACTCAAAAGAATGTAATTTTTTTCTTTTAGGATAGAATGTCTATAAGAAAAATCAAGCTCATCTTTTTTTAAGGTAATTATTTTTTTGTTTTCCATATCATACAATTTAGCACTGATTAAATAATCGCTTATGGTCTGCCCATGGGCACCTGCGTTCATATAAATACAGCCGCCTATGCTTGCAGGTATCCCGATTAAAAATTCAAGACCTGAGAGCTTTTTTTCATAAGCAAATTTTGATAAGGCTTGTGCTTTAACGCCTGCTTCAGCTTCAATAATATTTCCCAAGTGCGAAATAGTGTTAATATTTCCGCTATAAATTACAGGTTCATCTATTCCTTTAGAAGATAACAATATATTTGAACCGTTTCCAATGATTATGGGGTTATTATCTTTATATCTTTTTAAAAGAGTAATCATTTCGCCATAGTTATCAGGCATGAAAAATAATTTTGCTCTTGATTTGATTTTAAGAGTATTATAGTTGGTTAATAAAAAATCATTATAAAATTTTATATCATTTTGAGAGCAAATCATTAATTTCTCCACCTATTTTTGTTATATCACCGGCGCCCAAGGTTAAAACAATATCCCCTTTTTCTAATTTAGGAGTAATTGCTTGTGCCGCTTTTTTAATATCGCCTTCAATATATTCTGTGTCAATTCCTCTTTTAGTGATTTCTGCTGCAAAATTTTTAGAATTAAATTGATTGTCAAAATTATCGCCTGCACTAAAAACATCTAAAACAAATAATTTATCAATTATATTAAAGCTATTTAAAAATTCGTTCCATAAGGCTTTTAATCTTGTGTATCTGTGGGGTTGAAATATTACAATTTTTCTTCTTTTGATGTCTTTAATTGCAGATAAAGTGGATTTGATTTCTTGAGGATGATGAGCATAATCATCAATTATTTTAATATCGTTGATGTCTGCAATTAATTGAAAACGTCTTCCCATACCGCTAAATTCTGGGAAATATTTATAATATTCACTATATTCAAAGCCAAGAGTATCTAAAATTGATAAAATAGCTAATGCGTTATAAATATTATGAATTCCTGGGATAATCAGATTAATTTTTCCGATTAATTTATCTTTTTTATAAAAATCAAAAGATGAATTTAGTTCATCAAAAATAATATTTTTAGCTGTGTAAGTTGCATTATTATTAATTGCGTAAGTAATAATATTTTTATGTTTTGTTTGATTTTTAAAGATATTGCAACCCTTATTATCAATATTTAAAAATAATGTATTTATTTCATTCATATTATCAATCATTTTTTCAAATGTTGAAACAATATCAGCTAATCCATTTTTGTAATAATCAAGATGATCTTCTTCAAGATTATTAATTACAACATAGTTAGGTGAATATTTTTGAATAGTTCCGTCTGATTCATCTAATTCTGCTATAAAATATTTTGAATTTTTATCTGCTTTAGCGTTAATATTTAATTTTGGGATAATTCCGCCTATCGCATAAGAGGGGTTTTGTTCCATTTTTTCTAAAATAAAACTTAAAAGCCCTGATGTTGTAGTTTTTCCGTGGGTTCCTGCTAAGCCTATAAAAATTGGAAATTTTTCTGAAATGAATTTTAAGCAATCAGATCTGTGCATGATTTCAAGATTGTTTTCTCTTGCATATTTTAACTCAGGGTTATCTTCTTTGATTGCTGATGAAATAACGATTTTAGGATTGCCTTTAATATTGTTTTCATTGTGTCCTATATAAATTTTAGCGCCCAAGGAGCTTGTTAATTTTGTATATTTACTTTCCTGAATGTCTGAACCTGAAACTTTATAGCCTAAACATAAAAGAATTTTAGCTAAAGCACTTTGACCTACTCCTCCTATGGCAATGAAATGAAAATCGGGTAAATCCATAAAATTGTCGTTGGTCATTAGTTTAATTCCTTTATTGTAACACATGAAACGCCATGTTGGGTTTTGCCCCAGTCCATGGTTTTTTTGGTGAATATGATTTTAAATATGATAAGCATAGCAATGGGAAACCATATAGAAATAAAATAAATTGAAGTTATGATTGATTCATATAAAGCTTTAAAAAATCCATAGTTTGCATATTTTTTTAAACTGTATATAAATCCGCAAGTAAAAAATATTGCTGTTGTTGCAACTAAGATAATGGATGATAAGATGCAGTTTTCATAGCCTTTTACAAAATGGAATGCTTGGATAAATATTTCTGCAATTAACCAAAACGGAAGCAAAAATTCTGTAATATAAGCTATTAAATCAAAACCTACTCTTAAAGACATATCTCTTGAATTAAATACATCATGCGCATATTCTAAATAACGCCTTATTGAGCCTTCCACCCATCTTCTTCTTTGACGAATTAATGCGCTAAAACAAATAACTCCTTCTTCATATACTTTTGCTTCGGGACAAAAACGAATGTCCCAGCCTCTGACATGGAGTCTTGTTGACATATCAAGGTCATCTGTGATTGTTTCTTCGTTCCAAAAATTAATACTTTTTAGCGCTTGGAGTTTTATAAGTTCGCCGTTTCCTCTTAATTCAACAGCACCTCTTACAGCATCTCTGCCAGCTTGCATATGGGTATCAAGGATATATTCATTATATTGGCATTTTGTGTAGAAATTTTGGTCTTTATTTATTATTATTTTTTGAGCCTGTACGGCGCCAACATCGCAAGGTTCTAATTTTACAATCATTTTATTTAGAAAATCGCTTTCAACTTTAGCATCGGCATCAAAAACTAAAATTGCTTCACCTTTAGCTAATTTCATAGCGTCATTTAAAACTGCGGATTTTCCTGCTGTTGCGTTTTTATCTCTTATAAGAGCTTTGATTTTATCATGTTTTGAAGCTAAATTTGTTATAATTTCAGCGGTATTATCTGTGCTTCTGTCGTCTATTAGGATAATTTCAAAGTCTTTATAGTCAAGTTTTAAAATATTTAGTGCTGTTTTTTCAATCACTTCATGCTCATTGTGGCAGGGTATTAAAACAGACACAAATGGGTGATAGTTTTCATTAATAATTGGCGGTTTTTTTCTTAATTTTCTTTTTTGATATTTTGTTGCAAGCCACATATAGACCGAATACAAAAACATAAAGCCAATTAAGAATATAATTGCCCACATCGTATTGAAATAATTTTGAAAAATAATTAAAAATGCTAATAAGAATGAGATTATAATTAATAGCGCTATTCTTTCTTTCATTTCCGTATTTTCTAAAATCCCTATAATACCAAGAAGATTTTATCAAAAAAATAGGAAAAGGTAAAATTTTAAAATTTCTTTGTTACAAGCGCAAAAATATCATTGTAACAAATGCTTACCATTAAGATTATTAATAGAAAGAAGAAGAAATTTGTTATTTTTTCACTCAATTCTTTGCTTGGTTTTTTGCCTGTTATTTTTTCTATTATTAAAAACATTACATGCCCGCCATCAAGCGCAGGAATGGGCAAGAAATTCATAATAGCAAGATTTATGCTTATCATTGCCGTTAATAAAATTCCGTTTAGCATGCCTTTTGAAGCAATTATATCTCCGCCGACTTTTACAACTGCAATTACTCCATGCATATCTGAAGCAGAAACTTTACCTGTAATTAATTGCCATAAGCTAAATAGCATTGTAGCAGTTGTTGTGTAAATATAGTCAAAAGATTTAAATGCTATATCTTTTGGTGTTTTGGTGGGTGCATAGACATCTTCTATTTTTAATAAAATGCCTAATAGCCCTTCTTTTTCTATTTTAATATTTTTAATTGTTATTTCTTTGTTATTTCTTAAAACTGTTATATTAAGAGGTTTATAGGTATCTGATAAAGCATAAGCTAAATCATTTAGCGATGTATCATTTGAAAGAGTTATGCTTTTTTTATTAAAAATTTCGTTTCTTAGATTAATTTGATTTTCATTTAATTCAATACCGTCTTTTTTATATTTTTCAAGACCCGTCAGGATGTTTTTATTAACTTCAAGCGGTTTTTCGCTATAAGGCTTTGGAAGTTTAACGGTTGTGTTTTTGCTGATTTCATCTTTAATATTAGGGTTTAATTTTTTTAATTCCTTTAGATTTTTGTCTATTAAATCTTTTTGAGCGTAATTATCAAACATTTTTGAGTTTTTAGCGCAAAAAGTTAATTGATAAAGATTGTTTATATTGTTATTGTTTATTTTTATGATTTTATCTCCCTTTAAAACGCCCTCTTGTTGTGCGTTTGAGGTTATTTTAGAAGAAAAACTATCTACATAAATATTTTGATTTGAGGTTGGTAATTTATGAAAATACATAGCACAAAATATTACAAGAATAATTGCAAAAACAATATTCATAATAACGCCTGCTGAAACTATGAAAAGTTTTTGTGCTATTGTTTTGTTTTCATATAATTCATCGGAATCTGGGGGCAAGATTTCGTCTTCATCTTGATTGTTTGAGCTATCGTTTTCATTTCGGAAGTTTTTTTCATCATCTGCAAAAGATACATAACCGCCAAATAAAAAAGCGTGGATATAAAAAGTTGTATGATTAATTTTAAATAATTTCCAACTTGGACCTATCGGCATACCTATTCCAAAACGAGTAACCCTAACGTTACATAACCTTGCTGCAATAAAGTGTCCTGCTTCGTGTACTAAAACAAGTAGGCTTATAAGTATAATCATTATAATTTGATTCATGGTGTCCTCATTTTATTGTTTTTTGGGCGGAACTTTTTTATAAAGTCCAAAAATGCTTGGCTTATATGAATTTAGATTTTTATTGGATTCAGCCAATAAAAGTTTTAATTTCCTATTTTGTTCTTCTAAAAAACGTGCCTTTTGTTCAAGTTTTTTATTTTCTTCTTGAATATCGGCAAGTTTTGCTTGAGCTTTTGCATCTTGAGAGCAAATGGAGCTTACATGTTTAGCTATTTTTTTTGCCATTGAACGAGCTATCATGCTCAAAGTGCGCTCTGAAATATCTAATTTAAACTCATTTTTAGGGGTTAAATCAACATTTTTTTTGGTTAACTCCGAAACAACATATTCCCTAAATTTTTCTTGGGCTTCTAATGATTCTGATAATAAGCTAATATCATCAAAATCCCCATTGTTATTATTGTTGTCATTTGGAATTATTTCCATAGAAGGAATAATAGGCGGAGTTTCGTTTTCATCTGTTTTAAGGGCACCTTCTAGTATTCCCATTTTTTTCTCATTTGATACAGATGGTTGAGGCTGTTCATTAAGTTCTATAACGGGTTCGTTTTCAATTAAATCATCAATTGGGATTGTATCTTGCATTTTATCTATTAAAGGAGTCCCGTCTGATAGAGAAATATTATTTAGTATTTGGTTTGTTTCTGAATCTTCAATTTCAATTTTTGATTCTTCTTTTGGTTTTTGAATTATGTCTGTTGAAGCTTTTGCGTTTTGTTTTACATCTTCATTACCAACGATGTTTTCTTGTATCGTGTTGTTTTCTTCTTGTTTTTCTTCTTTGTTTTCTGTTGTCTCCGTTTCTTTATTTTCCTCTTTGTTTTCTAAATTAAAAAGATTACTTAATACTAAATCAAGAGTGTTTTTATCATAAAATTCGCTGCCTTGTTCGTCTTCAAAAATTGCTTCTACTTGCCATTTTTTGAAAAATGTATCAAGAGTATAAGAATCTATAAAGTATCCTTTTGAAGCTAAACTCTGCAATATTTCATTTTTTGTATATACGTTTGATGCCATAATTCAACCCATATTTATTATATCAAAAAATATTAAAAAATAAAAAGAAGCCTCTTTATTAAAGAGGCATTTATTGGTTGAGTATTATATTAAATTGATTGTTTTGCTTTTGAAATTGAGTTTTTCAGTTCGTTGGCTAAATCGCCCCTGCCTGACGCTTCATAAATTTTTGTAACGGATTCTAAAAATTTCATATTATCTTTTTTAATTGTATTTTTTTGAGTGTAATTAATTTTGTTTTCAGTTCTGTGAATATATGGGCTGCTAAAGTTGTTATTCACAGCTTTGGGTCTTGGAGGGATTTTAAAGGAATCTGTATTATTTTTATTTATTATTGGTGAAAAATTGTTGTTCATTTTAAGCACTTCTTGATTTTTGTATGGATTTTGCGTGCTTTTTTGGTATTGATTAAGTGCAATTCCTTTTTTAATTACATCGGTATTAATTGATTTTAATTTTTCTTTGTAATTATCTTTGTATTTATTTTGAAGATAATCCTGATATTTTTGATGAGCTTTTGAAAGTTCAATTTGTGCAGCTTTTAAAGTTTGGCTTCTTTGACTTATGTCATCTAAATCATCTGTTTTAGTGTATTGCTTTTGGTTATTTAAACCGATTAAAGGTTCAGACTCTTGTGATAATTTTGTTGCAAGGCTTTTGATTATAATAGCCAAAGTTGTAATAACAGAAAGGATAATTAATATTATTCCAAGACTTCCTTCTTTTAAATTTGCAAAGATAGCTTGACCTAAATGTGCAAAGTTGAAAGAATTATCGCTCCAATCTTGTATGTCTTCATTATCTAAATCTGTGTTGCTTGTTGGTTGATATTGATTAATCGGACGGTTGATAATAACTTTTTTTTCGGGAGCTTGATTTTCTTCCTTTAAAAGTGAGTTTGAAAATACAAGATCTGTATTTCTTGCATTTTTTCCTTCAATATAAATTCTTACTTTGTTTTTATCTAATTGTTTAACAGTAACATTATCTATATCATTAACATCATCATAAATTGTTCCTGCGCTGTCGGCTAAAACAGAATTTTTTAAATCAAAATATATGCTGTTGTCTTCCTCAATTCTTGTTTTATATCTTACAACTTGTGATGAATCAATATTAAGTTCATATTTTTGAGGATTTACTTTTGATTTTGAAATTATAACGGATGAAATTATGTTTTCATCAGCAAAAGTTGGCATACATAAAATAAAACTAGAAAATAATGCAACCAATAAATTGATTTTCAAGGAATTTTTCTTCATTCCTAAATACTCTCCCATAAACTTCAAGTCTTTCAATAATTAAATGATATAAGGTTTATGGGTGTAGGGCATTAATCTTTTGATTGCATTATCGGATTATTTTATAGACCTAAAGATTTATTTTTTTAATTACATTTGCCATCTCAATAGCTGCTTTAGCACATTCTGAGCCTTTGTTGCCTGCTTTTGTGCCTGCTCTTTCAATGGCTTGCTCGATTGTGTCTGTTGTTAAAACGCCAAATAAAACAGGTACACCGCTATTCATTGATATTGTTGCAATTCCTTTTGACAATTCAGCGCAAACATAGTCATAATGTGATGTTGAGCCTTTAATTATTGCGCCTAGGGCGATTATTGCATCATATTTTTTGGAGTCAGCAGCGTATTTTGCCATTAGGGGGATTTCAAAAGCCCCCGGAGTCCAAATTACATCAATATTTTCTTCTTTAACATTTAGTCTTTTAAAGGTGTCTATTGCTCCATCTAAAAGTTTTGAGCCTATAAAATCGTTAAATCTTGATATAACAATACAGAATTTATCGTTTTCTTGTGCGTATAAATTTCCTTCAAAGGTGTTTACCATAATTATTTCTCCTTATTGACTAATTTTAACATAAAGAATAAAATTTGCATGGTGTTTATTATGGTATGTTTATCATCTAAAGAGTTGAATTTAAAAAAAATTTTAAGCAACTTTTTTTGAATTGATATAATTAAAATATATGGATATAACCAGAGGTGTAAAATATGGCAAATAACGAAGGAACAATAGTACAAATCATAGGTCCTGTAATAGACGTTAAATTTGAAGACGGTGTTTTACCTGAGATTTATGATGCATTAGAAATTTATAACGATGATGGTACAAAAGTTACTGTTGAAGTTCAACAGCTGCTTGGCGAAAACACAGTAAGAAGTGTTGCAATGTCGTCTACTGATGGTTTAAAACGAGGTATGAAGGTTATTAATACCAATAATCCGATTAAAGTTCCGGTTGGTAAAGGAATTTTAGGTAGAATATTGAATGTTTTGGGTGAACCTGTTGATAATCAAGGCCCAGTTGAAGCGCAAGACAGATTTCCAATCCACAGACCCAGTCCGAAATTAACGGAACAAAATACAAATATTGAAATTTTAGAAACAGGAATAAAAGTTATTGACCTTTTAATGCCATATCAAAAAGGCGGAAAAATCGGTCTATTTGGTGGTGCCGGTGTAGGTAAAACCGTTTTAATTATGGAATTAATTCACAATATTGCAGCACAACATAATGGCGTATCAGTGTTCGGCGGCGTTGGCGAAAGAACACGCGAAGGAAATGACTTATATAATGAAATGAAAGAATCAGGTGTATTGGATAAAGTTGCTCTTATCTACGGTCAAATGAATGAACCGCCGGGAGCTCGTATGAGAGTTGGTTTGTCAACTTTGACTTGTGCGGAATATTTTAGAGATGTAACCCATCAGGATGTATTATTGTTTATTGATAATATTTTCCGTTTTGTGCAAGCGGGCTCTGAAGTATCTGCTCTATTGGGTCGTATGCCTTCTGCGGTTGGTTATCAACCAACTTTATCTCAGGAAGTTGGTGAATTACAAGAGCGTATTACATCAACAAAAGATGGTTCAATCACTTCAGTTCAAGCAGTTTATGTACCTGCTGACGACTTAACTGACCCTGCTCCAGCTACAACATTTACTCACCTTGATGCATCTACGGTATTATCCAGAAATATTGCTTCATTAGGTATTTATCCTGCCGCTGATCCATTAGAAAGTTCGTCCCGTGCTCTTGACCCTCATATAATCGGCGAAGAACACTATTCTGTAGCTAAAAAAGTTCTTGAAATTCTTCAAAAATATAAAGATTTACAAGATATTATTGCGATTTTGGGTATGGATGAATTATCTGAAGAAGATAAATTAACAGTAAATCGTGCAAGAAAAATTCAAAAGTTTTTATCTCAACCTTTCTTTGTTGCTGAACAATTCTCAGGTACAAAAGGAAAATACGTAAAACTTGAAGATTCAATTAAAGGTTTCAAAGAAATTATTGAAGGAAAGCACGATAACATTCCTGAACAAGCTTTTTATATGGTTGGAACCATCGAAGATGTACTTGAAAAAGCTCGTCAACAAGAAGCAGTTGGAGTTTAGGCTTTATGAGTGACAAAATTCATTTAAAAGTTATAACACATGAAAATATTGTCTATGAAGATGATATTGATGAGTTATATGTTCAAGCAACGGACGGGCGTTTGGGAATCTTAAAAAATCATATTCCTGTTATTTGTTCGCTTGCAATTGGTGTAACAAAGGTAATAAAAGATAAAGTGCCTAATTGTATTGCTACAATGGGCGGAATTTTGCAATTTGCAAATAATAAAGCAACAATTTTAACTGATATTGCAGAACTTGATTGTGATATTGACTTAGTTAGAGCTCAACACGCTAAACAAAGAGCCGAAGCTCGTTTAAAGGCTCATGATGAAACAATAGATATTGTTAGAGCTCAATTTGCACTTGCAAAAGCGATAGCAAGAATTTCAGCAGGCGATAAAAAATATTAGATTATTTTATCGCTCTTATTAGTGCAGTATCTGAGCATACTCTTATTTCTCTTTTAGATAGTGCAAATTTAACTTCTTCAATATATTTATTGACTTTGTTTTCATCAAAATATTCCATAAAGCGTTCTTTCATGGTTTTTTGATTTGGGGCAGGAGGTGTTATAAACCAATTTTCAATTGTTTCAATGGTTGGAGAATATTTTGAAACAACTTTTTGAACATTTACAACAACATTATTAAAACCTGCCATTTGCATATTTAAATCGAGGCTTTGCGCGCTAAAGTTAACCAATGGGTCATTTAGGTTTGTCATAAATTCCATTTCAGCTTTTTTAAAATCAAAATAATCACTTGCTTCATCAGGAATTAAAAGTTCATAATATCTTGTATTTTGAGAAATTATAGGTTCAAAAGCGCAATACATTCCATTTGGCTTTAATACTCTAAACAATTCTGAAAATGCTTGTTGTTTATCTAAAACATGAACTAAAACAGAACGAGTTAGTGCTCTATCTAAAAAATCGTTTTTAAGTTTGATATCCAAAATATCGCTTTTTAGAAATTTTACATTACTTTTAATTTTTGAATTATTTAAAATATTTTCACATTCATCAAGACAATCTTGAAATTTATCTGAAAAAATCAATTCAATTTTATCTTCAAATCTTTCTAAAACCCCAAAGCCTAAGAGTCCTGAACCGCAGCCAAAATCGGCCACTTTTTGATTTTCTTTTAAATCAGCCATATCAAGTACAATATTTTTAATGTTTGTCAGCCAGTTTAGTGTTTGTTGAATTTGATTTTCATCCATGTATGAAAATCTTGTTTTCTTAAGCCAAGTTGACCAATTTTTGCATATATCGCTCATAATTCCCCCAAAAGTTGTATTTAGTAGTTGCATAAGTGATTTTTATATATTAAACAATTATAATTAATTATAGTTAGTATTATTATAAGATTTTATTATGTCATTTGAAAACACTTTATCTATTGAAAATAATATAAAATATCTTAGCATGATGTTTGAAGTTAGCAAAATTGCTAATCAGGTTGATAACATTTATGAACTTTTGACGCAATTAAAAGATTATTGTACCAAACTTGCACACAGTGATGATATTATTTTTTATCTTCTTGAAAATCAGTATTACAGGTGTGTTTGCACTAATGATAAAAATAGAAATAATGAATATTTTGAATGCGAAGAAGGAAACACCCCTTTTTGGGATGCCGTCAATAAGGCAAAATTAACATCAATGAAAGATAGCAGCGGTGCTCCTTTGTTTAAATCATTTTTAGAGCAAAACAATATATCTAATATAGATCCAAGTCATGTTAGAGTGTTTTTTAATAACCATGTACCAATTTGTTTTTGTTTTATAAAAGAAAATCCACAAAAACGAATTGATGTTGATATATTTAATGATTTAGATGCAATATTTAGTTATATTGAGCCTATTATTGCTAAATTTCATAAAAAAATAAAAAAAGATGAAGAATTAGCGCAATTACAAAAGTCTTTGCATAATATTTCAATTCTTTACAACATTTCTCAAGCGGTTAATTTTATTGATGACCTTAAAAGACTTTTGCAAGTAATTATTCAAAAAGCACTCGTTACACTTGATGCTGAAAAAGGGTCGTTAATGCTATATGATTATTCTATCAATGCTCTGCAGGTTAGAATTGTATCCGGTTTACAAGATAAAAAATTGGAAGATGCGATAAATAACGGTGCTGTTCATTGCGCTAAAATTGCAATAGGCGAAGGTATCGCGGGTACAGTATTTTTAGAGCGTAAACCAATAATAACAAATCTTGGTTCTGCTGACCCTCGTTTTATTGTAAAAGAAGTTTTATCTAATACAAAATCTCTTTTGTGTGTACCATTAATTGCAAAAGGTGAAGTAATTGGTGTAATTAATATCACAAATAAAAAACATGATAAACTATTTAACCAAAAAGACCTAGAATTTATTACATCTTTAGCTAATCAAGCAGCAATTGCAATTGATAATGCAAAATTGTATGAATTAGCTACAAAAGACGGCATGACAAAATTATATATCTATCGTCATTTCTATACATTGTTGGAAAATGAAATCAGACGTTGTTCAAGATATAAAAGAAATATGTCATTATTGATGATGGATATAGATAATTTCAAAAGAATAAATGATACTTATGGCCACCTAACCGGTGATACTATATTAAAAAGACTTGCTGCAGTTTTACAAGAAACAGTGAGAAAAATAGATATTCCTGCTCGATATGGTGGTGAAGAATTTGTTGTAATTTTGCCTGAAACAGATAAAAAAGATGCTTGTGTAATCGCTGAGCGTATCAGAAAAAATATAGCAAAGATTGTTGTAAAAGTTAATGAAACTGAAAATCTTTCACCAACTGTTTCAATGGGTGTTGCGCAATATTCAACAGATGGCCAAGATCCTAAAACATTAATTAATGCAGCTGATACTGCGCTTTATTATTCAAAACATAACGGCAAAAATATGGTTTCAACTTATGAAAAAGACGGTTGCCAAAAGGTTGAACAGGTCAATGTTGAATTGGATAATGAGGAGCTTTTAAGTAACCAAATTGATCAGGTTAGTTTGGATAATCTAGAGTAGAAAACAGATTTATAAAAAAAGAGGGCTTAAGCCCTCTTTTTTATTCTTTTTCTTTTAAAACACCTGCCCAATGATTTAATTCATTAATCAAAGGCTGCATTTCATGCCTCTTATTGTAGTTTACCTTGCCATATTGAATATCATCGTTAACTTTAGCATTAACTGACATTGAAAGAATTTCAGGCATATTTATAGCATTATCATCAGATGATAATGATTTATAATATGTATCTTTATAATTTGGATTTAATCTTAAAGTCCAATTTTGATTGCCGACAGTCCCCGGTTTATTATATTGTTGATTTACCCCAAAGAAGTCCATAAATGAAATTTGAATTTTCTTTGTTGAATTCATTAAATCGGCAAATTTAGCTTTCATATATTCTTTTGGATTTGATTTGATTTTCTCTCTAAATTGCATTCTTTCTTGATATTGATAATCAGCAGGATACATTGATTGAGCGAGATAATCAACCTTCCAAGGCTCTTGATTGGTTAATGATTTATCGTTAATCATTTGTTGCAATGGCGGATTATCATGGCAGCCTATATAAGCCCAGTTATCTTTTGGAGCTTCTGTGCCTTTGTTCCACATTAATCCTGATATACCATTTAGGTGTTCTTTATTTTTAAATTCTTCATAAAATACACCCGTGCTATCCCAGCCTAAATCTTCCCATACAACATCTTTAGGGTTAATTCCATGTTCTTTTAGAGTTGGCAGAATAATTTTATTTAGAACTTTTCTAAAGTTGCCGTTTTTATCTATTCCTAATTTAGAAATATGTCCTGAGTGCAATTTTTCTCTTATTGGATATTTAACAAGATTGCCGTTTTCATCAGGTCTTTGTGCGTATTGAACTGTATTTTCTTCATATAAATATGGATTTACAAGCCCTATCGCGTGGTCTATTCTAATGTTTTTAGAATCAGACAGTGCTTTTTCCAGTTTTGTTTTTAAATATTCACCTGATGGGCCTAATGAGCCGTCTTTATTAAATAATTTATCAGGATCAACAACAGACATGCCCCATAGCTGCGGAGAATTAAAAGGACCTCCGTCATTACAGCCGAGTTTGTATCCTTTTAAAAATACATCTTCATTTATTAATTCATCAAAAGATGAACCGCCCACTAATAAATCGCCAATATAACTTACATCTCTTTTTTGCGCATCGGATTTAGCTTGTTTATCAACAAGGAATTGTGTGAACTTGTAAACATTTGCGCTATCTTGGCTTAGAATTTGATTATAGCGATTTTTGGCGTTATAATCACCTTGTTTTACCTTTTTAATGAGTTCTCTATCTTCCTTATTCCAGTTTGGATAAAAATCTGTTCCATAGCTTTCTGCTATAGAATCAAGAACAGCGTAATCATTAAGCCAAAATGCGTTTTCTTGTTGGAATTTTTCATATTCGTTATTTAGTTTTTGAGCTTTATCATCGCCATTTGACAACTTATCTTTAAAGTTAATCCAAGCTTTGTTTAAAAGTGCATTTGAAATTTTATTTGCTTCATCAAAATCGGAATATGTATAATTTTCCTCTGGAATTTCTATTTTTGACACCTTTCTATTTATTTCTTCATCCGATAAAATAGAAGCAAATTCATCTGACTTTAATTGTGGATAATCAATAAGCAAGGGGCTTTTTGCAAAAACAGAAGAAGTATATGGCGAAGTATCTTTTCTGTTTAATTTGCCGTTTGGACCCAACTGAACGCTATTGAACCCATGCATTTTGATAAAATCTAAAAATTCATTTTGACCATACGGGGTACCTGTTTTTGGGTCTTCGCCCGAACTTAATTTAGCAGGAAAACTTGGCGCATGGATAATTAAGGCGCGATTTTGTATGCCAAGATAATCCATAGCCTTGTTTATTGTTTCGCTGTATGGTCTTTTTTCATCTTCCCTAAGGTTACGCCCAAAAGCAAGGCCTCGACTCGCATTGCCTTTAGCTAACCTAACAACACTATTTACTCTCATGTTTCGATTGTTGCAAAAAAAATTTTAAAATGCAAGTATTTAATTTTGTAAAAACAATTTTTCTTTGTTAAAATAAAGCCATGGAAAAAAACTTTGAAAAAATAGGTATAATATATAATTCAGATATTAAAGAAACAGAAAATTTGGCTAAAAAAATTTCTGAAAAAATATTAAATTCCGAAATTTTTTCCCATGCTCAATTAAAAGATGATATTAATTTAGCCATAGCAATAGGCGGTGATGGTACTTTTTTAAAGTGCGCTAGGTTTTATAGCGAAAAAAATATTCCATTATTGGGTTTTAATGTGGGTAGATTAGGCTATCTTGCTCAAGCTAAGCCGAATGAAATCGATTTTGTAATTGATAAATTAAAAAACTCTGATTTTATAATTGAAAATCGTTTAATGTTGAAAGCAAAAGATAAAATTGCGCTGAATGATATTGTGATTAAAGGTATAAACTGCGCAAGAACTGCAACATTAGATTTATATATTAATGATAAAAAATTATGCTCTTATGTGGCTGATGGTTTAATTATATCAACTCCAACAGGTTCAACTGCTTATTCATTATCAGCAGGAGGCCCCATAGTCAGTCCTTTAATAGATTGTTTTTTAATTATTCCAATTTGTCCTCATACTCTTAATATGCGCCCTGTTATTGTTCCTTCAAGTGAAAAAATAACGGTTAAAATGCATGATAATGACGAAAAATTATATGTTTCTTGTGATGGGCAGGTTGATTTTACAATAGAAAATGAAATTACAATTGAAAAAAATGAAAATTACGCTAAACTTTTAATACTAAATCAACAAAAAGATAGATTTTATGATATTTTAAAAGAAAAGCTTCATTGGTCACTATCACCTGAAAAGTAGAAAAATGTTAAAGAGTTTATTTATTAAAAATTTTATATTAATTAAAGAAATTCGCCTTGATTTTACCAAAGGTTTTAATGTTTTATGCGGTGAAACAGGGGCAGGTAAAAGTATAATTATAAAAGCGCTTGATTGTGTTTTGGGGGCTAAAATATCAAAAGAAGCAGCTTATGAAAAAGATAAGCCGATAGTAATTGAAGCGGTTTTTGAAAAAAACAATGAAGAAATAATAATTTCAAGAGAAATTTCGTCTTCATCAAAATTTCGCCTAAACGGGATTTTATCATCCTTGGATGAAATTAAAGATTTAAGAGAAGATTTGGTTGATATTCATTCTCAACATCAGACATATTCATATATGGCTCAAAAGCACCATATTCATCTTTTAGATGATTATATAATTAAAAAGAGCCCAGAGTATTTTGAGCTTTTAAAAAATTATAAAGAAAATTATCTTGAATTTAGAGAAGTTGAAAAAAAATTAAATAATTTAAGAGAAAATTATTTCAACAATGAAAAAGAAATTGAGTTTTTGCGTTTTCAATTAAAAGAGCTTGATGATGCAGCAGTAAAAGAAAATGAAGAAGAAGAATTAAAAAATGAATTGGATATTTTATCTAATGTTCAAGAATTGAAAGAGGGTTCTTATTCATCTTATTATGCTTTATATGGTGATAATCAAAGTATTGTTGAGGCATTAGGTAAAATTAAATATACAATTTCATCTTTAGCTGAATTAGATAAAAGCCTTAAAGATGTTGAATCTGGTTTATTTGATGCATTTGAAAATTTAAAAGACAGTGCAAATTTTTTAAGGGATTATTCATCTAATCTTGAGCTAAATCCGATGAGATTAGATGAATTAAATGAAAGAATTTCCTTAATTCAAAAGCTAAAAAGAAAATATGGCGCAGATCTTGATTTAGAAAGAAATAATATTCAAAAAAGATTGGATGAATTAACTTCGGGGGATAATAACCTTGAGGGTTTAGAAGAAAATTATAACACTTTATTAGATACAATTAATCTTTTAGCTTCTAAAATAGATGAATATCGAAGAAAAAATGCCAAAGAGCTTTCAAAATTAATTGAAGAAAAATTAAAAACTCTTGAATTAAAAGAAGCAAAGTTTGAAATTTTAATTAAAGAAGTTCAAAATAACGAGTTTGGAAAAAATTATGTTGAATTTTTGATTTCAACAAACAAAAATCAAACCCCAATGCCTTTATCAAAAGTTGCCTCAGGCGGTGAAATTTCAAGAGTTATGCTTGCACTTAAAACTATTTTTGCAAATATAGATAATGTTTCAACAGTTGTGTTTGATGAGATTGATACAGGTATTTCAGGAGTAACTTCAAATGCTGTCGCGCAATCAATTTTGGAATTAGCTAAAACAACTCAAATTGTCTGCATTACTCATCAGCCTATAATTTGTGCTAAGGCGGATAATTTTATATGGATAGTAAAAACTCATCAAGATGATACAAATATAAAAATTGAAATTTTAAATGATGAAAAAAGATTGCCAGCTCTAGCTCAACTTGCAAGTGGAGAAATAAGCGAAAAAACAATTGAATTTGCCAAAACCTTAATAAAATAGTTATAATCAAAATATGAAATTTTCTGAAATTTTTAATACCTCTAATCTTTTTGATATTTCAAGAGATTTATATTCAAAAATCAGCTATTCAAGATTTTTTGAAAAAACAGGCAGAGCGCTATTGCCTCTTAGGTATTTTTTTGAACTAACACATTTGTGCAATTTAAACTGCCCTTATTGTTATGTTGGTGAAAACAGAAAAAAAGAAGAATTAACAACAGATGAATGGTTTAGTGTTATTAATCAAATTCCATTTTATTCTTTTATTACTTTAGTTGGGGGTGAACCCTTAATTAGAGAAGATTTTTGTGAAATTTTAGAATATGCCTCAAGAAAGGTCTTAAGAAAAGTTAATGTTGTAACAAACGGGGTTTTGATTGATGAAAAAATAATAAGTAGTTTTATTAAATCAAAAATGCTTTTATTGAGTGTTTCATTGGATGGTTGGAATGAAAACCACGATAAAAACAGAAGCAAAATAGGTATTTTTAAAAAAATAACAGAAAATTTAGATGAATTAAAAAAACAAATTATTTTTTCAAACTCAAATTTAATGATTGATATTAAAACCATTGTTTTAAAAGATAACCTTGAAGATATTTTAAAATTATATGAATATTGCACAAATCAAGGGTTTGAGTTTTTATCCATATCTTTTTTAAGAAACAATAATTTAAAACAAAATTCAACTTTATTTGATAATTTTGATGAAGTTTTTTATAGGCCTGATTATCCGATTGAATTATATTTTGATTTAGATGAATTTAAAAGAATTTATCTTGAATTAAATAAAATGAAAAAATATTCCAAAACAAAGATTCGTTTTGCGCCAAAGTTTGACCATAAAGACCCTAAAATAGAGTTAAAATTAATTGAAAAATTTTTTAAGGAATATAATAAAAAAGATATTAGAGAAATTTATTATCCTTGTTTATATCCTTTTTCAAATACAATAATAAATCCATCAGGGGATATTTATCCTTGTTTATCATATAAAATGGGTAATGTAAAAGAACAAAAAATAATTGATATTATAAATAATCCAAAATACAAATGTTTTAGAAAAAATCTAAAATATTCAAAAATATTTTCATCTTGTCAGATGTGTTGTGAAGCAAAAGTCAGAAATATTGAGGAAAAATAATGAAAAAATTATCGATAGTTATAGTAGCATTGTTTCTTGGTTTTAATATAGCTTATGGTCTTGAAGAAGGTTTGAGCGTCACAAAACTTCCATCAGGGCAAAAGGTTGTAATAAAAGAAGTAAAAGATAATCCTATTGTAAAAATTGATACTTGGATAAATACAGGTTCAATTAATGAAAATGATAAAAACAACGGTATAAGCCACTTTTTAGAGCATTTATTCTTTAAAGGAACAAAAAAATATCCGACAGGCGCTATGGATAAAATTTTAGATTCTAAAGGTGCCACAGTAAATGCTGCAACAAGCAAAGATTATACTCATTATTATATTCAAATTCCATCAAAAGATTTTGATTTAGCTTTGAATTTGCATGCTGATATGCTTCAAAATCCTTTAATACCAAGAAAAGAATTAGAGCGCGAGCGTCCTGTTGTAATTGAAGAAATTTCAAAAACAAAAGACAGTCCGCAAAATCGCATGTTTGATAATTTATATACTGCGCTATATTCAAAATCAAATCACCCTTATAAAAGAACGGTGATAGGTAAAAAAGAAGTTATTGAAACAGTTACAAGAGAAGAAATCTTAGATTATTTTAATAAATTCTACACTCCTGATGCTTACACAACTGTAATTGTCGGTGACGTTGATAAAGAAGATGCCTTGAAAAAAGTTGAAGCTGCTTTTAATCAAAGACAAAAAATGAAACAAACGAAAATAAAATATCCGAAAGTTAAACCGCTTGATAAAATTGAGCGTATGGATGAAGCCATGGATATTAATAAAACCCACATGTTGATTGGTTTTTTAGCTCCAAAATTCTCTGATAGCATTGATATGTACGCGCTTGACGTTTTATCAACAATTCTAGCAAGCGGAAAAAGTTCAATTTTAAATAGTGAATTAAAAGAAAATAAACAGCTTGTTTTATCGATTTCAGCAGGAAATTATTCTCAAAAAGATAGCGGAATATTCTATATTTATTCAACAATGGAGCCTGATAAAAAAGAGCTTGTTGAAAAAGAAATTATTTCTGAGCTAAAGAAAATTTTAAATGGTGATTTTGATGAAAATCTAATTTCAAAAGCTAAAAACATGATTAAAACTGATACATATTATTCACGTGAATCAATTTCAAATATTAGTGATGACCTAGGTTATGATTTCACTTTCTTGGAGGATGAAAATTTTTATGAAAATTATTTAAAAAACATTGATAAAGTTACAAAACAAGATATTATAAATATGGCAAAAAAGTATATTTTGCTTGATAAATATGTAATTTCAACGGTTCATCCAAGCAACTTTAAAAAAGTTGCAGATATTAAAAAGCAACAAAATAATAACGAAGTAAAATTAATTGAACAAAAAGACGCCGCCAAAAAAGTTCTTATGCCAAACGGTGCAACATTAATAACCAAAAACAAAAAAACAAATTCTATAATTGCTATCGATATTTCAATTAAAGGTTCAAAAGCGGTTGAAAAAAAGCCGCTGAGCGCAATGTTAAGCGCATTATGTGCTAAAGCGGGAACACAAAATTATACAAATGCTCAATTAGCTCAATTCTTAGATGAAAATGGGATAAAATTAGGTTTGAATTTAACAAATGATGTTTATTCAATTGTTTTACAAACAACAAAAGATAATCTTGATAAAGCCCTAATTGCACTTGATGAGGTTATGAATAAGCCTTTATTTATTGAAAGTGAAATAGAAAAAGTTAAACAAAGAACAATTCAAGAAACAAAAGGAATTTCAGACAGCCCATCAAGCTATGTTTTTGATGAATTTAAAAAATTGGCTTTCTTGAATACAATCTATGGTCAAAATTCAACATTCATTTTAAATAACATTAATAAGGTTACAAGGAATGATATTGTTGAATATTATTCAAATATATTTAACCCTGAAAATATGACTATAGCTGTTGTTGGTGATATTGATGAAAATTATTTAGTTGATAAATTAAATTCAATTATTAAAAAACCTAAAAATGCTAAAAAATTCTCTTATGCTGATTATAAATATACACCTTATAGACCCTCAAATAATATTCAAACAACCCTATATAAAGATGAAGTTCAAGCAAATTGGATGGCATTAGGATATAAAATTTGTTCTGTTCAAAACAGAAAAGATATTGCAACTCTAAATGTAATAAATGCAATTTTAGGCGAAGGAATGTCAAGCAGATTATTTAGAAAATTAAGAGAAGAACAAGGCTTAGCTTATACTGTTGGCTCAACAATTAATACAAATATGAAAGACGGCGCCTTTATTGCTTATATCGGGACAAATGAAAAAAGTATAGATAAAGCAAAACAAGGTATTTTAGAACAAATTGAAATTTTAAAAACAGAAATGACTACAACTCAAGAATTAAATGATGCAAAAAATAAAATTTTGGGTCAATTGTTGATGTCTTTAGAAACAAATATGGCAGAAGCTGACCTTTTGAGCTGGTATAATATTTTGGGTAAAAGCTTAAATGGTTTTGATGAATATAAAAAGATGATAATGGAAGTATCTCAAAGTGATGTTATTGAAATAGCAAATAAATATTTTTCAAAGCCATATATTTACACTGTTGTAAAGCAAAAAAAATAAAAAATTAATATATATCTAAATATATTAATTTAACCCATCATAAAGCCTTGCAAAAATTGCAAGGCTTTATGTTACGAAATCTTAATAAAGAAATTAACAAACAACAAATATTTCTTTTTCAAGTTTTGTATGAATGCCAGCTAAAAGAAAGAAAATAAGATATAAAGTATAGCCTTTAGTGTTAAAAGTTGATTATTGATTGCCATGGATTTTTTTTCATATTAAACTGGTTTTACTAAGATTGTGTTATATATTAATGTGTTGCAAGGTGGTTTTTTATGAAAGTTTCTCTACCTATTTATACTAATCAAATTTCTTTTCAAAAATCCTACAAAAAAGCTTCTTTTAATTCTAGAAAGCAAAATTATAAAAATAATAAAAATGAAAACAACCGCCCAAAAATAAAAAAGACTCCTTTCGTTTTAATGGGTATGCTTGCCCTAACCTGCGGGTTTTATTTAGGTCGTCTTTCATTAAATAATCAAAAAATTGATTTTGAAAAAATAAAAGAAAAAGTAAAAGGAGTTATATCTAAAAAAGAAGATGATAAATCTTGGCTTGCTTTATTAGCATTAGCAGGAATTAGCGGGTATGAAGCTAAAAGATTATCAAAAGAAGATAAAGAAAATATTATTGATAGCATAATAAATGGTGAAACACCTTTACAAAAAGCTTCTTATGGCGCTCGTGAAGAAATAGATAATCTTAAATCAAATACAATTAATTCAACAAATGAAAAATATACTAAAGATTTTTATGGAGTAAGACTTTTAGATGAAAATAATGCACTAAACAGAAACTCCAAGAAGTATCAAAAAGCAATTTTAAATACGCAAGAAATTGCATTTAATAAACTGACATCAACTGATAAACCGATTGAAATATCAAAAGAAAACCCCGTTGTTTGGTCTGTGACATCTGAATTTGCTCCTATTAAAGAGGGCGGTTTAGGGTCTGTTCCTCCTGAAATTAGAAACAATTCAACAAAATTAGGAATAGATATGCCGACATTTGTTCCTATGTATTTAAATAACGGAATTTCAACTTTTAGCGAAGAAGATGGGAAATATATTTATAATTACAAAGGTAAAAAAATAGAGCTTGAAAAAATGCTCTCATTTAAAATGGATTCATACAAAAACGGAAATATTAAACCTGTTAATGTTGAACTATATTTAAATACTGATGTTGATGAAAACAATAATGAAAGAAAATTAGTTTTCATAAAATGTGATAACTATTTTGACGGCACAATTTATGAAACAAATTCAAAAACAGAAGAAAACGAAAAGTTTGCAATAATGTCAAAAGCTGTTTATGAATTAGCAAAAATAAAAATGGATGGTTTTAAGGCTTCAAAGGATTTGAAAATATATTCAAATGAAGCGCTAAATAAAATAAAAGCACCTGATGCAATGATATTAAATGATTGGCAGGCAAGCCCTACTGCAGCTTTAATGCGCTATAAATCAAGTTTTGAAAATGCTTATGGTCAATTGAGTGATGATGCTGCACAAAAATTAAGGGATATGAATATTATTGCTATTGGACATAATGTGATGTATCAAGGTTCATCTCAAAATAACAATAATTTTTATCAAAAAAGAGCAACTGCATCTAATCTTTTAAATACATTATTTGATAAATATGCTTATGACATAGTTTCAAATGCAAAAGTTCATACAGAAAGAATAGATGAAAATGATGAAGGATTAAAAGTTCTTGATAACGCGCTTTTGTTGAATTATGAAAACTCTTATGATAATTATGTTAATTTTTTGAATATGGGAATAATTTTGAGTGATTATTTCTGTCCTGTTTCAAAAAACTACGCCCAAGAATTAATTTCACCTAAACACAGAGATTTATCTTATATGCTGCAATGGGCATTGGTTCAAAAGGAAAAAGCAGGTAAATTAGTTGGAATTATAAATGGAAACGATTTTAAAAATATTTCTATTGAAGCTAAAGCGCCCCAAATAAAAAAACAGACGAATGTTGTTTTTAAGACATATAATAAAAAAACACCGCAAAAAAAATTAATGGAAGCAAGAAATAAAAATAAAATAGATTTTTATAATAAATACATCCTTCCTTTTACAAAATCAGAACACTGCACAGATGAAGAAATAGAAAAAGTGAAAAATCTTTCATCTTTGGAATTTTATGAGGGAGAACAAGGAAGCGAATTGCCTTTAATAAAAAAAGAAGATTTTAAAAATGTGCCTATTTTATCATCAGGCGGAAGACTGGTATCCCAAAAAGGTATTGATGTTTTATGTGATGCAATAGAGCTTTTATTTGAAAATTGGGATTATGATTTTGAAGGGTATGAAAAGCCGATTTTCTACATTGCAGGACAAGATGGCGAAGGCGGCACCCAAAGAAAAATAATCGAAGATTTAAAAGATAATAGATTATCAAAAGAAGATAATGATAGAGTAGTTTTTGCTCATGGTTATGCGCCATTGCCTGCTATAATGGCTGCAAGTGATTTCTTTATGATTCCAAGTATTTTTGAACCTTGTGGACTGGTGCAAAGTGAATCTTTGGCGCTTGGAACACCTGTTATAGCTTCAAATGTCGGCGGCATAGCAGATACTGTCAACAGGGACGGCAAATTTAATGGTATTCTAACGGATAAATGCGATAAAATGAACGCAGAAGAATTTTATATGGCAATGAAAGAAGCACTGAAAATATATTTTGAAGATAAAGAAAAATATCAATCAATGGTCAATGATTCAATAAAAGAAGATTTTAGCTGGATATTGCCTGATAACAAGGGTCCTGTTCATGAGTATTTGGATTTATTAAATATTGTAAAACATTAAAATAAGATTAATTTTGAAAGATTTTCAAAAAATCCTTATAAAATGAAAATATAAGAAATATTTTCAGAGGTTTTATTATGTTTGATAATTTTACTGATTCATCTAAGGAATTAATTTATAATGCTCAAAATATAGCTATGGAAAATCATAATACTTTGATTGAACCTGTGCATATTTTGTTTGGAATGACGCAATCCAATATTGATAGTGTTGTGAATTTGTTTCAAGAGCTAAAACTAAATACTAATTTATTTACTTCTGATGTAAGTAATATCATGAATGGTTTAGCTAAGACTGCCGAAATTACAGATAAAATATTTTTTAGTCAAAACTCTTTAAAGATGTTTGAATTGGCAAATAAAAAAGCAAAGGAAATGAAAGATAGTTTTGTTTCACCTGAACATCTTTTATTGGCTATTGTTAATTCTGATGAATTGGATTTAAAAAGAATAATAGAAAAATATCAACTGAATGACTTGAAAATATTGACCGCCATAAAAACCATAAGGGGGGATAAAAAAGTGGATACAAAAAATGCTGATGAAGATTTTAAAATATTAGAAAAATTCTCTGTTGATTTAACAAAACTTGCTCAAGACGGAAAGCTTGACCCTGTTATCGGTAGAGATGAAGAAATAAGAAGAATAATTCAAGTTTTAAATAGAAGAAGTAAAAATAACCCTTGTTTAATAGGGGAGGCAGGCGTTGGTAAAACTGCTATTGTTGAGGGTTTAGCTCAAAGAATTATAAGAGGTGATGTTCCTGAAAGCTTGAAAAATACAACCCTAATTTCTCTTGATATGGGCGCATTGATTGCAGGTGCTAAATATCGAGGAGAATTTGAAGAAAGGCTTAAAAAAGTTTTAAAAGAAGTTGAAAAATCAGATGGTCAAATCATTATGTTTATTGATGAATTGCATACAGTTGTTGGTGCGGGTGGTCAAGAGGGTACATCTGATGCCGGAAACCTTTTAAAACCAATGCTTGCTCGTGGAACAATCAGGACAGTGGGTGCAACAACAATTAATGAATATAGAAAATATATTGAAAAAGACCCTGCGCTAGAGCGTCGTTTTCAACCTATTTTAGTTGACGAACCATCTGTTGATGATACTATTTCAATTTTAAGAGGTTTGAAAGATAAATATGAAGTTCACCACGGTATAAGAATTAAAGATTCCGCGCTTGTTGCTGCAGCTAAATTATCAGCAAGATATATAACAGATAGATTTCTTCCTGATAAAGCGATAGATTTGGTTGATGAAGCATCTAGTGCTGTTAGAATTGAAATAGATTCAATGCCTGAAGAACTGGATAAATTGGAAAGACAAAAGCTTCAATTGCAAATTGAATTACAATCTTTAAAAGATGATAATGATGAAGAAAAAATCCAAAAAGTTCAAAAAATGCTTGATGAAACAAATGAAAAAGCTAAAGTATTAAAAACTCAATGGGAAAAAGAAAAATCATCTATTAAAGGCGAAACAGGCATTAAAACAGAAATTGAACAAACTAAACACGAAATTGAGAAAGCTCAAAGAGAATATAATCTTGAACTTGCAGCAAAGCTTCAATATGGTAAATTGCCTGAATTAGAAGCACAATTAAAAAACTGTAAAATTCAAGAACACAAAAATACTCTTTTGAAAGAAGAAATAGATGAAGAAGATATTGCTGAAATTATTTCAAAATGGACGGGTGTTCCTGTTTCAAAGCTTGTTGAAGAAGAAAGTCAAAAGCTTTTAGATATGGAAAACACAATCCATAAGCAAGTTATTGGTCAAGATGAAGCGGTTGATGTTATATCTGACGCTATAAGACGTGCCAGAAGCGGTTTAGCTGACCCTAAAAGACCAATAGGAACATTTTTGTTTTTAGGTCCAACCGGTGTTGGTAAAACAGAATTAGCTAAAGCATTAGCTAAATTTATGTTTTTAGATGAAAACAGTTTGATTAGAATAGATATGTCTGAATATATGGAAAAACATTCAGTAGCAAGATTAATCGGTGCGCCTCCGGGATATATTGGTTATGATGAGGGCGGACAATTAACGGAAGCTGTTAGAAAAAAACCATATTCAGTTATTCTTTTTGATGAAATCGAAAAGGCTCACCCTGATGTATTTAATATTATGCTTCAAATTTTTGATGACGGTAGATTAACTGATTCAAGAGGAAGAACCGTTGATTTTAAAAATACAATAATAATTCTAACATCTAATATTGGTTCAAATATTATTTTGGATAATGCCCTTAAAGGTAATATCGGTAATAGCGAACAAATAAAAGAAGAAATAACTCAAAAATTAAGAGAATATTTTAAACCTGAATTTTTAAATAGAATTGATGAAACAATATTCTTTGAAGCTTTGAAATTAGAAGATTTATCAAAAATTGTTGATATTCAAATTCAATATTTGAAAAAATTATTAGAAGAAAGAAAAATTGAAATTGAGATAACTAAAGAAGCAAAAGAGCATTTAGCTATTGTTGGATATAATCCGATGTATGGTGCTCGACCATTAAAAAGAACAATAAGACAATTAATTGAAAATCCTTTATCAAAAGCATTATTAAAAGGTGAATTTTCTGATGGAGATAAAATAAAAATCGATTATACAGATGACGAATTCAAGTTCATAAAAGCGTAAATAAAAAGTCGGATTTAATCCGACTTTCTGTTTAATCGGGCTTGAAAAAGGTGTGAAAAAAATATAAAATAAAAATGAGGATAATATAGGAGAATAAGCTATGAAGAAATTATTGTCTGTATCGTTGATGACCTTGCTGTTGTGTGGTTCGTCTTTTGCTGCAACAAATTTTGGTCAATCATTAAAAAATGCTGTTAAACAAGATATTCAAGCTACAAAATCAGATGTAAAACAAGCTGTTAAAAAAGACATTGATGCTAAAACACAAGCAAATACTCAAGCTGCCGCAAATAAAAAAGCAGCAAAAATCAAAGAACTTGATAGTAAAATTAATTCTTTGAACAAGGAATTAGCTTCAGTTAAAAATGATAAAAATATAACTGAAACGCAAAGAGTTTTAAAAGTAAGAAATTTAGAGCGTCAAATTAAATTCTATCAAGAACAAAAATCGGCTTTACAATAATAAAAATAAATTTAAATATAATATACTCCTTGCATTTTTGTAAGGAGTATTTTTTATAATAAAAATTGAGTACCGAGAATTATTTTATGAGAATCATGGGCGGCCAAATTTTGACAAAATACATAATTTAGCATTATTCTTGCGGTTTGACCTAAAATAAAATAGTTGATACCTGCCGTGTATTCTCTTGTATTATTGTTGGCTTTTGTTTTATCAGGGTCAAAATCATCATATCTTAAAAGCAGTTCTAATTTTTTAGTTATTCGGTATGCTATTGTTACATTGTAGCCCCATCTTTTTTTATCGGTTAAACCTGATGAGCCGTTTGAACCATCCGCATTTTGAAATTCCGCTCTTAACCAGAATTTTTTATAATCATATCTAAGAGCTGCTGATGTTACAAAGAAATCTTGTCCGTTTCTTCCGCCTGCTTCAATGCCGCCACCGATATTCAAATTGCCTATTTTATCTTTAACATTTGCAAAAGGTTTAAAATTAACCCATAAATCTGTTTCAACTCCGGGGAAGAATTCTGTATACCAAGTGTCTGAGCTATATCCGCCTATATCATAATCAATATATTTATAATCACCCTTTAAGCGGATACCTGTTTTTCTGATGTTGCCAAAATTTCTTGCTGTTTGGCTTCTTGATAAAAATGGAACTAAATATGGACTCATGCCGCCTTCATATCCAACATTAGGCCGAGATGTTCCAAACATTAGCGTATGATGAGGAATTCTGTTTGTTTCAACCCAAGCATCCAAAACTAATCTGTGGAAAAAGTTTTCATGCATATTAGGTGTAAGGTCAAATAATAGATTATACCCTTCTTTTTCGCTTCTGAATTTACCTTTAACCCCAACATTTATTAATTGGGGATTGAATTTAAAATCAGCGTCATTTTCATCTATTGTTTCACCGATTGTGTTAATAAAATTTGCTTGCAGTCCTACATCTTTAATAGGGCCTTTGTTAAATTCAGCCCTTAGTTGATTATGAAACATTCCTTCAGGTGAATTTAAATCATATTCTTTTTCAATAATTCCTTTTAAGGCTTTTTTTGTGTAGGGGTTGATTTTTTCAGATTGTTTTTTTTCTTCAGGCTCTAGTAATATTGGTTTTTCCAAGATTACTTCGTGTTCATGTTCCATTAAATCTTTTTTATGTTCTGTTTTTTCGGCTTCCGGCGATAAGATAACATCATCTAATTCATCAGCTAATGCCGATGAGATATTAAAAGAATAAATTATTAAAGCTATAAGAATAAAAAACTTTTTCATACCAGTTTTAGAGAAAAAAAGAACGGCTGAATAATAAGCCGTTCTTTTAATATAATTAACTATTTATCTTCTTCTGTTTGTTGATTATGGTCATCTCTTAAATATGCCATCCAGAATAATAATACAACAAATACTAAAGCACCTACGATATTTCCTAATGTAACAGGAATTAAGTTATTTAAGAAAAACGATTTCCAAGATAATGTTGCCAATTGAGCGGCATCAAGACCGGAAGCAGCAACAACAGATGGAACTGATTTCATTAAAATTCCGCTTGGAATAAAGAACATATTTGCAACAGAGTGCTCATAGCCTGAAGCAACGAAAGTCATGATTGGGAAGAAGATTGCAAATATTTTACCGATAACTCTTCTTGAGCTTGTAGCCATCCAAACAGCCAAACAAACTAACCAGTTACATAAAATACCTCTGCAAAAAGCTTCAACAAATGATAAATTAACTTTCATGTGTGCATTTGTTAATGTATTAGCTCCAAGAGCATCGTGGGCATTGTGGCACATAGCGCCATAATAAACCAAAAAGGCTAATATAATTGAACCTACAAAGTTGCCAAGATAAACAATTGACCAGCTTCTGAATAATTTTGCCCAAGTGATTTTCTTTTCTATAACAGAAAACATCATCATAACATTACCTGTGAATAATTCTGCCCCTGTTAAAACTACCATCATCAAGCCTGCAGCAAAAACCATTGCGCCGATTAATTTTGAAGCACCCCAGCCAAGAAATTCTGCTTCACCTGTTGAAACCGTTAAACTAACTTGTGCACCATAAGCAATAAATGCACCTGCCGCAATGGCTAAAACAAACATTTTAGATTTTCTGTATGCTGCTTTTGTGGGCATAACTTTTTCAGAAAATCCATGTGCTACCTCATTGGGTGCCAAACAATCTTTGTTATCTATTGTTTGATTTGACATAACATCTCCTTAATTCATACTAAAGACTTTTCATATTATTTTGCAAAACAAAAAAGTGAAATATATCACTCAATAATTTTTGCTTCCAATATGCAATTGGTAATTAAAAACTTTACCGAAAAAAATTGTATTCCTTTAAAAGGATTTTTCAAGCATTTTTTTGTAAATTTTAAAATTATTTTTTTATATATACGATATAAAAACTTGAGAAAATGTTTTTAATATAAAAAAGAGAACTAAAACTGTTCTCTTTTAAACTATTTTTTCTTTTCATCCATTTTATTATATGTTACAAAAGAAGGCGGTTTTATAACTGTTCTTGCTATTAACTCACCTCTTTTATTGTATGTTGTTAAAATAACCATAGATAAATTATCATCATATTCTATGCTATTGCAGCCTTTGCAATTAATATCAAAAGTATAGGCTTTTGCTTTTCTGTCATAAGGGTTTTTGGCAATTAAATTTAATTCATCTGCTATTTTTTGAGTTACAACAGATGGTTTTGCGTTTTTGTCTTGTGCAAATTCTTCAAGAACTTTTGAGGCAAAAACGGCATTGTCTGCTTTAATTTTAGCGGCTTTCATAATTTCTTGTTTTTGCATAAATTTAGGTGAATAATATACGCCAAGAGCTATAAAAGCTAGGAATATTGTTGTAATTTCTATTGCTGTTATTTTTTTGATTTTACATAAATCTATTTTTGGAAATCTCATTTTTTACCTTTCTATAACAAGGAATGATTTAACTTTTCTTTGGTATTTGCCTAATGAACCTATTGAAATATCTTTATAGTTAATTGCCGTAGATAAACCGCCATCAAAAGCCAGAGCTTTATCTAGTTTTAATTCATCAAGCAAATAATCTCTCATTTCTTTAGCATCAACTTTATTGTCTTTTGTGAATATAACTATATAGAAGTATTTGCCTTTTAAACCAATTGCAGTTCTTTCCCGTCTTTTTAAAATATCTGCACTTTGAAATTTTACCATATCATCATCATAAATAACAAACCCTTCTTGAGCTAAATCCATTTGAGGAAGAAGAATTGGTCCTGCTTGCAATATATGTTTTGCCTTGTATTTTTTTTTAATAGGTTCATTATGATATGCTATATCAAATTTTAGTTTATGTCTTTTTGTTTCTAAAATTCTTAATTCACCTCTTGATAAAACTTTTTCAAGTCTGCCTTCTTGTTTTAAGCTTTCTGTTAATTCAGGATTATCTTTGGGGTCTGAAATCAGTTCATTATTAACTACAATATATGATACGCTTTTGCCGTTTTTAACATCAAAATACCCAGCGTTAACTACTAAGTCAAAACATTCGTCATCATAGACTTTTTTAGGTGTAGTTAATTTTTTTGATACATAGGGTTTTATTTTTGAGCCGTATTTTTTTGTATTGATTTTAAAGATATATATTCCTGCTCCATCTTGGGTTACTTCAATTTTTTCTTTTGCAAGAACGGGACTAAAAGAAAAAATTAACAATAATAATAAAATAATTATTTTTTTCATTATAAATCCTTCACTTTTTTGATTATAAAAATAGATACTAAAAATAAAAACATTGGGAGCGCCGCTGCTATAAACGAAGGTAAAACTCCCTTTTGCGCCAATAAATCAAAAAATGGCAGTGTTATATAATAGCCAAAAATTATGCCGACTGCTATTGTAAAACCGATAAGTCTTTGCGAGCGAGGCGGTGCAAAGCCCAATAAACATCCTATTATTGCAAATAATATACAAGTTAGAGGATGAAGATATCTTTGATATAGTTTTGTTTTAAAATAACGATATTCGTCTGAAAAATTAGCTTCTTTTAATAATTTTGCATATTTTGAAATTTGATGATTAGTGAAAACTCTTTCTTTTCTTGTTGTGTTTAACATCAAATCAAATACATCACGAGCTTGTGAGCCTTCTTGCAAGATTAAATATTTTTCTTTTCTTTCAACTCTACGATAAATCCCATCGTCATCAATGTAATATATTAAAGCATTATCTAAAACCCAAGCATTGTCTTTTGGGTGCGCAACAGGTGCAAAAACAATGCTTTTAAAAGTTGTTGCATCTTTATATTTTTCATCTGAAAAATTCATAACAGTAATATCATAAATTTCATTAGGTGAAAAATTTGAAACAATTATATTTTGTTTTGGGGTTTTATTGGCATTTTCAACAATATAAACAAAATGGCTTCCGCCTCCTCTTGATTCTCCAAGTTTATTACTTGCAATAGGAACAAGTTTGTCATTTACCATGTAGCAAAAAACAGATAAAACACATCCAAAACATATAACAGGAGCCATTATTCTGTTAAAAGAAAGCCCTATGCCTCTTAAAATTGATAATTCAGAGTTTTTAGAGAGTCTATCGAAAGTAAAAATTGAGCCCAATAAAATTCCGACAGGAATTGCTTTAGCTAAAACTTTTGGTATTTCTAATACTAAAAGTTTGCATGCCATATATAATCCGATGCGGTCATTTAAAACTTTTTTAATTATTTTAAAAAGTGTTTCAGGCGCAATCCATACAATAATAAACAATATAAGACAAACTAAAGTTGCACCAAACACTTGAGATAAAATAAATTTATCTAAAAGCGAGATTTTATAATTTTTAATTTTATTTATTATATTTTCCATTACAGTACGAAATCTTTTCCAAGATAAAATTCTTTAGCCACAGGGTCAACAGCAACATCTGTGCTTTTGCCTGAAATTTTAATTTTCCCGTCAAATATTACGTTTGCCCTATCTGTAATAGATAGAGTTGCTTTAGGGTTGTGGTCAGTAATTAAAATTCCTATACCTTTTTGTTTTGCCAATTTATATATATTTTCTTTAATTTCTCCGATTGCAATAGGGTCAATCCCTGTAAATGGTTCATCAAGCAAAATAAAAGATGGAGTAGCAGCCAGTGCTCTTGCAATTTCAACCCTTCTTCTTTCACCCCCTGATAGAGCTACTGATGGTGCTGTTCTTAATTTTGCAACACCAAATTCAGTCAATAAACTTTCTAATAAATCTTTTTTTTGAGTTTCATTAAGTTTTTCATTCATTTCAAGAACGAGTTTTAAATTATCTTCAACATTTAATTTTCTAAAAATAGATGTTTCTTGAGGAAGATAGCCAATACCTAATTTAGCTCTTTCATTCATAGGGAGTTCTGTTATATCGATTGTGTTTCCATTGTCTTCTTCAATTAACACCTGACCTTTGTTTGCTCTAACAAGTCCTACAACCATATAAAAAGTTGTGGTCTTGCCGGCGCCATTAGGACCTAAAAGCCCAACAACCTCTCCTTTATTAACATCAAATGAAACATCGTTTACAACTGAACGGTCACCATATATTTTAACTAAATTTTTTGCAATTATTCTCATAACTTCTCTCTTTTTTATAAATTATATTATAAATTTTTTTAAAAATAATCATTTGTGGACTTTTATTAAAAAATCATATCCTTTTAATATGAAATATTTTTTATTGTTTTCTATGATTTCATAGGGTTTTTTATCTTTTAATTTTTCGCTTACATCTAAAAATTCATAATTGGGAATTTTAACGTATCTTCTTGCAATTTTTACATAAGGGCAAGCCCAAGGATGAAGCGCTCTTAGATGTCTATATACATCAGTTTTTGGTTTAGATAGGTCAATTACAACTTCTTTTTCTGATAATTGCGGTTCATAGCTTGCAAATTCTTCATTTTGTTTAATGGGTTGAAGTTGTTTTTTATTATACAAATCTAAAAATTCCCCTACCATTACTTTAGCTAGTGCTGTTGTTTTATCCTTCAGGGTTTCACCTGTTTCATTGTCATCTATCGTTATGGCTTCTTGAAGAATAATATCTCCTCTATCAAATTTTTCATTCATAAAATGAATGGTTAACCCTGATACTTTTTGATTTAGATAAATTGACCAAAAATAAGGGTTTGCGCCTCTATTTTTAGGTAATAAGGCAGGATGAAAGTTAACGCAAGGAACAATGGATAAAATATCTTTTTTAAATTTTTCCGCCCAAGAACCGACAATTATTAAATCGGGTTTTAATTTTTCAATTTCTTCAATAAATTCAATGGAATTGACGCTGTTTGCTTTGATATCATGGAGTTTATGTGATTTTATAATTGTATAATCTTTAGATGGATTAAAGATATCTTTAAAAAATAATTCAAATGATGAATATTTTATTCTATCATTTCTAAAAACTCCCAAGATTTCATTTTTGCTATTCAATACTCCTTCTATTAAAGAATAGAGCATTTGACCATATCCGACTAAAACTACTTTTGCCATTTAATAATTATACAATAAAATTATGTACTAAAAAAGAGGGCATAGTTTATGAAAGTGCCCTCTTTTTTATTTTGATTTATTTTAAACTTCTTCGATTGTTTCAGCTTCTTCTTCAGCTTCATCTTGAATTGTGTCTTCTTCATCGATATCAGTTTGAGAAGTTTCTTCAAGAGCTTCTTGAGCTATTTCATCAATTTCATCTTCTTCTTCAACATAATCTTGCTCAATTGGTTCTTCTTTTTCATATTGAATATCAGATATTTTGTTTTCCATTTCTCTTGCTTGAGATTCAGATTTAATATCTATTTTCCAGCCGATTAATCTGTGAGCTAAACGAACATTTTGACCTTCTCTGCCTATTGCAAGAGATAATTGATCATCAGGAACGATAACGAAAGCTTCTTTTCTATCTTCTTCATCAGCTAAAATATCAACTGAAATTATTCTTGCCGGACTAAGTGCATTAACAATATATTCAACAGGGTCTTGCGAATATCTTACGATATCAATTTTTTCATTTTTTAATTCGCTAACTATTGTTTGAATTCTTGTGCCGCGAGGTCCTATACAAGCCCCAACGCAATCAACAGACGGGTCATTTGACCATACGGCAAGTTTTGTTCTAAAGCCTGCTTCACGAGCAATTGATTTAATTTCAACAATGCCGTCTTCAATTTCAGGAACTTCAAGCTCAAATAATTCTCTAACAATTTCTGCATGGGCTTGAGAAACAATAACTTGTGGAAGTTTAGATGTTTCTTTAACATCAAGAACAAATACTCTGATACGATTTCCGGGTTTGTAGTATTCTCCGGGGATTTGTTCTCTTGTGGGCATAACGGCATCAATTTTGCCTATATTAACAATTACTGCTCTATCTGTTCTTCTTTGGATAATACCTGTGATAAGAGTGCCTTTTTTAGATACAAATTCATCTAAAACCATTTTTCTTTCAGCTTCTCTTATTCTTTGAGTTATAACTTGTTTTGCGCTTTGTGCTGCAACTCTGCCGAAGTTTTCGGGAGTTACTTCAATTTTAACTTCGTCATCAAGTTCAACATCTTCGTCAATTTCTTTCGCATCAGTTAGTGAAATTTGCGTATTTTCATCTTCAACATTTTCAACTACAACTTTAGTTCTGAAAACTCCGATTTCGCCTGCTTGTTCATCTAAAATAGCTTCAACGTTTGTTGCGTCTTTGTCTCTAATGTGTTTTTTATATGCTGCAACCAGTGCATCACATAATGAGTTAACCAAGATTTCTTTAGAGATGCCTTTTTCACGCTCGAATTGTTCTGCTGCTTCAAACAGAGCTGTTCCTATTTTAATCATCGTCTTCTCCTTTATTTTTGTTTATTTGAATTTTATCGTTTAGTTTTGTAGAATGAATTTTTTCTAGGGGGATAATAAATTCATTATTTTCATATTTGATTTTTATTCCAAAACTTTCATTATAATCGAGAAGTTTTGCTTCAAGGGTTTTATCAATAATTCCATCAATAGAATTTTTAAGCTTTATTATTACATCGTGACCTTTAAAAATAATATATTCTTTTTCTGATTTGAATTTTCTGTCTAACCCCGGAGATGATACTTCAAGATAATATTTAAAAGGAATTAACTCATCAAGCATATCTCCTAAGCTTCGAGAAATGTTTTCGCAATCAAGATGTGATACATTGTGGTCATTAGAATAAATAAAAATTCTTAAAAACCATTTGCCGTTTTCTTTCTCCAGTGAAATTTCAATGGGGATAAGCCCATATCTCATTGCTGTATTTTCAATTACGGGAATTATTGTTTCAATAACTTCTTTTTTATTAAAAATTTCTTTCATACTTTATCCCTGATACAAAACAGGAACGCAGCGTTGTTCGTGCGTCCCAGTTTTATACTTATAAAAACCAGTGTGAAAAATTCACAGTTTAATTATATCATTAATTTATAAAAAAGAAATATAATTGTAAAAAAATATAAATTAATTATGCATCAAGTAATGCTTTAAGCATAACGGCAACGCCAATTTGTTTATCTTTTGCGTTTGGGTCAAAGTGTCCGTCTTGAACATATTTTCCACTTGTGTATTTATCAGTGCCTGCCCATACATAAGGACTGTTCATATTTTGATATAAGCTATACCCCATTCCGTTATAGTGTTCTGCGTAATCGCAATATGATTGAAAATCGTTTTCTATAATATCATCAGGATTTCCGCCGTAATTAGTTAAGGCGTCAATAGCTGAATCTTGCCAAGAGTAAAATACTTTTGGGCCTTCGTGTGTATCTATTGTGTTACCTATATCAGCTCCATTGTGCAGGCATGCGCCAAAATCGCCCGTGCTTTCACGCCAATGAATTGCTGCAATCAATTCCGCAGGAACATTTGTTAATTGCGAGGTTTGTTCATAAATATCTCTATTATTGTTCCAATTGTCTAAAAATGCTTCAAGAGAGTTTGCTTGTTCTTGTGATAAATTAATCTCAAAATCAGGTATATTGTAGGTTTGGTTATTTATTTCACTATCGATTTCATCGGATGTTTCATCAATCATTTCTGAACTTTCAATAGTTTCTTGTGACGATTCTTCAAGTTCTGAAGCTGTTGTCTCGCTTGATTCTATTGTTTCTGTTTCATCTGAGGTTTTATAATTTTCAGATATTTCATCAATCATTTCTGAACTTTCAATGGTTCCTTCTGATGGTTCTTCAACCTTGGAAATTTCATCTTTGATTGATTCTATTGGCATAACTTCAACGGCAGGTTCAGGAACTTCAGGAGCTTTTGCTAAATATTCTTCTACGGGTTCAAAGCTTTCGTTGTAAGCTTCTGAAATTATATTTGATGAAGAAGTTTCTTCTTTTTTGTCTCCTGATTTTACTGCTGTGGGGATTATAACTGCACCTATCATTGCCATGGTTGCAATACCGATGGCAGCTAATTGTTTTATGGCAAGCTCATTTCTTTTTGCATAATAAGCGTCGTTACGTCTTGTTGATTTTTTGTTTGGATATGTTTTTACATAAACATCTTCAACAGGTTGTCTTTGAAGTTTTTGTTGTCTTTTTAGTCTATATGGCTCATTTACCCATGAAGGTATTTCTAAAACTTCCTCATCGCCTTTTGCGTAATTTGCCGAAAATCTAATAGGTGTAATCATATTAAAAACCATTTCCTTAACAATATTAACATCAAAAAAAATAAACCCTAAAAAATTTTGCTAAATTTATAGTACAGATTTACAAAAATTAACATAATGAAACAATCTTTTAAAACATTCGTCAAAAGAAATGAGGACAGTTGATGGAGTTGTAGGATGAATGCTGAGTATAATTATGAGTTTATGGATGTTAATGAAAAAGAAGAACAAGATGAAATAAAAACGTTTAATGTAATAGCAAATAAAGATGAAGTTCTTCAAATGTATTTAAAAGATATAAGCAGGATTAAGCTTTTGAGTAGAGATGATGAAAAAGAAATCGGAAGAAAAATAAAGGAGGGAACAAAAAAAGAAGCCCTGATTGCTCAAAAGAAGTTAATTCAGGCAAATTTAAGATTGGTTATATCAATAGCAAAAAAATACACAGGACAGGGAATTTTGTTTATGGATTTAGTGCAAGAGGGTTCTTTGGGTTTAATTAAAGCTGCAAGCAGATTTGACTATAAAAAAGGATTTAAATTTTCAACCTATGCAACTTGGTGGATAAAACAAACCATAATAAGAGCCATTGCAAACAGCTCTCGTTCGATTAGGATACCTGTTCATATGGGTGATAAAATCAGAAATCTTAAAAAGGCAATGATAAAATTAAGCGTTGATTTAGGTAGAGAACCTACTGATGAAGAACTTGCACAATATTTAAAAACAACAGTAAAAAAAATAAAAATAACAAAAGAATCAATAATTAAAGAACCGATTAGTTTTGATACACCAGTTGCTCAAGATTTATCTTTAGAGGATTATATAGCGGACACCGTTGAAAATGCACCAAATCAGAGAATTGAAAAAATTGATTTTAAAAAAGATATCAATTGTGCACTGGATTTATTAAATAACAGAGAAAGATTTATTATCTTAAACAGGTTTGGTATCGACAACAGAAAAGTAAGGACACTGGAGGAGTTGGGGAATATTTTAGGTTTTTCAAAAGAAAGAATAAGACAAATTGAAATGGAGAGTTTGAAAAAATTAAGAAAATCTGAAGAAACGCAATATCTTAAAGAATATCTGGTATAATTAAATAATGAACGATACTTTAATTTCAATTAAAAATTTAGAAAAAACATATAAAATTGAGGAGTCCTTTTTGAGCCCCAAAAAGGACTCTGCGCTTGTTTTAAAAAATATAAATCTGGATATAAAAAAAGGCGAGATTGTTTCTTTGGTTGGCGAATCAGGGTGCGGCAAATCAACTTTAGCAAATTGTATTTTAAAATTGATTACTCCTGAAAAAGGTGAAATTTATTTTGAAAATCAAAATATTTTAAAATTAGATAAAAAAGAAACTTTTGAATATAGAAAAAAAATTCAAATGATTTTTCAAAATCCCTATTCAAGCTTAAATCCTAAGATGAAAATAAAAGACACGCTTTTAGAACCTTTAATTATCCACAAAGAAAAAAATAAAAAAGAAAGAATAGATGAAATAATTGAGCTTGTAGGAATTTCAAAAGCGGATTTAGAAAAATATCCTCATGAATTTTCGGGAGGGCAAAGGCAAAGAATTGCAATTGCAAGAGCTTTAATTTTAAAACCTAAGTTCATTGTGGCGGATGAGCCTGTTAGTGCGCTTGATGTTAGCATTTGTGCTTCCATTGTTAATCTTTTAATTGATTTGAGAAAAAAATTGAATTTAACTATTTTATTTATCTCGCATGATTTAAATCTTGTAAGATATTTAAGCGATAAAATTGCTGTTATGAACAAAGGCGAAATTGTTGAGTTCAGAGAAACTCAACAACTCTTTGATAATCCTTTAGATGAATATACTAAATTTTTGTTATCTTCAATAAGAACAATAAAGATAGGTTAGGTTAATTAATATCCCATCTGCCGCAAGTGCCGCCCCAACGAGCAATGATATTGCCTTTGATGTCTGAAATCTTTTTGATTTCTTCTCTATTTTGCTGCTCTTTGCCTTCTAAAATGGTAATAACTTCGCAATTATTTGAACATCCTGTACAAGAACAAGTTATAGAATGGAATTCAAGGTCTTTTATTGTCCAACCTTTGAATTTTGTTTTTTGGTTTGTAAATTGATGATGTTCCATAGCAAGCATGGCCGCTCCTATTGCGCCCATAGTTTGATGGTTTTGCGGAACTATGATTTCATGACCCAATGCTTCTTCAAAAGCTTTAACCATGCCTTTATTTGTTGCAACACCGCCTTGGAAAGATATACAAGGCAATAAGTCTTTGCCAAGTGCAAGATTAGAAATATAGTTTCTAACTAAAGCCTGACATAAACCATATAACAAATCTTCAACAGCATAGCCTAATTGCTGTTTGTGAATTAAATCGGATTCGGCAAATACTCCGCAACGTCCTGCAATTCTTGCAGGTGATTTAGATTTAAGTGCAATATCGCCAAAATCCTTGATATCAACATTTAGTCTTTGTGCTTGGTGGTCCAGAAAGCTTCCTGTGCCGGCTGCACAAACTGTATTCATTGCAAAATCGGTTACTATACCGTCTCTTAAGATAATAATTTTTGAATCTTGTCCGCCAATTTCAAGAATTGTTTGTACGTTTGGAATGGCTGAGCTTGCAGCAACAGCATGTGCTGTTATTTCATTTTTAATTACATCAGCACCCACTAAAGCTCCGGCTAAATTCCTGCCTGAGCCTGTTGTACCTACTGCGCAAACTTCATATTCTCTACCTTGAGCTTGTGATAATAAATTATCAAGACATTTTTGAACCGCTATTACAGGTTGACCTGCAGTGCGTGTCATATAACTATCTACGTGTTTACCGTTTTCATCAACTAATGCGATTTTTGTAGTAACGGAACCTACATCAATTCCTAAATAAACTTTCATCATAACAAATCCATTGTATTACAAAAATAATTTTTGAACAAAAACTTTTAATTTTTAAGCTATAATGATTTTCATAGGAGAAATTATGCAAAAAACAATTATTAAATTCGGCACAGATGGTTTTAGGGGAATAATTGCCCGTGATTTCACTTATGAAACAGTGGAAAGAATTATAAAAGCGATAAGTTTATATATTAAAAATCTAAAGACAAATAAAAATACTATTATAGTTGGTTATGATCCAAGATTCATGGCAAGAGATTTTGCTTGTTTTAGTGCTGAATTATTAAAAAAATATGGTTTTAGGGTAATTTTATCTAAAAAAGTTGTCCCAACTCCCATTGTAGCTTATTGCGCTAAATATTATCCAAATTCAATCGGTGCAATAATGTTTACTGCTTCGCATAATCCAAAAGAATATCAAGGAATTAAATTTATTCCTGATTATGCCGGACCTGCAACAAAAGAAATAACTGATGAAATTTTAAAATATTTAGATAAAGAAATTGAATTAAAACAAGAAGGAGAAATAATTGAAACAAATTTAGAAGAAAATTATTTTAAACATCTTGAAAGTATTATTGATTTTGATGTTATCAAAAAAAATCAGCCTAAGATAATTTATGATGGTTTATATAGTGCTTCAATCGGTTATTTTGATAAAATTTTAGATAAACACAATATAAAATATGAAAGTTTTAATATGTTTCATTCTTCAGATTTTGGCGGTGGATTGCCTGAGCCGAAAGAAAAATTTATGAAGCATAAAAAAGATGGTTATATAGTTGTTGCAAATGATGGCGATGCCGATAGATATGGTGTAATTGATGAAAAAGGAAATTATATCAGCCCTAATATTATTCTTGCTATGCTTTTAAAATATCTTGTTTCAAAAGGTAAAAAGGGTGCAATGATAAAAACAGTTGGTGTATCAAATGCTGTTGAAGCTACTGCAAAAAAATTAAATGTTAAAACCATAACAACTCCTGTTGGTTTTAAATGGCTATCCGAGAAAATGAGAAATAATGAAACAATTTTAGCAGGAGAAGACTCAGGCGGTTTATCTGTTGGTGAACATATCCCTGAAAAAGACGGATTATTTGCTAATTTATTAATTATTGAAATGCTTGCAAAAGAAAACAAGACTCTAAATCAACTGGTTGATGAGATAAATGAATTTATCGGCTCAAAATTTTATACTGATAGAGTTGATGTAAAATTGAATGATGATAAAAAAGTTTTAGAAATTCAAGAAAAATTTAAACATTTTGATAAAATCGCCTCTTTTGACATTAAAGAAAAATTAGAATTGGATGGTATAAAGTTATTTTTAAATGACGGTTTAACCTCTCTTTTGATTAGAAAGAGCGGAACAGAACCGCTTTTAAGATTTTATATAGAATCCGATAAATTATCTTATATTGATGAAATTAAAAAATTCATTAATGAAAATATTTAATTTGGAGAAGACATTTCTTTTAGGAAAATTGTTGCTTTAGCTAAGATTGTTTCTCTTAGTGCAACAGGGTCATTAATTGAAAAATCCATCTTGTTCATAATTTTAGGATCTAAAAGAGGTGTAGGTATTGTGTTTTGAACTAATCTATCAGCGCAATATATGATTCCGCAAACTGTTGGAAGTGAACTTTGCAAGGGGTCATGATGGTATCTTATGCAATTTGTTAAAATAACGGGCAATTGCCATTTTTTAGATATCAAAGCACCCAGTACGCAGTGATTTGTTCCAAACTGCATATCTTCAACTTCAACTAAATCCACATTACCTTGAGATGCTAAGTATCTCACTTTTGAATATTTAAGAGGATTTTTTGAATTTAAAAGTATTTTTCCAATGTCGTGTAAAAATGCAATAACAAAAGCATCATCAGGATTAATTACTTTGTATTCTTTTGCTAAAATTTCAGCTGCAACAGCACATTTAATAGAATGCTCCCATAATTCGCGGCTGCCCTGTGCTGTCATCATTTGTTTAAGAGCTAAACTCATGATTATGTTTTTGGCTTTCATCATACCTAAAACAACTAAAGCTTTATTGATTGATGTGATTTGTTGTCTGAAGCCATAAAAAGCTGAATTAACAAGACTAAGTGTTTTTGTTGAAATAGCTTGATCGACTTGCATGATTTTTGCGAGCTCTGCTATACCGGTTGCAGGGTTTTTTATAATGTTTAGTGCTTTTATCATAACGTTTGGCATAGGGGGAATTTCTTTGAATTCGGCTGCCAATTGTTGCGGATCAAGTTTATTAGGGTTATTGTTCATCATAATTTTATACCTGTAAGTGTTTCTTTATACTCAAGAAACTTCCTATCGAACTAAATGCAACTCCAAGAGTTAATACACTAAATAGTACGGTAAATTGTGCCATTGGGTCAATTGAAATCATGAAAAATTCATGCATTTTTATGATATATTTTTGCACGATATTAACCGGAATTGTGGCAATTAATGCACCCAAAAAGCCATAAATCGCCCCTTGTAATATTAATGGCGTTTTAATATACCAATTTGATACACCCATTAAGCGCATAATTTCAATTTCTTCTTTTCTTGATTGAATAACAAGCTCAATTGTGTTGTTAATTATAGCTATGGTTAAAATGCAGACTATAACAACAAATACAAGTGTAGCGGTATTGATAATTGCATTAACCATTTCAAATTTTTCTACTAAATCTTTTGCATAACTTGTATCATTAATACCATCAATTTTCTTTAAATTGTTCATTACAACATTAATATTTTTTGTGCTGTCAAGCTTGACATGTAAAGTATCAGGCAAGGGGTTATTGATATCGGGAACATCAATTTCTTTTTTAAATTCCGCCCATGATGTATCTTTTGAAATATATGTTACTTTTTTGACATGTTCTAATTCTCTGGCTTTTGTAATTGTTTCATTTATATTTGCGTTTTCAGATAAATAAGCGCTTACTTCAAGAGCTGAACCCATTGAGTTAACAAAAGAATTAACAGCCAGAGTAACTCTGAAAATTGAGCCAAAAATAGTTAATATAGCAGCAATTGTTGTAATAATTGCAATATTGACAAGCCCCGTTTGAGCAATGCCTTTAATTGTTTCTATAATAATGCGGTATGAAATTCTGATTTCACTCATCCAGTCTTTTGGAATGTGAGATTTAACTCTTTGTTTTAGATTTTGATTTCTAACTTTTCTAGTCATAAGTTCCTGCTTGTATATCTCTAACTATTTGCCCATGGTCCAGAGTTATTACTCTTTTTCTGAAATAATTTACCATTGCTTGATCATGTGTGGAAACCAATATTGTAATTCCTCTTTGATTAACTTGTTCTAAGATTTGCATTACTTCAAGAGAATTTTTCGGGTCTAAATTTCCCGTTGGTTCATCTGCAATTAATAATGGAGGTCCGTTAACAATTGCTCTTGCAATTGAAACCCTTTGCTGTTCGCCGCCTGATAATTCACAAGGTTTTGAGCGATATTTATCTTCTAAGCCAACAACTTTTAATGCCCCCATTACTCTTGATTCTATTTCGCGAGACGAGATACCCATTGTTCTTATAACATAAGCTATGTTATCATACACTGTGTGGTTTTGAAGTAGTTTATAATCTTGAAAAACAATGCCCATGCATCTTCTCAAGCTTGGAATTTTGTTTGGCGAAAGATTGCCTATGTCAATCCCTGCAACATAAACATTTCCTCTTGTTGGGCGTTCTTCAAGATATAACATTTTCATCAGTGTTGATTTACCTGCACCTGATGAACCCACTAAAAATACAAATTCTCCCGGTTGAATATGCAAATTTATTCCTCTTAGGGCATATTTGTTTTTATATTGTTTAACTACATCTCTTACAACTATCATCTTACATCCATAAATTTAATTATTTTCTCGTATATTTTAGTGCTGGTTAATCCGTAAAATTCCATTAATTGTCTTTGTTCTCCGGATTGACCAAAAGTGTCTTTTGTGCCTATTCTATAGACTTTTGTAGGTATATATTGACATAATGATTCACATACCGCTGAACCAAGTCCGCCAATTATACTATGATTTTCAACTACTACAACTTTTTTTGTTTTTGCTGCACTTTCTTTAAGTGCAAGATGGTGAAAAGGTTTTACAACAGGATAGTGTAGAATATCTGCTTCAATTCCAACTTCATGGAGTTTTTGTGCTGTGTTTAAAACTTCAATCAAGGTTTCACCGTTTGAAACAATGGTTAAATCTTTACCATCTCTTAATTTAACTCCTGCAACAGGATTGAATTTATATTCTTTTGGGTCAAATATTGTTTTTAGATTGGTCCTTGGTATTCTTATATACATCGGACCTGAAGTTTTGGCAGCATATTCAATAACTTGTTTTACTTCCGTACAATCAGCAGGAACAATAACTTTCATATCAGGAATTGAGCGCATATAGGAAATATCTTCTAAAGCTTGATGAGAAGCACCGTCTTCACCAACTGTAATGCCGCCATGTGTAGCTATAATTTTAACATTTAATTTTGAATAGCAGATTGTATTTCTGATTTGATCAAGACATCTGGCGGTTGCAAACATTGCAAATGAACTTGCAAAAGCTATTTTTCCGCCGTAAGCAAGTCCTGCTGCCGTTCCCATCATGTCTTGTTCTGCTATTCCGCAATTAAAAAATCTTTCAGGGAATTTTTGTGCAAATTTACAAGTTTGAGTTGAACAGGATAAATCCGCATCCAATACAACAATATTAGGATTTTTTTCACCAAGTGCTACAAGTGTTTCTCCGTATGTATTTCTGGGAGATTTTATTTCTTCAATTTTGCTTAGCATAGTTCCTCCAGTGCCTTTTGCAGTTGTTCATCATTTGGGGCTTTTCCGTGCCAAGCAACGTTGTTTTCCATAAATGATATGCCTTTTCCTTTGATAGTGTTTGCAATAATTGCGCAAAGCTTATCTGATTTTTTAGCTTCTGATAATGTTGTTTCTAATTGTTCATAATTATGACCGTCAATAGAATAAACTTCGTATCCGAATGCTTTTAGTTTTTCATCCAATGGCTCAAGTGTTTTAACATCTTGAACGCAGCCATCAATTTGCAGATTATTTTTATCAATTATAACTACAAGATTTTTAAGCTTTTTACTATAAGCGTTCATTAAAGCTTCCCAAACATTTCCTTCTTGCATTTCGCCATCGCCCATTAAAACAAAAACCTTTGAATTGATATTATCTAAACGAAGTGCAAGAGCCAACCCAACACCGATTGAAAGCCCTTGACCTAATGAGCCTGTTGAAACTTCAATGCCGGGAAGTTTTACTCTTGAGGATGGGTGTCCTTGAAGTTTAGAGCCAAGAACTCTAAAACCGCTTAATAAATCAGTCGGGAAATATCCGCAATGGGCAAGTGTTGCATATAGTGCGGGGCTGGCATGTCCTTTTGACAATATAAATCTGTCTCTTTGGTTAAAATCGGGTGATTTATCCCAATCAAGAGGAACATTCATGATTTTTTTATATAAAACTGCTAAAATATCCACACAAGAACATGCACCTCCCGGATGGCCGGATTTAGCATTGTGTATCATTTTTAAAATATCTCGCCTAATGGCATTTGTAAGAGTTTTCAAAATATTAGCCCTTCTTTGCTATATTACTAATTATACATTTCATTAAAAACAATGGCAAAACAGGAAAAATTCTTTTAAATCTTTCGGGTTGTAGTATTGTTCTATATAGCCATTCAAGTCCTAATTTTTGATAGATTTTTGGTGCTTCTTTAATTAGCCCCGAAAATACATCAAAAGCACCTCCAATGCCAACCATGGCTGCACCTTGAAGTTGAGTTTTTAATTTAGTGATAAATTCTTCTTGTCTTGGAGAGCCTAATCCAACAAGGACGATATCAGGAGTTTTTTGTTTGATTTCTTCAATGATTTCTTCGTCATTATTAAAATATCCGTTTCTTGAATATACAATATTTAGCGAGGGATATTGTTTTAAAAAATTTTCGCAAGTTTTTTTAATAACTTCTTCTTTTGCTCCAATAAAAGCAATTTTTAAATTTTTTTGTGCTGCTTCTTTGACTAAAAGTCTTGCAAAATCAACTCCTCTGATTTGATTTTGATTGATTCCCTTGAGCTTTAGGGCAATTTTTACTCCAACGCTATCAATAATATTCATATCCGAATTATTTACAATATGAAAAAAATCTTTGTTTTTTTGTGCATTCATAATCATTTCAGGATTAATTGTGATTATGTGAAAATTTCTTTTTTCATTTAGTGCACATCTAACTTCTTCTAAAGCTTCATCAGCGTTATATAAATTAATCGGACAATTTAAAACAGTTGCTTTCTTTTTCATAGTTTTATATTATCATAAATCTGAATTTTTTGAAAATTTGCAACAATAATGTTAATTATTAATTATTTGTTTTATAATTTTATTAAAAGGAATTGTAGAGAATAGGAAAAATATATGAAAAAATGCGTTGCAGTTGTTGGCTGCGGAATATGGGGAAAAAATATAGTTAGAAATTTTTATAATCTTGGCGCACTTCATAGTGTTTGCGACCTTGATAAAGAAAATTTAAAGATGATAAATGAATTGTATTCAGATATTGAAACAACAAGCGATTTTGACAGCCTGTTAAATAACCCCGATGTTAAGGCTTTTTGCATTGTAACTCCTAGTCATACGCATTTTTCACTTGTAAAAAAAGCTTTACTGTCAAGAAAACATGTTTATGTTGAAAAGCCGATTTCAACTTCCAGTCAAGAAGCACTTGAACTCAAAGAATTGGCTCAAAAAATGGATGTACAGCTTTTGGTTGGTCATCTTTTGTTATATCATCCGGCGGTAAATAGATTAAAAATGCTTATAGCTCAAGGAGTTTTGGGTGAAATCAAATATGCTCAGTCTGATAGATTAAATATCAATTATTTTAAAAATGATAGAAGTGTTATGTGGGATTTAGCTCCGCATGATGTTTCTATGATTGCCCATGTTACAGGAAAAGCACCTCTAAAGGTATTAAATGCTGTTGGGGTTGCAAGTGAATTTGAAAATATTTTTGATATAACTCATCTTACTATTGAATTTGAAGATGGTTTAATAGGTCAAGTTTCAGACAGTTGGATTCACCCTCAAAAAAGAGTTGCCCTATTGGTCAGAGGTACAAAGGCAACTGCAATATTAGATGATACATTGCAAGAAGGTAAGTTAAAAGTTTACGATAATAAGAAAAATTCGCAAAAAGATATTGAAGTTTTTGATTATCTTGAAATTGAACCATTAAAACTTGAATGTCAACATTTTCTAAATTGCATTGAACACAATAAAACCCCTCGTTCTGATGGTGAGAACGGATATATGATTGTGAAAATTTTAGAAAGTGCTGAAAATATGATGCTTGGTGCTAAAAAAGAGGCATTGGATAATCACGAATTTAAAATTTCTCGTTCAAAATAACCTTTCGAAGTTTGAGCCTAGCCAGACTTGGCTTGGCGAAAACGAGAAAGGCATAGGTGTGTTCCGAGAACGCCGAAGCGTGGAGCTTTGGCGTTTGAGAAACCGTACCGATTCGAAGTTTGAGCCTAGCCAGACTTGGCTTGGCGAAAACGAGAAAGGCATAGGTGTGTTCCGAACCTTTGAAATTCGAGTCTTAGTCCGACGGACTTAGACGAGAATAAAAAGGCAGAAGGATGTGAGCAGTAGCACAGCAAGCGTGGAGCTTGGTGGGCTACTGTGACACTGGACTCAAGCAATGCCCACAATCCGTTAGCGAACTTGTGAGCTTTACGGATTGGAAATGCCCTTGGGGTGCGTAAAAATTGCACTACATGCAAATTTTACAGGAGCATGCATGCGGCAAGCGTTGAGCTTTGGCGGGAGATGATTAAATATATTAGTTTAAATAATATATTTAATTGTGAAATTTAATTATCTTTAAAGCTAAAATTGCGGATAATTATTTATACAATAAAAAATGCTAAAATTTTAGAATGATAGATAAATTATGGTTTAATACATTAATAAAACCTCCATTTGCGCCAATGGATTATGTTTTTGCGCCTGTGTGGGGTGTTTTGTATGTTTTAATTTTTGCTTCTTTTATAGTTTATTTTTTAAAAAAGAGTGAAAATAAAAACTTGGGTTATGTGTATTTTTTTATTCAATTAGGTTTTAATTTTTTGTGGACACCTTCGTTTTTTTATTTGAAAAATATACTGCTTGCCTTTGTGGTTGTTATATTTTTAGATATTTTCGTATTTTTGACCGTTAAAAAATTTTATTCGGTTTCAAAAATTTCTGCAATTTTACTTATACCGTATTTTTTGTGGATATTATTTGCAACTTATTTGAACTTTGGTTATTTAATATTAAACAAGGCTCTTTAAAAAAGAGCCTTGTTTTTATGTTTTTAATATAGTTTAGTTTAATTTAGTACATCTGCCAAGCTTATAAAATACTTTTGCTGACTCCATTTGAGTTCTTGAAACTTCTCTATCGCAAAGTACATAAATTCCTGTGTCAAGATCTTTTACTTTGCAAAATCTTTGCTGGGCTACTTTGCAATTGTACATATTGCCATAGCCTTCAGCGTTAAAGAATTGAGTTTTGATTTCTTTATATTCTGCATCTTTTATGACGTCTTTTTTGTTTTTTAGTTCTTTAGCTAATTGTTTTTCATGGTTTTTTTGAGCTTTTTCCATTTCTTTTTGAGCTTTTTGTGCGGCTTTTTGAGCTTCTTTTTGTGCTTTTAGTTGAGCTTTTTCGTTTTTATCTGCAGCGCAAACCACTAAAGAACCCGCCATAACAAACGCCATAAACAGTATTAAAACTTTTTTCATTTAATTTCTCCTAGCTTTAATTAAATTATATCAAATCCTGTATATTTTCTCAAAACTTCAGGGATGATTATGTGGCCGTCTTTTGTTTGGAAGTTCTCGCAAATTGCTGCTAGTGTTCTTCCAACTGCCAAACCTGAACCGTTTAGAGTGTGAACAAATTCAACACTTCCATCTTTTCTTCTGAAGCGAATGTTGGCTCTTCTGGCTTGATAATCGCTAAAGTTAGAACAAGATGAGATTTCTTTGTATGAATTATATGATGGCATCCATACTTCTAAATCATAACATTTTTTTGCACTAAATCCAATATCGCCTGTTGATAAACAAACTCTTCTATATGGAAGTTTTAATAATTCAAGTACATTTTCAGCATCCTGAGTTAATTTTTCATGTTCTATAGCTGATTCTTCAGGTTTTGTTAATTTAACTAGTTCAACTTTATTAAACTGATGTTGTCTAATTAAACCTCTTGTGTCTTTTCCAGCTGAACCTGCTTCTCTTCTAAAACAAGGAGTATAAGCTGTCATATATTTAGGTAAATCGTCTTCTGATAATATTTCATCTTGATAAATATTTGTAACAGGAACTTCTGCTGTTGGAATTAAATATAAATCCTCATCTACACATTTAAACATATCTTCTTTGAATTTTGGAAGTTGTCCTGTTCCTGTCATAGTTTTAGTGTTTGCCATAACAGGGGGTAAAATTTCTTCGTATCCTCTTGTCAGAGTATGTGTATCTAAAAAGAAGTTAATAATTGCGCGTTCTAATTTTGCCCCGTAATTACGGTATAGAGTAAATCTGGTGTGAGCAAGTTTAACCCCTCTTTCAAAATCTAACATATTGAGTTCAGGACATAAATCCCAGTGTGCTTTAAAATCAAAATCAAATTTTGTAGGTTCACCCCATCTTTTAATTTCAACATTAGCGCTATCATCGGCCCCTATTGGAATTTCAGGATCAGGAGTGTTTGGGATTCTTAAAAGCGCATCTTTTTGTTTAACATCAAGTTCATTTAAGTTTTCTTCAAGAGCTTTTGCTTCTTCACCTAATTGTCTAATTTCTGCTTGAATTTCGGTTGTGTCAATGCCGTCTTTTTTCATAGCACCGATTTTGTTGGATTCCGATTTTCTTTTTGCTCTTAAATTATCAAGTTCAAATTGAATTTTTCTTCTTTGTTCATCTATTTTTATAACTTCATCAATTGATAGTTCAGGGTTTCTTCTTTTTAAAAGTTCATTGATTTTTTCAGGGTTTTCTCTAATTAATTTAATGTCCAGCATTTTATACTTCCTTATCTTTAATTTTATTTAAATATGCTTTTAATTCTTTTATTTGGCGGGGTTTAATTTGTTTTATTTGTCCTTTTTTTAAACCCGTGAGTTCAATATTTGCATGTCTTATACGTTTTAAATTTATCACATTATAGCCTAAAAATTCAAACATTTTTCTAATTTGTCTGTTTAAACCTTGATATAAAATAATTTCAAAAAGAGTATCTTGTTTTGTTTGTTCTAAAATAGCCCAGTCGCAATAGGCAATTTTGCCTTTTTCTATTTCAATTCCGTCTGATAATTTTTTTAATTGTTCATCGTTTAATTTACCATCTATTTTTACAAGATATGTCTTTGCAACTTTAATAGATGGGTGTGTTAATTCATAGGCTAAATTGCCGTCGTTTGTCATTATAATTAAGCCCGATGAATCTTTATCCAGTCTGCCTACGGGATTTAGGTGTTTATATTCATCAGGCAAAATGTCATAAATTGTTTTTCTGCCTTTTTCATCTGATTTTGTTGTAATATAGCCTGTTGGTTTATAGAATTTATAATATTCCAGTTTATCTGCTCTTAATAATTTGCCATCTATTGTAACTTTGTCTTTTGTTCTGATTTCATAACCCAGCATTGTAACAACAACGCCGTTAACTTTGACTTTGCCGCCTAAAACATATTCATCAGCTTTTCTTCTTGAACAAAAACCGCTTTGGGCTATATATTTATTAATTCTCATAGGATGATTATAGCACAATCAATGATTAAAATTTAACAAAGGCAATTTTTTTTCAAAAAAATACTTTAATATAATAAAGAGGAGTATTATGAGAAAAAGTTTTAAAAAGTTATTAATCAGGATTTTTAAAAATCATAAGAAAAAGAATAAAAATATGATGGATAAATCTATTTTATCAGCAAATGACGGAAATAACAGCTGTCATATTAATTCAAGTGCTATGCTTACAATTGAAAAACAAAAAGACATGACATACCAAATAAGAATTGAAAAAATGCTTAATGATTATATTGATAAACCTCAAAAACTTTTTGAATATATTAAAGGTGCAGGTACAAAAGTTTTTTTAAATAAATATGCAGCTAAAATTTTATCTAAAATAAATGAGCAAGAAGGTTTAATTTATCCTAAAAAAGGTTTAAAAGCGTTATATTTAAATTTAATATTTAATAAAAAACTTTCGTTTAAAACGGATGAAATGTTTGTTTTGAGTTCGTATAATGTTAATTTAGTTACAATGTCATATCAGTTTTATAATTGGTATGCTTGTAAGATGAATTTAAACGGATATGAATTTGAAACGCAAGAAAAGTTTAAAAATGTTTTTGAGGTTTGTGAAACAGACAAGATAAATGATTTATCTTTTGAAGAAATAATTTCTCTTAAAAATGCAATAAGGCGCGACATTGAGGCAATTGATTTTGTTAAAAAATTAGTGGTTAATAAATCAACTGCCAAAAAAAACTTGGAAAAAATAAAAACAGGTCAAGCAATCAGTGTTTAATCAATAAGAATATTCATTTCTTCTTTTAGGGTTCTTTTGATTGAATTAATCTGATAATTGATTTTCCAAATGTCTGTTTTTTTGGTTGCATATTTAAGCAAGTTTCTTAAAATAGATAATTCTATTGTATATCTTGTATAGGAATTTTTAAATTCTTCGCAATTTGAGCGCAGCATAAAATCTCGATATTGAAGTTTTGCTGCAATGTATAGTGCTGTTTTTTTGGAGTAACGGTTTTCTTCAAGATGATTTTTTGGTTTTACTAAAGTTTTAGTCATAAAACAAACCCTCTTAATAAACAAAAAATAGACAATACTTATTTAATTTAATTCCACAAATGAAAAAAAATAAGCATTTATTTTTGTAAATTTTTCACTTGATTTGAGAGGGTTTCAACCATATTTTCAATGTATAAATTTGTTGTATTTTTGTTTAACAAAATTTCTTCAAGGGTTTTATTTATTGCTTCATTTATTTCTTTTTTATTTTTATCTTGAAAATCAAATTCAACAAGATTATTAAGTTGTTTTGCGCTTATACATCTAGATTGTTCGTATAAATCAGACGGGCAATTTTTAAAGTATTCATCATCAAGAGCATATTTGTTAGCAGGTAATACATTGGTTATTTTTGATAATTCAAGTTGATTTTTTTTATTGGTTAATTTAAGAGCAAATTTTAGCGCCATGTCTTTGTGCTTAGCTTTTTTAGGGATAATTAAATTCATCAAAGAAACATCATATTTATTGTTTGAGCCTGTTAATTGATTTGAAAGAGCTGAATTTTGATAAATATCGGGTGCATTTTGTTTAATCATGTTGATAAAGTTTGATCCTGCAACGATTATGAGGGTTTGATTAGACATGTATTTTTCAATTATTTCTCTATGATTGGAGGCTAAAATGTCTTTTGGAAGTTCATTATTTTTATACATTCTGTTGAAATTTAAAAATATTTCCTGTGTTATTATTTTATCTTGGGGATTATTAAAAGAATAAACATCGTATTTATTTAAAATTTTAGCTAAAGTATCATTTTCATTTATGCTTGAGGCAAATGGGGCAATGTTTGAACATTTTTTTAATTTTGGTGAAATTTCAAATAAATCATCATAAGTTGTTATAAAATTTTCATTTGTGCACTTATCATATATTTTTTTATTATAAATAGTTACAGGACTTGTGGCATAAAACGGAAGTGCATATATTTTGTTATTATATTTTAATTTGTTAACTAAATTTTGATTATATTGTTCGGTGTCATCTTCATTAAAAAAATAAAGAGTATTTCTTTGAGCTAAAAGAACAGAAAAATCCGGATTTAGATTAATTAAATCAGGAGGTGTTGATGATAGTATTGAAGCCAAGGTTCTTTTTTGAGCTTCTTGAATTGGAATATCAATCCAAGTAATTTTATAGGGAGGATTTTCTTTTTCAAAATCGGCTATAATTTTATTTAATTGTTTTTCATAGATTGGCTTTAGTTGAATTGACCAAAAAGTTAATTTGTAATCTTGGTTATTTTGTTTAAAAAATTTTTTAGAAAAAATAAAGCCGAAAATAATAACAAATATGATTAAAATGCCGATTATGAATTTTTTTATCATTATAAAACTCCGCTATGATATAATTATACTATGAATTTATTTGATTCGCTAGAAAATAATAATAAACAAATTCCATTGGCGCAATTAATGCGCCCTAAGAGTTTGGATGAATATTTAGGACAAACTAAAGTTATAAACGAAAATTCGCCATTTTTAAAATTATTAAAAGCAAAACGGTTATTTTCTTTTATTCTATGGGGTCCTCCGGGGTGTGGAAAAACTACCTTAGCTCGACTTTGTGCTAATTATCACAGTGCTAATTTTGTTGAATTGTCAGCTGTTAATTCAGGTGTTAAAGACATTAAAGAAACAGTAGATTTGGCAAAACAAAAGCTTAGAGAAGGCATAAAAACCATTGTTTTTATTGATGAAATTCATAGGTTTTCAAAAACTCAGCAAGATGCACTTTTGCCTCATGTTGAATCAGGGTTGTTTTATTTTATCGGTTCAACTACTGAAAACCCTTCTTTTCATACAGTTCCTGCGCTAATTTCAAGAGCACAGGTTATAATGTTAAATAAAATAGATAAAAATTCTATTGAAAAAATTATTTTAAAAGGGTTTAATTACCTCAATAAAACTTATGGTGAAAAAAAATTAGATGACGACGCGCTAAAAACAATAGTTGAATTATCTCAAGGGGATGCAAGATATTCGCTAAACGCTATTGAAAATACTTATTTTGCAAGTGATGAAATTATAACAAAAAATGTTGTTGAAGAACTTTTACAAAAATCAAGCGTGCGCTATTCCATTGATTCTCATTATGATTATGCAAGTGCTTTTCAAAAAAGCTTAAGAGGGTCTGATGCAGATGCCGCCATATATTATCTTGCAAAAATGTTAATTTCTGGTGAAGATCCAAGATTTATTGCACGAAGACTGATTGTTGTAGCGTCTGAAGATGTTGGAAATGCGGATTTTAGGGCGCTTTTAATAGCAGAAGCAGCACTTAGAGCAGTTGAACATCTTGGAATGCCTGAAGCAAGGATTACTTTAGCCCAAGCGGTAGAATTTGTTGCAAGAGCTAAAAAATCAAATAGGGCTATAGTTGCTCTTGATAGCGCAATAGCAGATATTAAATCAGGACTTGATTTTTTACCTCCAATGCATTTAAGAGATGCACATTATAAAGATGCTTCTAAATATGGATTTGGAAAAGGATATGTCTATACGCATGATAATCCTGAATATAAGCAGCAATTTTTGCCTGATGAAATTAAAGATAGAAAATATTTTAAGTAAAAATATTGCAAAAAAGTTCTTTATTTTATAAAATAATGCTGTTGAGCGGTTTGTTTAATTGTAAATTTTTGTTAAAATAAAATTATATAAACTAGCAATAAAAAATTTGTTTGTATTTTATACAGATGTGTGTTGACTCATAGGAGAAAAGATATGCAAATAGGTGCTATTAATTCAGTTAATTTTAAAGGTTTAAATGGAATAAATAGAGAAGAAAATAATTCCGTAAAAGACGATTTTATTGATGTTGACTTTACTGAAATAAAAAACGGACCTAAAAAAGACTTATTTGAAGCAGAAGAAAAAGCGGATGAAATTTCTCCTGAAGAACTTTTAAATGGAATTTATAAATTTAAAGAAGATGTTCAGCACGCGAGACAAAATGTTCACCCTCTTACTTGTGTATTAGGCAGCATAGCTGCAATATGCGCTTTAACAAAAGGTGCTAAAGCAGTAAGTTGGATGAGAAGTGCAGCCGCTGTTGCATCAGGTTCTGTTGCAAAAGGTGCTGTAAAAGTTGCTTCAAAAGTTAAAAAATCAATCAATGTTGATAAGGCAAATAACGCCATCAATGGTTTTGTTGGCAAACTTTCCGAAAAAAGTAACGTAAACAATGAAGCTATTAAATCAAAAGTTGTGGGCACAATTGATAAAGTATTTTCAAAAACAGTTGATGGTGTAACCGAGAAAAAAGGTGAAGCTGTGGTTGATAAATTAAATAAACTTGGCATATATTTAAACCCTACAAGTTTATTTGACACAGGTGTTGCGGCAGCCGGTGCATATGTTGCAGCTGATATTGTGTCAGATGGTTCTGAATCAGGGCTTGATAACGTAGCAATTAATTTAAGTGCTAAAAGACATCTTGGTGAATTATCAGATTTGTTAAATACTGTAATTGGTTAGTAAAAGGAAATCGATATGAAAGTAAATTTTCCTAATGTGCAAAATGGTATAATAAACGGGCTTAATAGCATTGGAAATGCTGCTTATGATGCTAAGGATATGGCAGTTAATTATTCAAAGCAATTAAAGACTAAATTAAATGCAAATGATACTTTTGTAAAAGCAAAAGATGTTTTATCATCAAAAGGTATTGGAAAGAAAACCTTTGTTGGTGCTGCGATTGTAGCTGCAACTGTTGCTTGTGCTATTAAAACAGTTAAAGGTATAGCAGATAAAGTTAAACAGATAAGAAGTAAGTAGATTTTATAATAATAAAACAGAATTAAACCAACCTAATTAGGTTGGTTTTTTATTATATTGCTATATTAGCTAATTTCATTTTTTTTAAATTAATAATATAAATTTAAAAATAGAGGATAATTAAAAAATGAAGAAGCTAACAGCATTAATTTTATTACTAAATATTATAATTTCAAACATAGTATGCGCTGATGAATTAATAAAACCGAATTTAAAATATCCGAGTTATAGCGCGTTGTATTTGAACGAAGATAAGTTTGAAGATATAAACAGAAAAGTTTTTTATCTTAATTTGAAATTAAATAAATTATTTGTAAAAAGAGTGCATATTTTATGGGCATCTTTATTCCCCAATTTTGTAATTGATAGTTTAAATAGCGTCTATTCTAATATTCAATATCCAAAAAGGCTTGTAAGTTCATTGTTACAGCATGATTTTGAAGCAGTAAAACATGAAACTAAAAGATTTTTTATCAATACAACTCTTGGAGTTGCAGGATTGATGGATGTTGCAGATAAATTTTTTGATTTAGAATTATACAATGAAGATATGGAACAGGCATTAGCTAAGTGCAAGGTTAAATGCGGTAATTATCTTGTTTTACCTTTTGTTTCATCAATAACTACAAGAGATATGTATGGAAGAATTTTGGATTTTTTATTAACTCCAACAACATATATTGCTTCTCCTGTGGCTGCAGCGGTAAAATTGGGGTTGCTTATAAATAGAACAATGTTTATTCAGCCGATAGTTAAAATGGTTGAATCAAGTTTTGTTGATCCTTATGATGTTGCTAAAAAATTCTATGGTGTTGAAAAATATATTAAATTATCTAATTATGATAGAAAAAATGTCTTAGCTTCAATTAAAGATGATTATGATGAAGTTGATTTAACCGATAATAAAACCGAAAAGGTTTTACAAGTAAAAGGCTCAATTAAAGGTGAAAATTTAATTGTATCAATGCCAAATGATGAACTAAAGGCGGATATTGTTTTAAATGATTTTAATCCGCAAAATCCTATATTGGATTCTATGAGAACAGCTTTATTTGACATAATAGAGGATGAAAGGTCAATTTGGAATGAAAATGCAATTTGGAACAGGAATTTTAATAAAAAAATAAAAACAGCTTCTGTTGAAATTACTCCCAATAATGATAAATATCAATTCAGATATGTTTTACAAAAAGATAAAAAATCGCCGCTTGTTATTATTTTTCCCTCGATTGGAGAAGGGATAAACAGCTCTCACAATAATATTATGGCTAAAATGTTTTATAAGCAAGGTTATAGTGTTGTAATTATCGGCAGTCATTTTCAGTGGGAATTTTTAAAAAGTCTTGATAAAGATTATAAAGTCGGTTTTATTAAAGATGATGTTAAATATATTGATAAATTAATAAATAATATAATTTCTTATTTATCGAACAGGTATGATAGGGTTTTTTTGGATAGAACAGCAATAGGGACATCTTTAGGTGCTTATGCGGTTTTGTTTTTAGCAAATGAACAATATGAAAAAGGGGCAAATAATATAGATAAATTTATAGCAATTTGTCCTCCGTATGAACTTATGTATGCAGTTAAGCAAATTGATAAGATTATTGAATCTTGGCAAAGATATCCGAATGATTTTAAGCAAAAGGTTGCAATTACCACAGCAAAAGTCTTAAGAGCATATAAAGAAAAAGAAAAACTGAATAAAAGCTTTAAAACTTTGCCATTTTCTAATTATGAAGCTAAATTAATCAGTGCTTTTGTATTTCATCAAAAACTTTCTGATTTGATTTATATAATTGAAAAAAGAAAAAATAAAAATATGGATAATAAAATAACTTATAATATGATTTATAATTCAAATTTTCAAGATTATATAAAAAATTATCTTTTAGAAAAGTATTCTTATGATGAAATTGAAAATACTAATACTTTAAGTGCAATATCAAATTATTTAATAAATAAAGATAATTATAAGATTTATCATAGTTTAGATGACTATTTAACAAATAAAAATCAATTAAAAGAATTAAAAAGCTATTGTGATGATAAATTGGTTTTATTTAATAATGGTGCTCATTTGGGTTTTTTATATAGAGATGAATTTATAAATGCTCTAACTCAAGAAATAAATATAGAAAACAGAAAACTTGCTCAAACTAAAAAGTAATTTGAAATTTTAAAAAATATATAATTAAATATTTGCTGTGTTATAATGAACTTATTGATAAAAATATTATGGCATTTTCAGTTCAATTTAAAATGGATTAATCTATGGAATATAATATAGTTGTTGGGTGCGGGTTTTCAGGAGCTGTAATTGCAAATCTAATAGCTGATAAATTAAATCAAAAAGTAATAATTATCGATAAAAAAAATCATATAGCAGGAAACAGTTATGATTATCGTGATAAAAATAACATAATGATTCATAAATATGGTTCTCATATTTTTCATACAAATAATGAAAAAGTATGGAGTTTTCTAAAAAGATTTAGTGATTTTAATAATTATATCCATAAAGTAGATGTTGTTATTGACGGGAAAAAAGTTCAAATTCCATTTAATTTTAATACTTTATATCAGCTTTTTTCTGAAACAACAGCGAAAAAAATAAAAGAAAAATTATTGGAAAAATATAATTATGGTGCAAAAATTCCTATATTGGAATTTCAAAAGCAAAATGATGAAGATTTAAAGTTTCTTGCAAAATATGTATATGAAAAAATCTTTTTAAATTATACAATCAAGCAATGGGAGCTAAAACCAAATGAAATAGATAAAACCATAACATCAAGAGTTCCTTTATGTTTGGATAATGATAACAGATATTTTCAAGATAAATATCAAGGAATTCCAATAAACGGTTATACAAATTTAATCGAAAAAATAATTAATCATCCCAATATTAAAGTTGTTTTAAATTCGGATTATAAAAATTTTAAAAAACAAAACTCTGAATTAATTAAAAATTCAAGAATTTTTTATACAGGCTCAATAGATGAATTTTTTGATTATGAATACGGAATGCTTCCTTATAGAAGTTTGAAATTTGAATTTGAAGAACATAATAAAGAATTTTATCAATCTTGTGCCTGTATAAATTATCCTAATGATTTTTCTTTTACAAGAATACATGAATTTAAATATTATTTAGGCGATAAATCAAATAAAACAATGATAGCAAAAGAATATCCGCAAAAATTTAAGTTTGAAGAAAATGAAAGATATTATCCTATCATAAATGAAGAAAATATAAAACTTTATAATAAATATTTAAAAAAAGCTGAAAATTTTAAAAACATTTATTTTTTAGGCAGGTTAGGTGATTATAAATATTACAATATGGATTTGGCTGTTTTAAGAGCGATTGAGCTATTTGAAGCAATTAAATTTAATGTAATATAAATGTTTAATTTTCTTAACATTTTGGCAATTATATACGTTATATATACTTTATAAATATATAACGATATCAAGAGAGATTTTTTAATGGATGATTGCAGTATAAATTTAGACTTATATGGTGTTTCAACGTCATTAAAAGGAAATAAATCTTATGATGTTTTAAATTCAAATGATTTAGATGATAAATCATCAATTTTTAGCGCAAATAATACTTCAACCAATTCAATTTCAGAAAATGTAGATTTGCTAAATGAAGCTTTTGAAGATGTGCAGGATGAACAAGGAATTATAGGACAAATCTGGAACGGGTTTAAAAATTTAACAAATCTTGGTTTGAGTTCAGATGATGTATCAGAAAAAATCGAACAATATAAAAAGGGTGAAATTACTTTTGAAGAAGCAAATGAGGCTATTGAGAGCTATAAAAATAAACAAGAAGGCGCAGTTAGTATAATTTCTAATACTGCAACAGGGTTAACTACTGCAGGGTTTGCCATTGCAACAGGCGGTGTCGGCGCTCTTGTTGCAGGTGCTATTATTGGCGGAGTTACAAATGCAGGATTAAAAACACTGGATAGAGCAACAAATAATATTGAAAATGATGCTCTTGATGTTAAAGAAATAGCAAAAGACGGAATAACAGGAGCTGTTGATGGATTAGTATCAGCAGCAACCGCCGGAATTGTCAAAGCTCCTATTGCAGGGCAAGCAGTAAAACAAGCACTAAAACAAGGAGTGGTACAAGGTGCAAAAGCAGGTGCAATAACAGGTGCTGCGACTGGTGCAGCAGATTATACAATAAACACGGTTGCAGATGAAAAAGAGTTTAAAGTATCTGATTTAATAACAACAACAGCACAAAATGCTCTGTCAGGTGCTGCTTTTGGCGGTTTATTCGGAGGTCTTTCAAATAGCTTAGGACAGTATCAATTAAATAATTCAACACCTGAAGTAAAATTTAAAATATCACACAATAAAAACCTTGATGCTAAAATTGATAATGAAGCTCAAGTTAAAAGTTATATTGATAATTACAATAAAAATAATCCTTCAAAAGCAATTATAGAAGATGATATTTATTCTCTAAAAACCGATGAATTGATTGATTTATCTCAAAAATCAGAAGTTTTAGCTAAAAAATTTGATTCTCAATTAGATGAAACTGCACTTCAAATAAACGATGCTTTTTCAAATAATGACGATATTAAAATAATTACAGCAAGATCAAAAAGTCAAAAATCTACTTTTTCAAAGTTAGCTAAGAAAAATTTAGCTAATGGCGAGGTTTTAGATTCAATGGAAAAATGTTCTAATGTCATAGGGGATGCAATAGGCACAAGAATACAAATGAAAAGCCTTGATAAAAAAGAAACTCGTGAAATTGTTGAATCTATGCTTAAAGAATCAGGAGTAAGTGCAACTTACAAGGATTTTGTAAAATATATTAAAGGCGATAAAATTAGCGATGAAAAAGAATTAGTTTTATCAACTCTAAAAGAAGATATTTTGGGTGCTCTTAAAGAAAAGCAAACTCAAAGTACTGTTGACCAATTGTGTGAAGGTATTAAAAAAGGTACTGTTAACATTACAGAATTGAATAATTACGGAGATGAAATAACTTCTTATTTTTCAAATAAACAGGTTACAGAAATACTTGAAGCTTATAATGAAGCTGTTATCAATAAAGTATTTAATTCAGATGAACCTTTTTCAGTGGTTACAAATTCAAATATGTTTGATTTGCAGGAAAATGAGATTTTACCTAATAACAAAGTAAAATGGGTTAAAAAATCTTCTGATGATACAGAGGTCGAATTTATACAAAAAACAGGAAGTGCAATAAAAGAATCAGGCTATACTTCAGCTCAAATGAATACAAAGCATACTTTAAATAATGGTGAAATTGTAAATGGTGAATTGCAAATAAGAGGAAGTGAAGTTAATTCTTTTGCTGATGTTGAACATGTTCCTTATGATATTGTAACAGGAAAAATTACTGAAGCAGATACACAGTATTCTGAAATATATGATTTAATTAAAGGTATGGACCCTGAGACATATAAAAAATATAATGAATATCTTTCTGAAACATATAAAACATTAAGAATGAAAGAATTAGGGCTTTTATCAAAAAATTATTCTTTACCTAAAATTACCGATTATATTAAAACGGGAGTTTCTCGCAATAATCTTTCAAAAATCGATATAGATGGATTGATTGCTTTGAGTAAAAAATAGTAAAATGCAATAAAATTTTTTCTTATGTTTTAAATATGATAAAATAGGAGAAAATAATGAAAGTTTTATATAATTATACCCCGTCTTTTATGGGAATTAATAAAGAAACAGGAAATTCAAATATGCAACAAAATGAAGCTGATATGAATTATTTTATGAATAAGACAATGGAGCTTATAAGTCAAAGAGCTGAAAAAGAAGTTCCCGAAAATGGTAAATTTGCTCCTATTGCTGTATCTTTTCAAATTCCTGAAACAAATAATAAAGCAAAAGTTATAGTTGCCTATGATGAAATAAATCCAAAAGATTTTAGAAGATTGGCAGTTGGGGTTCAACATAAAAACAGTGATAGATTAACCATGAACTATATTTTAAAAGGCACAAAGCAAGAAGTAATTGATTATTTAAATAATTCTGATAGTAAAAACGAAATAAGAAAACTTATAGAATATTTATCAAAAAAAACAGATGATTATTATTCTGAATTATAAATGATTGCTTTCTATAAACAAATTGACAATGTATAAATAATATAATATCCTATTTATTTGTAAGCTATATGTTTATAGATAATTTTAAAAGGTTTAAATGAAATCAATAATTTTAGCAGGAGGCAGCGGCAGCAGATTATGGCCGCTTTCAAGAGAGGAATATCCTAAACAGCTTTTATCTTTTGATGAAAAAGAAAGTTTATTACAAAAAACTTTTAAAAGATTAAATGTTTTTAGTGCTGCCTCTGAAATAGTTACTATTACAAATATTAAACACTATTCTGATATAAAATTACAATTAAATTTAATTGATAAAAATAATGTTGTTTTAGCTGAACCACTAGGAAAAAATACTGCCCCTGCTATTGCTTCTGTTATAGAATATTTTAGTCAAAAATATTCTAAAGATGATATTATTTTAATTGTTCCATCCGATCATTTAATAATTGATACAAAAGCTTTTAATGAAACTGTAAAATCTGCAGAAGAATTAGCGCAAAATGGTTTTATTGTTACTTTTGGAATAAAGCCGAGTTATCCTGAAACAGGTTATGGCTATATAAAAATAAAAGAAAGTTTATTAAAAGGCTATAAGGTAGAAAAATTTGTTGAAAAACCTGATAGAAATACTGCTGAACAATATTTAAAATCCAATGAATATTATTGGAATGGCGGTATATTTATGGCTAAAATTTCAACATTTATGAAAGAATTTGAAAAATATGCTCCTGAAATTTACGCTAATTTAAAAAATCTTGATTTTTCAAATAAAAATACAATTGAGTATTCAATATATGAAAATATGCCATCTATTTCAATTGATTATGCGATAATGGAAAAATCAGATAAGATTGCTCTGGTTGAATTAAAATCAGATTGGAATGATTTAGGCTCTTGGCAATCATTGTATAACATTAAACCTAAAGATAAAGATGGCAACGTATTAAGTGGAAAAGTTGTCATAGATGATGTAAAAAATTCTTTTATTTATTCTCAAAAAGAAATAGTTGCCGTTTCAGGTCTTGAAAATATTATTTTAGTTGAGACAGAAGACGCTATTATGGCTTGCAGATTAGATAAATCGCAAAATGTCAAAAATTTATACGAAAAACTAAAAGCAAAAGAAAGTGACACAACTAAACTTCATAAAACCGTATTTCGCCCTTGGGGATATTATACTTGCATGAATAGAGGTAAGGGGTATTTAACAAAAACAATATGCGTTATGCCTCATCATAAATTATCTGTTCAATCTCATAATCATCGTTCTGAACATTGGGTTGTTTTAGAGGGCAGTGCTTTTGTATTGTTGGATGGCAAGGAATATATTTTAAATAGCGGAGATAGCATTGATATTCCAATTAAAGCAAAACATTCTCTGCAAAACCATGGCAGTGAAGAATTAAAAATAATAGAAGTACAAAAAGGTGATTATATATCAGAAGATGATATTATAAGATATGAAGATTGTTATGGCAGAATATAATTTTATTATATTTTGCCGTCAATTTTTAAATCCGGTTTTTCTATTTCTTTTATATTATAAGCGTCAAGTGCTTTTTTAATATTTATATCTTTAGAGTTTTCTATTTTTTCTTCTTGCTTAGAGTCTTCATTTTGGCTATATTTTTTATCGTAATATTCAATATATTCTTCAATACTTACTTTTTTAGAAGAATCATCATCAGAATAAATTGATAAATTTTGTTTATCTAAATCATTAAAATCCTGTGGATTATTTTCTTTAATATTTTCTTTTATTTCAGATACTGTTTTAGATAATAAAATACCTGTTAACAGCTTTAATCTGCCATTAGCATCAACAGAATTTTCTTCACAATATTGATTAAATTCTTCTAATGTGATGGTGCCGTCATTATCAAAGTCCATAGACTTCATATAGCCGGGGTCATTTTTTCTTGCCAGAACAACATTCCCTGATTTGTTCGTTTGGTTGGCAGAAATTGAATTTACCTCCGGCATGTTATTGGAGGAAATATTTGAAAGCATAAAAATATCCTTATTTTTATTTGCCATGGATATAATGCCCATAAATTAGTTTTTTTTATCAAAATTATTAATACAGGATTTAATTTTTTTTCTTAAAATAGTCAAAGAAACACCAAGTATCACAAGAATAACTCCTAAAATAATTCTTGAATTTATGTGCTGGTTAAATAATGTAACTCCAAAAAATAATGCAGTTATGGGTTCTAAAGAGCCCAAAAGAGCGGTTTTTGTTGCACCAATCAGTTTTATTGACAGTGTTATTGTTTCTATTGAAATAATTGTTGGAATAATTGCTAAACCAATAGCACAAAGCCATAAAAATGGGCTGTTTATTACTTGGAGTTTTGTGCAGAAATTTAAATTAAATATATATAAAAAAAGCCCGAAAAACATTACATAGAAGCTTAAAACATTTGATTTTATGCCTTTTATGGATTTAATGTTTTTAATCCCAACGATATATAAAGCGTACAATAGAGCGGATAATAAAACAATTAATATTCCTTTAGAACTGATTGAAGCGTTGTTTGGACTTTTGTATAAAAGGAATATTCCTGTTGTTGTTAAAATTAAAGAAAGAATTGTTGTTTTGTTGATTTTTTCTTTAAAAAATGTATGCATAATAAAAGTAACAATAATTGGGTAAATAAACAAAATTGTACAGGCAATTCCTGCATCTATATAGTTGAATGATTTAAAAAGGGTTAAAGATGATGCAGAAAATAAAATCCCCAGTATAATTAAAGGGAAAATGGTTTTTTTAGGAATTTTTAGCGATTGTTTATTTATTATTTTAAGCCAGAAGCCATATATTAAAGCCGCTATTGCATATCTGTAAAATAAGACAGAATTAACACCTATTTTACCAAGATAGAGATATAGCGCAAATAGCGGGTTTGTGCCATAGCTTATTGCAGCTATTGTTCCGTATATAATTCCTTTTTTGTTTCTGTTTATCATTTTTAAATAATTTTAACTAGTCACAATTTTATTATATCGAAAAATATATAGCCCAACTTGCTAATTTTTTATTCTGGAAATTTAAATTATTATTTGAGCTATGAAAAGAATTTTACATATAACAATTTTATTAATCTTAATTTTGCTTGGGTTTTATATCTATAAACTTACAACTTACACGTATATTAGTGCAAAATTTAGTGAATTGCGTCCTTTGCATGAAAAATTGCCTGTATATTATAAAGGTTTAAAAATAGGAAAAGCAAAAGAGCATATGCATTCAAAGGATTTCAGCCATACTTTTATTAATATTGTTTTGTATCCAAAAAATCTTATGATTCCAAATAACTCAGAAGTATTGTTAAAAAAAGAAAAAATTAAAGATAAATATTGTGATTTTTTAGAATTGATTTATCCTGAAAATCCTTCAAAAACAATGATTTCAAATGGTGCAATATTAAAAGGGGTTGCTACAAGCGATATTGAAACATATATGGCAAGTCAAAAAATAGAGGACTTAGAAGCAATAAAAGAGAATTTATTTAAAAGTTCTGAAGAATTGGCTAAAACTTTAGATGAGGTTGAAAAAATGTTTTCTATAATTAATACTACATTAGCGAGCAGTCAACCTGATATTAAAAAAATGACAAAAAATACAAGTGATTTAACGCAAAAAATAAATAATTCAATTAAGCAAGATTCTCTTGAAAATGCTGTATCTAATCTTGAAGCAACAACAAAAAACATTGATAATTTAACTTCAAGCATAAACTCTGTATCAGATAGTGTTAATAATATTGTTCCTAAAACAAATACGACAGTAGATGAAATAAATGGAATTACAAGTAATGTTAATGCTATAACTTGCGGGGTTAGAAAAACTCTAAGAAAAAGATGCGGCGGTTTGAGGCTTATTTTTGGACAAGTTATTGATGAATGTAATTAATATCAAAAGTTGTTCTTTTTTCTTTTGGGATGTTTTTTAAAATAAAATCTATTTTGTCTAAAGGTAAATTTTCTTTCGTTAAATATTTTGCATAATCAGGGTGACATTGATGAATGGCAGCAAGATAAAAAGGCATTGTAGCTCCCCAAGGGGTTTTATTATAAATCGGTTCAATTTCATTTCTTATTGCTTTTAGGATAGAAATAATATCATAATTGGTTTTATAATTGTCATTTAAATATTTTGCCAATAATTCACTCTGTATATTGCCTGCACCCCTACCCATGCCAAAAATGCTTGAATCTATAATTAAATTTCTTTTTTTTGTTAAATCAATTAAAACTTGTGCATTTAAAAAGGCTAAGCCTAAATTATCATGCGCATGAAATCCGATGTTTATATCTGGGTTTAAATTGTTGTCAATAGATAAATATAATTTTTTAATATTTTTTTCATTAAGCATTCCCAAAGTGTCTACAATACTTAAACAATATGGGTTAGTATTATTGATTTTATTTATTAAATCTATAATTTCATTATTTGAATATTCATTTATATATGTCGGATTAATAAAAACTTTAAAATCATTTTGAACTAATTTTTCGCAATATAAAAGCGCTTCTTTTGTATTTTGTTTTTTAAAAATGACTCTTATATTTTTAATTATGGAATACTTTATAATTTCATCTATCGGGAATTTAGAAAATTCAACCATTAAGCACAATTTTTCTTTTGAAAAATCAGATGTAATTTTATTGATATCATCGAAATTATCAAAAAGAGCTGTTTGGTTTTTGTTTTTTTCTTTTGTTAAAAAACCGAGTTCTATAAAATCAATATTTGATTTTATAAGCAAATTTAAGATTGATTGAATTTGCTGTGTTTCAAAATTCCATTCATTTATATAACCGCCATCTCTTAATGTGCAATCAAGAATTTTTATATTTTCCATATTCTTATCTTATTGAATAATATCTTTTTAGTCAAAAGTTTCTTTAGTCTTGTGGTTGATTTATTTTTTTAAAATGTGTTCTAAAAAAATAAAAAAGGAGGCAAAAATGATATTTCATAAAGTTAAAGAATTGGATGAAATGGTTGATTATAATAAAGACGGAGTTTCTGTTGAAAAATTGCTTGAAAATGGCAATTTTAAAGCAATGTTGATTGCATTAAAAAAAGAACAAATTTTGCCTGAGCATATTTCTGAAGTGGATGCTTTTGTTTATGTTTTAGATGGTGAAATAGAATTCAGTCTAAATTCAGATGAAAAAATCACTGAGAATATAAAAGATGGTGAATTTTTTGCATTTTATGCAGATGAAAAACATTCACTTTATGCAAAGAAAGATTCTAAAATTCTTGTAGTTAGAATTTAAAAATCAATAAGGCATTTACAATTAAAAAATTTATAATATCATTATTGATATGAAACATGTTTTTAGATTGATACTAATAGTGTTTTTATTTTTTTCGGCAAATATGCTTGAAGTTAATGCTGCCGTTCAAAATTTTATACCTTTAAATAATGTTTCATCAATTGCATCGGTAAGAACGCCTGAAAGTTCTTCAAGAATTTCCACAAGACAAAAAATCGATATTCAATCAAATAAAGATAACGGGTCTATTTATAATCTTAAAAATGACGATAATTCATCTTCGTCATCAAGTAACCCGCTTATTGTTTCAAAGAAAAATATTAACAATACTATTTCTTTTTTATGTTCCGATAAATATTTGAGTAAAATTGCTCAAATATCTAATTCACACCTTTTATTCCAAATTCAACCTAATGCTCCTTAAATTTTATTAAAAGGTTAATTTTTTAGTGATTATAATTTAATAGGAGAATAGTAAAAATGGAACAATTTGCAAGTTTGCAAACAGGGCTTGTTATTACTTTTATCGGCATGTTTGTAGTTATGGCGTTTTTGGCTGTAATGATTTATGCCATGAAATTAACATCAAGAATTATTATTTGTTTAAATAAAATCTTTCCTGAAGAAATAAAAGAAGAAAAAACTTCAAAGAAAAAACAACAAAAATCGGATGATACAGAAATTGCTATAGCAATTGCAGCTGCAATAAGCGCACAAGGCAATCTAGAAGGAGCAAAATAAAATGGAATTTTTGCATAATTTTGTCAGCGCAAATAGCGTTATGGTTTCTGCTGTTATTTTGCTTGTGGCTTATATTTTTATTGCAACAGAAAAAATTTCAAAAGTTACAATAGCACTTCTTGGCGCTTCTTTAACTATTATTCTTGGTTTGTTGAGTCAAGCTAAAATGGATGGTACTGCAATAAATCCGCATTATTTTATTAATTTTGTAGATTTTAATGTAATATTTTTACTTGTTTCAATGATGATTATCGTTTCAATAACTACAAGAAGCGGTGTATTTAATTATTTGGCGGGAAAATTGTTGAAATTAACAAAAGGACATCCTGTTAAAATTTTAGTTGCTTTAGGTGTTTTCACTGCTTTTGTAAGTGCATTTTTAGATAACGTTACAACTGTTATTCTTATTATGCCGATAACATTTTCAATAGCAAAAAAATTAGATATAAACCCAATTCCATACTTGATTTGTGAAATTGTATCGTCTAATATAGGTGGAACAGCTACTTTAATTGGTGATCCGCCCAATATTATCATTGGCAGTGCTGCTAATTTTAGTTTTATGGATTTTATTCAAGAACTTACAGGTGTGGTGGTTGTAATTTTGATTGCAGTAATCGCATTTTTGGCTATATCTTTTAGGAAATTTTTAAAAGCTGACCCTGAAAAAATTCTTGAAGTATCAAAAATGGATACATCTGATTCAATATCTGATTATCCTTTAATGATAAGGTCTTTAACCGTATTATTTTTGGTAATAGTTGGTTTTATGCTTCGTGATATTATACATATTGATACTTCAATTGTTGCTATGCTTGGCGCCAGCATTCTTTTGATTTTTGAAAAACCCGATTCAATATTAAGGGATGTAGAATGGAATACCATATTTTTCTTTATGGGTTTATTCATTATAATTGGCGGACTTGAAGCATCGGGCGGTATAAGACTTATGGCTGAGTGGATATTGAATGTTACTCAAGGTTCAAAGGAATTAACCTCGTTAATAATTCTTTGGGCATCAGGAATTATTTCAGGAGTTATAGATAATATTCCGTATACAGCAACAATGACCCCTATGATAGCTCAAATTCAAAATGTTATGGGAGCAGACTATGCTTATCCATTATGGTGGTGCTTGTCTTTAGGTGCATGCTTAGGTGGAAATATGACAATAATTGGTGCTGCAGCTAATGTTATTGTTTCAGAAAACGCAGCAAAAGACGGACACCCGATTGCATTTTTAAAATTTATGAAATATGGTGTAATCGTTGTATTTATTTCGCTTTTAATCAGCACTATTTATATATATCTGAGATTTTTAAGATAAGGATATTTATATGAATGAAAATAATGAAACTTTAGATAAAAAACCCGAAACAATGTATGGCGAAAATCAAGCAAAAGAGGCACTTTTTACTATTATATATACCGTAGTATTGGTGTTATTGATGTGGCTTGTTTCAAGCTTTATGAATTAAGCGGGTGTTTATAATAAAAGCTGCCCGCCTTAGGGCAGTTTTTTATTTTGTAAAGTATCTGTCATAATATTTTTGTGCTATTGCTTTAATTTTTGCATCATTGCATTTTTCAACCAGATATGCTTCATCTGCTGAAATTATTCCATCGGATTTATTGTTCTCAAAAGTTACTTCGTTATTTGATTGACTGATGCTGTCAGCAGCCAGTAAGTAGCTGGCATATTCTTCAGCTGAAATGTAATCTTCTTTGTTGTCTAAATTAAGGTCTTTTACGATAGTGAAATCATTTGTGTCAGTGTATGATTGAATATCTTTGTAGCTCAATTTTCCATCAGCTCGGCCTCCTCCTGCTAGTTTTGCAGATTTTTCAATGGCTGCAATATCTGCTTTTGCGAATTCTAAAGCACTTTCAACTAAGCTTAAATCGTCTTGAGCGTATTCAATACCGTTGTTTTTTGCTCTTGCTTGAGTAAAAATATCTTTTTGAAATATGTTTCCGTTTTGCAGAATTTCTTGCCCTTCTTTTGATTCAAATATATTTCCTGTGCCAAAAATAAAAAATAGTTTTTTTGAATCTTTTGCGCTTATATTTGAAGAATTTTTTCCGTGGAAAGAGCAAAGTTTTTGCGTAAAATCATTAAGTGCAACTGTTAAAGCTGATGAGTTTTTTTCTTCAGAAGCTTTTTGTGCTGCTAAATCTATTATTGAAGTATCTGTTTCGTTATCATATTCATTTTTTTGCGCTTGATTTATTCCTCTAAATACACTAAAAGCATCGCTTGTTTTTTTGTATGAACGCACTGTTTCCATACTTATGAGACCTGATTGTTCTGCCATGTTTTCTCTCCTAATACTCTTGATAACATCATATTTAAATAAAAACATTTTGGATAAAAAAATTGCTAAATTTTTTAAAAAAAATTTATATATTAATTGAAAAAAAATGTTTTATGCTAGAATATTTGTATTTAAAGGAGAGTTCATGAATATTATTCCGGTTGTTTTTACTTTTGATAAAAGAATAGTGTTAGGGGCAAGTGTTGCAATAAAAAGCTTAATTGATTGCGCTAAAGAAGACACTTCTTATGATATTTACGTATATCACCCTGATATCAGCAGTGAAACTATTGCTGAATTTCAAAAAATGTTTGAAAATACTAATCATAAAATTACATTTCAGTATATTTCAAAAGAAAAATTTAAAGATGCACCAATAAGTAAGCATGGCTCTTGGACAGAGATTGTATATTACAGGCTTTTAATTCCTGATTTATTGCCACAATATGATAAAGTTATTTATGCAGATTGTGATGTATTATTTAAAGGAGATTTAGCGCAAATATACAATGAAGATATGTCGCAATATGATTGCGCTATGGTTGCAATGGAAAAAAACAATGAAAATATGATATGTCATAAATATTTTCCGGAAAATAAGAAAGATTTAGTATATATTTCAAGTTTTATTATTTTTAATTGCAAAAAATTAAGAGAGGAAAATTTTACAAAAAGGGTATATGAAGTTATTGAAAAATTTAATGATAGGTTGAAATTCTTTGATTTAGATACAATTAATATAGCTTCCAAAAATATTAAAGCACTTCCTTACAGGTATGGTGTTTTTCAAAGTATCTATTATAATGATTCTCTTGAAAAATCTTGGGAATATTCCTTTTTAAAAAATGTTTATTCTGATGAAAATCTGTTAAAAGAAAAAGAAAATACTGTAATGCTTCATTATGCGGGCGCTCCCGGTAAACCTTGGAGATTTAAAAAAGCGCCTCAAGATTATAGAGAATACATGGAAAAAATTCCTAAAAAACTAAAAAAATATACTTTTAGAGATATTAGAAAAAGATTATTTAGCAAGGTATAAGATGAAAAAAACAGCATTAATTACTTTGACTTATAATAAATTAAATGAAGCAACAAAACCATATATAAATTCATTGTATAACTATACAAATGAAGAATTGTTTGATTTATATATAGTTGATAATGCTTCAAATGATGGTAGTGTTGATTTTATTGAAGAATGCCAAAAAAAATATTCCAATATAAAATTAATAAAAAATTCTGAAAATTTAGGGTACTCTAAAGGCAATAATATTGGTTTAAAAGAGGCACTAAAAAAAGATTATGAATATATTGGGTTTTTAAATAATGATATTTTATTTACGCCCGATTGGCTGGTCGATACAATTAAATCTTTTGAATTAGATGAACAATTGGGTGCGCTTTCTCCAAGAAATAATGAAAAAACAAAATTAAATGCAAATAATTATTTAGCGGGATATAAAAAATATCTTTCAAAATTTAGTGCACCTCTAAAATATGTTGTAACCCCGTTTTTTAGTTGTGTAATTTTTAAAAGAAAAGTGATTGATGAAATCGGTTTCTTTGATGAAAATTTTTCACCTGCTTTTTTTGAAGATAACGATTTATCTTTTAGAGCACTATATAAAGGTTACAGTTTAGCTTATAATAACAATTCTTTTATTTTTCATAATCATTCAACTACAAGTAAAACCTTGGATGGTAGTATTTTTGAAAAGAATAAAAAATATTTCTTTAAAAAACATCCTTTAGGAAGATATGTTTGGGAAAGAAAAAGAACAAATATTTTAAAAGATATTATTAAATACATAAAAGAAGGCAGAAGTTAATTTAGATAACTAAAGTTGGAGGATGAGATGCCCTTTGTTTTTGAAAAAACGGAAATAGAAGATGTAATACTTGTGAAACCTCAAGTTTTTGGGGATAACAGGGGATTTTTTATGGAAAGCTATAAAAAATCTGACTTTTATGCTAATGGAATAAAAGTTGAGTTTAATCAAGATAATCATTCTTGTTCATCTAAAAATGTTTTAAGGGGTTTGCATTATCAAATTCCTCCTTATGCTCAAGCTAAATTGGTAAGATGTTCAAAAGGAAGAATTTATGATGTGGCTGTTGATATTCGTCCCAATTCCAAAACTTTTGGCAAATATGTAAAAGTTGAGTTATCTGAAGACAATAAACACATGCTCTATATTCCTGAAGGTTTTGCCCATGGGTTTGTTGTTTTGTCTGATAGTGCTGAATTGTTATATAAAGCATCAGGTGAGTATAATCCAAGCGCTGATAGGGGAATTCTTTGGTGTGATGAAGATATAAATATTGACTGGGGTATTGATTTTACACCTATTTTATCTAAAAAAGATGAAAATCAACCGAAATTATCTAAAATAAATAAAAAGGAGCTATTAAATGACTAGTATATTGGTTACAGGTGGTGCAGGTTTTATTGGTTCTTGCTTTGTGAGACATATGTTAAAAAAACATCCTGATTATAAAATAATAAATCTTGATGCTTTGACTTATGCAGGAAATATTGAAAACTTAGATGATATTAAAAATAATCCTAATTATAAATTTGTCCATGGTGATATTTGCGATAGAAATTTAGTAAGAGAATTAACAAGTCAGGTTGATTGTATAGTTAATTTTGCTGCAGAATCCCATGTAGATAATTCAATTAAACATCCTGAAATTTTTGTAAAAACAAACGTAGAAGGCACTCTAAATCTTTTACAAGCTGCAAAAGAATTTAAAATTGAAAGATATTTGCAGGTTTCAACAGATGAGGTGTATGGTTCATTAGGTAAAACAGGTTATTTTTATGAAACAACACCATTAGCTCCAAATAGCCCCTATTCGGCTTCAAAAGCAGGTGCAGATTTATTGGTTAGAGCTTATTTTGAAACATATAAATTACCGACTTTAAATACTCGTTGTTCAAATAACTATGGACCATATCAATATCCTGAAAAATTAATTCCATTTTTTATTTCAAAACTTTTAAGGGGTGAAAAAGTTCCTGTATATGGTGATGGTTTAAATGTTCGTGATTGGTTATATGTTTACGATCATTGTGAAGCAATAGATAGGGTTTTGCATAAAGGTAAAATTGGAGAAATTTATAATATTGGCGGTCATAACGAAAAAACAAATCTTGAAATAACTCATCTTATTTTAGAGGCTATGGGAAAAGATGATAGTTCTATTGAATATGTTCAAGATAGATTAGGTCATGATAGAAGATATGCAATATCAAATGATAAAATTACATCAGAACTTGATTGGAAGCCTTCCGTTACTTTTGAAGAAGGTATTAAAATGACAATAGATTGGTATTTATCTAATCAAGAATGGATGAAAAAAATAGAAGATAAGAAAGCGAGTCTTGTATAATGAAAATGTTGGTAACAGGTGCAAATGGAATGTTGGGTCAAGATTTATGTCCTTATTTTGAAAAAAAGGGATATGAAATTTTAAGAACTGATTACGACACATTGGATATTTGCAATGAAGAAATGACAAAAAAAGTTGTTTCTAATTATAAACCTGATATTATTATTCATTGTGCTGCATATACAAATGTTGATAAAGCAGAAGATGATATTGAAAATGCTCATAAAATAAATGTTATTGGTGCAAAAAATGTTGCAAAAATAGCTAAAGAAATAAATGCCGTTATGGTTTATATTTCAACAGATTATGTTTTTGACGGAACAAAAAATAGCCCTTATCTGCCTGATGATAAACCCAATCCGATAAATGTTTACGGTAAAACCAAATATGAAGGCGAACTTGAAGTTCAAAAATATTGCGAAAAATTTTATATTGCACGCACAAGCTGGCTATATGGCCATAAAGGCAGAAATTTTGTTGAGACAATGATATCTTTAAAAGATAAAGATGAGCTTAAAGTTGTAAATGATCAAAAAGGTTGTCCGACTTGGACAATGGAGCTTATTTACGGTATTGAAAAAATTTTAAAAATGCCTTATGGAATTTATCATGTTTGCGGAAGCAATTCAGCCACTTGGTATGAATTTGCTCTTGAAATATTTAAACAATCTGATTTAAAAGTGAATTTAGTGCCTTGTTTAACGGACGATTTTCCAAGAAAAGCAAAAAGACCTTTTTATAGTGTAATGAAAAATTCTAAAGAATTAAATCTTACAAGAGATTGGAAATTGGCGCTTAGTGATTATCTTAAATTGAGAGGGGATAATTAGAATGAAAGGAATAGTTTTAGCGGGCGGTTTCGGAACTCGTTTATATCCAAGTACAATCGGGGTATCTAAGCAATTATTGCCAATTTATGATAAACCTATGATTTATTATCCTATTTCTGTATTAATGCTTGCAGGGATAAAGGATATTTTAATTATATCCACACCTTATGATATAGATAACTTTAAAAAACTTTTAAAAGACGGCTCTCAATTTGGTGTTAACTTTTCATATAAAATTCAAGAAAACCCAGACGGTTTAGCGCAAGCCTTTATTTTAGGCGAAGAATTTATTAAAGATGATTCTGTTGCGCTTGTTTTGGGGGATAATATTTTTTACGGGCAAGCATTTTCCTCTATGTTAAAAAGAGCTACCAAAAATGCTGATGAAAAAAAACAGGCAACGGTTTTTGCTTACAAAGTTAAAGACCCGCAAAGGTTTGGCGTTGTCGAATTTGATGAAAACAATAAGGCTGTTTCAATAGAAGAAAAGCCTAAAAATCCTAAATCTGATTATGCCGTAGTTGGTTTATATTTTTATGATAATTCAGTTGTAAAATATGTTAAAAATTTGAAACCCTCAAATAGAGGTGAACTAGAAATAACTGATTTAAATAGAATTTATCTTAAAGAAAATAAACTAAATGTTGAAGTGTTTGGCAGAGGCTTTGCTTGGCTTGATACAGGTACTCATAAATCATTATTACAAGCAGGGCAATATGTTCAAACAATTGAAGAAAACCAAGGAGTGAAGATAGCTTGTCTTGAAGAAATTGCAGTTAGAATGGGTTTTATTGGTCACAAGGAAATAAAAGAAAAAATAAAAAACTATAAAAATAATGAATATTATCAATACGTGAATGAATTAGTAATATAATTTAAATTATTGACAATTTATAAATAGGAGTTTAGTATAACTTTATTTAATGGGTTATTAAGAAAGGAGTTAAAATGAAGAAAACTTTTTCAACATTGTTAGTATTATCTTTTTTGGCGTTTAATTGTCTAGCTGTATTAGCTGAAGAAAAAGCACCATGTGCTAATCCTGATTGTAATTGTGCTTGTCATAAAGAATGCCCTATTGATTGTAAATGCGGATGCCATGAAGGTAAAGATTGCACCTGTGATAAAGCTAGCGAAGATTGCAAATGTCATCAAAAATGTGATGAAAATTGCGATTGTGCTTGCCATAAACAAGCTGTTGAACCTAAAAATGATGAAAATGCCGTAAAAGCTGATAAAAAATCAAAAAAACTAAAAAAATCAAAAAAAGTGACAAAAGATGAAACTAAAGCTCCTGTTGTTGAAAAAACAGCTGCGCCTGTTGAACAATCAACAGTTGCTCCATCTGAAGCGCCTGTTTCAAATACTATAGAACCAACATCAACTACTGAAGAAAAAGCTCCAGCCGTTCAAGAAACAAAAACTAATGAAACTGAAGCTGTTGAATCTCAAAAATCAACTCAAGCCGAAGATAAACCTATTGTTATTGAATCAACAGGTATAGATAAATAAAAATAATGAAAATTATTAAAAAGCCGTCTATAAAGACGGCTTTTAATTTATTTTTTTAAAATATAATCAGTCAAATCTTTAAAATTTTCAAATAAAATATCAGCACCGTTTTTAATTAGAAAATCTTTATCTTTGTATCCCCACAATACGCTTAAACATTGAATTGAAGCATTTTTTGCAGTTTGTATATCAACCTCGCTATCTCCTATAAAAACAATTTCATTTTTTGGTATATTAAACTGTTTTATAATAAATTCGCTTGATTTTGGGTCGGGCTTTTTATTGAAATTCAGTGTTTCTCCTTGTGATATATCAAAAATGTTGTCAAAATATAATTTTGAGAGTTTTTTTACTTCAGAATCTATTTTATTTGATAAAATGGCCAGTTTAATATTTTTTTCTTTTAAGCGTTTTAAATTTTCAATAACCATTGGATAAGGTTTTGTTGTTATGTTTGAATTTTTCATATAGTGTTGTTTGAAAATTTTAAGACATTCAAGATATTTTTCTTGATTTGCTCCAATTGCCCGCTCAATTAATTTGCCTATTCCATTTCCAACGAAATTTCTTGTTTGTTCAAGAGTAATTTCTTTTAGATTGCATTTTTTAAGTGCATAGTTGACACTGTTTTTCAAATCTTCAAGAGTATATAAAAGTGTGCCGTCTAAGTCAAAAATAATTCCTTTTATTGTCATATTTTCCTCGTTTATTAAAATGCTTTTAATATATGATGTAATAAAACTTAATCTATGTGTTATAATAGAATTGTTGTGTGGAACAATTCTATTATAGTATAATTATATGGATATATGTAAAAGTTAAAAGGATTTAATTATGTCTTCTACAATTACAGGCGTAGGATCAGGGTTTGATATTGAAAGCTGGGTCTCCCAGTTAGTTAGTGCTAAAAAGACTTCATCTTTAACTCCTCTGCAAACAAAATTAGAGAGTTTACAAAAGACAGATAGCACTATATCAAGCATTAAAACAAAATTTACAACACTTCAATCTGCGCTTAAAGCTTTTACAACAACAATATATAATTCATCAAGTGATATGTGGACAAATACAACTATCACTTCATCAAATGATGCTTATGCAACTGCTATTTCAACGGGTAGCGTTGCAAGTGCCAATGTTGATTTGCAAATTGAGCAAATTGCAACTTCAACTATTGCGAAAAGTGCAAATAGTTTAGGTACAATTTCAAAAGAAAATATCGAAAGCGCTAAGTTTGTTAATCTTGCAAACGGACAAGCAAAAGCAGGCACTTTTTCAATGTTTTTAGATGGAAAAGAATATAAGATTGAAATTGCTCAAAGTGATACAGTACAAGATGTAATAGATAAAATTAATACCGCATCAGATGGCAAAATTCAAGCTTCTGTTGATGATAGCGGTAATTTTTCAATAAAAGCATATAAAGAACAAGTGGTTGACGGTTCAACAACATATGTCGAAGATACTTCCGCTAATCTTATGATAGGTTCAGGCGGAGACACATCTAATATTGTTACTGCTCTAAAACTTAATGAAAAAGACGGTTCTGGCTATAAAAGCGCTTACCCTGTTTCTTTGGTTAATACAAGTGCTGCTATGGTTAGTCAAGAATCAGGGCTCGGTGAAATCAAGTTTTTTGATGAAGACGGAAATCCGGCACAAACAGGAAAAATAACAATTAACGGTGTTGATTTTGAAATTAATGAAACAACAACTTTGAATAATTTGATTTCAAGAATTAACGGTAATTCTGATGCTAATGTTAAGGCAAGTTATGATTCTTTAACAAACAAATTAGTTTTAACTTCAACCCAAACAGGTCAAAGTAATATTAGTTTGTCTGAAGAAGGTACTAATTTATTAAATGTCTTAGGATTAACCGAGGGCGAGGGTGAAAATGAAAAACTCGCAGAAGGCTCTCAAACTCTAGGACAAAATGCAATAGCATATATTAACGGAAATAAAGTTATTTCTTCATCTAACACTATTACAGGCGAAGCTTCAGGGATTGCAAATTTATCAATTACAATTAAAAAGCCGACAAGTGATTATTCAAATAATGAAAAAGATGATAAAAATGTAACTCTTGATATTTCTCCTGATTATACAGAAGTTAAAGAGGCTCTAAATACATTCGTAAAAGCCTATAATGACTTAGTTACAACAATTAGAACAGAAACTTCTTCATCAGGTAATATAGGGCATGACTCTAGTTTAAATTCATTATTGAATAATATTAGAGGTGTAACTTCAGCTATAAGCGATAATGATGGTGCTTTTTCAATGCTTGCTGAAATTGGTATTTCAACATCAAAATCTGATGCTGTTAATTTAACGATTGACGAAGAAAAATTAGATAAAGCATTATCTGAAGATTTTGAATCTGTAAAAATGCTTTTATCTGACGGCTATACATCAAAAACAGATAACGGCATATTTGACCAAATGCTTGTAGATATTGAAAATGCTCTTGATTTTGAAAACGGTTATTTTGCAAATAAATCAGATAGTATTCAATCGCAAATTACATCTATGAATTCAAGAATTGAACGTGCAACTAATCGTATAACTTCTTATGAAGAAAGATTATATAAGCAATTTAATAAAATGGATTCAATCATATCTGCACTAAACAGCCAATTGAGTGCATTTAGTTCATATCTTGGTTAATTTTTCCTGCTAATTGTCCGCAGGCAGCGTCAATATCAGCTCCTCTTTCCAGTCTTATGGTAACTTTTTTACCTGAGGCTTCAAGAAGGTATTTAAATTTCATCATATCTTTTTTAATTGGTTTTTTGAAGCCTAAATTATCATCTACGGGATTATAGGGAATTAAATTAATATTGCATTTAATATCTTTTAAAAATTCAATTAATTCTATGGCGCATTCCTTAGTGTCATTCAATCCGCCAATTAAGATGTATTCTATTGTTATTCTGTCTTTTGTTTTTTGATTAAAATTAATAAGTGCTTTTTTTAATTCGTTAATATCATATCTTTTTTCAATTGGCATAATTTGTTCTCTAATTTTATGATTAGGCGCATGCAATGATATAGCCAAGGTTGGGATAAGCTCATTTTGTGTAAGTTCATAAATTTTTGGAACAATTCCTGATGTAGATAGAGTCATTCTTCTGATTGAAATTTGAAGATTTTTATTTATTAATTTTATTGCTTTTTTAATGTTTTCAAAGTTATCCAAAGGTTCACCTTGTCCCATAAATACAACGTTTGTTATTTTTAAACCTGTATCAATTTGTGCTAAAAGAATTTGTGAAACAATTTCATGGGGTTCTAAATTTCTTTTAAATCCGTTTTTACCTGTTGCACAAAATTTGCAGCCCATTTTGCAGCCAACTTGACAAGATACACACATAGAAAGGTTAGAGCGGTTGTCAAAACGCATTAAGACCGTTTCAGCACATAATCCGTCATTAAATTGAATTAAATATTTAATGGTTCCGTCTTTTGAGATTTGCCTTTGTTTGATTTTGCAATCAAGTATTTGGCAATTTTGATTTAAAAATTCTCTGAATTCTTTTTTTACATCAGTCATTTCATTAAATGTTGATGCGTTTTTAGCCCAAATCCAAGAGAAGATTTGTTCTGCTCTAAATTTTTTTTCATTATTTTTTATAATATAATCTGTTAATTCTTCTTTTGAGAATTTTGTTAATGTTATCTTTTCCATAAGTTAATATTAACATAACTTATTAAAAATATCATTTTGGCTTGATTTTTCTTTATTTTTAAAATATTATTAAATAGCCTAAAGTGGCTTTGGTATGCCACAAGGGATATAAAATAGAAATGGAGAAACAAAATGCCTAAAATGAAAACACACAGATCTGCTGCGAAACGCTATAAAATCACCGCAAGTGGTAAAGTGCTTCGTCAAAAAGCAGGAAAAGGACACTTATTAGCTCACAAAAGTCCAGCTAGAAAAAACAGACTTTCAGGTACAACTGAAGTTTTTGAAGGAAATTTAGCAATGATTGCTAAAGAACTACCGTACATGAAGAAATATACAAGATAAGGAAGGCTGAACTATGAGAGTTAAACGTGGTAACGTATTAAGAAAAAGACATAAAAAAATATTAAAACTTGCTAAAGGTTTTCTTGGTGCAAGAAGCAGAATATTCAAAGTTGCTAATATCGCTGTAATGAAAAAATTAAAATATCAATACAGAGATAGACGTGTTCTTAAAAGAAATATGCGTACTCTTTGGATTATCAGAATTAATGCTGCAGTTAGAGAATTAGGCTTAAGCTATTCTAAATTTATGAATATGCTTAAAAAAGCTGACATTCAAGTTAACAGAAAAATGTTAGCTGAATTAGCAGTTAATGAACCTGAAGCATTTAAAGTTTTGGTTGAAACTGCACAAAGTGCAAAATAATTACTAAAATATACACAAAGGCTCACATCGGTAGCGGTGTGAGCCTTTTTTCAAATTTTAAAACCTGTTAATCGAGCAGAGCTTCAAGAAGTGCCGCATTTTTGGAGGCCAATCCGTTTTCTCTAATTTTTGAACGATTTATATAAGTTCTTAAAGCTTCTCTAATTAGTTCGCTTCTTGTTCTGTTCTCACCTTGAGCAACAGAATCAATTTGACTTAAAAATTGTTCGGGCATTGAAATTAAAACTCTTGCCATTTTGTATTCTCCTTTTGATATGCTATTGTTTTTGTCTTATTTTTATTTTACTCATCTCTCTCTTGTATATATAAAGTATATTTTAATTAAATAATTGCTATTTACTTTTTCTGTTTGTAATATTTCTTAATAAATCCTAAAATCTAGATATTGCAGTTATTTAAGCCTTTATTTGATTATTTTTATTTAATCATTAATAAAAAATTATGAAAAATATTTTAATAAAATTCATTAGTAATCACACTAAGTGTCATCATAAAAATGCGCTTTTGTATTCTAATGAGGGTTATTGCCCTGATTGCGGAGAGTATCTTGTAAAAAATTACTATATTGTAAGGTGCTCAAGATGTGATATTAAAAGAGAAGCTAAACTATGTTGGGGTGAAATTGTTCCTCAAGACAAATATTGCACAAATTGTGGAGAAAAAGATTATTATATTGAAAAACTGGATGCAGTCAGTTTTGTTGATGCAAGATATGCTATTTATTTAAAAGAGATTGTGCCAAATTTTAAAGATTTTAATTCTAATACACAAATATGGGTTGATGATAAAGATAATATTTTAAAACAAATAACTTGGAATAGGGTATTAGTTAATTAAGGTGTAAAACATTAATTTCCATTTTATCTTTAAAAGTCGCACCTATTTCTCTTTTCATATCATCATTAATGCTGACCCATAAATGGTCATTTGTTAACAGTTGAAATCTTTTTGGCATATTAAATTCATCAGGTGCTTCAAAATCAATTACAACAGGATTTTCGCCTTTGTGTTTTGCTAAAAGTTCTTTTAGAAGTATATTTTCTTCCATTGCCAGTTCTTTTAAGACTTTCAAGGTTACCAAATTAACTTCTTCAATCGGCTTAACTTCGTTTATGGCGAGATTTATTTCTTCATCTTTTACATTGATTTTTGCTTTTAAGATTACTTTTTGTTCTGATTCAATTAATGCGCCATATTTTTCAACAATTTTAGGAAAAGCAACAACCCCTATTCTTGAAGTTAAATCTTCAATAGTACCTGTTTTAATAAATTTTGTCGGGTCTTTTTTGGTTGGTTTTTGTACAATTTGAGATAATAAACCACAAATTGTAACCGTAGCGTCAGGTTTTGGGTTTTCAAAAATATCAGAAATAGTTTGAGTTGTGATATATTTCAGGGTTCCTTGGATAGAAGCTAAAGGATGCGATGTTACATAAATACCCATTAATTCTTTTTCAAAAAGCTGAATTTGAGAATCTGAAAATTCATCATCGCTATTACCACTCATTTGAAATGTTGGGATATTGAGTTCTTCTTGAGCTTCACCTCCAAGAGCTGAAAACAGGCTAACTTGACCTGATGATTTAGCTTTTGCGCTTGCTTGAACAAATTCAACAACTTTATCAATATTTTCTAAAAGCTGCTTTCTTGATTTTTCAATACAAGAAAAGGCGCCTGCCTTGATTAAGCTTTCAAGGGTTCTTTTATTTAAACATTTCATATCTACTCTTGAACAAAAATCATAGAAGCTTTCAAAAGGTTTATTTTCTCTTTCTTTTTCAATTTGTTCAATAACAGCTTCGCCTACGTTTTTAATGGAAGCTAAACCAAAGCGAATATTATTATCATCAGGTGTAAATTGAGAATTTGATTTATTGATATCAGGTGCTAATACTTTAATTCCTTGTGATTGGCATTGGAGAATGTATTGTTGAGTTTTTTCTTGTTTATCTGCAACAGAAGTAAGCATTGCGCACATAAATTCAACAGGATAATGTGCTTTTAAGTATGCTGTTTGATAAGCTACAAAAGCATAAGCTGATGAGTGAGCTTTGTTAAAGCAATATTTAGCAAAACTTTCAATTTGTTCAAACAGTTTTGTTGCAGCTTCAGAGCTCATACCTTTTTTTGCGGTTGCTTCAACAAAAATAGATTTTTGTTCTGCCATTTGTTGAAGTTTCTTTTTACCCATCATACGGCGAACCATATCAGCGCCACCTAAGGAGTAATCAGCCAGAGTCTGGAATATTGCCATAATCTGCTCTTGATATAAGATTGTTCCGTATGTGTCTTTTAAAATACCTTCTAATAAAGGATGAGCATATTCAATTTTTTGGCGGCCATGTTTTCTATCTATAAAGTCTTCAACCATGCCTGCTTCTAATGGCCCCGGACGATATAGCGCAACCATAGCGCCTAAATCTTCAAATACTGTTGGCTTTAAGCGTTTTATATATTTTTTCATACCGCTTGATTCAAGCTGAAATACTGCGTCTGTTTCGCCTTTAGACAGCATTTCAAAAGTTTTTTCATCATCAAGAGGAATATTATTAATATCTATATCTTTTCCTGTTCTTGCTTTGATTAAGTCAAGAGCATCTTGAATAATGGTTAAAGTTTCAAGCCCCAGAAAGTCCATTTTTAATAAGCCTAATTTTTCAATACCCGCCATAGGATATTGCGTTGTTGTGGCTTTTTCTTTTGAAAGAGCAACAGGAATAATTTCATCCATGGGTCTTGGGGCAATAATAACACCTGCTGCGTGTGTACCAACTTGGTTTTTAAGTCCTTCCATGTGCAGTGCTTCATCTACAAGACTTTGAACTTGAGAGTTTTCATCGCACAGTTTTTTTAATTCCATGCCATCAGCTAGGGCTTCTTTTAATTTTGTCCCCGGCATTGATGGAATCATACCTGCCCAAGTGTTTGCTTGAGAAAATGGGATATCATAAACTCTGCAAACTGCTTTTAGTGCAGCTTTTGCTGCCAGTGTACCAAAAGTGATAATTTGACAAACATGGTCTGCGCCCCAGCGTTGTGAAACATAGTCAATAACTTCTCCACGTCTTCTTTGGCAAAAGTCAATATCTATATCGGGCATTGATATACGTTCCGGGTTTAAGAAGCGTTCAAACAAAAGATTGTGTCTTATTGGGTCAAGTTCTGTTATTCCAAGCGAATATGCAACAATTGAGCCTGCAGCTGAACCTCTGCCGGGGCCTACGGGAATTTTATGTTCTTTTGCCCAGTTAATAAAATCCCAAGTTAATAAGAAATAAGCCGGAAAGCCCATTTTACAAATTACATCATATTCATATTCATAGCGTTTTATGATGTCATCGGGAATAGGGTCGCCGTATCTTTTTTTAAGACCTTCTCGGCATAAATAATCAAAATATTGAACTTCATCATAACCATCAGGACAAGGATATTTTGGAAGATATTCTTTTGTTTTTCCAAATTCCAATTTATCCATTTGAAAATCGATTTTATCTGCTATTTCAACAGTGTTTTCAATACAAGTATTGAAATAATCTTCATCCATCCAAGAAAAAGCTTTTCTTAATTCATCTACGGTTTTAACATAGAATTCATTAACAGAGAATTTAAATCGGTTAGGATTTGCTTTAGATGATTTTGTTTGTTCGCATAATAACGTATCATGCCAAGCGGCATCTTGAGCTCTTAAATAATGAGAGTCGTTTGTAATGACTGTTTTAATGTTTAATTCTTTTGCTATTTCCATTAAAAATGGGTTAGAATCTTTTTGTTCTTGAAGACCATGGTCTTGAAGCTCTATGTAATAATCATCCCCAAAAAGGTCTTTATAATATTTTGCTCTTTTAATTGCTTCTTCTTTATTGCCATCTAAAAAATTTCTTGCAACTTCACCTTGAATACAAGCGGATAAGCATATTAAATCATCTTTATATTGTTCTAAGATTTCGTGGTTAATACGAGGCTTATAATAATAAGCTTTTGTTGTGGCGATTGAATCAAGTTTGCATAGATTGTGGTATCCTTTTTGGTTTTTAGCTAATAAAACCAAGTGATACATTGTTTTTTTGTTTCTATCTTCTAGAACATCTCCATCGCATATATAAAATTCGCAGCCTAAAATCGGTTTTACGGCTTCGATTTTCTTTTTCATTTCCTGTTCTTCTTCAGATAACATGTGCGATAACATTTCATTTTTTGCAATGAACATATCAGCACAACCATACATAACCCCATGGTCTGTTATTGCGATTGCAGGCATGTCATTTTCTGCTGCAAACTTATAAAAGTCAGGAATTCTAATGGCTCCGTCTAAAAGCGAATATTCCGTATGTATATGCAAAGGAACATATTTCATAACTAAATTTTAGCATACACTTTTAAAAGTAAATACTTTTATTAAACTTATGTTAAATTTGATTTTGAAGTTTTTTGATTAACGTTTTAATATCTTGTACTACAATCATTTTGGGATGTTCATTAATAAAATCATCAAAAATTGTTAATGCAGTTATTTTATCTCCCATTTTAAGATAAATAAAACCTGCCATTATTTTATTATAAGGATTTTGAGCATTTTTTAAGTAGTTATTTAATTCTTTTTTGGCTGTATTTGTTTTTACATAACAATCAGCCAATGTTTCATAATAAATTAAATTTGTATAGTTTTTGCTAATTGCGCCTTCTAATGGTTTTATTGCTATATCGGGCGCGCCAAGGTTAATAAAACATCTTGCAATATTATATAGATAAACAGATGAACCAGGGTCATCAGGAACTAAATTAAAAGCAATTTGATATTCTTTTAGAGCGGCTGTATAGTTTTTTTCATCAAAATAAATATTACCCATATTTGAATGCAATCTTGCATTTTTAGCTGCATCTATTGTGTTTTCTTCAAAGCCTTTTAAACCTCTCAAAGATGAATCGGCAAAAACGCAGGAAATCATCAAGAGAGAAATGAAAAATAATATATAAATTATCTTATATTTCAAATTCATAGTTTTCTTTTGCAAAAAATACGCAATTAAATTTTTCGGTTAATTCTTTTTCAATTTGGGATAATTTATTATCGTCATATTCAGGGTCATAGTGGAAAAAGAAAAGTTTTTTTGCTTTTGTAAGATGAGCGATATCAATAGCCATTTCAAATGTGGAATGACCAAAACCTTGTTTTGGGTTTTTAGGATTTAGATAATCATCATTAGTATATTGAGCATCATGGATTAAACAATCGCAATTTTTTGCAAATTCAATAAAGTCTTTATCATTTGCATTTTGACTTTCTTTATCTGTTGCATATACTAAAGTTTTTTCTCTATATTTAATTTTAAAACATAAACAACCGTTTTTAGGGTGCATTGGGGTTTTATATATTGAAATTATGATATCATCTTCGTTTGTTTTTATATCATCGTTTTGATTATATAGCTTTATTTTTCCATCTTGACTTATTACTATAAGGTTTTTAGGTGAAAGATTTTGTATGTTGAAATTGCTTTTAATTTCATCAATTCCAAGCGGAAAAACTTTATCAAAAAGAACTGCTTTAAGAGCTTCTTTTAGATTTTCGTTATTGGGTTTTAAGCCAAAAAGGTTAATTGTGTTTGAAGAATTATATAAAGGTTTATAAAAAGGTAAGCCTTGAATATGGTCTTGGTGAAGATGAGAAATTAAAATTGTTACTTGGTTGTTTTGTTCTGATTGTAATTTTTCATCTTGTCCTATATCTATAATTCCTGTGCCTGCATCTAGAATTATTGTTTGATTTGCGCATTTTAATTCAACACAAGCAGTGTTGCCGCCATAGTTTAAAAAATTTGCTCTAGCAACAGGATATGAACCCCTTGTTCCTCTGAATTTTATTTTAAATTTATTTTCTTGTGTGGCAATTTCTTTCATTTTAACCTTTTTACATCTCCTGCTCTTGTTGTGTTTGAGGCAGTTCTTGTTCTATATTATTTTTCTTTTTAAAGAAATTAAATATACTTTTTTTGTTTTTAGTTTCTGTATCTTTTATCTTTTTTTCTTTTGGTTGTTTTTTGGGTTTGATATCTTTTGCTTGAGATAATTTTTTTATTTCTCTTTTTGATGTTTTTGTTTGTTTGGTTGCATTTTTGATTTTATTTCTTTTATATCTCACTGATTTTGGGTGTCTTTTATGATAGATAAAAGTTAAATCTCTATCATAGATATTACCTGATAATGTTGAATAAGATATTACGCTTTGTCTGTTTAATTCTTTGACTTCATCAAGTCTTGTCGGGATAAATTCAAATTTATATTCAACTCTATCTTTAAAATTAACTATTTTAATATGACGAAAAGCCATAGGATATGTAACTAATGATGGAGTAGATACAAAAACTAAATTGCCCCAATGGTGTAATCTTGTAGCATGGTAGTGCCCTGATAAAACAACAATCGGGTTTTTATATTTTAATAAAATTTCATTAAAATCTTTTGCATTTAATAAAGTATGTTCATTAGCTACAAAAGGCTCAACCGATGGATGATGAAGTGCTATAACTACTATTTTATCTTGATTTTGACTAAGTTCATTGTCTAAAAATTGCAGTTGTTCTTGTGGAAGTGTTCCATTAGCGCTATCTTCCATTGTTGCATCAAGAATTATTATTCTATAGTCTGTTTTTGGACTGAAAGCGTAGTATGTATCAGAAAAAGTGTAGTTAGGGTTATAGTTTTTAACAGTCTCCAAGACTTCTTCTTTTGTCATTTCCCCATGGAAATCATGATTTCCGAATGTGTTTAAAGACGGATACTTTAATTTTGTTAAAAGTTTATAAAAATCATGATAGTTTTCTTTTGTTGCACTATCTACCATATCACCCGTAAACAGAACAAAATCAAGCCCTTTGATTTCATTTATTTGCTCAATTGCGTCTTTTAATAGTTCTTTTGATGAGCCAAGTGCTTTATAAGCTGTATCTTGTCTATTTGAAATATGAGTATCTGATATTTGAATTAAATCAAGGGTCATATTTCGAAACGAAAAGGCATAAGCGCCCATCGCTCCGATTATTATAAGACCTGCTATCAATATTAATTTTGAAAGTTTATTTTTCATTTACCAGCTTTTCCAGTTCTTCAAGAAGATCTTGATGATTTTTATAAAATTCCCAGCCTCTTGCTTTCATAGCATATATCATAACTAAAGGCAAATTAAGTGCTTCTTCTGATTTTAGCTTTTCTCTATAGAAATCAACAAAGTTGTTAGGCAATCTTAGAGTCCAGTTTGGGTCTCCTGATGTTCCGGGGGTGTTATATACTTCGTTAATTCCAAAGAAATCAGTAAAGAAAATTTGAATATTTTCGGCTTTTGAAGCAAAACATTCAACTATTTTCATAAAACTGAAATATTTATCATCTGTGTACATTTTATGCCATACTTCGTCTTTGTTTCCAAATTCTGAACATAAGTCTTCAATTAGATTTTTAATATATGGGTTAGCGTCTTCTGTGTTAATTAATTTAGAAGCCCACATTCTAATTGGTTCATTATCGTGGGTTCCAACCATTGCCCAAGAATTTGCGGTTATATTTTTGCATCTGTAAGGGTGATTTTCTTCATAAGGCACAACAAACTGAACTAATCTCATTCCTTGAAGTCCGTATTTTTTCATAACTTGAACAACAGGATATGTTAGAGTTCCAAGGTCTTCTGCTATAATTGCGTCTTTGTTTAGTCCTGCATCAAGTGCTGAAGCTATAACGATTTTTTCAATCATTCTTCCGTACAATGTAACTTGTTCATCAGAAAGATTGTCAAGCCATTTTTCGTCATCAGGAGTAACGAATTTTCCTTCAATCGGAGTTTTGTTAATATTTTCTTCTTTTGCGATTGAATATTTAGCCAATTCAGGATGATTTGGAGAAGAATACAATCTTCCTGCACCTTCTTCAACTTTTGGCATACAGCCTTTTTTATATACCCATGGGTCAATTAAGCCTACTGTGTGGTCAATTCTAACGCCACCTGGGTTTTCTTTGAACATTTTTGTATATAGTTTTTTAAGCAATTCGCCCGCAGGACCCAATGAACCATCTTTATTAAATAGTTTTTCAGGGTCAACCACAGAAAAGCCCCAAGCTTGACCGTCTTCAGAAAAATAATCAGGAGGACATCCCAAGCACCAGCCATCTAAAAATAGTGATTGATATGCCCAGTTGTCTCTATCAGAGAATGCAACTTGTCTATCTGCAATTAATTTTAAACCAAGCTTTTTAGTATATTCAAGAGTTTCATCTGTTTGTTTTTGAACAATAAACTGTTCAAGTTTATATTTTTCAATGGTATCTTGATATTTTTTTTCTATTTCTTTTATTCTTTTTTCGGCTTGCTTTTTATCTGCTGAACCAAATAATGTTTTATCTAGCTCGCTTTTCCATTGAGGCCAATAATCAGAATTGTTTTCTAAGGATAATGCTTCATATAGAGCATCTTTATCAAGCCAGAAAGAATTTTCTTTTTTGAAAGCTTCAAATTCTTTTTTTAGTTCTTTTGAGGCATGTTTTTTAAAGTTTTTATAAAATTCATTAGATGCAAGCTCTAAATTTTCAATTGCATAGACATAAGCAGCTCTATTTGTATTTTTGTTGGGATTCATTTCAATTATTTTTTCAAGAGTTTTATCGGATAATATTCTATCCCATTTAGATGTTGTTAATTCTTTTAAATTTATAAACAAAGGATTTTTAGAAAAAACTGTTCCTGTATAAGGGCTTGAGTCGGACAATTTTGTTTTACCGCATGGCCCTAATTGTATTGCAGAAAAAATACCTTGAGAAAAATCAAAAAGTTCTTTAGCGCCATCTGAATTATATGTACCAAAACCTGTATTTTCATTGTCTTTTGAAGGAAAACTTACACCTTGTAAAATTAAGGCAAGATTTTTTTTGCCCAAAACTGAAAGTGCTTTTTCGATTGTTTCTTTGTATTCTTTTGAAAATAATTTACTTTTTTCCAACAACATTTATCCTCTCCTATGTCTAATTTAAGTTAATTAATAATTTGTTAAGCCTCGCCTGTTTAAATATTCTCTTACTGTATTTAGGGACGATTGAACTATTCTTGTAATTCGAGAACTTGATAAACCAACCATTTGAGCTATTTGTTTTACTTGCATATTTCGATAAAATCTGTATTCGACAATTGTTCTTTCTTTTTGCGGCAGTTTTGCAATAGCTTCTTTAATGAGTTTGCTAAGTTCGCTTATTTCTGCTTTTTCATCGGGTGTAGCAGAAGTATCTTTTATAAAATCAAAAGGTGAATCGTTATCTGAGCTTGCTGCCATGATTGAATCAATTGAAAGAATTGTTTCATAGACTGCTTCTCTTACTTTTGTTGGGGAAACATCAAGTGTAGATTGGTTATCGCTATATTCCTCATCTGTTATTTCGCCATCTTCTTTTTTATGTTTTAGAGTGTACCATTTGTATCTGTTTCTTAATTCATTTCTTATTGCCCAACGAACGGCAGTTGCAATATAAGATGAGTTATAATGGGTCATTTCTTCTTCGGTTTTGTCTTTAAATAATGCCTGAAGTGCAATAATTCCAATAGAAACAAGTTCTTCGCAATCAAGCATATGAGAAGGTATTCTTTTATATTCTACCCTTGCAACTTTTTGTATTATATCGATATAATCTTTTAATTTAGCTTGCAACTTTGCTACCAACGTACTACTAATCTATATTTAAATTTTACTATCATCAAATAAATAATGCAAATAACATTAGAAAAATATACTAAAACTTAAAATAAGTTTATTTTTTCTCATGTTTATATGCTTTATGTGACATATAAGACAAAACTGTGCAAACTATTCCAAAAATTATTGCCCAGTATATTGCGGCGTGATAGCCTTTAATGAAAGCGTCGGTTAAATCAAAACCTTCTTTGAGTGCGTTATTTTTAGCAAAATCAAAAATACTAACTGAAATTGTTATTCCTAAGAGCATGCCGACATTTCTAAACATGGCTAAAATGCCTGAAGCTATACCCATTTTGCCCATAGGTGCAATTGAAACAATTAAAGCATTAACGCTTGGTTGATAACATCCTGAGCCTGCACCAATCAATGCTTGAGCAAGTATTATATTCCAATAGGTTAATTTGTCATCAATTGTTGTAAAAAGAATATATCCTAATATTATTAATATTGTTCCTGTTGTCATTAGAATTGAACTATGTAATTTTTTGCTCATTTTCCCGTTTAAAAGCGCCATTAGCATAAACATAAAAGAAAATGGCATAATTAAAATTGCAGTCATTAAAGGACTAACTTTTAGGACTTCTTGAGTATAAAAAGGAAATAAAAGTGCATTTGTAAAAAGTGAAAAATACGCAATTAAAAGTGCAAAATTTCCGTATGTGAATACTTTTGATTTAAAAAGTTCAAAATTGATAACAGGATAGGGTATTCTTTTTTCTTGGAAGTAAAAAAGAACTGAAAATACTATAAAAATTATACTTAAAATTATTATTTTATGGCTGGTGTAGCCCCAGTCATGACCTTTTGAAATAACTAAAAGCATTGATAAAATAGCAATTAATTGTAATACCATACCTAAATAATCAAATTTAAATTCAGATTTATGAACAATTTCAGGGATGTATTTTTTTGAAAAATATGCACCAATTAATCCTATTATTATGCTTGGGATAAATATTGCTCTCCAAGTTACATAATGCATTAAAAAACCGCCAATCATAGGTCCTGACATGCCTGCTAATGCCATTAGAGCAGTTGAAAATCCAAGAGCTTTTGCTCTTTCGTTTCCTTTAAAAATTGAAGATATAATAGCATAATTATTTGATAGTAGTATGCTTGCGCCTGTTGCCTGCACTACACGAGCTAAAATTAACGAAATAAGATTAAATGAGATTGTATTAAAAAATGCGCCTAAAGCAAAAATTAAATACCCTAAGGCGTATAAATTTTTTCTTGAAACAAGGTCATTTAATTTGCCAAATAATGTCAAAAATGTTGATAAGATTAATATATAAGCTGTAACTGCCCATTGGGCATGGTCTATATCTATATTAAAGTTTTGTGCAATTTCATAAAGTGCTACGTTAACGGTGTTTGAATCCATCATGGCTAAAAAACCGCCAATGGCGCTAACAGTGAAAATAATCCATTTTAGTTTATGTGTTTCTTCGCTAAACATTTTAATGCTTTCAATTAGTATGACCGATAAAAAAATATTATCACTTTAATTTGTGTTGGCAACATTTAACAATGAGTGTATTTTGTAGTAAAATTTATTTGCTGAAGTATTTAATATGGGAGAGATATATGTTTGAAGAGTATTTTTCAAAAAGAATTAAAAGAACACCCTCATCTTTTATAAGAGAAATTTTAAAAGTTACACAAAAACCGGAAATCATTTCTTTTGCGGGAGGATTGCCGAATCCTATATCTTTTCCTCAAGAAGAATTAAAAATTTCAATGAACAGAATAGCCGATAAATACGGAGCAAAAATTTATCAATATTCTACAACTCTTGGTTTAGATAGTCTGCGTCAATATATTGTAGATAGATATAAAAAAATCTGGAATATGCCGATAACAATTGACAATGTTATTATTACAACAGGTTCTCAACAAGCTCTTGATTTAATCGGAAAAGTATTTATAAATGAAAACGATAAAGTAATGGTTGAAAAACCGTCTTATCTTGGTTTGTTGCAAGCTTTTTGTTTATATAGTGCGGATTTTGTTCAAACAAAATTAAATGATGATGGCTTGGATATTGAAGAATTAAAGAAAACTCTTAAAACTCATAAGCCAAAATTAGCTTATTTAATTCCTAATTTTCAAAATCCGACAGGTTTAACTTATAGTGCTCAAAATAGAAAAGAAGTTTTTGAAGCCATAAAAGATGAAGATATGATATTAATTCAAGATGATCCTTATGGTGAATTAAGGTTTGAAGATGGGGAAAGAATTCCTTATATCGGTTTAAATCAGACAGAAAAAAATATTTATCTTGGTTCTTTTTCTAAAATCGTAACCCCCGGTATGCGCCTTGGTTATATTATTGCAAACAAAGAAATAATTCATATGCTTGAAACTGCAAAACAAGCTTCTGATTTACATTCTAATATTTTTGGTCAATATTTAATTTCTGATTATTTATATAATAATGATTTAGATAAACATATTGAAAAAATTAAAAAATTATACAAAAGCCAAGCTGAAGCTATGGTTGGAGCTATGGAAAAATATTTCCCGAAAAATGTTAAATATACAATTCCAAAAGGTGGAATGTTTTCTTGGGTTACTTTAGAAGAAGGCAAATCATCCGTTGATTTATTTAATAAAGCAATAGAAAAAAACGTTGCTTTTGTTCCCGGTGATCCATTTTATGTTAATGAAAAAAATGTTAATACTTTGCGCCTAAATTATACAAATGCTGATAGTCAAACGATTGAAGAAGGAATAAAAAGATTATCTGAGGCTTTAAAAGAAATTTAGCGTTTATAAATATACAATAAAACCCTTGCAGCGCAAGGGTTTTATTGTATTATTAACTTTTGTAAATAAAATTGACAAATAAATAAAATATTAGCAAATTATTTTTTTCAGAGTCATTAAATAGCATGTAAACTCCTCTATAAACTCCGTAATACTAATTCTATCCATCACGGCTTAATTTGTTCACAAATTAGCCGTTTTTTTTATTTTCAAATTTTTGATTTTATAAATAATATTTTTGGTTACTTGAAAAATTATGTACATTTGTACATAATATAATTATGAAAAATTTAACACATAAACAAAAAGATTTCTTTAAAAATTTAAAAGAAAAATATCAGCAAAGAGCACTGCCAAGTTATGAAAAATTGAAAAATGAACTTGGTTATAAGTCAAAAAATTCAATAAAACAGTATATTGAAGTTTTAAAGCAAGAAAATTTAATTGAATCAGCTGATAATAAATTATATATTAATAAAAATCAATTTGGTGCTTATCTTGCTTCAACATCTGTTAAAGCGGGATTTGCTTCCATTATGGATGATAAAATAGAAAAAAGAATTTCTCTTGATGAAATTTTAGAAATTAATTCCCCATCAACTTTTGTTTTTAAAGTTTCAGGCGATTCAATGTGTGAAATAGGTATTTTTGATGGTGATTATGTAATAATTAAAAAAACATCTGAAGCAAAAATAAATGATGTTGTTTTGGCTGTTGTAGACGGTGATTTCACTTTAAAAACATATAAAAAAGACTCTATGGGTTATTATTTAAAGCCTGAAAATTCGTCTTATCCGATTATAAGGCCAAAAGAGAGCTTGACCATTTTTGGCGTTGCGCTTGGAATAACAAGGAAAATAAAATGAAAAGAGTTATAGCGCTTGTTGATTGTAATAATTTTTTTGTTTCTTGTGAAAGATTATTAAAACCTGAACTAATTGGAAAACCGGTTTGTGTTTTATCAAATAATGACGGCTGTGTTGTCTCAAGGTCCAACGAAGCAAAAAGAATGGGTGTTGAAATGGGTGCACCTTATTTTATTGTTAAAAATCAATTTAAGAAAGTTGTTTTTTTATCAGGAAATTTACCTTTTTATTGTGAAATATCAAAAAGAGTTATGGATAAACTCTATGATTTTACTCCCGATGTTGAAATTTATTCAATAGATGAAGCTTTTTTAGATTTAACTGGCTTAAGAAAAACTTTTAATTGTTCTTATGAAGAAATTGTTGAAAAAATTGTTAAAGATATTAAAAGTGAAATAGGGATTGATGTTTCAGTTGGGCTTTCTTATTCAAAAGTTTTGGCTAAACTTGCAAACGATAAAGCAAAAGCTCTGCAAAAAATAAAAATAGATAAAAAAACCTATAAAATAGGTTACAGACAAATTCAAGAAGAATTAAAATCTACCTTGATTTCTGAAGTTTGGGGAGTTGGGAAAAATACAACTGCCTTATTAAAAAAACATTTAATTCAAAGTGCTTGGGATTTTGTGTCTCAAGAGGATGTTTGGATTAAAAAGAATTTAGGTAAAATCGGGCTTGATTTAAAGCAAGAGTTATTGGGAAATGTTATAAATCCGGTGCAGGCGGTTTCATCAGCACCTAAATCGGTTTCAAGAAGCGAGAGTTTTAAGGAATTTCAAACAGATAAAAATTATATTCAAGAACAACTAAATACGCATATCCATAAGGTTTGTAAAAAACTGAGAAATGAAAATCTTGTAGCTAATTGTATTTCTGTAATGTTAAGAACAAAAGATTTTCAAGTTTTTGATATGAAAATTAATTTGATTTTACCGACTAATACAGAGTTTGAGCTTATCAACCATTCAAAAGAAATTTTAGATAAGCTTTATCAAAAAGGAATTATCTATCGTTCAGTAGGGTTTTGCGCGATGAAATTGACAAGCGCTAAAACACAGCAAATCTCTCTTTTTGACGGTGGAGAAAATTTAAAAAAACAAGAATTGTCAAAATCTTGGGATAAATTAGAAGAAAAATTCGGAAAAGGAATTGTTACTTTGGGAGCTAAAAAGAAAGAAATTTCTAAAAAATAAAATAACTGCCTTTATGGCAGTTATTTACCGAGCAGATATTTTTTGTATTTGTTCGGGTAAACTCCTATATAGTTTTCCATCTTTGTGTATTGCAACAACTTTAAAAGTTGCTTCAATATACGTCTTTTCTTTTTTTTCATCAGTAATTGTTTGATGAAAAATAAGGTAAAATCTACCTTCTTCTATGATTTTTGTTTCAATAATAATTGTGTCATCAAGCTTTGCTGATTGCTTGTATTTTACATTCATTTCAGCAACAGGCAATACAATATCTTGTTCTTCGAGCTCAGATAATTTATATCCTGATTGTTCACACAACAATACCCGACCCATTTCAAGCCATCTTAGATAGCTTCCATGCCAAACAACACCATAAGAATCAGTGTCTGCATAAAATACTTTTTGTTTAAAAGCATGACTCATAGAACAATTTTATCATAAACAAAATTATTTGACCTTTTAAATTTTATGCTAGAATAATTTTATGTTTGAAGTAAGAGTTGAGACTAATTTTTCGTCAGCACATCATTTGCTAAATTATAAGGGTAAATGCGAGAATATGCATGGGCACAACTGGAAAGTTGAGGTTGTGGCTCGTGGGTGTGAGCTTGATAAATCAAATATTTTGGTTGATTTTAAGACTCTTAAAAAAATAGTTAATGAAATTATGGATTATTTAGATCATAAAGATTTAAATGAATTGGATGAATTTAAAAATGAAAGCCCAAGCTCTGAATTTATAGCAAAATTTATATACAAAAAAGCTCAGGAGAAAATCCCTCAAGTTTATAGGGTAAATGTTTGGGAAACGCCAACATCAAGAGCAAGTTATTTTGAGATAGAGGATTAAATATGCATACACTGCAAGCAATAATAACAGGTTCAATCCAAGGGTTGAGCGAATTTTTACCGATATCAAGTTCGGCTCACATTGTTTTTTCAAATGAATTATATGGTTTAATTACAAAAACTGCGCTCGATAATACGGTTAGCCAAGAAGAAATATTTTTTGATATTATGGTGCATTTAGCAACATTATTTGCAGTTGTAATATATTTTTTCAATGACTTAAAAAATATATTTTCTTCATTTTTTAAAGCACTAAAAGAAAAAAATTATCAAGATGAGAATTTTAAAATATTTAATTATATCGCTTTATCTACCGTAATAACAGGAATTATCGGTTTAGCCTTAAAGGATAGAGTTGAATTTATTATTGCAAAACCTCAGTTAATTTGTATTTTATTATTTATAACAGGTATTATTTTATTATTTAGTGAAAAAATGTATAAGGGAAACGAGAAAATCACGCTAAAAAAATCAATTTTTATTGCAATAGCACAAGGGCTTGCGGTTTTCCCTGGGTTTTCAAGAAGCGGCTTAACAATAAGTACAGCATTATTTCAAGGTATGGATAGAGTTCAAGCTGCAAGGTTTTCTTTTTTGATGAGTATACCCGTAATTTTTTTGGCTTCTTTAACCTATCCTTTAATAGAACTTGATTTTAGCCAAATCATGTCTTTTAATTTAAAGGCAATCTTTCTTGGCTCATTGGCTTCATTTGTTGTTGGATATTTATGTATAAAATATTTTATGAAGCTTTTGGGACGGTTAAGTTTAAGAACTTTTGGTTACTATTGCTTAATTGCTGCGGTTGTGATGTTTTCAATATTTCAAGTCTTTTATCATCAATAAGTTCTAAATTGTCCTTGTTTTCCAGCTTGGAAATATATTTAATAGTTGTATCATCTTTATCAAAATCAAAGTGCTCTACATCAAATTTCGGTGCCATAAGAGGATATTCGCCGTCATCTCTTGCAACAAAATCATCATAAGCAGCGCTATATGTTATTGAGTCAGATGGGTTGTTGATATCAATAGGTGTTTTATTGCCTTTTTTGTCTATAAAATTCATTTCTAATAAATCACCTTTGTCGTTAATTTTATATGTTAAACCACTTACTTGTAAAAGCCCCGGTTCGCCATTTTGAGAGGTCATTGTTTCTTTTGCTGCAGTTTTAATCGCTTCAACAATTTGTTTCTGAGTAACTTTTGTTTTAAGAAGTTTATTTTTCATAGGTGCTGTTTCAGAAATATCTCTTTGAGTTAAATTACCAATTTTTGGCATTTTTCTGATATTGGCGGAATTGATAATTGCAATATCGCAATCAAGTTCATTTCTCATTGAATCTGCCATTAGGTTAGTCCAAGCATTGGGTTCCATTCTTCTGTTTTTTGGCATTTCAACACTGCTTTTAAGTTTTGCAACTAAAGGGCTTTTGCCTAAATTTTGTTCTTTTATGTATTCTAAAACAGGGCTTTTTTCGCTTTGAGGGCTTTGAACCAAGGTGTTGCTTGCTTTTTTTATAATGCCGTTATCATCAAATTCAACATCTAAAAGCCCGTAATATTTGCCATTTTCTCCTGCCTGGGTAACAATAACAGGTTCATTTGATTTTGATGTTAAAAGATTTTCGCCTTGTTTGATGCCATCAATAACCGTATGGCTGTGACCACCCATTATAATATCAACGCCATCAAGATTTTCAGCCAGTTTTTTTTCAACCTCATTTCCTGTATGAGATAAAAGAATTATTCTATTTATTCCTTGTTGTTTTAAATTATCTATTTCTTCTTGCAAGGCTTCAACTGTATCATCAAAGTCCATTACTTCAATGCCTTCTTGCGCGATTTTTTTGGTGCATTTTTCAAAATCAATAGGCATTGTGCCGATAAATCCGTATTTTATTCCATTTTGTTCTTTAATAATGGATTTTTTTGTTATTTGTTGCATAGGGCTATCATCATCAAATTCAGCATTTGTAACAACAATAGGAATATTTTTTCCGCTCATTGCGCTTTTTAGGCCTTCTGCACCATTATCAAGCTCATGGTTGCCTGCTGCTGTTGCATCAACTTGCATAATATTTTGCATTAAATCAAAAACATAGCTGTTTTTCTTATTGTCAGCCCCTGAAACATTGTCTCCTGAAGATAAAACAAAATGAGCAGTATCTTTATTTTGTTTTTTGAAATTTCTTGCTGCTTCAACAACGCCTGCCATTTGATCGGAATTACCGTGGGTATCGTTGTAGTAATAAATACTCAGTTTGTTTTTATTGGGAGCTTTTGGTTTTGTTGCAGCTATAAATTTATTAAAGTTTATAGAATTTATGTTTAACATACCAAGATAAAACCACTAAATATAAAAAATTGCCAGAACTTAAAAAATTTTAATATATTAGGTTGATTTAATTTAGGGCTTATTTATTTATACTTTTTTTAATTACAATTGGGGAAGATTTTAATTATGCCAATCAGTTCTAAAAATACTAAAAAACAAAAAACTACTGCTGCTCTTGAAGTGGTAAAAGCTCCTAAAACTAAACCATATAATGATATTGATTTGAATAATTGGAAATTATATGAAAATATAAAAACAGGCACTTGGTGGGAGTTTTCTGCTCGTGAAAAGAAAAATGGGCATAGTTATGACTACCATGGCAATTATATTCCTCAAATTGCAACGCAATTATTAGAAAGATATACAAAAAAAGATGATGTAGTCCTTGATTTATTTTTTGGCTCGGGTACAACTGGAATTGAAGCAAGAAATATGCAAAGAAGATGTATTGGGGTTGAATTGAAACAAGAAATGGTGGATTATGTTTCAGAAAAGTTTACACCTAAAGAGCTTGTTGTTGATGTAAATATAATTCAAGGGGATAGCGCAAGTGAAGAAATAAAAGAAAAAATTAAAGCCCGCCTTGAGATTATGGGTAGAAAAGAAGCGCAATTATTGGTTTTGCATCCGCCTTATGATGATATTATTAAGTTTTCCGATAAAAAAGAGGACTTATCAAATTGCGAAACAACTGAAGAATTTTATGAGTTGTTTAAAAAGGTTGCAAAAAATGGTTATGATTTATTAGAACAAAATCGTTTTGCCGCTTTAATTATTGGTGATAAATATGCAAATAGCCGTTATATTTCTCTTGGCTTTGAATGTCAAAAAAGAATGGAAGAACTTGGTTTTGTAACAAAAGCTGTTATTGTAAAAAATATTACAGGAAACGAAAAAGCAAAAGGAAGAACCGCTAATTTGTGGAGATATCGCGCGTTATCAGGCGGTTTTAACATATTTGAACATGAATATATTATGATTTTTCAAAAAACAAAATTAAAAAAAGTTAGAAAGTAAATACGGCTTATAAGTTTTATAGGCAACAAAGAGAATAAAAAGGCTGCAATATGCAGCCTTTGCTTTTTGAGATTTTGGTATTAAATTATGAATTTTTTTTAGGTATTCCTTTAACAAACAATACGAGTGGTATTATTACAAAACAAGCTATTGCACATACTTCAAAAGTATCTCTAAAAGCACCCATATTAGCTTGCTGAAGCATTTGCTTATATAACATTGTTTGAGCCATATAGTTTGCGTGGATATCATTAGACATAGAAACAAAAGCTGATTGGTAATATTGTAATCTTTCAATAAAGTTATCATTTAGCATGGTTAAATTATCAACCAAGAAGCTTTGATGAGCTTGAGCTTTTCTTGAAATAAGAGTAGTTACAATAGATGTCCCGATTGCTCCTCCTATGTTTTTAAGAAGGTTTTGAACGCCTGAAGCATTAGTCATTTGTTCATTTGTTAGCGTCATAGTTGAAAGAGTAATAATAGGAATCATGCTCATTGACATGCCTATACCCATAATAAAGTTAGGTATTACAATATTCATTGTTGCAATATTTAAATTTAATTCGCATAACATAAAGCTTGAAATACTTAATAAACTTAACCCCATCATTACAAGCAGTTTATTGTTTATTTTACTTCCTATTGTTCCAATGAAAATAACAGTCATCAGGGCGCCTATGCCTCTTGGCATCATTGCAAGACCGGAAAGATAAGCATCGTAACCCATTAAGCCTTGTAAAAATTGAGGTAATATTGCAAGTGAAGCTAACAAAACTCCTTGCATTACAACTTGTACAATTGTTCCAAAGAAGAAATTTCTGTCTTTGAAAACTCTTAAATCTATCAATGAATCTTTTTTTGTTGATTGAATATAGAAAAACCATGTTGCAAAAACAACGGCAAAAAATGTCAGCCAGCAGACCCAAGTTGAGCCAAACCAATCGGCATCATTACCTTTATCAAGAACAATCTGCATGCAAGTTAGCCAACCGATAAGAACAAAAAAACCAAGACTATCTATTTTTATATTTTCTTGTTTTTTGGCGTATGGCGGATCTTCGATAAATTTTTTGGCTAAACCTATTGCCATAATGCCAACAGGAATATTAATAAAATAAATAAAAGGCCAAGACCAATTTGTTGTTATCCATCCTCCCAATACCGGACCTATGATTGGAGCGATTACTACAACAAGCCCGAATAAGGCCATTGATTGAGCTCTTTTTTCAATTGGAAATAATTCAAGCATAATTGCTTGAGATAATGGCAGTAATGCACCACCTCCAAAACCTTGCAGAATTCTCATTATTACCATTTCGGGAAGTGAACGGGATGTTCCGCATAGAAATGAAGCAACGGTAAAAATAATTATACTTAAAATGAAGAAGTTTTTTCTTCCCATTAGTTTACTGAAAAAATCAACAGACGGAATTACAATCCCCGAAGCGATTAAATAACTGGTCAAAACCCAAGTGCTCTCTTGTCTTGAAACAGAGAAGCTTCCTGCCATGTATGGCAGAGCAACATTAGCTATGGTTTCATCCAGAACAAACATAAAAGCTGCTACCATTAATGGAATACATATTACCCAAGGGTTATTTTTAGGCTGCCAATTTTCCTGTGTTGTGTTTGCCACTTTTATGCCCCTATTTTACTTTAACTTTAGGCACTACACTCATACCTGAAACTATGTTGTATTGTGATTTATCTATGGGTTCATCAAATACAATTTTAACTGGAATTCTTTGCACGATTTTTACAAATGAACCAACAGCGTTTTCGGGTGGAAACAGGCTTGATTTTGCACCTGATGCCCTTTGAATTGAATCAACGTGACCTTTAAATTTTTTATTTTTATATGCGTCAACTTTAATTGTAACAGGTTGACCGGGGCGCATTTGACCCACCTGATTTTCTTTGAAATTGGCAACAATCCATACTTCATCAGGTACAATTGCAAATAAAGGTCCGCCAACTGAAACATAGCTTCCTTTTTCAATTCTTCTGTTTGTAATGGTTCCTGTGGTTGGCGCAATTACGTTAGTATATTTTAAATTAAGCTCTGCTTGCTTCATTATTGCTTCTAGAGTTTTTAAATCAGCATCAGCAACATTTTGTCCATCGGCAAAAATATCTTCTCTTGCTTTTGTTTGACGCGCTAAAACAGAATCATAATTTGTTTGTGCTTTATCCAAGACTTGTTTTGAAACAGCTCCTTGCTGATAAAGTGTTTTATATCTTTCAAGGTCTGTTTTTGCTAATTGAATTTCAGAATTAACGGCACTTAGGTTTGCTTTTGCATTTTTTTGGTTCAAAAGGGCTTTTTGATAAGCAGCTTTTGCTTGTTTATATTTTTCAATATATACTTCATCATCAATTTTAGCTACTAAGTCGCCTTTTTTAACTTCCATATTGTCTTTAACATAGCTTTCAATAATATGACCTGATACTTTTGGTGTTATCTGGATAATATCTGCTTCAACATAAGCATCATCTGTTGATTGAAAATGACTCTCATAAAAAAGATAGATAGAAGTTAAAATTGTTATGACAATTGCTATTGGGATTAAAATTTTTCTTTTTTTAATTCTTTTGGGTTTGTTTTCATTGTCTATTATATTTTCGCTTGACATTTTTATCTCCTATATGTTTGTTTTTACTGCTTTTTCGACTACTTTTATAAAATGTTGAAGCGATTTTTTTGTTTCTTCAATCACTTCAGGTGAAATTTCGCTCTGTATATTTTTGACGATTGGTTCTGTTATTTTAGACATTTTATCTATGATTTCAGCACCTTTTTTTGTTATTGTTAAGATTTTAGCAGGTCTATTGTTTTTTGTTGATAATTTAATTTCTATATAGCCTTTTTCTTTTAGATAATTTACAAGTTTGCCTGTGTTTGAGCGGTCTTTTAGAAGAATTCTTGCTAAATCTCTTTGGCAGCAATCTTTTGTTTCTGAAATAATTTTTAGTGCCAAATGTTCGTTTGCACTTAAACCTATTTTTAATTCTTTAAAAAATTGGTCAAAAAGCATATGAAAAATTTTAGCGCTCACATGAATTTGATAAAATAAAGAATCTTCGTATTTTGTTGAGTATTTGTAGTCCATTTTTGTTTCTTTTTTATGTTGTATAAAATACATGTTGCATTTGCAACATTAATATGCTACCATCCTATTATAAAAAATGCAATAATAAAATTATAAGATACCATTTAATCAGAGGAAATATGAAAAAAATAGTCGCATTAACATTATTAATATTTTTTAATTTTGCCTTTGTTGTTAATCCAGCAAGTGCAATTTTAGAAAAAAGAAAAGAAGAAAATAAACAAACAATTCTTGATTATATAAATTTTGATTGGTGGAAAAGGCAAAACGATCCATATTTAGAAAAGTATATAGCAACTGCTATAAATAATAACTACGATATAAAAACTGCTGCACTAAAAATTGAGCAAGCAAGAATAAATGTTATGGCTACAAGAGCTGGGCAGCTTCCTGTGGTATCATTGGGGGCTGCTCCTTTTTTAACCAAATTCCCTGAGCAAACAAATACTCAAGGCTCAATCGCTCTGCCTATAATGGCGCAATATGAGCTTGATATATTTGGCAAAAATTGGGATAAAACTAAGTCATCAAAAAAATTACTTCAAGGTGCAATTTATCAAACTCAAGCATCTGATATTGCAATTATATCTCTTGTGGGTTCAACTTATTATAATATAGTTAAGCTTGATAAAATCATTGAGTTGCAAGAAAAATTAACTCAAGACAGAAAAGAAATATATGATTTAATGAAGATATCCAATCAAGAAGGAATAAGCTCAACTTCTGATTTGATTTTGGCTGAAAAATCTTACGTTTTAGCTCAAAATGATTTAATTGAATATCAAAAAAACAGAACAAATTTATTAAACGCAATGGCGGTTTTAATTGGGGATAGTCCAAACAATATAAATGAATATAAAAGAATTTCTTATGATGAATTAGTTAATGAAATTTATGTACCTAATGAAATTTCATCTGAAATTGTTGTAAATCGTCCGGATTATAAATCTTTAGAAAAACAATTAGAATCAGCCGGAATTGATGTAAGAGTTGCAAAAAAAGAGTTCTTGCCAACAATTAATATTTTAGGGATGTTGACTTTTGTTGCGGCATCTTCTTTTGGTGCAATGGATTGGAAAAATGCATTTTCAATTTTAGGGGCAAGTGCTGATTTACCTATATTTACGGGTTTTGCTCGAATTGCAAGTCTAAAATTGCAAAAAAATAAATATGAACAACTTTTAGCACAATATCAAAAAACAAATATAGTTTCTATTCAGGAAATTAATGACTCTCTTTATAATTTAAAATCTGATACAGAAAAATTGCAAAATAACATTAAAGCTTTTAATATACAAGATAAAGATTACAAATTAAGCCAAGCTAAATATAAAACCGGTGTAATATCAAAATTGGATTTATTGCAGCAAAAAGAAGCACTTTTATATTTAGAACAAAATGTTGCATCTTCTAAAATAGCCTGTTATATAGATAAAATTAGTTTATATAAAGCAACAGGAGCTAAAATTTAAAATTAAAAAAGGTCTTTTTAAAAGACCTTTTTTAATTAGATATATTTTTCCGCTCTTTTTAATGCTTTATCTGCATCCGCCATAACTTTGTTTATTTTTTGCGTTTGTTCATCGCTATATTGATTAACAGGTGCAACAAAATCACTTGATGGGATATATGTTGCAGTATCTATGGGTTCAGTTTTTGTTGTTTCAACAGTTTCAGTTGTATTATTTTTATTTAATTGGTTATTAGGAGTTTTACTTTTATTAATTAAATTGGCATTGTATGGACTCATTTGAAGCTGTATATTTTCATTTTCAGATGGCTTAGATGAAACTGAACTTAAATCAACATTTTTCCCGTCAAGAAAATCAATCAAGAGTTTTGGATTATTTTGCAATTTTTGCATCAATTCAGGATTTGTTTGGAGTTTTTGGATGGCTTCAGGATTATTTTGAATTTTTTGTAATAATTCACCTTGAGTTATTCCTAATTCAGGAATTATCGTATTTTTTTGTGCTTCTAATTCTGCTTTTTTTTGTTCTTCCATTTTATCATAAGGTTTTCCAAAGACCTTATGTATTGCCCCTCTGATTGGTTTAGAAAACATTCCTGAAAATACAAACATAATCAAAGCAAACCTTAAGGCACCGCCCGCAAATCTAAAGATAGGATTTTTTGTTCCTTGAATAATTGTTCCGTCTTTAGCTATGCTATCAAGTCCCATACCAAAGAATTTGCCGATATTTTTTAATACTTTTGATTTTATTGTTGTACCTTCAAGATTTTTTAAACTTGCAAGTCCATATGTTGTTGCAAAAGCTAATGGAGTAGAAATTGCAATTGAACCCATGGTTCCTACATAGTCATCTGCAACGGTTGCAACTTTTTTATCTTTAGGTGCATCTTGAACGTTATTATATAAACTCATAATGCTAGCGCACAACATAACGCCTAAGCCTGATTTATCGTTTACAAAGTTGGAAATTGATTCAGTCGGTATAAGGATTGATTTTTGAACTAAAGAACCGATTTTAGTATCCGCTAGGGTACCGTTTACATCGTTAAATTTAATTAAGGCATCACCAAGGTTGCCTTTACCGAATTCTTTCCATTTGCCTTTGAATAATTTTTTGCCAACTGAATTTATTGCATTTACAGGCCACCAAGCTCCAATTAAACCGCCTTGGTCCATTGTAACGCTTGTAAACTCGGAAAAATCAACATCTTTATAGTTGCCTTTTTGTAATCCCTCAAAGAAAGACATAAGCGCTTTTTTGTTGACTTTGCCAGAACTATTTTTAAGATTAAAATTGTCTATAATTGCATTTGTTAATTCTGAACAGAATTTTCTGTTGTCTTTGATTTTATTTAATCCAGTAATTTGATTAAAGAAGGTTTTTGCTTTATTTTCACCAACAAGCTTTTTAATTGAATTTAAAACTTCATCATCGGCTTTTGTTAAATTATTAAAAATTTCTTGAGCTTTTGTTTCATCGTTTGTTAATTTTTTCAATGTATCTAATGCGGCTTGAGAGTCGCTTCTAAAAAGCTCCATAAATTTTTGTGTATTTTTTTTGCCTAATTGAGAAGCAAGTCCTTGAGGTAATTTTGCTTGTTTTTTGTTTAATGCTGTTTTTATTATATCAACAGGTGTAAGAGAAAAAATTGAAACAAAGCCTCTACCATAACCTCTTGTTAAGTCGGCTTTTGGAGTTGCCTTTCTGGTTTTAAGTGTTTCAAAAACGTCATCTAGGGTTTTTGATTTTCTTAATGTTGAAACTGTCTTATTCTTTAAATTGTTTAAATTTTGCGCCGTATTTTGGTAAAGTTTGTTATTTGCCAATAAATCATCAACTTTTTGACCAAGTTTTGTCATTTTATTTGTTGATTTGTTGCCTAAAAAGGCTAAACCAACAACCGTTGTTAAAGTTAAACCTAAAGAAGTTAAAAACTTTTTGGGGTCTTTGATATGAAAAACGTTTCTCATTGTTGAAAAAACCCAGTTTTCTTTAACAGCCTCATGACCTTGTTGGGCTAATTCAACTGCATCTTGTTTAATTTGCTCTTTATCAAGAGCAGAAAACTCCGGTTGTTTTGTTGTTTTGCGAATTTCGGGTTGCAAGCTATTTACATAGCCATTTTGCTGCAAAGAAACGTTGCTCATAATTTTACCTAAAATAAGTTATACTAATACACTTATAATAAAACAAAATAATAAAAAAAATTGTTAAAACATTACAATAAATTAAACAAGACGATATTTTCTATCGTATTCATTTACTTTTGTGATGATTGTTTCGATAAATTTAATTAATTGCATGATTTCTCTCCTGATATATTTTTTACTCTCTATGTAGATATAAAGTATATATCTTGAGAAAAATTGCCCAATAACTATAAATTGTTAATAATTTGTAATATTTCTTCAAAGCTGTAATAGTCTTTTAAAATGTGTATTTGAGTATTTTTGTTTATATTTTTAATATCATCTAATGTTTTGCCGTCTAAAAATACTTCTTTATAGCTTTCGCCGTTTTTTTGAAGCATAACTGATGGCAAAATTAAATGTTGAATATCTTTATTTTTAATTGTATCAATAATATCTTGCCCTACAATTAAACCCGCAACATTTATGTCTTCGCCAAAGAATTTATTTTTAATTTCAAGAACTTCAAATTCAAGATTTTTGACATTGATTTCTTTTTTAAATTCGCAAAATAACCTATATGCACTTTGTGCCGTTGCAATAGTTATTTTTGTCTTAGTTTTAATTTGTTTTTTCATTTTTTTAAGACATTTTTTAAAACTATCCTTTAAAAGTCTTATTGCACCTACTCCATCTTCAATTTGCAAAAAATCTCCGTAATATTTTTTTTCAGGTACATCTAAACCTGCCAATAAAAAGAATTCATCTGAAACCATTGCAATTTGTTTTTTTATTGATTTATTAAAATTTTCTACAATTTTAATTGTTTCAAGTGCTATTTTTTTATCTACTCTTTTAAATTCTTCTTTTCGATATTTTGATATTCCAACTGGAACAATTGCGATTGATTTTAGAATTGATTTAACGCTTTTTAAATCTTCAAGAGTTCTTTTTAATTCTTCACCGTCATTTATAGAAGGACAAAGAACAATTTGGGCGTGTATTTTTGTTTTTATTTTTTTAAATCTTTTTAATTGCTCCATGATTTTTTTAGCGTTTGGATTTCTTGTCATTTTGACTCTTAAATCAGGGTTTGTAGTGTGAATTGAAACAAAAAGAGGGGAGATGTGGTATTTTTCAATTCTTTCAAAATCATTTTCAGATAAATTTGTTAAAGTAACATAAGTACCTTGAATATAAGATAATCTCCAATCATCATCTTTAACATATAATGACTCTCTTAAACCTTTTGGCTGTTGATCTACAAAGCAAAAAATACAATGATTACAACATCTTTTAACTCCGTCAAAAACAGCCGAAGTAAAAACTATTCCTAAATCTTCATCAAAATCTTTTTCGATTTCATATTCTTCTAATTCACCGTTTTTATGCTCAATTAAAAGGTTAATTTCTTCATCATTAATTAAAAAGCTGTATTCAATTATATCTTTTGGAGTTTGATTATTGATTGACAAAATCTTGTCGCCTGATTTTATTTCTAATTCATTGGCGATTGAGTTTTCTATAACACTTTCAACAATCATATTGATTTTTTTATTCATAATAATTCAAGCAGTTTTTCTGTTTCTAAAAGGGTTATTTTAACGGTCTTTTTTTGGATTTCATTTAGAGAGATATATTCATTATTTAAGCCTTTTTCGAGTTTTATTTTATAAAGCTCTAAAACATTTTTAAGATTTTCCCTAAATTCAATTAATTCATTCACACTTAAAACATCGCTGCAATAAAGCATTATCTTTGTTTCGTTTAAAATATGATAAGGGTTTTTGGGATAATATGAAATTAAAAGTTCATTTAAGTGTTTTTTACCTTCAGAGGTTATAGAATAAATTTTAGATAACATTCCCCCATCTGACATTTTTTCAATAAAAGTTACACATCTTAGGTTTTCAAGCCTTTTTAGTGCAGGGTTGATTGTTCCTGTGCTTGATTTAATATAGGCAAAGAAAATTTCCTCTATCGTTTTTGAAATACGATAAATTGTGGCATCATATTTGCTTAATATGTATAATATTGCAATTTCAATCATGTTTTTATATTAGCACAATTTTTAATAAAAATTTTAATAAAAATATATAATTACTTTTCTATCTGTAATTTTAAGATAAGATTATATAGGTTTTAATAAGGAAAGCTAAATGGAATTAAAATTGGAAAAAGATATAAAAGACATTGTAAAAAATACTAATTTAAAACATATTGCGATTATTATGGATGGCAACAGACGCTGGGCAAAAGAACATCTTTTGCCATCTATGATGGGACATAAAAAAGGTGTGGATGCGCTAAAAAAAGTTACAAGGGCTTGTGATGATTTTGGTGTAAAATATCTTACTTTGTATGCTTTTTCAACGGAAAATTGGAACAGAAAAAAAGAAGAAGTTGATTTTTTGATGGATTTACTTGCAACGACATTAAAAAATGAATTAAAGGAATTAAATGAAAATAATGTAAAAATGAATTTTATCGGAGATTTAAAAGCTTTAAATCAAAATCTTCAAAATATCTTAGCAAATTCAATTGAAACAACAAAAAATAATACAGGAGTTGTTTTAACTGTTGCTATTAACTATGGTGCAAGAAATGAAATTATCCATGCAATTAAGAATATAATAGATGATAAAATACAATCTCAAGATATTAATGAAGAAGTTGTTTCAAAATATCTTTATACAAATAATATTCCTGATCCTGATTTATTAATTAGAACATCAGGAGAAAAAAGGATAAGTAATTATTTATTGTGGCAGATTGCATATAGTGAAATTTATATCACCGATACTTATTGGCCTGAATTTGATAAAGAAAAATTAGCACTTGCTATTGAAGAATTTGCAAAAAGACAAAGAAGGTGGGGAAAATAATGTATCAAATTACTCTTGCAACATCAAATAAACATAAAGTAGATGAAATAAATTTAATTGCAAAAGATTTTGATATTGAATTTGTTTTGCCTGATGGTGATTTTAATCCTGTTGAAGATAGTGATAATTTTATCGGCAATGCTTATTGTAAAGCAAAATCTGCTGCCCTAAATGCCAAAACAAAATTGACATTGGCTGATGATTCAGGGTTGTGTGTTGAAGCTTTAGATAATGCCCCCGGTATATATAGTGCAAGATATGCGCCAACTCCAAAAGAAAGAATTGAAAAATTGCTTTTCAATATGAAAGGTAAAGAAAATAGAAAAGCAAAATTTGTCTGCGCCATGGTTGTAGTGAATAATAAAGGCGAAATTTTATATAAAATAGAACAAACTTGTGATGGTTCTATAATGTATGAACCAAAGGGCGAGGGCGGTTTTGGATATGACCCTATATTTTATGTTCAATCAGAAAATAAAGGAATGGCGGAATTAACAAGCCTTGAAAAATCAAAAGTTTCTCATAGGGCAAAGGCTCTAAATTGTGTGTTAAATTGGTTGAAAGATAACAAATAATGGAATTAAACCCTATTTTAATATCTGTAATAATTTTATGTGTTTTATGTGTGCTTAAAGTTAATGTATTATTTTCGTTAATGATAAGCGCAATTGTTGCAGGATTATTAGCAAAAATGCCTATCGATAGAATTATGGATTTATTTATTTCTGGCATGGGGCAAAATTCTGAAACGGCATTGAGCTATATTTTATTGGGAACTTTGGCTGCTGCTATGACACACACAGGATTAGCACAAATTTTATCCATAAAGATTGCAAAATTTATAAAAAACAATAAATATCTTTTGATTGGAATTTTGGTTGTAATTTCGATTTTATCTCAAAATTTAATACCTGTTCATATTGCTTTTATACCGATTTTAATACCGCCATTATTGCCTTTAATGAATAGGTTGAAATTGGATAGAAGGGCTGTTGCGTGTGCTTTGGCTTTTGGTCTAAAAGCTCCTTATATAGCCATTCCTGCGGGTTTTGGTTTGATATTTCAAGGGCTGATTGCCGATAATATGACACAAAATGGCATGAATATTGCAAAAACTCAAGTTTGGCATTATAGTTGGTTTTTGGGTTTTGCAATGTTTCTTGCGTTATTAATTGCAATTTTTATAACATATAGAAAACCAAGGCAATATTCAAATATAGAGTCTAAAATTGATTTAAATCAAGATACTAAACTTCACAAAAGGCATTATATTACGCTTTTAGGGGCTATTATAACTTTAATAGTGCAGCTTTTAAGCGGGTCTTTGCCTTTGGGGGCTCTAATTGGGTTAGGTGTAATATTTGGCTTTAGAGCTGTTTCGCATAAAAAAATGGATTTTTTAATGAATGAAGGCGTTGGTTTAATGGGCTATATTGCTTTTGTAATGCTCGTGTGTGCGGGTTATGCTCTTGTTTTAAAAGAAACAGGAGGAATTGATTCTCTATTAAACAGCATTTTACCTTATATTGAACATTCAAAACTTTTAGCTTCATTAGCTATGCTTTTAATTGGGCTTATAATTACAATAGGAATAGGTTCATCATTTGGTACAATACCGATTTTGGCTGTATTATTTATTCCTTTGTGTATGAAATTGGGTTTTTCAATTCCTGCAACAGTGGTTTTATTGTGTGCAGCAGCAGCCTTAGGAGATGCAGGTTCACCAGCATCTGATACAACTTTAGGTCCGACAGCAGGATTAAATGCAGATAACCAACATAATCACATAAAAGATACCTGTATTCCGACTTTTATACACTACAATACGGCGCTAATTATAGCAGCCTTAATTGCAGTTTATTGTTTATAATTTATTAAGCAGCGTAGCTGCGTTGAATTGAACTTTGTAAGTTTTGTTTAACACCTTGTTCTTCTGATTCAATCATTTGTAGTTGTGTTTGATATCTTTGTAATTGCATATCAAGAGCTTTTTCTGCCTGATATAAACGTTCTTTTTTCTTTTCTAAGGCTTTCATTTCAGGGCTGTCGGGATCCATATCGGAACCTAGGCCCACCAATTCATTAATTTGAGAAGATAGGTCAAGTTTAGTTGAGGAGATTAATTGGATTTTATATTCCAAATCTGCCCTATAACTGTTAATTTGCGCTAGTCTCATTTGTGAGAGTAGTATTGACATAAACTTATCTCATTTCGTTAAATTTATTACCCTTTAGAAAAACGTGCTCATTATTTTGAGCTATCAGTTTTTCCATTTGGTTTAATTGATGCATTTGATATTTTAGTTTGTATTTAATCATTTTCCTTTTTTTGTTTATGGATAGTGCATCTTTTAAACCTGCAACAATTTCTTTTTGCAAAATTTTAACAGGATTGTTTCTTCTTAAATAATTCTTTGAATAATTCAAGAAAACTAACAGTCTTTTTAAATTTGCTTTAATTGATTGTTGCAATTTGAGGTTTCTCCTTTTTTGGTTTTTATTAAGAAGTAACCTTATCTTAATAAAAACAATAACGAAATAAAAATTGACACTATGTAAATAAATATTACACTATATATTTCGTCTGATTTGGCTAAAAACTTTAGTTAAATATACAAATCTTTACAACTTATCTTATAAAAATTAATATTATCCTACTTAATAATTTAACTTTTGTGTGTTTTTTTGTTATAATTTATCCAAATATTACATATTTGAGGATTTTCAATGAAAAATAAACTAATTCTTTTTTGGATTATTATGGCTATTACAATAGCAGGTATTTTCGTTATTTACAAAAAACCAACAAGCTTGGGACTTGATTTAGTTGGCGGTTCAAGATTAATGCTTGAAGCGCAAACTTCTGATTCTGTTCCAAAGATTACCCCTGAAATAATGGATAGTTTACAATATGCTATTGAAAACAGGGTTAACGCAATGGGTGTTGGCGAAACTATTGTTCAAAAAGTTGGTTTAAAAAGATTATTGGTTGAAATTCCTAATATAACCGACACATCAAAAGCAAAAGAATTTATCGGTCAAACTGCTCAATTAGAATTCAAACGTCCGATTGTCGGAGCTAATGGTGAAATTGGCTGGGAATCAACTGGTTTAACAGGTAAAGATTTGAAAAAATCTTTGGTTGGTTCAACTCCATCAACAGGTGAATGGATGGTTGAGCTTGAATTTAATGCTCAAGGAGCTCAAAAATTTTCTGATTTAACAAAAGAATTAACAGGAAAACAAATGGCAATTTTCTTTAATGGTAAATTGCAATCTGCTCCAAGGGTAAATGAACAAATTACAGGTGGCAGAGCTCAAATTACAGGCGGCGAAGGCGGATTTGAATACACTGAAGCAAAAGAAATGGTTGATTTGTTAAATGCCGGTGCATTGCCTGTTGGTGCTGAAATTATACAAGAAGAATCGGTTGGTCCTACTTTGGGTCAAGATAGTATAAATAAATCTAAAATCGCAGGCATAATAGGTGTTAGCGCAGTAATGATTTTCATGATTTTATATTATCGAGTTTTAGGTCTGATTTCTTGTTTTGCATTGATGATTTATTGCATACTAAACTTTGCAATATTTAAAATAATTCCTGTAACTCTTACATTAACAGGTATAGCCGGTTTTATTCTTTCAATTGGTATGGCAATCGATGCTAATATTTTGATTTTTGAAAGAACAAAAGAAGAATTAAAAATGGGCAGAAGCTTGTATACTGCTATAAATTCCGGTTTTGACAGAGCATTTACAAGTATTTTTGATTCTAACGTTTCAACAATTATGACTTGTTTAATACTATATTATTTCGGTGCTTCAATGGTAAAGGGCTTTGCGCTTACATTAATTATTGGCGTATGTTTATCTATGTTTAGCGCAATAACAGTTACTAAGAATTTTATGCATTTGATATTCGGTTCAAGTGAAATGAAATATCCGCAATTATTCGGGTTGAAAAAAGAAGAAATCGAAAATACATTTGTTGCACAAGAAACAAAACGCGAAAAAGCAAAATTTGGTGTTTTGGATTAATAACTGAAATAATCGGGAGATATATAAATGGCTAATACAGAAAAAAATAAATTTAAATTAGATATTGTTAAATATAGATACGCTTGGGTTGGTTTTAGTGCGCTATTGCTAATTCCTTGTATTGTAGCGGTTATATTTTTATCTGTTACTCAAAAAAACCATGCACCTTTAAAATTAGGTATTGATTTTACAGGTGGCACAATTTTGCAATATAGTATAGATAAAAAAATATCAACAACCGATATTGAAAAAATGAGAAAAGATTTAACAAATATCGGAGTTAAAAGCCCTGTAATTCAAACAACTACTCAGATTGCATCTGAAGAAAATAAAGCTCCTCAAAATCTTGTTTCAATTAGAACAGCATTTTTAGGTGATAAAGAGGGTCAAGAAATCGTTAATAAAGCCACTGATTTATTAACAAAAGAATATAATAATGTTCAACTTATGCAGGTAAATTCCGTTGGTCCGACATTAGGTTCTGAATTATTGAAAAATACTATGATAGCTTTATTATTGGCCTTTGGTGCAATGGCTGTATATATTTCATTTAGATTTCATACAGAATATGGCTGGATTGCTTTATTGGCTTTAATCCATGACGCTTTGATTGTTGTGGGAGTTTTTGCAATAAAAGGCATTTTCTTTGATACTACAGTTGATAGCTTATTTATTACGGCTATATTAACTGTAATAGGTTATTCAATTAATGATACAATTGTTGTGTTTGATAGAATAAGAGAGAATATGAGATTTTTAGCAAAGAAAAAGTCTACAAATGAAATAATTAATATATCAATAAATCAGACCTTGGCAAGGAGTATAAATACATCTGCAACAACATTGTTTACTTTATTTGCGCTATATTTCTTCGGCGGTTCAACAATTAAAGAGTTTGTTTTGGCTATCATAATCGGTGTGGCAATCGGAACATATTCATCAATATTTGTTGCGGGTACTACATTAGCTATTGTTAAAGAGCGTCTAAGTAAAAAACAAAATGCATAAAAAACAAGAAAATAAAATTTCATTAGGTCAATATGTTGCTCAAAAAAGAGAGTCTTTAGGGCTCTCTTTAGAGCAGTTAGCTGAAAAATCAGGTCTTGATATTGATGTAATTTATTCAATTGAACAAGGTATGGAGCTTTTTTTGGCTACAACAATAAGGCAAAAATTAGCAAAAGGATTGAAGGTCGATAATAAAGAAATAAAAAAATATGAAGTAAAAGCTGATTTTTCAATATCAACCAAAACTCAATCAGAAGAAATAAGAGAAATGATATTATTAAATGCAGCAAATCCTAATTTTTCAATTAATTGTCCTTTGTGCGGCGAAAAATTAATTACCAGAATTGCGAAATTATATGACCTTGAAGATAATTTAGTTTTAAGACCAAAAGCAAAGTGTTCAAAATGTCCTTTTCAATTAACTGATTAAGGATTAAATTTGCGCAACAACTCTGTTTCTGCCCGTTTCTTTTGCTTTGTACAGGCATTTATCGGAGTATTCAATAATTTCTTGAGCCGTTGAGCCGTTTTCACCAACAGTTGCCACGCCAACACTAATTGTAACTCTTACTTTTTCTCCGTTTACAAGTGTAAAACGATTATTTCTGACTGCTTGACAGATTTTATTTGCTGTAATTTCGGCATCTTTTTTGTTTGTGTTTGTTAATATGATAGTCATTTCTTCGCCGCCGTATCTGCAAACTATATCAGATGTTCTGGAGTTTTTCTTTAATATAGAAGCAACTTGTTGTAATACACAATCACCGGATTGGTGGCCGTATGTATCGTTGAATTTTTTAAAGAAATCTATATCCATTAATATTATTGAAAAAATTTGTCCGTATCTATTGTAATTATTGATGTTAATTAGCATTTGCTCTTGGAAATATCTGTGGTTATATATTTGTGTTAATCCATCTGTAACGGCTAATTTATATGTTTGTTCGTAATCTTTTGACTTAAGAAGATATTTTTCACAATATATTAAAATAAATGTTGTTATAGTTGTTATAAACGGAAAAATTATTGTTATCCACAAATTGAATATTTGCATTAATAATAATGCAATAAAACTATATATAGTCAAAGTTGCAAATAAAAATAAGAAAGTTTTAGCAACATTTTCTGTTTTTAAAACAAAGTATCCTACAATTAAACAAAGAATTATTGAAATTATAAAATCTGTTTTTATACTTGATTTTTTAATAAAATTATTATCTAAAATATTATTTAAAAATGTTGCATGTAATTCAACTCCAGACATATTAAATTCAACAGGAACACTTTTTATATCTGAAAGGCTTGTTGCTGTTGTGCCTATATAAATAACTTTATCTTTAAAATTTTTATTTATGAAGTCAAGATTGTTTTCCTTTTGTGCTTTGATTACTTCCCATAATGGAATGTGCTTGTAACTTCCGCTTTTACCGTACCAGTTAAGAATTGCTCTTTGGCTCATATCAAGCGGTATTTTATGGTTTTTATCCAGTATTATATTATTGTCAAGAATTGATATACTATCTATATTAAGATAATCCATAGCACTTAAAAGTGATAAATTCGGATAATAATCGCCTTTATATTTAAATACAGGTGTTGCATTTCTAATAATGCCGTCTTTATCTCTTGTAACATTTATTGCTCCGATATTTTTTGTGGCATTTGTTAATTCATTCATTGTTGTTCTTGCGTTAATGAATGTAATATATTCATTGTTTTCTAAATATCCGTCTTTAATTTTTAATTTAAATTTATCATCTATTTTTGGTGATTTTCTTATTTCGTCATTGTAGTTATCAAAGTTCATTGATAAAAATATATTGTCGTTGTTTTTAATTGTTTCAACAAGTGCTTTGTCTGATGAAATATCATTCAAATTTGGTTTAACGAAAAGCAAATCCATAACTATGCTTTTGGGTTTTGCAATTTCAATAAAATTGATTGTATCTGCCCATATTTTTCTTGATATTGGCCAAGAACCGTATTTATCCATAATATATTCATAAGTTGCATCGTCAACAGCTAAAATTACTATGTCTTTATTGGGCTTTTTGTATTTCGATAAAATAGTTTGCCTTAAATCGAAAGAACTTTGTTCAATGTTTGTAATGAAGTCTTGAAATACTCTAAAATGACCCATCCAAACCAAGAAACAAAAAAGTGCAAAAATAATAAACGCATATAATACGTAGGTAAGTTTCTTTTTATTTTCTTCTTTCATATTACTTCCTAATTAAATCTTTGTAGCGATTGGCAAAAGTTAATTCATCTATAATTTGATAAACAGGATTACTGTTTTTGAAATTAATTTTTATACCCAAGCGAAATATTGCTTCAAGTAAATCATTTTTATTTGAAACAGATTCGTTGTTCATGGAGATAAATTTCAGTAAATATTTTTCATTTTGGTTGTAATTCATAAATAAATTGTCTTATATAGTTTTATTTATTAAATCAACCGTAAGAATAGTTTAATCTATAAAATCATAGTATAAACAATGTATTTTTATAAATCTGAAATTACAATTGTTAAATCTTTTCCTGCCCTATTAATTCCTATTGGGTCATAAATTGTGTGTTTATCTTTAATTTCAGGAATTACTTTTTTTAAATCGGTAATTGTTTCGCCTGTTATATCAAGATTGTGTATTGCTATATAATTTTTTGCAGCTGAAGATGTTTCTTGCATTTTAACCTGCATTCCTTTTGCTTCAAGCTCTTGTTTTAATTGATTAGCGCTATCAGCTTTTGAATTAGCATATAAAATGCCGACTGAAATATCTTTAGGGTCGATTTCTGTTTTATTTCTATATACCATTTTGTCTATTAAATCTTGTGTTTTAATAGGATCAATAATCCAATAACTTATTACACCTTTTGTAGACGGAGCTCCGGGGATGGTAGCAATTTGTATTGTTGAAGTGTCAACATTTTTTGCCATTCCTGCATATTTTGCTAAGTCGTATGCTGATAAATCGGTTTGAATGTATTCAGGCATAATTTTCAATAGTTCGGGAAGTTTTACAATAACAGTTGGGTCTTTAAGTCTTGCTAGGAGTGCATTAAAGAACCATTGTTGGCGGCGTATTCTTCCGATATCGCCGAAAGAATCATGTCTAAATCTTAAATATCCTTCGGTTTGTTTGCCTGTCAAGATGTGTTCGCCTTGTTTAAGGTTAATATGAAGGTTGGCGCTATAATCATCATACTTCATATTTTTTTCAATATATATCGGTAAACCGCCTAATGTATCTATCATTTTTATTACACCTGCATTTGAAATTGCAAGGTAATTATTTATTTTAACACCAAAGCTTTCTTCAACCGTTTTAACTGCTAATTTAGCCCCGCCAAAAGCAAAAGCGTGGTTGATTTTATCTGCTTTGTTTTTTCCGGGGATATAAACTTTTGAATCTCTTGGAATAGAAATTACATTTATGTTTTTGCCATACGGAGCAATGCTGATTAATAGCATTGTGTCTGAACGATTGCCCTTAAAAGGGTTTGATTCATTTGATGCAACATCTACACCCATTAATAAAATATTTTGTCTTTTTGGTGAAAAATTGAAATTTAAATCTATAGGTGAAATTGTATTTGAGTTATTTTGAGCTGTAAAATCGTTATTAATTTGCCAATTTACGTATGCAAAAATTGCAATTATTGCCACCATAACCAAAATAAATAATTTATTGAAGTTGTTGTTTTTCTTCGGACGTCTTCTTCTTTTGTATTGTGGTCTAATGGGTATTCTGTATATCTGTGTTCTTTCTTCTAGGCTACTATTCATATTATTACCATTGTCATATTTATATATGCTATTATACTATAACAAAATAAAATAAAATATATTATTTTTTACAAATGCTATATTTTAGTGTATGATTTTATTATATAACACATAGAGGAAAATTGTGATAAATTTTTCATACATTCATATAAAACGTGTGGTAAAAATTTTTGTTGTGTTTTTGTTTTTTTCTTTTCAGGTTTGTATTGCTTCTGATGATGAGACCGTTAAAGATTTAAAAGAAAAAGCAATTGCCCTATATACAACACAAAATTATTCTGAAGCTTTTAAAATATTAGACAATCTTCCGACAAGCGAAAAAGATGAGGAAGTTTTTTTGCTTTTATCTAATATTGCTCTTGAAGAACAGCATGATAATGTTGCAATACAAAATTTAAACAAAGCATTAGATAAAAACAATGAATTTTATAAAGCATATTATAATTTAGGTTGTATTTTTGCTTCTAAAAAGTCTTATTTGATGGCAGTTAATAATTTTGAGCTTGCTATAAAATACAATAAAACTTTTGCAAGCGCATATTATAATCTTGCTTGTTGTCAAATTAAGCTAAAAAATTATAAAGAAGCTAAGAAGAATTTGATAAAAGCAATAGAAATTGAACCTTTGAACAAGGATTATTATTATAATTTAGCTTTATGTTACAAAAAGCTTGGGAAAACAAAACAAGCACAAAAAATTGTTGAAGCTTATAATAAACTAGGTTGATTTAAAGCTTGATAGTTTAATTATTTTTTCAAAATCGGAATATTTTTCTTTTAGATAGTTAAATGTTCCAATATCTATAATTTTATTTTCATCCATATAAATAATTTTGTTGCAGTGTTTTAGAATTTGTAATCTGTGAGCTATTGATATTATTGTTTTTTTGCCTTTTAGATTAAATAAAATTTCATTAATTTTTTCTTCAGATAAAACATCAATGGCGCTTGTTGCTTCATCTAAAATAATAATTTCTTTATCTTGGTTTAAGGTTAGTGCTAATGCCAGTCTTTGTTTTTGTCCGTTTGAGAGTTCTGATACGTTTTTGTTTATCAAGTTATCAATTTCCAATTTTTTAAATATTTCTTTAGGGTAGTCTTTATTTTTAAAATTATCTTTGACTTTGTCAAAAATTAAATTATAATTTTGGCTTAAAATTGAAAAATTGTTTCTCCATTTTTTAAAATCAATTTCATTGAGGTTGTTGTAATCAACTCTAAATTGACCGCAATCGAGCCTAATTAGCCCTGAAATCAATAACATCAGGGTTGTTTTATATGAGCCGCTTTTTCCTATTATTCCAATAAAATCATTTTTATTTATTTTTAAATTAATATCACTGAATTTTTCATCTGAATTAGGATAGGAAAAATTTCCATTAATTATTTCTATTGAACTATTAAAAGGCAGTTTTTCTTTAGTGTTTTTATATTCTATTTGTTTAAATTTTTTATCATATTCTAAAAATTTAATTGCAAAAATTTCATTGGTATTAATTAGATATAGCGAGCTTTGAGTTCTGTTTATGCAAGGAGTTAACCTTAAAATAATAACGCATATTGTTGATAAGGAGCTTAAAATGAGCTGGTTATTGAAATTGTTTGTGTAAAAAAGGAGGATTAAAATTAAACTAAAAGTCAGCATTATTGTGATTTCATTGAAATATATATGAAAAATACTGCTAAAATGTTTTTTTATTGAGAACTTTGAAAATAGTTCATTAATGTTTGAAATTGATTTTGAAAAATAATCTTCTTTGTTGTTTAGCTTAATATCAACAATAGAATGAATTACGGGTAATAAGCTTGCATTGGCTGTATCGTGGAATTTTAATATTTTTTCGCTGATTTTTTTTGATTCTGATTTAAAAAATTTATATTCTAATAAGCTTAATAAACCCAAAAACGTGCTTGCAATTATAGCGCATTTTGTGAATTTAATAAATAGCGTAGCAATAAGTACAACTATAATTGTTAAGTTTGTTATAAGGACAATATATTTTTGACAATATTCCCAAACGGTTACATTGATTTTTGATAAAGCATTCAGTTTTTCATCTTTTGGAATTGATTTAAGGGTTAAATAATCTTGATAGATTAGATTGTTTATTGTCTTATTAATCATTGTTTGAGATAAATCTCTTAAAACCGAGCTATAAAAAATGGTATAAAAAAACATATAAATATTTTTTAAGATATAGATTGATGCAATTGTGAGGCCTAATATTAAGCCTATTTTTGAAAAATCTTCTATATTAAAATTGTTTTGAAAGAATTTTATAATTGATTTTGAATATAAATTATTATTTGAGTTTGTTAAGAATAAAACAAATTGATAAATTAAAACCAAACCTATAAGCTCAAATAATCCTGCAATAAATGACAAAATAAAAAGAATATAAAAATTAAAGCGTTTATTTTTATAAAATCTGTCTATAACTTCTCTAAAAACCTGTATTTTCAAAATTATTTCCTTGAAAAATGTTTTATATTTAATTATACTCTTAATTATGCAAAGTCTGTCAAGTAAAGAAAATTTTTTTATAGGGGTTGCGCTATCTAATTCATCAAATTACGATAGTTCAGTTTGTGTACTAGATAGAAATTCTTCTATTTTGTTGATGGATAAATTTTATTTTGCGTCTGATATTGATTATTTTTTTGAAAATACACCATATTTAAATAATTCTGTGGTTTGCGTTAGTGTTCCATACGATAACAAATTATTGGACGGTAAATGGCGCATACATTCAAAGAATTATAAAATGCTTGGGGATTATTTTAAGGTTAATAAAGATAATTGGACTAATCGCATTTCAAAAAGATGCGTTGATACATTTAAAAAAATTCAAGATAAAAATATAAAAATAATAAGATGCGATATTAATCAATTGAGGCAGTCTTATGGTGTGTGTCCTCATTTTCTTGCAAGAACAAGTCTTGATTGTAAAAATTTGCAGACATCATTAAAAATTAAATACGGTTTTTCGCAAATTCCTGATAATATGCTTCCTGCATCAAATTTAGAAGCAATATTGTGCGCAATGTTTGCTATGGAGTTTGTTAACCAAATTAAGACAAGAAAAATTTTTGAAATTAATTCAATACCTGTGTATTCAAGAGAAGTTTTTTCTTAAACCTTACCTGTTAATAAGTCAACCTTTGATTTATAGAAATCCATGTTTATGTTCAGATGTTGACCGATAGATAATAGATTTAATAATAACTCTCTTTCATCTTGTGATTTGTTGTTATTTTTAATTTTACTTGTCAAATCTTCAAAATGTCTGCAAAACATATCATAGAATATGTTTTGTGAATTTGAAATTTCAACTTCGATTTTTAATTTTTCTAATAGCTCAAAGAAATGTAGTAATTCTTTTGAGTTTTTTATGTTTGTTTCATTTTTTAATTTGTGAATAAGTTCTTTAAGTTTATCTGATAAAATTTTATTTGCTTTTGAATTGTTTAGTTTTATTGAAAATTTATCGCAAAGAGTTTTGATGTTCATTAATTTTTCAGTTTTTTCAACGTCTGTGTAGTCTTTTAGTTCTGACAATTCTTTATCAAGATTTCCTAATAAAGTATATTTTGCGCATACTCTAAAGCCTTCAGGTATATCCATACCTAAATCATTTAGGTAGCTTATTGGCGTTAATAAACTATCATATAAGTCTTTATATGTTTGAGTTGCCTTTTCTAGGTTCAGAGTAATTAGATTTTCAAGAATTGTTTTTCTTCTATCCATTGGAATATCTTTTAATGAATAGAATCTTGAACCGTAATAAAGCTCAACAGCCTGCAGTGTTGATACTATTGTATCTTTTTCAAATACTTTGGCTATTTCTTTTCTTTCTGTATTGAAATCATCAAGACATGTAAACTCTTTAATTGCGCAGTAAAATTCAAAATTTTGCGTCTGAATCATTGAAAAAGTAAACTCTTTTTTTTCTAGTGTTATATCTGATAAGATTTCGATTTTACCGAAAGAAAGAATATTATTTAGGCTTTTATAGCTTTTATGATTATTCTTTTTGATTTTGTAGCAATATAGTTGCTGTGTTTTTTTGTCATCTTTTAAATTTTCTTCATCTGTTTTAAAAGACGTTTCTATTGCATATTGGGCTGCAATTTTTTCTATTCCTATTGAGCTTGTTTTAACCCAGCGGTTATAGATATCTTTGCCGTTTCCAAATTCTATGACATTACTTTTTGCTTTCTGCAAAATAGAAAGAAATGTTTTTTCGAAGTTGGTTTTAGTGAATTCGCTAGCTAGTTCCATTGCTCTTAGTGCATATTTCATAATTTGAGTTGTTTCGATTCCTGAAATATCAGCAAAAAACCATCCGCAGCTAGTGTACATTAATTGTGCAAAACGCTGTATTTCCATTAATTTGATTGCTTTAACTTTATCTTGAAGGCTTAGTTGTTTTTTTGCATTTTCATCAAAGAATTTGTTGATGTTTTCTTCTGACCTGTCTAAAATTACATCTATATAGTTATTTCTGGCTTCCCAAAAATCTTTATAATATTTTGTACCTTGAATTGAGCATAATTTTATTAATTCATCTCTCAAATAGTCAAAAGCTTGTCTTAGAGGTTTTCTCCATTTTTGATTCCAATGAGGTTGGGCTCCTGTTGAACAGCCGCAATCGTCCATCCACCTTCCAACACCATGGGCACAGCTCCATGATGAAACGGGTTTAATATCTACTTCATAATTTGGCGGAAATATTTCTAAAAATTGAGCATAGTTTGTTATCTTAAAACCAAGATTTTTAGCACCAACTCTTAAAACATAAGCAAGCGCCATATCTCCGAATTTTGTGTGATGTCCATAGCTTTCGCCGTCTGTTGCGATATTTACAAGTTGGGTATGGTTTCTTGATTCAACATAGCCTTCATTTAGGCGATATGAGAATTTTTTACCGTCTTGTAATAAATTATCAAAAGCAACAGATTTTGAAATAGAACCATCATAAAAGAATAAGTCAATATATTTTTGTTTATCTGTGCCCTCAACAAAATATCTGTAAGCTTGAGATGGGTCAATTGTGCCCCAAGAAACATCTTGCCAGTTGTGTTCGCCGATTTTATTTATACATTTAGCTTGATGGGGTGATAAAATAGTAAATTTCACACCGCAATCAATTAAAACTTCTAATGTTTGAGCATCAACCGCGGTTTCAGCTAACCATATACCTTCAGCGTTTCTGTTGAAGCGCTTTTGAAAGTCTTTTAGCCCCCAGATAACTTGTGTAATTTTATCATTTTGGTTTGCTAAAGGCATAATTATATGGTTATATACTTGCGCTATAGCACATCCATGTCCACCGTATAATTCAATTGAGTTTTTATCGGCATCAAGTATTCTTTGATATGCACTTGGTGCATATTTTTCAAGCCAGCTTAATAGCGTTGGTCCAAAGTTGAAGCTCATATATTGATAATTATTTGAAATTTCAATAATTGAATTGTTGCTATCAACAAGTCTTGATGCACCGTTTGGACTGTAACATTGCCAAGTTATTTTTTCGTTCCAGTCGTGGTTAGGTGCTGCACTATCTTGTATTTCTATTTCTTCTATCCAAGGGTTTTCTCTCGGAGGTTGATAAAAATGCCCATGGATTGTTAAATATTTTTTATTTTCTTCACTCATCTTCCAACTCTGTAATATATTCTATCGCTATTATTTTTTTTCTTCTTTTTTTATTTTTTTAATTACAACTAAATTTTCAACATCAAGCCAAGGGTCGTTTAGGGCTGTTGAAAATACTTTTGCGGTTATTTCAATTTTATCGCCTGTTTCTAAATCAATGTGTTTTTCTGCCATTTCTTTTTTAAGAAAAATTTTCATTTCAGATAATGGGATATTATGGTCAATTACATCATCTCTTTGAATTAATATTCCGATATATTTGTCGCTTGGTCTTAATGCTTTTTTGTAATCTAAGCCTAAAGTTGAAAATTTATCAAATGTAGCTTGCATTTTAACTGTTTTATTTAAATATTTACTTGGGTTATTCACGATATTTAATGATGTTGTATTTATTATGTTTGAAGTTTGTGCAGCCGGTTTTTTAGCAGGCTGTGTTGCAGCGCTTGTTGCAAATTGAGTTAAGCCTAAACTCATCATAACGATAAAAGATATTGATAATATAATTTTTTTGTTCATTTTTTCCTCGAATTTTTCTTATTTTAAAAATAGTTTATCATAATTTTTATCGATTTAAAATATCAACTTCGCTATCAGTTAGGTTAAGATATTTTATTTGATTTTCAAAAGCCATTTTTTTAATTTCTTCTTTGGTTATTATTTTTTCTTTAATTAAATTATGACATATTTCATCAAGAGTTTTTATAGAGCCTGCTAAAGTCCCGTTTTCATCTTTTCCTTGCGGGAATATTTTTTTATTGCAGAATATAATTTCCTTGTCAAAATGGCTAATAGGCAGGCTGTCGCTGATTAGAATAATTTTATCTTTTGGTTTTGTTTTTAGAATTAGTTTAACAATGTCTAAATTTGTATGAATTAAATCTGCAATAAGCTCGCAATATATATTGTCATTTATTAATGCTTCAAGAGTGATAGAGGGAGTTCTGTGGTGAATGGGATTCATTGCGTTAAAATGATGAGTTGTGCCTTTGCAGTTTTTTAAAGATTCCGAAATTGAATGACCTGCTTGAGTTATAATATTCTTTTCGTTTAAATAATCAATTAAATCAATATCATTTTCGGGGGCTATTGTAACTATTTTGATTATTTTTTCATACTTTCCTACTAATTCTTTAAAATTAGTTATTGATGGAATTTTAAAAACTTTTTTATCTTGTATTCCTGATTTTTCTTTGCTTAAAAAGCTTCCTTCAAGATGTACTCCTATAATAAAAGTTTCATCTTTAGTTTGTTTTAGCTGTTCTTGTTTGATTTTATTAAAAAGCGCCAATTGTTTTTGTATATTTTCGTTGCTTTCCCCTACCAGAGTCGGGCAAATGCCTTTAATATTTCTTTTGTATAGATTTTTTAAAACTGTTTTTATTTCATCATAATTTGCATAATTAAAGTTAACGCCAAATGCGCCATGGGTGTGGTTATCAATGAATTTTAAATTATTCATTTTGACTTTTCTCCAAAAAACATTAAGTCTTATAAAGTCTTATTATACAAAGGACTTACTTTAATATGTTAACAAATGTAAATAAAAATAGAATAATCCTAAAGAATTATATTTCTATTGTCGTTATTAAGTCTATAAATACAAAGGAAAGGTGACAATATGGGATTAGCAGCAAGTCAAGCTCGCTTTCTTGGTTTAACTGCAAGAAAGAGTAATATTGAATATCAGGGGCAACAGATAAATCAGGCTAGAACAGCGCTATCCAATGAGGTTATGGGTTTATATGAAGACTACAACAGATTGGATGTGCCAACCCCGCCTTCAGTTAATGATTATACAAAAACTACTTATACTCTTGATTCAACAAGTGAAGATTATCAAATTGAAAGTTTTACAAAAATAACTGATGGTGGTCAGTATGACGGCTATTATGATGTCGTGCTTTCATATCAACAAGAAATTGCAAAAGCATACACATATCAAGCAAAAGATTCTACTGTAACCGTAGAAAAAGATGAAGATGGTAATTATAATTATATAAATTTTCAAATAGGGATTAATTCATTTACTTATGACGAAAATGATCCCGATAATTCAACTATTACAAAAATTACATCCGATTATGATAAATATCAAGGCTTATCTACCATTATGCAATCTCAAGGATTGAGTGAAGGTACATTTTATATGTATATGATAAACGGAACTGCATATTATACTTCTGAAGATGATTTAAATTCAACTGCTTTTGAAGATGTAGACGGCAAAACAAGATATTATGGTGATTATACATTTGATTACCAAGGTGCTCTTAAAACTTCTCAAAATGTTCAAGCAAAAGCAGCCCTAACACAGGATTCAAGCGGAAGATTATCAACAATACAAATAATTAGCTGTGATGATGCGCCTGAGCTTATGAATAATACATATTCAATTACAACAGGTTCATCAGAGGATACTGCAGCATACACGGATGCCATGAATCAATATTATTATGATAAAGCAATGTATGAAAAAGAAGTTGAAAAAATAAATCAAAAAACTGAAAAAATCCAAACAGAAGATAAATCTCTTGAACTTAAATTAAATCAATTAGATACAGAACAAAAAGCAATTTCAACTGAAATGGAATCTATATCTAAGGTTATTGAAGAAACAATCGATTCTGTATTTAAAACATATAGCGGCTAATAAAATCAAATTATTCCTTTGTATTTTCCTCTTTTTGATATTTTTCAAAAAGAGGATTTTATTTTAATAAGCTTTAAAAAATCTTGTATTGCTTCCGTTTTCACCAATTTTGATTTTAATTTGGCGCATACATTTGGGGCATCTTCCTTGATAATATGTGCCTTCTTTGTTTTTATAAATTCTTCCATATACATTGCAGCATTCGAACAATATTCCCAAAAAAGGCTTTGATTTTTTTTCATCTTTTTCCATAATCTGATTTTAGCTTCTTGTTTTGTCTTTAAAATCCGTCTATTGTTGGAAATTTTTTGCAAAAATCTTTAAAAAGTAGTAGAATAAATCAAAACAGTATTATGGAGAAAAACTATATATGGGTTTACATATGCAAGTTATAATTGCACTTTTGCTCGGAATTAAAAGAAACGGGCATATATTTATCGGGTTGATTTTGGGTATATTGGTCGGCTTATTTTTTCCTAAAGAGTCTTATGGTCAAGTTTATTCAATATTGAGTTTTATAGCTAAAGCATTTATTAATATTATTCAAATGGTGGTATTGCCATTGGTTATAAGTGCAATTATTATCGGTATTTCAAATATTGGTGATTCAAAACAGCTTACAAAGTTTGGTTTTAAAATGATTTTATATTATGGAATAATAACTGTTTTGGCTGTTTCAATATCGGCGGTTATTGCTCTTGTTATGCAGCCTGGCGCAAATGCTCAAGGGCTTGTTAATCCTGAAATTATACAAAATATCCAAGGAAGCGTGACAGAGGCAATACAATATCAAAAAGAAAATATGGTTCAAATATTTTTGGATTTAATTCCAAAAAATCCTTTTGAGTCATTGGCAACCGGTAATATGATACCTATAATTATTTTTGTATCTGTTTTTGCGGTTGCTCTAACAAGAGCAGGCGAGATTTCTCGTCCTTTGATTTCATTTTTTGAAAGTATATTTGCTGCAACAATGAAAGTTACCGATTGGATTATGTATCTTGCGGCTCCTGGTATTTTTGCACTTACTGCTACTGCTGTTTCAAGCTTTGGTGTTGAAATTTTTGGGGTTATTTCAAAATATGCAATAGCAATTTGTTTGGCATTGGGTATTCAATTTTTTATTATTTATCCTCTTATGCTTAAAATATTTTCTAAAGTTCCAGTTGGAAGATTGTATGGTGCAATATCAGAAGCCATAATGGTTGCTTTTGGTACTGCTTCATCTTCTGCAACATTGCCTTTGACTATTACATGTTGTGAGAAAAGAGGTATTTCAAATAGGGTTTGTTCTTTTGTACTTCCTTTGGGCGCGACTTTGAATATGGATGGAACAGCTATTATACAAGTTATTGCGGTTATATTTTTAGCACAAATGTATGGAATTGATTTATCTCCATTGTTAATATTTGAAATAGCAGCATTGGCTATTGTTGCTTCATCTACATCAGCAGGTATCCCTGGAGCAGGTATGATAACAATTGCCCTTATTTTAAATGGTATTGGATTGACTCCTCAACAGTTGGTTGTTGGTTTTTCATTGTTGTTTACAATTGAAAGATTTGTTGATATGTTGAGAACAATTTGCAATGTTACATCGGATGCTGTTGTTGCTGCGATAATTGCAGATAATGAAAATGAACTCAACTATGAATTGTTGACCGGCACAGAAGAAAAGGCACAAGCTTGAAAATAAAAGTTGTACTTGAAGCAAAATTAAAAGAAAGTTTTTATAAAGAAGGCGTTTTTGAATATCAAAAGCGCCTTTTAGGACGTGTTGAGGTTGTTGAAGTAAACAGCATTTTAGAATATATTAAAAATAAGCAAAATTCATTTATAATCACCATGGAAATAGAAGGAAAAAATTTATCCAGTGAAGAATTTGCTAAAAAATTAGATGATATTGAAAAAGACGGATATTATAACGAAATTTTATTTTTAATCGGCGGCGCTTACGGGCTGGATAATGAAGTCAGGAAAAAATCAAATTTTAAATTTTCAATGTCAAAATTAACTTTTTTACATCAAGAAGCAGTTTTAATATTAATGGAGCAGATATATAGAGCCTATAAAATTTTAAATAATGAACCATATCATAAATAAGGAAAATAAAATGAGAGTAGTTGATTTAATTCAAAAGAAAAAAGAAGGACATCCGCATACTAAAGAAGAAATTAATTTTCTTGTTGAAAATTATACAAAAGGCGGGATTGAAGATTATCAAATGTCGGCTTGGCTTATGGCGGTTTGTTTTAAAGGTTTAAATGAAGAAGAAACTGCATATATGACAGAAAGTTTTGTAAATTCCGGTGATGTTTTGGATTTTTCATCTATTTCTCCTAATATTGCAGATAAGCATTCTACAGGCGGAGTTGGTGATAAAGTTACTCTTGTTTTAATTCCTATTTTAGCTCAACTTGGCGTATATACAGCTAAATTATCAGGCAGAGGGCTTGGTTTTACAGGTGGAACAATAGATAAATTGGAGTCAATTCCTAATTTTAGATGCGAATTAACTAATGAAGAATTTTATAATCAAATTAAAAATATTAAAGTGGCAATTTCATCTCAAAGCCCTAATTTAACCCCTGCAGATGGTAAAATTTATGCTCTTAGAGATGTAACAGCTACTGTTGATAATAAATCTTTAATTTGTGCTTCTGTTGTATCAAAAAAAATAGCCTCAGGTGCAACTTCAATTGTACTAGACGTTAAATATGGTTCAGGGGCATTTTTAAAAACTCCTCTTGAAGCAAAAGAATTGGCTGATTTGATGATTAAAACAGGCAAACTTTTAAATAGAAATATTGATGTTGTAATAAGTTCAATGGAGCAGCCTTTAGGTAAAAGTGTGGGTAATAGCTTAGAAGTTATCGAGGCAATTGAATTTTTAAAAGGTTTTTATGCTCCTGATTTATATGAAATCACGCAAGAACTTGCAATTAAGACGCTAATTAATTGTAAGAAGGCTAATAGTTATGATGAAGCCAAAAAAATGATCGATGAAGTTATTGAAAATAAAACTGCACTGAATAAATTTAGAGAAATTATCATAGCGCAAGGCGGAAATCCTGATGTAATAAATGATTATTCTTTATTTAAAATCGGGAAAAATATTTTTGAAATTAAGGCTCAAAAAGAAGGCTATATTTCAAAATTGGATGCTTTGGATGTTGCTTTTGCAGCTAAATTATTAGGTGCAGGCAGAGATAAAAAATCCGATAAAATTAATTTTGGAGCAGGAGTTTTGTTAGATAAAAAAGTTGGTGGTTTTGTTAAAAAAGATGAAACAATTATGAAATTATATTATGATGATGTAAGTGAAGAAAAATTAAATGATGCAATAAACATTGCAAATAAATCTGTTGAAATTGTTACATCAAAAGTAAATGCTCCTAAATTAATATATAAATAAAAGTGAGGTTTAAAATTGAATTTATTGTCTTTAGATAAGGTGTATGAAGCAAAAGAGGTTTTATCGAATATAGCAAGAAAAACAAGCTTGGTTCATTCAAATTTTTTATCAAAAAATAATAAGATATTTTTAAAATCAGAAAATTTGCAGTTAACAGGCTCTTTCAAATTAAGAGGAGCTTATTATAAAATTTCAAAATTATCGGATGAACAAAAAAAGAAAGGCGTTATTGCTTGTTCAGCCGGAAACCATGCGCAAGGAGTAGCTTTAGCAAGCAGGGAAAATAATATTAAAGCAACAATATTTATTCCTGCAACCGCACCTTTATCTAAAGTTGAAGCAACAAGAGCTTATGGGGTTGATGTTGCTTTAATAGATGGTGTATATGATGATGCTTATAATGAAGCTGTTAAATTTCAAGAAAAAACAGGGGGTGTTTTTATTCATCCTTTTGATGATATAGATGTTATAGCAGGACAAGGCACAATTGCTCTTGAAATTTTAGAACAGCTTGATGAAATAGATGCAATTGTTGTTCCTATTGGGGGCGGCGGCTTGATTTCAGGCATTGCAGCTACAATTAAACAACTTAAACCAACTTGCAGGGTATATGGAGTGCAAGCAAAAAATGCAGATTCCATGTATGAATCTTTTAAAGCTCATAAAAGATTGGAGCTAAGCTCAGTTAATACATTTGCTGATGGAACAGCGGTTAAACTCCCCGGAGAGTTAACATATAAAATTTGCGATGAATATGTAGATGATATTATTCTTGTTGAGGATGATGAAATTGCAAGTGCTGTTTTATCTTTAATGGAAAAAGAAAAAATGGTTTCAGAAGGCGCAGGAGCATTGTCTGTTGCAGCTATAATGTTTGATAAAATTCCTCTAAAAGATAAAAATATTGTAGCTATTGTTTCAGGGGGTAATATCGATGTAAATATATTATCTCGTGTTATAAATAGAGCATTATTAAAAACAGGAAGAATTTCGAATATAACAGTGGAATTATTAGATAAACCAGGTCAATTAAAAGAAGTTAGTTCAATCATTGCTCAACATGGCGCTAATGTTATTAGAGTTCGTCATAACCAAGGCGGTGAGGGAACAGACATTAATGATTGTTATTTAAAAATTTCGATGGAAACAAGAAATTTTGAGCATTTTAACCAAATTAAAGAAGATTTAGCTAAAAAAGGTTATAATATTTTATCTGTTGTTCAATAAAGGAGAAAAAATGAAAGAAATTATATATACAAAAAATGCCCCTGAGCCTGTTGGGCCATATTCACAAGCAATTAAAGCAAATGGGTTTTTATATTGTTCAGGAATGATTGCAATAAACCCTCTAGATAATACATTTTTAAATGGCTCAATTGAAGAACAAACAACCCAAGTTATGAAAAATATTGAAGCGCTTTTAAGGGCTTCCGGATATTCATTTAATGATGTTATTAAAACTACTTGTTTTTTAGATGATATGACTAACTTTTCAGTTTTTAACGAAATTTATGCAAATTATTTTATATCAAAACCCGCGCGCTCTTGTGTTGAAGCAAAATTGCCAAAAGGTGCTAAGGTTGAAGTGGAAATTGTTGCTTATAAAGATTAGTCAATTAAATTTTCAGCAATTAAATAAGCACTATCGCGCATTTTTTGTTGATATGAATTTGAATCGGAGCTATCTTGGGTTCCTTTTTCAAGTTCTTCAAGTAATGATGTATCTAAATTAAATCCTGACGGCATGCCAAGATTAGCGAATTTTATTTCATTTATTGTTTTTTGGTTTTCTTGCTGCTCTTTTGAGACTTCTTCCAATAAAATATCTTCAAAAGAATTTTCAAAAGCATCCTGAGCGTTGAAAATGTTGTTTGAAGTAATTCTTACATCATTTTGCAGGTTAAATAGTCCGTTAGTATTCAAGTTTATTGATTCAGTCATATTTTCTTCTTTTAGATAAAGTTAATGCCTTGTATTCTAACAAGGCATTAAAATATAAAGCATTTATTTAATCAGTCCCTGAATTTCTTTGAAATTAGGGTGTTTTGAACTTTTAAGAAAGTCAAACAATACAATTTCCAGAGTAGTTATAAAAGCACCTTTTTGCCTCATTAGTTTGAGTGCAGTCTTATGGTTTAATTCATCTCTTGATGATGAACAATTATTTACAACATAAACGTTAAAGCCTTTTTCTAATAAATCAATTACTGTTTGATATACGCAAATGTGTGTTTCAATACCAAATATAACAACGTTTTTTACTTTTAATTTATCAAATTCATTTTTAAATTCTTCTGTTTGATAAGCAGAGAATGTAGTTTTTTCTATTGTTTTAAAATTTTTAATATTTTTTATTGTTTCAATAGTTGAGCCAAGCCCTTTTGGGTATTGTTCCGTTATTATTGCAGCTATATCTAAAATTGCTGCCGTTTTCATTAACTTGGTTGTGTTTTGTGCTATTTCAGCAGAATTTTTGAGCATATTAACCAGTTTTTCTTGGATGTCAATACATATGATGGCTGTTTCTTTACAATCAAACATAAATTGGACCCTTAAATAATACTCCCTAAGTCTTTTATATTATTACATTAATTTGATTTTTTGCCATGGCACAAACAGATGAATTTTAAACGCGTAAGCCGTGTGTGAAAACAAAAGCAAGTGTTGAACTTGCTTTTGTTGTAACCGTACGAAACCGCCGTAGGATAATTGAGGCTGTTTGGCGACTTTAGCCAAACGGAGCCGAAATACCCACAGGCGGAAAAATGCGTAAGCCGTGTGTGAAAACAAAAGCAAGTGTTGAACTTGCTTTTGTTGTAACCGTACGAAACCGCCGTAGGATAATTGAGGCTGTTTGGCGACTTTAGCCAAACGGAGCCGAAATACCCACAGGCGGAAAAACGCGTAAGCCGTGTGTGAAGACAAAAACGATTTGTCCCATTTTGAAATTTATTTCAAACATCTTTTGCTTTTAAGTAATTGTTCACTTTTCTTCTTTTTTCTCTCAAACGGCGAAATGAAAAAGAAGAAAAGTGAACCGAAAAGAAGAAAACTTCCGCCTGCCTCATAATTATTGGGCTTTCGCCCAAGTTATATATGTTTTGCTAAAGTAAAACTCCACTGATGGAAAAATAAGCGTAAGCCGTGTGTGAAGACAAAAACGATTTGTCCCATTTTGAAATTTATTTCAAACATCTTTTGCTTTTAAGTAATTGTTCACTTTTCTTCTTTTTTCTCTCAAACGGCGAAATGAAAAAGAGG